>JADJRJ010000030.1:657741-1315482 GCA_016712265.1 Gemmatimonadota bacterium | reverse complement strand
CGGCGATGCGCAGGCCGGCGTCGCCGCACCCCCATAGGTGTCGCGCGGCCAATCACGCGGCGCGCACCGCGCAGCGTCGACGCCTCGCGGCAGGCGACCGGACGCCTGACGGGGCGATCAGCCGATTGGCTCCAGCTCAACGGTCTCCACCCATTCCGTGATCCCACGCATCGTCACGCACGGCGTCCCGAGCCAGTACGCTTCGCGCTGAACGCCCCGCTGTCAGTCACGACGACGCTGGCGTCGCGGATGGCCGAAAGCATGCGCGTGTAGTCCAGCGGCGGCGTGACGGTCATTCTGCGGCCAGGGGGAAAGGGGCCGGCCGGCGTATCGATCGCGGCGCGGGTGCGGGGGTGCAGGGGAAGCAACACCGGGAGCGCGAGTTGTCCCAGCGCCGTGATCACCTCTTGGAGCCGCTCTGGAGCATCAGTCAACTCGGCGCGATGCAGGGTGCTGAGCACAAACGGCGCTTCGGCCCTGGCCGTGGGCAAGCGCGCGACGGACGCTTCCAACATCGCGCGCGATGTCGCCAGTGAACGACCACCTGTCCGGTGACCCCCTCCGTGCCAGCGTCGCCGCGGCCCGGAGCGACGGTGCACACAGGAGGGCACTGGCATGATCCACAATGCACCGGTTGCGCTCCTCGGCCATGTCCGGGTCGCCCGACCGGAGTCCGGCCTCGACGTGCACGACAGGGATGCCGAGTTGCGAGGCTACCAGCGCGCAGCGAGGGTCGGGTTCATGTCTCCAACGACCACGACCATCCGTGGGCGCATGCGCGAGGAGCACCAGGGTCGTGGCTGCCGACATACGAGCGGCCTGTTCCATCGGATCCCCCGGGCCAACGCCGAGGAACGCGTCGGGTGCCGCGAGCTCCAAATCCCGATAGAGGGCACCGCGCAGGGCGTCATCATAGTGTTGCCCCGTGTCCACGGTGAAGACGCTCAACTCCTGCTGCAGGGCGGGAGGAGTCGGGCAACCTTCACCACCTGTGGCCGCGTGCCATAACACAAGGGCGACGTCGGGCCGCCAGCGGCGGCGGGGGTCGGTCGGGCCGGGAGTGCGGTAGCGTGGCATCAGTGCGCGGCATGATGCATGTGTTGGGCCACCCTCGGTGGGAGGGAGGTAGTGGCCGGTCTGCTCCGGTCGTCCTGACGCGGCGCCGCCCCCGTCGTCGCCCTGGCCGGCGCACGGAATGACGACGAGGAGGAGTCGGATCCGAACGACACTGCTGGCTCGGTCGCGGCACCCCCGTGGGGGTTCGGCGGCGACCGCAGGTGGGTTCGAAACTGCTGCGGAAGCTGACCGAACGGCGACCGCGCGAATGCCGCTGGCACCCTCATGTTCTCAGCGTCTACGGCACTGCCATTGCTGGTGGTGTACTTCCGTCGCATCCTTTGCCTGCCCGTCGCATGAGCGCCCGTGTGAACCGGAACGACAATGCCCACCCGGTCGAACTCCCACTCCCCGTGCCGCGACCTCCGCTCTTCGATGCCCTGGGCGGGATGAACGCCGTGCTTCGCTTGGCCCATGCCTGGCACGAACGCTGTCTTGGCGATGAGGTGGTCGCGCACGCCTTCAGTCATGGCTACCACCCACAGCACACCGAACGGCTTGCTGCGTACTGGGCAGAGGCTTGGGGCGGTCCGGCAACCTACTCGGCGGAGTACGGCACAGAATCGTCAGTCGATGCGAATGCACAGTGGCAATGGGGCACACGAGGAGATGGATGTGCGGGCGACCGCGTGCTTCTCGCTTGCGCTGGACGATCTGGGTAGCCTGGAGCCGGCCTTGAGGCAGGCACTGCTTGACTACTTTGTATGGACGACGACGACGACCATGGCGGCGTATGCGCGTTCACGGCAGGATGTCCCGGAAGGCCTGCGTATGCCTCGTTGGTCATGGAAAGGCCTCGAGGACTAGGTACGTACTGCCTTGCGTTGGCGAACGTTTCGTGTCACCCATGGGATCCATGAATCGGCTTGGCCTGATCCTTCCAACCATCAGCAAGGCGCTGTTGGTGGTTTCCGCGTTTGTTGCTTCGGCATCACTTGGTGCGCAAGGCGCTGCGGCGCGTGACGTGGCGTCGATCGATGCAATCATTCGAGCCTACTACGAGGTCGTTTCCGGGCCTGCCGGTGGGACCGTCGACGCCGAGCGCGACCGCCCTCTGCATCATCCCAATGCCTGGGTCGCGATCGCCAGCAAGGACTCAGCAGGAACCCCCCGGGTGCGGGTGCAGGCGTTGGCGGGGTACCATGGGGAGCAATGCCCCGCGCGGGGAGGGCTTCTGGGAGTGGGAGACCGATCGTGTCGAGAAGCGCTCGGGCAACATGGTGCATGTCTGGAGCAGCTACGCCAGCGCGCGATCCCCGGGCGGCACCCCGTATGCCCGGGGGGTGAACTCGATCACCCTCTTTCACGACGGAACGCGATGGTGGATCATGGGCTGGATGTTTGATGCATCTGCGCCGTAGGCCCGGCGTGCAGCGAGCTGTGCGGCGGCAAGACCGCGCCCGCGCCTGACCCGCCGTCACCCCGTGGCGAGCCGCCCCCGAAAGTGGTCGCGGTAGCCGCGGCTGAGGGTCACGCGGGTGCCCGTCGCCAGGAGGATCACCGATTCTCCGCCAAACAGCGGCTGCACTTCGCGGACGCGCGACAAGTTCACCATGGCCGACCGATGCACGCGGGCAAAGCCCTGAGGCGCAAGCTGTTGCTCGAGGTACCGCATCGCCTCCCGCAACATCCAGGTCCGCCGCGCCGTGTGAAGCTTCACGTAGTTGTCGGCCGCCTCGATCCAATCGACGTCCTCGACCGGGACGATGACAGTGCGCCCCTCTTCCCGGACGAGGAGTCGCCGGCTGCCGGCGCGCGCGTCCGCGACGACCGGCGTCCAGTCCCGTCGGCCGGCACCCACGCGGGCGATCGCCCGTGTCGCCGCCGTGGTGAAGCGCTCCTCGTCGAACGGCTTGAGAAGGTAGTCCACCGCGTGCAGGTCAAATGCGCGAATCGCATAACGCTCGTAGGCCGTGATGAAGACGACCGCGGGTGGTGCGGCGTCGCCTAACGCCTCCAGCACGCCAAAGCCGTCGAGTTCCGGCATCTGTACATCCAGGAGGAGCAGGTCCGGCGTGTGCCGCCGAATCATCGCCACCGCCTCGGCGCCCGCCCGTGCCTCGCCAATCACGGTCAGCCGGCCATCGCGATGACAGCATCCGCGGAGTCCCTCGCGCACGAGCGGCTCGTCGTCGACGATCAACGTGGTGATCTCAGGCATGCGGGTCGTGGCGTTCCAGGGGGAGGGTGATGGTAGCCGTGGTGGTGCCGGACGCATCCACCTGCAGGGTGCAGCGGGCGCGGCTGCCGTAACGGGTCTGCAGGCGTTCGCGGGTGATGCCCAGGCCCAGTCGCTCCGGGCCGTGCGCCGTGGGTATGGAGCCCGTGTTGCGGACCGTCAGGTGGAGCTCGTCGTCGGACGCTGTGGCGGAGATCGTGATGGTTCCCGGGCCAGCGACCGTGGCGATCCCATGCGTAATGGCATTCTCCACCAGCGGTTGGAGGATCAGGTCCGGCACGAAGTACCCCAGCAGCCCGGGCGCGACGTCCCACTGGACGACCAGGCGATCGGCGAAGCGGATATGCTCGATCTCCAGGTACTGCCTGACGAGCGCCAACTCGTCACCCAGTGGGACCTCCGCGTCCCGGGCCCGGGAGAGGGTCGTGCGCAACAAGTCGCCGAGTCGGGTGACCATGCGCGACGCCGCCGCGGGATCGCGCGAGATGAGGACGTTCACGGCCTGGAGCGTGTTGAAGAGGAAATGCGGATGGAGCTGCATCTTCAAGGCGCTCAGCTGGGCGGCCGCGAGCTGTCCCCGGAGCTGCTCAGCGGCTGCTTCTCGGTGGCGCAGCCGGGCGCGTGAATCGAGGGTGGACGCCACGCCCACGATGGCGGCGTAGGTTAACGCGCCCGGGATCAGGCGGCCGAGGAGTGTCAGGCTCACCAGCGCCGCGACGGAGATCTCACGCACGTCCCCGGGGTTCAGGCGTGCAGAGATGGCGAGCGTGATGGGAAGGAACACCGCTTCCATCGCGGTGGACAGGACCAGGGAAAGGACCCCGTGGCGCACGAGGGCCCCCGAGAGCCCGGGGCGTGCCAGGGGCCAGCGGCGCTGGGCGGCGAAGATGAGCGGCGTGGCGGGCGCCCACGCGAGCCAGCGTGGGAGCTGCAGGACGGCGTAGGGCCACTCCCGACCGAGCGCGTCGCGCGTGGCATACGCAGCTGCGGATTGCAGGGCGGCGATCGCGCCGGGCACGAGAAAGGCCAGGAGGAGCCAGCTCCACGCCAGTCGTGCCGTCGGCGTGTCCGACGTGGAGGTGGCCATTGCCTAACGGGCGGGCGGGGGAACGGGGGTCACGATGGCGCGTGCGTGCCCGATGCGCTCCACGACCCAGCCGCGCCGTTGGGCCTCCTCCAGGACGAGGCTGCGTACCAGCGGGGAGACGGCCAGGGCGTGATAGACCCAGCGCAGCGACGGGACATACAGCACCAGGCCTCCGGCCGCTCCCGGTACATCCAGCGGGGCCACCACGAGCGAGTCGCCATCGAACCGCAGCCAGCGCGGCGCGACGACAGGCCGCGGGGCCGGGCGCTTCACCTGCCAGTTGGAGAGGATGGTGCCGAGCGAGCGCTCGGAGCCGCTGCCAAACAGGATCGGCAGTTGTTGTTGGAGGAACCACGTTGCACCGCCAGGGATGGGGCGCCCTGTGGTGATGATCGCCGCCCCGTACCCCTTGCTCGCGTCGCGGCCGCTCAGCCATGCGGACTCCGCTCGTGCGCGATCGGGAACGGCAGTGCCCTCAAGCAGGATCCACTGGTTCCCCACCTTGACGGCGGCGGGTGGGAATCCCATGGCGCCCAGGGTGGCGAAACGCCCATCGATGATCCGCGCCGAGTCGAGGGGGAGGTCCCACATCGGTCGCGACGCTGCTCCGGAATGGTAGGCTGCGCGGGTGTCGTCGGCGATCACGAACGAATCGGGGGGAGCCGGCGCGTCGAAGTTGGCGGAGAGGAGGGTGATACGCTTGTACGGCACTCCGAGACGCGCGATGTCCCACTGCATGGGGTAGGTCACCGGGGAACTCCCCGGCACGGTGATGGGTTGCCACTGGCCGAACCACAGGTCGACTTCCATCGGTCCATACGGAGCGAGGCCGAAGTCGGCGGGGTGCGCGGCGAGGTAGGTCGCCCTGGCGAGCAGGCCGTCGGACACACTGAAGTAGAGCGTGGTGGGAAAACGATCGAGCGTCCCTCGCACCCGGTGGTACGCGCGTCGGTCGATGAGAGTGTCAGCGAGCGGCCTGAGGTCTGTGCTGGCGCGTGCGGCGAGCAGGACACGGTCCGGCGCAAAGGTGAAGAGTTCCCTACGCTCGTCGACGTACGCCATGTTGAGGGCGGTCCACGCGGCGGGGGCATTTGGTGCGGTGGGAGCGAGGCGGGCAGCCACCGAGTCGCGGACGAGGTCGGTCATGGTGAAGGGCGACGCGGCCGCGCTGACCGGGCGGCGCGTGTTTCTCCACGCGGGGAGCGAGTAGTCGCGGAGGTCGGAGACGCGCTCGTAGGAACCCACCACGTCGCTGAACGGGCGTGACTCGAACGTCTGGCGGTGCCAGAGGGTCATTTGTTCGAAACGGACGCGCTGGATGCGTTGGAGGGCTGGGAGGCCGCCCATTCGGGCAATCGCGCGTTCCACAGGCGTCGTCGTGCCTTGGGCACCCAGGGTGGCGAGGGGCAGCAGGCAAGCAACATGTAGCGTGAGCACGCGGCGGAGCATGGGATCGTGCATCGGGGGTCGGGTTAGGAGAATGACCCCAGTGTGTGACCCGGGTGACGCCCACGCCGATGGACAGGTGGTGAGTAGCAAGATCCCGGGGTGGACGCACCGGCCCGTGCCCTGGGAACTCCGCGCTGCCGCTTGCTGGGAGGGGGCTCAGGCCGGCGTGTGGCGCGGGTCGCGGTGCGAGGTCCAAGACCAGGTCACCGGCCGTGTCCCGCGGGACGCTTCGCGGGGGGACCTCCTACCGAGCGCTGGTCCCTCCGGTGCCACCCACTCGCGGTTCGCTCACGCCCTCCCAGCCACCCTTCACGCGCATCACCGCGTTGACGTTCGCGATCCCCGGGATGTACCGCACGGCGTGCCCGATCGCCCGCAGCCCGGACTCGGCCTCCGGCGTGAGGCCACCCGTCTCCACCATCAGGGTGTCCGGCAACGCCTGGTGGTGCAGGCGCGGGGCGCGCATCGCGTCGGCGAGCGACATCCGGTGGTCGATGACGTTGAGGATCACCTGGGAGGTCGCGGTGATGATGCGCGGCCCCCCGGCTGCGCCAACCACCAGGAGCAATTCACCCTGCGGGTCGAGGACGATCGTGGGTGACATCGCGCTGAGCATGCGCTTGCCTGGGGCGATGGCGTTGGCTTCGTACTGCACCAGGCCGAACATGTTGGGCTTGCCGGGCGCCGTGGCGAAGTCGTCCATCTCGTCGTTCATGAAGAACCCGACATTCTTCAGGTAGACCGCGGAGCCGTAGCCGTTGTTGATGGTGGTGGTCGTCGCGACCGCATTGCCGTGGTTGTCCACAACGGAATAGTGCGTGGTGTGCTGGCCTTCGATGATCTGCGCCCCGTTGGGCGGGGTGGGCGTCTTGCGGGCCGGGTCGATCGTCCTGGCCAGCGTACGCGCGTACGCCTTGCTGGTGAGTTGCGCGATGGGGACCTGGACAAAGGCGGGGTCGGCCAGCTTGTTATTGCGGTCGATGAACGCACGCTGGTAGGCCGAGCCCAGGAGGTGGGCGTACTCCGGCGTCCCCAGGCCGGGACCTGTGACCAGGTCTCCAGCATGTTAAGTGCTTCGGTGATGGTGATGCCGCCGGACGAGGCGGGCGGCATGGTGAACAGGCTGTAGCCGCGGTAGCTGCTGCGGATGGGGGCGCGCCATTCGGGGGTGTACCGTCGCAGGTCCTCGCGGGTGATGATGCCGCCGCCGCGCGTCATCGCCGCCACCAGGGAGTCGCCGACCGGTCCGTCGTAAAACGCCTTCGGGCCCGTGCTGGCGATGTACTCCAGGGAGCGGGCCAGGGCCGGTTGCCGGAACAGGCTCCCCACGGCGAGCGGCTGGCCGTTGGGGAAGAAGACGTCCTTGCCGTCAAAACGGGCGAGGTAGTCGCGGCTGGAGGCGAGCGAGAGGTGCAGCGACGAGTCCACGGTGAAGCCGTCCCGCGCGAGCCTGATGGCGGGTTGCATCACCTGCGACAACGTCAGGGTGCCGTACTTGGCCAGCGCTTCTGCCATGCCGGCGACCGCTCCCGGGACGCCTGACGCGCGGTACCCCACAATGCTTTCGTTGGTGGGATTGCCGGCGGCATCGAGGTACATGTTGCGATGGGCGGCGAGCGGGGCGACCTCACGGTAGTCAATGGCCGCGTTGCGCCCGTCGGCCATGCGGATCACCATGAAGCCACCGCCCCCGATGTTGCCCGCGACCGGGTAGGTGACGGCGAGGGCAAATCCCACGGCCACGGCGGCATCGACCGCGTTGCCCCCGGCCCGGATGATCTCATTGCCCGCATCGGACGCCCGGCGCTCATTGCTGGCGATCATGAACTCCTTGCCAAAGGCGGCCGGGCTTCCCGCCGCGAAGCGCCAGCCGGCGGGGAAGGTCGCGGCTTGCCTGGGCGGGACACCGGCGCCTAACGAGTCACCCGGAGTCGGCGTGCGCGAGCAGGCGAGGGCGCCGAGAAGGGCGCAGGCAAGGAGACGGCGGCTCATGTCACGCATGTCTGGAAGGTGTCAGGTGGTCCCGACGTGGTCCGGGACGCGAAAGTACGACAACGTAGGGCTCGGCTTTCACCGGGGTGCGTGGGCCGGCGAGCCACCGGCTAGAACCCCACACGGAGCGACAACCTGGAGTTGAAGTGGCGCGCGAAGCGCCCACCCCCCTGGCCGGATGTGCTCCGCTCGTGCACCGCGTACAAGCCATCCTGCACAAACTGCAACTGCCAGTCAGGGGCGATGGTGTAGCCAAACCCATACCCGGCCCCAAAGGCGAAATCGGTGTTCGAAATGTCCACCTCGCGACCCGTGACAGCGAAGTTGCCATAACGCAGCGCGCCCAGGAACCCTTCGATCACCTGGTGGAAGCCGGGGCCGCCGCCATAACGCACGGTCGCACCATACGAACTGATCGTGGCATCGGCCGCACAACGGCTGCACCCCGAGGTCCCGCCGAAGGTGTTGAAGTTCAGGGGAAGCCGCGCGTAGTTGAACGCCACCCCCACCGCCAGAAACCGCGCGACCTCCCGCTCCAGTGAGCCGCGCAGGAGAACGCCGCATCCAGGTCCCAGGTGCTACCGGTGGCATCGTCCACCACATACGGACCCCAGTGGATCCCGGGGCCGGCGGTGGCGAACCAGCGCGGGGCGTTTCCCACCACGAGCCCTTGGTCCCGTGCGCGTTCGCGGGGACGACGTTGGGCGTCCAGCGGCTCGACTAGTCCAGCGAGCGCAATCAGGAGCGGGCACGAGGCGTTTCAGCATGGGCAGCAGCACGGGGTAAGTTTACGTCGCTCGGCACCTTGCCGCGCGATCCCACTTCCTTCGACACCGCGACGTGCCGTCCCCCTCGCCCAAGCCCCCGCTCGACCCCCGCATCACGGAACACCGCAACCCCCGCACGACCGACATCGACCTCGCGACGACCCTGGAGATCGTCGACGCCATGAATGCCGAGGATCGAACCGTCGCGGATGCGGTCGCGCGTGTACGGGAGCCGGTGGCGCGCGCGATGGGGTTCGTCGAGGACGCGTTCCGGGCGGGAGGGCGACTGTTCTACGTCGGGGCGGGCACCTCCGGTCGCCTCGGGATCCTGGATGCCTCCGAGTGCCCGCCCACGTTCGGGTCGGATCCCGATCTGGTGCAGGGGATCATCGCCGGAGGAGAGCCGGCGGTGTTCCGGTCGCAGGAAGGGGCCGAAGACCACCCGGCGGGCGGCGCGCAGGCCGTGGACGAGCGCGGGGTGCGCCAGGGTGACGTGGTGGTCGGGATCGCGGCCTCAGGCACGACGCCGTTTGTGCGCGGGGCATTGCTGCGTGCGCGGGAGCGCGGTGCCCGCACGGTGATGCTGGCCTGCACGCCGATCGATGCCGAGTTCGAGCAGAGGGTGGACCAGGCGATTGTCGCCGTGACGGGGCCGGAGGTCGTGACCGGATCCACACGCCTCAAGGCGGGGACCGCCACCAAGATGATCCTCAACATGCTCACCACCGGTGCGATGATTCGCACGGGCAAGACGTTCGGCAACTTGATGGTGGACCTGCGCGCCACCAACGTGAAGCTGGCCGATCGGTCAGGAGCGGATCGTCATGGAGGTCTGCGACGTGACGCGCGAGGTGGCGCGCGACCTCCTGCAAGCGGCGGATCGGGCGTGAAGCTGGCGATTGTCATGCACGCGACCGGCGGCTCATTGTCCGACGCGCAGCGGCCCTCGCGTCGCACGACGGGGTGATTCGCAAGGTCCTCGGCGCCAGCGAGGAACGCATGATCGTCGTCGGCCTGATGTCGGGGACCTCGCTCGACGGCATCTCGGCCGCGGTCGTCCGTTTTCGCGACGTCGGGGCACGGGTGGAGGCTGAGTTGCTTGGGTTTGATGTGGCGCCCTATGCGAAGGGTGATCGCGCCCGGCTGGCCCAGGCGCTCGTTGGGGGCACGCCGGAGGAGTATTGTCGACTGGGCTTCGACCTGGAGAATGGCTGGCGGCCGCGGCGATCCGCGTCCTCGCACAGGCGGGTATTGCCCGCGGCGACGTGGCGGCGATTGCCTCGCACGGCCAAACGATCTGGCACGTGCCGGGGCATTCCACCTGGCAGATCGGCGAAGCCGCGGTGATCGCCGAGCGCACGGGCTGTCGGGTCATCAGCGACTTCCGCGTGGCCGACGTGGCCGCGGGGCCAGGAGCTCCGCTGGTCTCGATGGCGGACCGCGTGCTCTTCTCGTCGCCGGACACCTGGCGGGCGCTGCAGAACATCGGTGGGATCGGGAACGTGACAGTGGTCCCGCCGGGTGGCACCGAGCTCGGGCTGCGGGCGTTCGACACTGGCCCCGGCGTTGTCGTGATCGACGGCGTGACCCAGCGCGTAGATCCGTCGCTGACCTACGACGTGGATGGTCGTCTGGCGCGCCAGGGGCAGGTGATCCACGCGGCCGTCGAGGCGACGCTGGATGATCCGTACTTCCTCGCGCCGCCACCCAAGACCACCGGGCGCGAGTTCTTCGATGCGGCATACATCACCGGCTTTATCGAGCGATGCCGCGCCGAACACCCGCAGGCGACGGGGCCGGACCTGGTGGCGTCGGCCGTCGCCTTGACGGCTCGGTCGATCGGGAGCAGCTTGCGACAGTTTGTCCCGGAGCCGGTGGCCGAGTTGGTGGTGTCCGGCGGCGGGGCGCAGAATCCGGTGCTCGTCGAGGCGATTGCCCACGCGGTCGCCCCGATCCCGGTCCGGCGGTTCGACCAGTTGTTCTTTGACGGCGAGGCCAAGGAGGCCGTAGCTTTCGCGTTGTTGGGCTACCTGCACCTTACGGGGCGCCCGGGGAACGTGCCGGCGGCGACGGGCGCGCGCGGGGGGAGGGTGCTGGGGAAGACCTGTGGGGCGGCGGCCCGTAGCCGATAACTGCCACAGCGAGGCACGAGCGGCACGGGCAGTACGCGCAGCACGGGGAGGCGTGCCGCCCGTGCTGCTCAAGTCTCGTGCTTCTCGTGCCGCATCAGTACAGCTGCTCCCGCTAGAGCCACCGCCAGAGCAGGTACAACGACAGCAGCGCCCCGGCCGCCGCGAGCGCCGCACGAATCATCAGTCCCTGACGCCGGCGTTCGGCGACGACCGCAGCAGGGAAGGGTTCGATCGGCGTGCCGCGCATCATGGCGGCGGTGCGTTCGCGGAGTAGCGAATCGAGATCGGTGCCCGGCGCAGCCGGTGGCCCGCTTCGCTCATACAGCTGGTGTCCCACCGCATCGTCAGCCGAGGCGCGCTTGAGGCCAGCGCCGTCGAAGCGCGCGCCAACCACGGTGATGTTGTCGGGCCCGCCCATCTCGTTGGCGAGATCCACCATCCGCTGGCACGCCGTGAGCAGGTCGCGCTCCTCCCGAACACACCGCGCGATGTCCTCCCTCTCACGAGCCCGGAGAGTCCATCGCTGCAGAGGATCAGGACGTCTTCGCGCCGCACGCGCTGGTGGGTGAGGTCGACCTTGATATGCGCTTCCGGGCCGAGGGGCCCGGAGGATGATGTTCTTGCGTTCGGAATGCTCCGCCTGCTCCTCGGTCATCTCACCGGCTTCGACCAGTTTCTGGATAAGCGACTGATCCTTGGTGAGCTGACGGGCGACACCGTCGCGGACGAGGTAGGCCCGGGAGTCGCCGACCTGGGCGAGGAACAGGGTATCGCCAGGAGGCCGGCGATGGTCGCCGTGGTTCCCATCCCGCGGACCTCGGGGTGGTCGGTCGCGTAGCGGTAGATGACGCTGTTGGCTGTTTGGGCCGCACGCTCGATGGCGTCGACGAACAGTTCCGGTGCGCCCGGCGCGGCGGCCGACCAGTCGTCGCGCAACGAACGCAGCACGACATCCACGGCCGTTGCGCTCGCGAGTTCGCCAGCGGCGGCGCCGCCCATGCCGTCGGCGACCATGAACAGGAGGCCCCGAGCGCCGACGCGCTGTTGGACCGAGGCGTCGAAGTCGAGGGCTGCCCGGTCGCTAAGGTCAGAGACGAGGAAGGCGTCCTCGTTATGATCGCGCGTGCGGCCCACATCGGTGACCGCATACACCTCGACCATGATGGAGCCACCGTCCCCGCCGCCCCTGCAGGCGCGCTGCCTTCACCTCAATGGGAGTCTTCATCCCGCGAACGTCAGGCGAGGTCCACGCGCATGACCTTCCCAGCCAGGGACAAACGCTGTCCGCTGGTCATGCGACGCGGCCCACGAACGGAGACCGCCACCCCGTTGCGGCTCCCGACGTCGCGCACGGACAACGTGCCATCGGCGGCACAGGTGATCGACGCATGCCGTGCACTCATGGTGCGGTCGAAGGCAAACACCCAGTCGCCCTCTTCCCGGCCGATGAGGATCGACCGCCCCGGCCACAGGTACATCATGTCCCGAACGCGTCCGTCGCTGCGCAACTGCTCGAGGACCGCGCAGTCGCGACCCGGCAGGATCGATCCCAGCATCGACTGGTCCGCGAAGTAGGTGCCGTCATCCACCCAGCGACGATAACGAATGACCTGCGATCCCAACAGCAGGACATCGCCGTCATTCAGCTGGGTCTCGGTGGTCAGGAAGATGTAGAGGGCCTGGGGATCACCCACGGCTCCACCTCTGCGCCGTCCGATCGCAGGGAGAGGGTGGCGCCGTCACCCCCCGCGTGCCCGTCGCCCACCAGGATTTCGACCCCGTCGGTCGTGATCGTGGCGGAGTCGCTCTCGAGGGCAATCACGCGTGCGGCCGTGCCGGCCGCGTCGAGCACGGTGAGCGACGCACGGGTCGAGACCTGCGGAATACCACGTGGCGCCGTTCCCCGGCACCTGGTGGCCCACCTCCGCCGATCCTGGTCCCGCAGCCCGAACAGAAGCGCGCCGTCTCGTCGGTGCGAATCGTCCCGCAGGTCCGACAGAACGTCAACGTCTCATCGGTCACGATGGCCATCCGAAAGCCGCACCGTGCACAAAAAGGCACGCCAACTCGGTTAGCGTGCCCACATTTGTCGCACCTGCCGAGCATGGGAGGAAACTGGGCGCGCCCAGTCGTCCCGATGATCAGACCTGGCGTGGCCTCGCCACACCCGGTGCAGAATCGCACACCGGGAGAGAGTCGCTGGTTGCACTTGGTGCAAGCTGCCACGTGAAAGCAGGAAAATATGAGGGAATCGGGGCCCCGCAGGACGTCCGAAAATGGCACACACAGGCGTACGGAGCAACTCCAGTGCCGGATTCGGCGGCGCCGGAATCCCATGCGCTGCTTGGAGATGCGTGTGTTTCGCGGGGAAGATCGCCCGAAAGCTGTGGCGACAAAGCTGCGAGCCCACGGCGTGCGCGCATCAGTCGTCGCACTGTTGCAATGCCCTAACGCTCGCTGGTTCGGTCCAGGACTCTGTAGTCGACGATCACCGGCCGATGGTCCGAGCCGACGTCTCCGGCAACCCGCGCCCGGATCGGACGGACGCCAGTACTGCTGAACACATGATCAATCCGAAGCCGGATCCAGCCATTGTAGCGCGTGTAGCCGAAACCGCTCCCCAACCGATCAAACGCGTTCGTCAGGTCTCCAAAGCTGTCCCTGAGGTTGCGGCTTTCCGGGGGGGCGTTGAAGTCCCCAACGATCAGCATGGGGATGACGCCACCGTCGGCAAACGCGCGCGCTCGACGCGCCTCCATCTCCCGGATATCCATGTTGTCCCGAAGCCGCGTCAGGTCCGGGTCACCTTCGGCGACGGATTCGAGCCCCTTCCGGGCTGTTTCGAGATGAAGGTTTGTCACCCCGAGGAGCCCAGCCGGGGTTTCGAGGACATAGCGCGTGACGTACCCAGCACCTCCCGCACCTGTACGCTCGGCGCCCCGCACGCGCTCGAGGTCGTCCCGGTTCATCGACTGTGCGTCCTTGATGGGAAAACGGGACAGCAGGCACAGGGGATTTGCGTCGTGCGAGTGCCAACGGGGGATCGTACGGATCACGGCCTGGAGCGCGGGGCCGCATTCCTGGAACGCCAGGATATCCGGCTTCCATAAGTCCATGAGCGCGACGAGCTCAGGCGCGACAACGCTGCCACCGCCCGCGTTCAGGGTCACAATCCGCAGGGGCTCGCCAGATGGTGCGGGGAACCAGCTGCGGAGGCCGAGCTGGAAGCCCATGATGGGGCCAAGGACGATCCCGACGGAGAGGAGGTTGGGCACCAGCAAGGGGCGCCAGACAGCGAGGGAGAGCAGGCCGAGCCCGACGGCGGGGACCAGGTATGTCCAGCGGCCCGCGTAAAGCAGGACGGTCGCCGGAATCCAGCGGTCCCCAAGTGTTGGAAGCACCACCGCAACGGCGGCCACGCCTGCGAGGAGAAACCAGGAGGCGATAGCGAGATAGAAGACAACCGGGCGTCGTTCGATCCATGGCTGCGCGAAGGGCCAGCTGTGCCGGATGGCCCTCCCTAGTCGCTCGCGGATGGCGGTGACGCGATCGCGGAGTGACAGCGCGCGTTGCGCCACGTGCACGTACTGCGAGGGGGTGCGCACGCGATGCCTCGGCCGCATGGGACGCTTGCACTTCCAGCAGGTGATGACCTGGCCGAGATAGCGTTCGTCGACGTTGAACTGCTCGCCGCACTTGCAGGTGACCGCGATGGAGGGCAAAGGTGGCGGGCCGCTGGTCGAGGGTGGCTGCAGGCTGGAACCGGGGGCTGGGCGCTGGTGCTGCGGGGTGGGATCTTAGTGCGCGCGCGGGGTACGCGTGACCTCTTCCCCGCGCCGCGGGGGATAGGTATGCAACCATCATTCCTGTCGCGACGGCAGGGGTCGCGCCGCGATGGGGAGCTATGATTGCCCCGCCGTTACCGGGGCGGGGACGCCGGCACCGGGTCGTGCAGGGCGCCACGAAGGCCGAACATTGCGAGCAGTCGCCGACCCTCCGCGGGGGGCAGGACGGTGAGGGCGGTGGCGACCGCGTCCGCCACTGCGGCGTCCCTCCCAATGACGGTCGCGACCTGAGGCGCGCGCGTGCCGCGTCCAGTCGCGGGGTCCAGGATGTGCGATTCCCGGTGGCCGTCCACCACGATCTGTTGCTCGGTGGGTCCTGAGGTGGCCAGCGCGGCATTGGCTAACGCGCCAGCCAGCGCTGCCATGGTCGTGTCGGCGAGGGGGGTCGCGATAGTCCATCCCGGCTTTCCTGGCGGTGCCTCGCCAACGACGAGGTCCCCACCGCCCTCGACGAGTGATTGTGGCGCCCCATGTTGCCGGAGCACGTCGAGCGCCCGCTGCAGGATGTACCCCTTTGCGATGCCGCCGAGGTCGAGTTGCATCCCCGCGCGACGCAGTCGCACGCGCCGGCCGAGCGTATCCACATCGAGGTGGGCATGTCCCACGCGCGCGCGCGCCGTGGCGAGCATGCGCGCGTCCGGCGGCGATCCGGTGTGTCGCGCGGCGCGCCACAGACGGGTGAGGGGGCCGATGGTCGGATCGAAGGCGCCGCGGCTTGCCCGTGCGACTTGCATTGCCTTCCCCAGGAGCTGAGCTAGTTCGGGCGAGGTGGCTTGCCACCCCGTGCCGCCCGCCTCGAGGCGTCGCAACTCACTCGTCGGACGCCAATCAGAGAAGATGTCCTCGAGGCGCGCGATCTCCCGGAAGGCCGCGGCCGCCGCCGCCCGTGCGTGTTCCTCGTTAGGCGACCAGAGGGTGATCCGAACGGCGACGTCGAGGTGGATCTCGCGGAAGGTGTAGGCCCGCGGGGTGGTGTCCGGGGCCACCGGTCCGGCAAGGAGCAGGAACCCCAGGAGAGCGGTAGACATTCCGGGCCGAAGGTAATACCGTCGGGGCACCGTGACTGCCCTCGCGCCCTGGCGTGCTGTCGCCGTGTCTGCCTTGCTGCTGGCGCCCTGTGTGTGGGGGCAGGAGATCGTGCGCGACTCCATCCCCGGGACCCTGGTTACCATCGAGCTGGTGCGCGTCCCGGCCGGTGCCGTGACCGTGGCGGGATCGCGCCGCGACGTCCCGGGTTTCCTGCTCGGGCGGACCGAGGTGTCGTGGGACGCCTACGACGCCTTCACGATGAGCCGTGCGCCGTCCCCGAGGTATTCTCCCGCCGGCGCGGATGCGGTGGCGGGGCCGTCGCGGCCGTACGGCAACCCGGACTATGGGTTCGGCCACGCGGGCTACCCCGTCATTTCTGTGACCCGAGATGCCGCGGTGGCGTTCTGCGCGTGGCTCTCGACGGTGACCGGCCATCGGTATCGCCTGCCGACCGAGGCGGAATGGCAGCGTGCGGCGGACCTCGCGGGGAATGGGACGGTAGACGGTGAGCGAGAGTCGGCAGAAGGCAGACGGCAGACGGCAGACTCCACGGCGACTCGCGTGCCCGGATCCGGAACTCGGCCGGTCGCGAGCGGGGCGTTGACCGCACCGGGGGTCTACCACCTGTTTGGGAACGTCGCGGAATGGGTGATCCCTGATGATCGGGCGCTGGTCGTGCGGGGCGGGTCGTGGCAGGATCCTCCTGCGGCCGTGGGACCGTTGGCGCGCGCGCGGCAGGGGGAGAGCTGGAACGAGCGCGATCCACAAATTCCAAAAAGCAGCTGGTGGTTGAGTGATGGGCCCTTTGTCGGCTTTCGCATCGTGCGCGAGCCGTAACCCCAGGAGGCGAGATGTCCGGATATTCGCGACGTGATTTCGTGCAGGCGGGAGCGGGTGTGGCGGCGGGACTCGCCTTCGCGCGTCCGCTGCGGGCCATGCCGTGGGAGTCCGCGGCCACCATCAAGGTGGGGCTCGTCGGGTGCGGTGGTCGCGGGACCGGGGCGGCGCGCGACTGCCTGCGGGGCAGCGAAGGTGTTGAGCTGGTCGCGGTCGGCGACCTCTTCGCGGACCGCGTGGCCAGCTGCCGCGAGAACCTGGCCAAGGCGGCCGCGGAGAATCCGGCGTTCGCCGCGAAGTACAAGGTCGACGACGGCCACGCGTTCAGCGGGCCCGACGCGTACCAGAAGGTCCTCGCCAGCGGGATTGACCTCGTCATCCTTGCGACCCCACCGGGGTTCCGGCCCGTGCACTTTGCCGCGGCGGTCGACGCGGGCAAGCATGTCTTCATGGAGAAGCCGGTCGCGGTGGATCCCACCGGGGTCCGCGCCGTGATCGCGGCCGCGGCTCGTGCCAAGGCGAAGGGACTTGCTGTGGTCGCCGGCACGCAGCGCCGCCACGACCCGTCGTATCGCGCGGTCATTGAACGTGTCCATGGCGGCGCGATCGGCGAGCTCGTTTCCGGGCAGGTGTTCTGGAACCAGGGCGGGTTGTGGCACGCGGCGCGGCAAGCGGGGTGGAGCGACCTCGACTGGCAGGTGCGCAACTGGCTCTACTTCACCTGGCTCTCCGGCGACCATGTGGTGGAACAACACATCCACAACATCGACGTGGCCAATTGGGTCGTGGGGTCACACCCGGTGCGCGCCGTGGGGGTCGGTGGGCGGCAATGGCGCACCGGGGCGGAACACGGGCACATCTTCGATCACTTCGCCGTGGACTTCGAGTATCCGGGCGGCGTGCACGTGACGAGCATGTGCCGCCAGATCGACGGCACGGCCGACCATGTGGGCGAGCAGTTCCGCGGGACGAAGGGAACGACCGACGCGGCCGAGAAGATCGTCGGGGCCAGTGCGTTCAGCTATGCCGGGGTGAAGGTGAACCCCTACGTGCAGGAGCACACCGACCTCGTCGCCAGCATCCGCGATGGCAAGCCGCTCAACGAGGGACAGCAGGTGGCGGAAAGCACCCTGTCGGCGATCATGGCCCGCGAGGCCGCGTATACCGGCCAGGTGATCACCTGGGACCAGCTGATGGCGTCGACGCAGGACCTGACCCCGCCGGCGGGACAAGGGGCATACGCCGTTCCCCCCGTGCCAATGCCCGGGCGCACGAAGGTCGACCGGCGGTGGAGCGAATGACCATGGATCGCCGAGCCTTTGTTGAGTCCGGGTTGGTGGCTGGGCTTGCCGCTGCGGTCCCTGGAGGGGTCGAGGCGCAGGGCGGAGCCCCGCGGACCTTCCGCCTGGCCTACGCGCCGCATTTCGGGATGTTCCGTGCGCATGCGGGCGAGGACGTCGTCGCGCAACTCGAGTTCATGGCCGCGGAAGGGTTCACCGCGCTGGAAGACAACGGGATGCGGGAACGTCCGGTGGCCGAGCAGCAGCGCATCGCCGATGCGATGCGCCGGTTGAAGATGCGTATGGGAGTCTTCGTCGCCCATACCATCGGGTGGACGGCGCCGACCCTGGCCTCGGGGGATCCCGCCGCGCGCACGAAGTTCCTGGAGGAGGTGCGCGGGTCCGTCGATGTCGCGAAGCGGGTCGGGGCGACCTGGATGACCGTCGTCCCCGGGCACATCGACATGCGCCTGGAGATGCAGTACCAGACGGCCCACGTGATCGAGACGCTCAAGCGCGCGAGTGCGATCCTCGAACCGCATGGGCTGGTGATGGTGCTGGAGCCGCTGAACACGCTGCGCGACCATCCCGGCATGTTCCTCACACGCATTCCGCAGGCCTATGCGATCTGCAAGGCGGTGGGGAGCCCGGCCTGCAAGATCCTGTTTGATGCCTACCACCAGCAGATCACCGAAGGGAATCTGATCCCGAACTTCGATGCGGCGTGGGACGAGGTGGCGTACGTGCAGGTGGGGGACAACCCGGGGCGCAAGGAGCCGTACACGGGCGAGGTGAACTACCAGAACGTGTTCTCCCACCTCGTGCGGAAGGGCTATCGCGGCGTCGTGGGGATGGAGCACGGGAATGCGCGGCCTGGTCGTGAGGGAGAGCGCGCCGTGATCGACGCGTACGTGCGCGCCGATACGCCCTAGCGGTGCGCTACGAGGAGTTCCCCGTACCACCGGAGCTCGCCGGCCACCTGTTGTCGATCTGGCGATTCGAGCGACCGGCGGACAGCGACGGCGTCGTCCAGCATTTCGTACCACCGGACGGGTGTGTGAGCCTCGCCGTCGCGGCGCATGCGCGGGGACCGACGGAGATGATCCTGATTGGGGCGCACGACCGGCCGTTGGTCGTGCCCATTTTCCCCGGCGATCGGTATTGGGGGATGCGTTTCTGGCCTGATGCGGGGGCTGCTTGCCTTCGTGTTGAAGCCGCTGCGTGGGTCGGGCGAAGTGAACGGGCGCCTGCCCACCTCTCGGCGGCGGCCGCGGGAGTGGTGCGCGCGCTGGACGACGGGGCGGGGGACGATGGGGTACGGCATGCACTGTCTCGTTGGGCCCTCGGGAGTGACTGGGCCACCGTCCCGCTCGACGCGCCGGTCCGGCTCGCCGTCCTGGCCATCGTCGCGTCGAAGGGGGCGATCCCGGTGGGGGAGTTGCCGGGGACGGTGGGGCTGACCCCACGCACGCTCCTTCGGCGATTCAGGGCAGCGACGGGACTCACGCTCAAGCGTTATGCCAAGGTGCGCCGGTTCCGCGAGGCGGCGGCGCGCCATGTCGAGGCTCCCGCGACGACCTGGAGTTACATCGCGGCGGACGTCGGTTATTCCGACCACGCGCACCTCACGCGCGAGTTTCGGGAGATTCATGGAGCGCCACCCAGTGAGGTGGCGCGACTGATCGGGCGGATCAGTCACGGGAAGATCCGTCCGTGAGGTGGCGGATTCCTTCAAGCCGACCGCGGTGCGCCGCGGCAGCTTTCGGTTGTCATCCCACCCGGAGTGTCGGTCATGTCAGCTGTTGCGCGGGTTCTCGTCGCGGTGTCGATCCTTGCCGCCGTGTCGTCTGACGCGCAGCCGACGGCGTCGGACCCGGTTGCGCGCCGTGAGGCCATGCAGAAGCTCGCGTTCATGGTCGGTGAGTGGAGCGGCGACGCGCGGATGATGATGGGTCCCGGGCGCACGGAGCACGTCCGCCAGGCCGAACATGTCCGATTCGCGCTGAGTGGCCAGGTGCTCGTGATCGATGGCATTGGCCGGATGCTGAAGGACGGAACCGTCGGGGATACGGCGTTCCAGGCGTTTGGCGTGCTGGACTGGCGCCCGGAGCGTGGGTACCAGTTGCGATCGATGACCCATGAGGGTCGCGAGGGGACCTTCGTGGTGACACCGCTGTCGGAGGGACAGGGATTCACCTGGGGCTTCGAGGTGCCGGGGGGGCGAACGCGCTACACGATCCGCCTGACCCCCGAGGGAGAGTGGCACGAACGCGGGGAGTTCAGCCGTGATGGCCAGCAGTGGATTCCGACGATGGAGATGCGGCTGCGGCGCGTGGCGCGTTAGGCAGCCGACGCGCCGGCTTCAGGTCAGGCCCGGCGCGCGTCGGTCATTTGGAAGCCTCGGTGCCGCTCCCCTCATCCGAGAGCGTCTCCACCCACCCACGGACGACGCGCACGTACCCTGCCGTCGTCGGTGTGACGCTGCGAAGGTAGAGCAGGCTTCCGTCCGGCATCGAGACGTTTGATGGACCTGGCGTATTGACGAACTTCTCATCGCAAAACAGCGATGCGGGCGCATCGAGCGGCGGCACGGCACCGGGGCGGGGTCGCAGCCGGTACCAGCACAACCTGTCGCGGTACACGAGACTCCCATCGGGCAGCCAGAGGGGTTCCGATGCCGCATCGATGGACACCTTGTACTGCCGGTTCATGGCAGGAAAGGGCGTCACGAGGAGCTGGATCTTCCCCTTCTCAGCGCCGGCATACGCGATCCAGCGCCCATCCGGCGACGCCACGGGATAGTACTGGGCGTTGGGAAGCTTCAGCGTGTCGGTTCGCACCACGCGGTCGCCCTCGAGTGTCGCGACCGTCACATCCAGTTGCGTCGATCCAACGAGAAAGCGCCGGGAAACGAACGCCAATGGATCCATGGTGAGACCCGGGATGATGGACGGACTCGTTCCGTCGGGGGGCACCAGCATGGTCCACACGCGATCGGCCGACGACGGCTGCGTCGAGTACACCAGCGATCCGTCGGGTGCCCAGACGGGATAGGCCACACCGAAGCCGCTGGCGACTCGATCGCCCTGTCCGGAGGCGACGTCATACACCCAGAGTTCGAACCCCCCAACGCCTCGCGACGACGCGGCGAGCCGACGTCCGTCGTACGACACATTGAAGTTCTGGTGCTCCTTGACCGGGATCGGGAGGATGCGCGTTGTTCCGCCGGGTTGCGTCGCCACAAACTGTCCCATCCCACCGTTCGAGCCTGGGACGTAGACCAGGTCGCCAGCCCGCGTCACATCCAGGTGACCCATCGTACCAAACGATGCACGGCGCAACCCGCGATGCACGACGCGGTTGGCGCCGAACGACCGGGACTTTCGGTCGTAGGCCGCGGCCATGAGGTTCCCCTCCACGTCGACGAAGACCACGTGGTCCCCAACGATCTTCGGGGTCATGCCGGCGAGGGGACGCGCGCTGTCGCCGAGGATCTTCCCGGCCGTGGCTGAGAGCGGCACGGCACCGTCGGCTCCGAGGGTCACAATCCGCGGAGCCCCGCCCACACCGGCCTGGGGTTGGCAGAAGATGTCGTCGGTTTCGGGAACGCGCGTGGGCCACCCACACACGCCTCCGATGCGGCTCTTCACCCCATCGCTCATGCGCACCCACTCCGTGCGTCCGCCAAAGTCGGCCGCGATGAGCAGTTCATCGGGGCCCGACCATTCAATGCCGATGGGCGCCAGGGCCTCGGCGACATCACTGGGAGGCGCTCCTCCATCCACCGCGACCTTGCGCAATACCTTCCCATCGACGAAGGCAACCCATCGGCCATCGGGCGAGATCGCGGGAAGGTATCCACCCCTCGTCCCCGGCAAGGGCCGGGCTTCATCACTGACAAGACTGCGGTACCAGAGTTCGTTCGCAGTGCCGCGATGCGCGACGTAAACGATGAAGTCCCCATCGGGCGACACCGACAGCGCAGGCCACTCGACTCCAAACGGACCATCCATGACGAACGCGAGCTGCGCCGTGTCCGGGAGTCCAACGTCGAATGCGGTTGGTCCACTCCCGACCTGGCGGCCGGCCAGGAAGGTGGCCGTGCCCACCACGAGTGCCGTGGTCGCAATCGGGAGCAGGTCTCTCCATGTGCGCGCCGAGCGTCTCCCTGCTGCGGCGAGCCCGCCCCCGGCCGCGCGGAAGGAGGGATCCCCGAGCGCACCAGCGAAAGCCTGAGCGCTTGCGAAGCGGTCGGCCGGAAGTTTCTCGAGCGCCCTGGCCAGGGCCGCTGCGACGTGCGGGGGCACCGACTTCCGGTACTGCGTCACCAGCGGTGCCGGTTCGGTGATGATCTTCATGATGATCTGCTGCGCGCTGGAACCGCTGTGCGGTGGCTGGCCGGCGAGCATCTCGTACAACACCGAGGCCAGCGAGTACACATCGCTGCGCGCAGAGATCTCCTTCTCGGCGGTGGCCTGCTCGGGACTCATGTAGTGCGGGGTACCTAACGACAACCCCGTCTCGGTCATCCGGCCGCCGGCCGCGGCCGAGACAGCGAGCGCGATCCCGAAGTCCGCCACCATCGGCCGGCCATTCGCCAGCAGGATATTCTCCGGCTTGATATCGCGATGGATCACGCCGTTGGCGTGGGCGTAGTGCAGCGCATCGGCCACCTCTGTGGCGATCTTCACCGCCTCCTCAACGCCCAGCTGCGTCTCGCGGTCGAGCTTCGCGCGCGACGTCTCGCCGTCGATGAACGGCATCACGTAGTACAGGAACCCGTCCGCCTCGCCGGAGTCGAACAGCGGCAGGATGTGCGGATGCTGCAGCGCCGCCGTCGTCGTGATCTCCTGGACGAAACGCTCGGCGCCGAGTACGGCCGCGAGTTCCGGCTTGAGCACCTTGATCGCGACCTGCCGCTTGTGCTTGAGGTCCTCCGCCAGGTAGACCGTAGCCATTCCGCCCTGTCCGAGCTCGCGCTCGAGGCGGTAGCGATCGGTCAGGGAGTGCTGCAATCGCTCACGAATGGGCATGCGCTCAACATACGTTCCGCGCGCGAGGTGGTGCCAGCCTTGGAGCCGCCGGAGGGCTGCGACCAGGGCCACGACGCGGTAGCTTGCTGCATGCTTGCCCGGCAGCCCGCGCGCGCACGATTCGCGATCGCATCCCTTCTGGTACCGTTGGCCTTTTGCCTCGCGGTGACCGTGGCAGGCGCGTGCCGACCCCCCGGCGCGACGACCGTGGTGCCTCGAGTGGACGCGGCACGCGGCAACGCCATCGCGATCGATGGGCATTTCAACGACTGGCAAATGGCGGGCGCTCCGCTCCTCATGCACTTCGAGACCGTGGACGGGAGCGCCGTGCACCTCGACACCGTGTGGGTCGCGGATGACGCGGCGTGGTTCTACCTCTCGTTTGCGGCGCGCGACACGATTACGGCACAGGGACTGCCAGGCACGTTGCATGTGTTGCTCGACGCGGACGACGATCCCACGACCGGCGGGACCGTACACGGCGCAGCGGGGATCGACTCGGTGGTGGACCTGTCGCCGACGAAGCCCGGGCCGCCCGGGACGCGCGGTGCGGGCGCGTCGCTCCGAGTGCCGAATGGTGACGCATCCGCGCAGGGCCCTGGCACGCGCCGGAACGCTCACGACGTGGGCTTGGTCATGATGCCCACATGGAGCGCTCGACGATTTGAGCTGCGCCTCGCGCGCTTTGGCGCGCCGGACGGCTTCGCCCGACTTGGCCAGACCCTGCGGATGCAGTTGGTCTTTGAGGACCAGGGCACGATACTGAGCCGGAGCGACATCGCTCGCCACACCCTTCGCACGAGGCCCGGTCCCGATCCGTTCATTCGTACCTCACCCGGAGTGCCGTCGCGCGCGCCCCGGAGCGCGCGCGTCGCACAGTGGAACGTTGCGGGTGACCGCTTTCGCAGGCCTGCGCGTCACGCTCGACTGCTCGCCGCCGTCCAGCCCGACGTGGTGCTGCTGGACGAGGTGTACGAGGACGTTTCGGACTCCTCTCTCGCCGCATTCTTTGAAGAGCCGATGCTTTCGGCGCTGGGGGCCTGGCGATGGGTGCGCTCGGGGAGTGGCGGGCGGCAGAAGACCATCGTGGCGACCCGGGACCGCCCCATCCGTCCGGCTGAGGCCATGGCGCGCGTGGAGTTCGCGCCCGGGGCGCTCGACAGCCTGCGCGTGATCGTGCCGGCGGACTTCCGCCGCACACTCGATGTGGAGGAGCGGGATCAGATCTCCGCGACTGGGGCGTGGGTGGACGTCGGCGGGATGGACGTCCTGTTCGTGCCGCTGGACCTGCGCAGCGCAGGCTACCACGGCAGCCCGAACGATGCCGTGCGACTGCTGCAGGTGCGTACCCTCCGGGACGCGATCGCCCGGGAGCTCCGGGGGCGTCGTGCGCCGCTGGTGATTGCGGGTGATTTCAACCCGGTCGGCGCCTTCGCTCCGGTGGCGGAGCTGATGCGCGGTCTTGATATCGACGGCGGTGACCTGCGGCTCGCCGATCCCGCGCGCCTGGGCGAGGCGACCTGGGCGACCTGGCGCAATCCGGAGGTCGACCTGTTCGGCCCGGGGCGGCTGGACCTGACGCTCTATTCCGCTGCTGCGCTCGAGCGGACCGGTGGCTTCGTGTTCGCGAGTGAGGACCTCACGGCGACGATGGCGGCGGCGCTGGGCCTGGAGCGTGGGGACTCGCAGATCGCGTCTGACCACCTCATCGTCGTGACCGACCTTCGGCCCCGTCGGTGACCGGGTCGCGCATACCACCCCTGGGCGCCACATTGTCCGGGTGAACCCATCGGATCCCACCTCGCGCCTCGCGGCCGCCCTTACCGACCGCTACCGCATCGAGCGCGAGCTTGGTCAGGGTGGCATGGCCACGGTCTACCTTGCCGAGGATCTGAAGCACCAACGGCGGGTTGCCATCAAGGTGCTCAAGCCCGAACTCGGCGCGGTGCTGGGGGCGGAGCGGTTTCTGAGCGAGATCCGCACGACGGCCAGTTTGCAGCATCCTCACCTGCTGCCTCTGTTCGACAGCGGCGAAGCCGACGGCTTGTTGTACTACGTGATGCCCTTTGTGGAGGGCGAGACGCTGCGCGCGCGGATGCTCGCGCAACCCCAGCTTCCCGTCGATGAAACCGTTCGGCTGATCACGTCGATCGCCAGCGCGCTCGATTTTGCACACGCGCGCGGCATCGTCCATCGCGACCTCAAGCCAGAGAACATCCTGCTGCAGGCTGGCCAGCCGGTGATTGCCGACTTCGGCATTGCCCTGGCCGTGGCGCAGGCCGGCGCCGAGCGGATGACGCAGACTGGGCTGTCGTTGGGGACGCCGCACTACATGAGCCCCGAGCAGGCGGCGGGGATGCAGGGCGTCGACGCGCGTGCAGATCAGTATGCGCTGGGGGTCATCGCGTACGAGTTGCTCAGCGGCGAACCGCCGCACACGGGGCCGACGGTGCAGGCGATCATTGCGCGCCTGATGACCGAGGCCCCGCGGTCGATTCGCACCACGCGGCCGGCCGTGCCAGCGGGGGTGGAGGCAGCCATCCTGCGCGCGCTCGAGAAGGCCCCGGCCGATCGGTTCAGCAGCTGCGGTGCGTTCGCCGATGCCCTGGCCGGCGCGGCGATGGACAGCAACGTTGCGGCGCGAGCGGTGTCCGTGCCGGCAACGAGACGGTGGCAGATGGTCGCCGGACTCCGTGGCAGCAGGCGTTGTTGCGGTCTCGTTGCTCACGGCGCGTGGCGCGGCCACGTCCACGGAGGAGGAGCGCTCCCTCGCCGTGCTCCCGTTCACCTCGATGGGCGGCGACACGGCCAACAACTACTTCGCCGCCGGTATCGCCGAGGAACTCACCGGTGCGCTCAGTCGCATTCCTGGCTTGCGACTCGCCGGGAGGGCGTCGGCGGCGCGCGTCAAGCAACAGGGTGACGGCGCCCGCGAGATCGGCACGGCGTTGAATGTGAATGCCGTGCTCGACGGCACCGTCCGTCGGGCGGGGGAACGCATCCGGGTGTCCGCGGAGTTGACCAATGCGGTCGACGGGCGGGTGATCTGGGCCGAGACGTACGAGCGCGCGCTGGAGGATGTGTTCGCCGTTCAGGACGACATCACGCGATCGATCGTGGGCGCGCTGCAGGTGCGGCTGGCGAGCGGTGACGTGGTGCAAGCGGCGGGCGCCCGCGGCGGCACGGCCAATCTCGCTGCGTACGATCACTACCTGCGGGCACTCGAGCTCTATCGTGGTCGCGGCCCGGGACTACGTGAGGCGGAACGCTCGGCGATGGCGGCGGTCGCTGCCGATCCCGCCTATGCCAAGGCCCACGCACTGCTCGCGTCCGTGCTGATCGTGCAGAGCTCTTACCTGGATGTGAAGTCGCGCGATGTGCTTCCCCGCGGACGAGCCGCCGCGGAGCGCGCGGTCGCGCTTGATGACTCGCTGGCAGACGCGCACACCGCACTGGGCCATGCGAGTATCGAGACCTTCGCCTGGGTTGACGCGGAGCGTGAGCTCAGGCGCGCAATCGCGCTCGATCCGCGAGCAGCGGAGGCACAGTTTCGCCTGGGCGAGCTGCTGGTCAACATTGGGCGCGTGCGGGAAGCACTGGTTTATCTGGAGAACGCGAGTCGCCTTGACCCGCTGTACCCGACCGCCGCGAGTTATCGCGGCTGGGCGTTTGTCATGCTCGGCCGACACGAAGAAGGCGTCAGCGAATCGCGGCGGGCGGTCGCGCTCGGCCCTGATAATACCTCCGTCAGCAGTATCGCCGTGATTGTACTCCTTCAGGCAGGCCGTCTCGAAGAGGCAGCCGTCCAGGCACGACTGCTGCGCGGCGCGACGACAGCGCAGCCGCTCGGATTGGCCGCGTGGGGGCTCGCTCAGTCTGGGGCGCGCGAAGAGGCGACGGCGATCCTTCGCGAATTGGAAGCCACGCCGAGCGGGACGTGGGGGCGATACGTTGGTCTCATGTACATCAGGCTCGGTCTGGGTGACGTGAGCGGTGCGCTGACTGCAATCGAGGCCGCCGCCGAGTCCGAGCCGCAGTTGCTGGTTGCGCAAGCGTTCGTCACGCCGACATTCGACCCACTGCGCGCGGAGCCGCGGTTCGCGGCGGTCCTGCGTCGGTTCAACCTCGATGTGGACCGATTGACGCTACCGGACGGTGGGCGGTCGAAGTGAGAAATCCCCGCCACTTCCTGCCCGACAGCCCCCCGGCTGCTTTGTGCGGGCGCCAACCGCATCCCACGCTCCGAGCGTAAAGGCTCGGGCGCCGAGCGCGCTTATCGCCGCGCCGGCAACCGAAGCGCCACCAGTTCCGCTGGCAGCGACGCGCCACCCACCGGAATGACGATGTACTGTACGCCGCCGAGCATGTAGGTGATGAATGCGCCGGTGGCATTCGCCGGCAGCGGCACCTTCGCGAGTTGGCGGCCGTCGCGCGGATCGAACGCGAGCAGCGCGGGATCGTCGTTGCGCAGGTTGGCCTCCGCGGCGTTCAAGCGGGGAGCGATTCCGTGCCCTTCGTCGGCATCGCCGCCCTGCGCCGCGAAGAGCAGCGACGGCGTGAGCATTACGTGGGCACGCCGATTCCACCCAAGGGGCGGCAGGTTCAGATGACGGATGGCCTCGTGATTGCGCGGCCCTTCACCGACGGTCTGCATCCACCGGTGCTCGCCGGTGTTGAGGTCGATGGCGGTGATACGTCCGTAGGGTGGTTTGGTGATGGGCAGTCCCCGCGGCCCGGGCACGGGAGCTTGCGTACCCCAGAGCTTGTGATAGCCATCGCCGCCTAACGGTGGGGCGGACAACTCGATCAGTGTCGGGCTGGTGTGCGAGGGGACGTACAACATGCCACGCTCTGGATCGACCGCCGCACCGGCCCAGTTGCCACCACCGGCGGTGCCGGGCAGCAGGATGGTGCCGCGCGCACCAATAGGCGTGAACAGCGGCCCGTGGTGATACCGCGCCACGATCGCTTCCGCTTCGGCGCGCAGCTCCGGTGTGAAGTCGATCAGGTCGTCGTTGGTCAGTCCCTGGCGGTCGAACGGGGCCGGCTTGGTCGGGAACGGTTGCGTCGGCGACAGCTTCTCGCCGGCGAGCACCGGCGTCTGCAGCACCGGGCGTTCTTCGATGGGCCAGACCGGCTCGCCTGTCACCCGGTCGAACACGTAGACGAAGCCATGTTTGCTCACCTGCGCCACGGCCTTGATGGGGCGACCGTCCACGGTGATGTCCACCAGGTTCGGCGCCGCCGGGAGATCGTAGTCCCACACGCCGTGGTGTACCATCTGGAAGTGCCATTGCCGCTCGCCCGTGGTGGCGTTCACGGCGACGAGGCTTTCGGAAAAGAGGTTGTCGCCGGGACGGTCGACCGCGTAGTAGTCGTTGCTGGGCGTGCCGAACGGCAGGTACACGAATCCAAGCTCGTTGTCGCAGCTCATCATCGTCCAGACATTGGTATTCCCAGTGTGCTGCCCCGACTTACCCTGCCAGGTCTCCGCGCCGAAGCTGCCGGGCTGCGGGATGGACTCGAAGACCCACTCCTGCTTCCCCGTCACCACGTCGAAGCCGCGCACGTCACCGGGCGGCATGATCTTGTTGCGCGGGTAGTCGGTGATGGACGAGCCGACGATGATGCGATCGCGACAGATGATCGGTGGTGAATTCACGCCGTAGTCAAGCCGGTCGATGGGGCGTCGCAGCCCCTGCGTGAGGTCAATGCGGCCGTCGGTGCCGAAGGTGGGGACCGGCTTTCCGGTGGCTGCGTCAAGCGCGAAGAGCATGGCATCGCCGGTGGCGATGATGACGCGTCGCTCGCCGCCGCGCTCCCAGAAGGCGACGCCTCGGTTGTGATAGTGGTTTGGTGAGGAGCCGACTTTGTGGCTCTCGGGGTCGAACACCCAGCGCGTCTCACCGGTGGCGGCGTCGATCGCCGCGACCTGGCTCATGGAGGTGCTGGTGTAGATCACGCCCCCTACCATGAGTGGGGTCGACTGGTTGAGGTGCGTCCACAGTTCGGGACGTTTGGCGCGGATGGCCTCGTCGGGCGATGTCCACCGCCACGCGACCTCGAGTTGCCCGACGTTCGTTGCATCGACTTGATCGACACGTGCGAAGCGCGAGCTCGCTGCGTCGCTCGCGTACTCGCGCCACTCCACGTCAGGAGGTGCCGCATCGCAGCCCACGACGACGACGAGGAGGAAGAAGCGCAATGCTCGCATACCGGCGGGGGTGAGCCGGGGCGGCGCGATCGTCACCGGAGCGGTGGCGCCGGCAGCGGTCGCTGCACAATGAAGTGTCTCAGTCTCGCTTGAGCGATGCATTGGTGCGGAGGGGTCAGGGTGAGGCACGCTGGAAACCGTCTGTCATCGACGGCGCGACGTTCCGGGGCGTGGGCGCGGGAGCTGGGCGAGTCATCGCTTGGCGCTCGGCGAGGTGCCGCCTTCAAGCCGCGCCGCCCAGTTCTGCATCAGCACGGCGTGGTTGCCCGACCCGTCCATGCGCAGCACGAACTGCTGACCGTCAGGCGTCACGTCGAAGGATGTGCCACGGTCCGCGAGCATCAGGCGCGCGTACGCTGGCGCCAGGAAAAAGGGCGCGGCGACCGCCGCTGCGATGTCGCCGCTCGGCGGCACGGGTACGGCCATGATGAGACCGTCGGAGGTCTGGTAGTAGAACTCGCGCCCATCGGCGCGCCACCTCGGCGACCGCGCGCCGCCACTGGTGAGCCGGATCGCCCGGCCGCTCGCAAGGAACCGGCGTACATAGACCTCCGGCACTCCGGTCTCTGAGCTCATGTAGGCGATCCAGCGGCCATCAGGCGAGACCCGAGCGTCCGCGAGGATCCCCGAAATCTCGAAGAGTCCGACGCTCTCCTTCTTGTCGACATCCCAGGCGGCAACGGTCGCTGTTAACGCCTGGCGCCCCCCCAGTTCGATGATCAGGTATCGCCCATCCTTCGTCCAATCGGTCACCCGTCGGCACTCGTCGACCGGCACGCGATGGATTCCCTTGGGGAGTTCGTCCACTTTCCCGTAGCTGCAGGAACCGAAGGAGAGCGACGCGTCGTCGGGCGACCAAATCGGGTCGAACGCGAATTGCCCCATGTCGTTGGTGAGAACGGGTGTCGACGTGCCGCGGTCGAGATCGTGGAGCCACAGGTCGAAGCCGGCCGCCATCGCGACCCAGCGACGTCTGTTTGCTACGCTGTGGGTATATGCGCCGCGCTGGCGCACGGTATCGAGCACCGTGCCCCGGCGGTCCACCACCACTTCTCGCGGTCGCCCGGACTGGGGAGATACAGCAACGTGCCACCGGCCGAGACCGCATAGGACCACTGCAGGTCAGTGTTTCTCGCGGATTCGGTGAGGGCGATCGGTTCTCCCTCCAGCCGGGTACGGTCGCGGCTCAGGCGTTGCGCGAATATCCCCCAGAGCTGCCCTCTGGCGTGGCCTTGGCGTACAGCACGAGATCGGGGGCGATGAAGGTCGGCGTCCAGGCCCCGGGGATGAGCGTGGAAATCGTACCCGACTCCATGTTGCCCATGGCCAGCGCATATCGATCGCCCCACGATCCCGAGTCCGACTCCGAATAGCGGCCCCGGTCGAACAGGACCAGCGGCCCGTCATCGACTACCGAGGGGTTCGTAAACCGAAACCCGTCCTTCGCAGGGATCGCGACTTCGCACTCGGCCCGGCCCAGGCGGTGCCGCTCGATGCCACGAGCCGTGGCCATCACGATGAGATTGTCGGCACCCCACGCTCCGGACCTTGCGTCAGAGGCGGACACAGCGCGTTTTTCGTCCCGTTCTCCAGGTCGAGGCGTTGAAGGAAACCATTGGCGAAGAAGGCGATGGATCGACCGTCCGGCGACCAGAAGGGCGCACTCGCGCCGAGCGTCCCCTCGATCCGCTCGGCCTGGAACGCGGCGAGATCACGAATCCACAGATAACGCTCGCCCTTCATGGAGAGGGAGACGAACGCGAAGCGCTGCCCATCGGGGGATAACGCACCAAACGAACGACGGTCGCTGAAGTCCTCGCCTTCCGGAGGCACGAGCGCCGACACCACGATGTCGGTCGAACCCGCCGCCGAGCGCACCGTCGCCCGCCCCAGCAGTACTCCCGCCACGACCGCCACGGCTGCAACGACAGCGATCGCCGTGAGGCGACGCGGTGTCCAGGCCGACGACGCCGGGTGGCCTGCGCCGGCTGCCACGCGCCCAAACGCCGGGTCGCTGAGCGCCGAAGCGAAAGCCGCGGCTGTCGGGAATCGATCCGCCGGCAGCTTGGACAGCGCGGTCGACACCGCCGCCTCCACGTTGGCGGGCACCGTACTGCGCTGCACTCCGAGCCCCCGCGGTGCTTCCGTCATCACCCGCGCCACGATCGCTTGCGCCGAGGGGCCCGTGAACGGCGGCTCGCCGGCAAGCATCTCGTACAACACGCAGCCTAACGCGTACACGTCGGTGCGCGCATCGAGCGTGCGTTCGCCCATCGCCTGCTCGGGGCTCATGTAGGTGGGCGTGCCCAACGACATCCCCGTCTCCGTCATGCGTCGGCCGCCAGCCGTCTGGGCGGCGGCAAGCGCGATGCCGAAATCGGCCACGAGCGCGCTGCCGTCGTGCAGCAGGATGTTTTCGGGCTTGATATCCCGGTGGATCACGCCCTGGCGATGCGCGTAGTCGAGCGCGCTCGCTACCTGGCTTGCGATGCGGACCGCGTCGGCGACGGGGAGTTGCTGTTCGCGCTCGAGGCGGTCGCGGAGCGATTCGCCGGCGATGAACGGCATCACGTAGAACACCGTGCCGTCGACGCTGCCCGAGTCGTGCAGCGGCAGGATGTGCGGGTGCTGCAGATTCGCGGTGGTACGGATCTCCGTGAGAAAGCGATCGGCCCCGATCACAGCGGCGAGTTCGGGCTTGAGCACCTTGATCGCGACCTGCCGTTTGTGCTTGAGGTCCTCGGCCAAATGCACGGTGGCCATGCCGCCCTGGCCGAGCTCGCGCGCGATGCGGTAGCGGTCCGCGAGGGCCGCCGCCAAGCGCGTGGTCATCGGTTCGCCTCGTCGACGGCGCGCTTCATCCGCTCGACCCAGTTGGGGACCACCCGCAAGTACGCCCCGGTGGGGCTTTCGGGCCCCTGCACGTAGAGGACGCCGCCGTCCGGCGTGACGGCAAAGGAACGTCCCGGCGTCTCGATGAGGCGGTGGTCGCTGTACCAGTCTCGGATGCTCTGCACGACGGGATCGGCGTTGGGATCGATCGTGACGAGCTGCAATTTGTAGTTGCCCGAGTCGTAGCTCTTCATCACGAACTGTGTCGGCGACAACCACTGCGCATCCTCCTGCGCCACCGCCACCTGATACCGCTTTGTCGGGTCGCTGACCGGACTGAGGAACACCCGTGACAGGTCCTTGGAGCTATACGTCATCCAGCGCCCGTCGGGCGACACGTCCGGGAAGTCCGCCTCACGCGCAAGGCTATCGAGTTGCCGCGAACCCGTCTTGAGGTTGAGCAGACCGACCACATCAAAGCCGCCGACGACCCCGAATACGGTCGAGTCCGACACGAATCGCAGCGGCTCGAAGAAGCCGCGAAAGACCGTGTCGGGCGCCGCGGATGTACTGGGGGACGCGCGCACCGTCACGCGGTTGTCCAGATCCACCATCACGCTGTTCGAGGCCGGATCCCAGACGGGCTGGCCGACGAACGCACTTTGCATCAGGACCGACGTCCGTCCCGTGGAGAGGTCGATGACGTGCAGCTCCTGCGATTGCACCCCTTCGACCACCGCCGCCAGCCAGCGGCCGTTGCCGGACATGGCGAATCGCAGATACGCCGCCGGGGGCGCGTTGAGGGTATCGAGCCCGCGGCCCGCCCGGTATCGCACCAAGTGTCCCACGCCCTCGTTCACCCCTGGTGCGTAGACGAGTGTACCGGTCGCGGAGATGTCGAACTGCCCTTGCCCGGAATACGGTCTCCGATGCACGGAACTCACCAGCGAGACCGAACGACCGGCCTGGCGCCGATCGAGATCGATGGTCGTCGCCCGAAGATCCCCGTCGATCGACATGTAGACCAGATACCTGTCGTCGATGACGCGGAAATCGGAGCCCCGGAGGCCCGCACGGATGGTCCCGATACCCGCTTCGGAGCCGGAGGCCGAAGCCAACGGGATCACCGAATCCGTCCCGGGTCTGATGATGTACGCCGACTTGGTGGCCCCCCCGCCACAAAGCAGCTGGCTGCCGTCTCCCAGCGGTTCGGGCAGGAAACAATAGGACGTCGGCTGGACACCCAGGGATTGTCCCGAAGGATCGAACCACTGGAGGCTGGAGCCGTCTCCGTTCGAAAGCATGATGCGATCGTCAGCAGTCCACTTGATGTTCGCCACCGAGACGTCGGCAAGTGTGGTCGCTGCGCCGCCACCAATCGCCACGACCTGCAGCTTGCTCACGGTCATGAAGGCGACCTGTTCCCCACCAGGCGACACGACCGGGCGGACCACGGCCGTGGTTCCTGGGATGGGTCGGCTGACTGAATCGACGAGGCTTCGGTACCACAATTCGTTGCCCGCACCGCGCCGCGCGACGTAGACGACGAACCGTCCGTCCGGCGACACACTGAGAGCGCCCCAGGCATCAACATCGACTGTGGCGGAATCCGGCAACCCGACGTCGTACGTCGTGAGCGCCGGACCAGCGGCTGGGCGCAGCAGCAGGAACGACGTGAGGACCAGCAGCAACATCGCCGCCCCGCCGGCCGCAAAGAACGCGGTCCTCCAGCGAGACGCCGGTCCGAACGCGGCTTGTCGCGCAGTACTCGTCGTGGCGAAGGCGGTATTGCCGAGCGCCGTAGCAAACTCCCCTGCGCTGGCGAAGCGATCCGCCGGCAGCTTGGCCAGCGCCACCGTCACCGCATCCCCCACGTGCGCCGGTACCGTCTTGCGGTAGGTGGACACGGCTTCGGGCTCGGCCGTCATGACCTTGGCCACGATGGCCTGCGCCGTGGGCCCGGTGAAGGGAGGTTCGCCGGTGAGCATCTCGTACAGCACGCAGCCTAACGCGTACACATCGGTGCGCGCGTCGAGGTTGCGTTCACCCATAGCCTGTTCGGGGCTCATGTAGTGCGGCGTCCCGAGGCTCATCCCGGTTTCGGTCATCCGCGAGTCGGCACTCGTGGCGGCCAGCGCGATGCCAAAGTCGGCCACCAGCGCGCGGCCGTCGTGCAGCAGGATGTTCTCCGGCTTGATGTCGCGGTGGATCACGCCCCTGCGATGCGCGTAGTCGAGCGCGCCGGCCACCTCGGTGGCGATGCGCACGGCATCGGCAATCGGCAACTGCTTCTCGCGCGCCAGGCGGTCGCGTAACGACTCGCCCTCCACGAACGGCATCGCGTAGAACACCGTTCCGTCCACCACGCCCGAGTCGAACAGCGGCAGGATGTGCGGGTGCTGCAGGTTGGCGGTGGTCTTGATCTCGGCGAGAAAGCGGTCGGCCCCGATGACGGCGGCGAGTTCGGGGCGCAGCACCTTGAGCGCGACGTGACGATCGTGCTTGAGGTCTTGAGCCAAATACACGGTGGCCATGCCGCCCTGGCCGAGTTCGCGCTCGAGGCGGTAGCGGTCGGCCACGGCGGCCAGGAGGCGCGATGCAGGTTCACCAAGCGACATGTGGGGAATCTGCCCCCTGAAGCGCTCGTGCGCGAATGCCAGGCCCTGCATGGGTCCAGGCCCGATGCCGCCGGCCCCGATGCGGCCGTGCACCCCCGAAATGGGTGTGGACACGGGCTGCCTCCGGCGTAAGTTGCCCACGTGCCCACATCCGAACGCCTGCAGGCTTCGTTGGCTGACCGCTATCGCATCGAGCGTGAGCTGGGCGAAGGCGGGATGGCCACCGTCTATCTGGCCGAGGATCTCAAGCACAAGCGCCAGGTGGCCCTCAAGGTGCTGAAGCCCGAGCTGGGCGCCGCGCTGGGCGCGGAGCGGTTCATCAACGAGATCCGCACCACCGCCAACCTCCAGCATCCCAACCTCCTGCCCCTGTTCGACTCGGGGGAGGCGGATGGCCTGCTCTTTTATGTGATGCCGTATGTCGAGGGAGAGACGCTGCGGCATCGACTTGAGGCGTTGCGACAGCTCCCGGTTGATGAAACGGTCCGGGTGGTCTCCCTCGTAGCCGGCGCGCTCGACTTCGCGCATGCGCGCGGCGTCGTGCACCGCGACCTGAAGCCGGAGAACATCCTGCTGCAGGCCGGTCAGCCGATCATCGCGGACTTCGGCATCGCCCTGGCCGTCGCCGAGGCAGGCGGCGAGCGGGTGACGCAGACCGGCCTCTCCCTCGGCACCCCGCACTACATGAGCCCGGAGCAGGCAGCCGGTTCGCAAACGGTGGATGCGCGCTCCGACCAGTATGCACTCGCGGCTACGGCGTATGAGATGCTCACGGGGGAGCCGCCGCACACGGGTCCGACCACTCCCGTCATCGTGGCGCGGCTGATGGCCGAAACACCCCGCGACATCCGCGCCACACGCCCCGCCGTGCCTGCCGCGGTCGATGCCGCCATCCAGCGCGCGCTATCAAAGTCTCCTGCCGACCGGTATCTCAGCTGCGGAGCGTTTGCCGCAGCGTTAGGCGCGGGGGCGAGTGGCCCCGGCGCGACGGTGGCCGCCGGTGTCGCGCCGGAACGCGGGGCTGTCACGCCGGCGTCAGGTGGGAGGCGTCATGCTGTGATCGGTGGCGCGCTCGCTGTCGCCGCTGTCGTCATCGCTGCAGCAACCGTGTGGCGTGGCGCGTGGCGCAGTGACGCATCGAGCGCCGCGGGCACGTCGACCTCCGGCGACAGTGCGGCGAGCGCCGAGCGATCCCTCGCGGTGCTTCCGTTCACCTCGGTGGGCGGTGACACCGCCAACAGCTATTTCGCGGCGGGCATCGCGGACGAACTGACCAGTGCGCTCATGCAAATCCCCGGCCTCCGTCTCGCCGGCCGCGCGTCGGCGGCGCGTGTCAAGGAGCAGGGCGGGGGGGCGAACGAGATCGGCAGTGCGCTGAACGTGGCAGCGGTGCTCGACGGTTCTGTACGCCGATCGGGCGACCGCATCCGCGTGTCGGCGGAACTCACGAGCGCGCGCGACGAGCGCGTGCTCTGGAGCAAGACATACGAACGCGCGCTGGCCGATGTGTTCGCCGTGCAGGACGAGATCACCCGGGAGATCGTGTCGGCGCTGCAGGTGCGGCTGAGCGCCTCGAGTGGCGCGGGAGGCATGAGTGCCCGCGGCGGCACGAAGAATCTCGAGGCGTACGACCTGTACCTGCGTGCGCTCCCGCTGTACAAAGGGCGCGGCCCCGGGCTGCTCCAGGCGGAGCGGTACCTCGTGGATGCCATTGCACGAGACCCGGGCTTCGCCCGCGCGCACGCGATGCTCGCCTCGACGCTCCTGGCGCAGCCGTACTTCGCCCCGGTGAGCGCCCGCGACGTCGCAAAGCGGGGCCGGGCCGCCGCGATGCGGGCGATCGCGCTCGAAGATTCGCTCGCCGATGGGCATCGGGCCCTCGCGCACGGGCATTCGGAGGCGGGCGAGTGGAGCGCAGGGCGGCGCGAGTACGAGCGCGCCATCGCCCTCGACCCCCGGTCTGTAGAAGCGCACTACCGCTTCGGAGAGATGCTGTTCCGCATGGGACTCCCCCATGAATCGCTCGACCACTTGGAAGCCGCGAATCGCCTGGATCCGTTATACTCCCAGAACAACGCCTACCGCAGCCTGACGTTGGCGATGCTCGGGCGCTTCGACGAGGCGATCGCCATTGCCGAACGGGGACTGACGCTGGATCCGGAGCATCTCACGCTCAACCAGTGGTACGCCCATGTACTGGAGCTGGCGGGACGTCGCCAGGAAATGGCATCGCAGGCGCGCCGGCTCAGCGCGCTGCCGGAGGCGACCCTTAACCGCATCGGCGTTGCGGCGGGCATCCTTGCACGCGCCGGTGCGCGCGACGAGGCGCGCGCCCTGCTGCGTCGTATCGAGGCGAGCTCCGTCGGGAGCCAGGAGCGCGAACTGGCCATACTCAACGCTCGTCTGGGACTCGGGGATCTTGAGGGCGCGATGACGGCCCTGGAGACCGCGGCAAAGAGCGACCCGCACCGCGTGGTGGCGTATGGCCTGCACAGTCTGGCCTTTGACCCCCTGCGCGCGGACCCGCGCTTTGCCGCCGTGGTGCGCGCGCTCAATCTCGACGTGGATAGATTGACGCTGCCCGACGGCGGTCGTTCGAAATAGGGGCGCGGACCCCAGTTGGCGTGGCGTGGACGCCGCTCGATCAGGCGCGGACGCAACGCGATGGAGCTGAGCCGGCGCCAACGAGAACGTAGACCGCACCAAACGGCGCGTTGTCGCCTCCACCCGGAGCTTCGGCGGCGCCAATCGCAGCTCGGACAACGCCATTCGGGGCGCGGACCACGCCAATCGGAGCTCAGGCAGGGCCAGCAGGCGCGCAGACACCGGCGATCGACGCATTGTCGCCAGTCGCCGCGACGCTGCACGGGTCGATCGGCGCGTTGTCCTCTCCAACGATCGCGCTGCCGCCGGCATTCGGCGCTTCGTCAGGTCCTGCCGCCACGTTGCGCGCGCCACGCGGGGCATTACAGCGGGCCAACGCGACGCAGCATGGGCCATACATGACGTTGCGCACGCCAACGGCGACGCCGTACACGCTCGCCAAGCCGTAGACACTGACTCAATGTGGCGCTGGCGCGACACTTCGGGTCGCTGTCAAGTGTGCGCGGGCCGGCGTCGACTGCACTCGTGACTCGGTCATCGTGCATCGGGCAGTTGCGGGAGTCTTCGACCTCGTGCGCGGCGAATCGCGTCGCGTCGCGGCAGCCAGCGATGTGCCATACTTCTGCAGCGGAGGCGTTCGGTCGTTCATGGCACGAGCCGTCGCGCCGCCTCGTAGCGGGTCGCGGGTTTCCACGTCCCGCCGCCGTCCGTCGATTCGTCTACGTCTAGGCGGAAGAGTTCACCGGCTGTGGGAGTGAACGTCAGGCGCGAATGGATGCGTTCACCGCGCGGATTCACGTAGTAGGTGCCGGCGCGCACGTTGTCGACGACCAAGGCCCCATCGCCGTGCAATGTCCCCTCAAAGACGTCCAGCAGGCCGGAGACATCGTCGAGTGCACCCACGCGATAGCGCTGCTGCGCGGCGTCAAACGACAGGGTGAGCACAAAGCGATATCCAGGGGCCGTCATGCGGCCCTCATAGGCGGCGCCGCCGAGCACGGGGACGAATTCCGACGAAAGCTCAAGAGTGGGGAGAGCCGTGGCTCGCGATGTATCAGCGGGGAACTGGGTGCCCGCCCACCGGCCCAGCAGGAAACGCAACGGCCGCAGCCCAGCGCGCACCTGCTGGTGGATGGGCGGCACGCGAACCGGTGCTGCACCCCGCATCTCGGCGACAATGCCGCTCGCATTCATCTGGGCGACGCCCACAGGCCCCATGCCGTAGGTGTTCCGTTCGCGCAGGAATCCGGCGTAGGTTCGGGTCAGGCGTCGCATGGCGACGGGGGTGAGCGTGCCCGCTGGGGTCAGCGACGCGGAGTCGGCGAATTCCGCAGCGGCTGCGAGGCGGAAGAAGCGCAGCTGCTCGAGATTCTCCTGGACCACCGTCCCCAGCGGCATCGGGGCGAAGTGGCCGGAGTAGGCGGTGATCGGACCCGGGTAGTCGACGAGCAGTTGCGACAACGCGACCATCGCGAGGCGTGAGTGTTGTTCGCCGATGTAATACGCGCCCGCAGCCACCGTGAGGTCGCCCGTGAAGAGCGCGTCCAGCTCGCGCACATGGACCACGGTGTTGTTCTCCGCCTCCGCCGGCCCGTAGTCCCGGAGGGTGACGGTGAGCCCCGCGAGGCGCAGCGTGCTCCCGGACGGGACCAGGGAATCGGGCCGCTGCAGCCGGCGCTCGTAGTCACTGCCTAACGCGGCGAGCCAACCACCAGGCTGCAGCGCCTGGTCGTGGACGCCCTGCATTGCGTCAGCGGTCGGCCGAGTGGCGACGAGCGGGGTGCGCGGAAACGCCTCCTTCAGTTGGCGCAGCCCGCCGAAGTGATCTGCATGGGGATGGGTGATGATCACTGCGGCGAGCGGCTTGCCTGTTGCGCGCAGGCTGGCGATGAGCCGGTCGACATCGCTTCGCAGGCACATGGCGTCGATCAGCACGAGGCCTTCGGCGGACTCGATCCACCAGGAGTTGGTGAAGTAGGACCGTGCGTCGCCGGTCGCGACATGGATCTGCGCGAGCGGCGCCCCCGGTGCTGCGGATTGCGCGCGGAGGGGCGTGAAGGCGCCAAGCAGGAGGGGCGCCGTGGAGAACGCGCGGGCGAGTGTGGTGATACGCACAGGCGAGCTATCGGTGAAGGGGAGCAGGCAGGGTAGCCGCCCGACGCCTGACGGTGAGGCGCGAAGTGATCAAGGTCCGCCGCGATGGTGCGGGCGTTGGTCTTCACGTTGGGAGGAGGTCAGGGATGTTCCACGACGCGCATGCGCTTCATCTCCGAAGCGGGCTGGCCCTTCCACGTCGCGCCACGGTCCGTGGAATGCTCGAAGCGCCAGATCAGGCCCGCTGACGCGGGGGCGAAGGAGACGCGCCAGAAGTGGGGGTTCTGCAGGACCAGCGCGCCGTTGGCATCGAAGTCGCCGTCGTAGATATCAAACGCGCCGGTGCCGGCGTCCAGCAGGCTCATGCGGTACCGCTGGCTCGTGGAGTCATAGCCGACGGTCACGCGGAAGGCGACGCGGAACACTTCATCGAGCTCGAAGTACTTGCCGCCCAGCACGGGCCGAAAGCGCCAGACCGAGGTCGCTGTGTCTCCGGCGACACCGGAGGAAACGCGATAGCTCCCCTCAATGAAGCGCAAACGTTCCCGTGCAGCCTCCGTCCTTCCGGCGGGTGCGCCTTGCGCGGCGACGGGCGGGGCCGCGAGCAGCGCAGCGGCGAACAGGGAGGCAAGGGGCCTTGTGTGCATGAGAGTGAAGGAGGGACGATGGTGGTCGCAGCGTTGCAGCGCTGTCTGCGAGTACGACGGCGCGTCGTGCGTGTTCCTCGCATGGGACGAGCAGCCGTCCGCGCGTGATGAACGCGGGGGACCGTGCCTGCACCCAGGTCGCAAGGCGAGTGATCTTGCTTGTCCCTTGCATCAGGAGCTCAAGCGCCATGCGGCCACTCGTGAGGCCCCTTCTCGTCCTCAGCACCTTGGCCGCCCCATTGCGACCGCAAGCCGTGGAGGCTGATCGTGCGGTAGCCAGCGAAGGGGCCGCGCCGGGCCTCCGGCGACTCGTCTACCTCACCGGGCGTTGGTCCGTGCGAAACTTCGTGAGAAATGCCGGCGGTGCCTTCGTCGAACAGCCCGCCCGCTCCCTCATGCGCGCGCGATACCTGCGCGACGGGCTGAGCCTCCTCGTGGAGTACCACGAGGCAAGGGCTGACGGCTTTCACGGCGTGCACCTGATCACGGCTGATCCGGCCCGCGGTCTGGTGCACCGCTACTCGGACGCTCGGCGCAACCAGCGTGTGGAGTTCAGCGGCCGCTTTGATGGCGACCAGTACGTGATATCGAGGGTCGGCGGGTACGACGACCAGGGCACCTACCTGTATCGCGAGGTCGACGGGGAAATCGGTCCTGACGCCTTCGTCAAGCGGCTGTATCGCTCCGACGATGGTGGCGTGAGCTGGAGCGAGCTGGGCTACTACTATCGATTCGTCCGCGAGCCGTAGTAGTAGTGCGGGATGGGTTACTCCCCCATCGTCGCGCGAACAGCGTCAACGTACCGCTCGCTCACGGGGACCTGGGGGCCGGAGCGCAGCTGCAGGAGGTAGGTGCCATCGCCGGTGACGCGCAGCACGCCAACGTCCGCGCGGCGCACGATGGCGCTCCGATGGACCCGCAGGAAGACGGCAGGATCGGGCCGTCGTTCGAGCGCGCCGATCGTCAAGCGATGCAGCACGACGCGCTTCGCGAGGTGAAGCTCCACGTAGTTGCCCGATGCACCAAACCATCGGACGTCGTCCACGGCGATGGACTCGATACGCCCAACCGAACGCACGCTCAACCGGGTGAGGTACGGCGTGGGTTGCCCGCCGCCGGGCTCGGATGCATCCGTCAGGTAGTCACGGACCGCGATGGCATAGGCGGCCCGCTGGCGCAGGCGGAGCATCTCCTCGATGCGGGCCACCGCTTGGGTGAGCCGTGTGTCCTCCACCGGCTTGAGCAGGTAGTCGAGGGCATGAATCTCGAACGCCTCGATGGCAAAGTCCCCGTGGGCAGTGACGAAGACAATGATCGGAGGCTCGGCGCGGGAGACGAGTTCGCGCGCCAGGACCAATCCACTCTCCCCCGGCATCCGAATGTCGAGGAACACAACGTCCACGGAGGCGTCAGTCGCCTCCACCGCACGTCCCGCGCCCGGAGTCGCGTCGCTCGGGCTCGCGTTGAGGGCCGCGCGGGCCTCCGCCACCCCCGGACATTCCGCGACGACGCGAACCTGCGGATGCGCCGCGAGGGCATGCCGCAGGTTGGTGCGCGCCAGTGGCTCGTCGTCCACGATGAGCACCTGGATCACGTCACGATTCATGCGCTGGTGCCGGGGGAAGGAAGAGGGTCACCACGAAATGTCCGTCCGCCGGCCCGGCCTCCAGGCGCGCCGCGCCCCCATAGAGCAAGGCCAGTCGATCCCGAATGCCGCGGAGGCCGAGCCCAAGCCCCGGATTGGCCGGCGTACCGGGATGTTTGGTGTTGCGGACGGTAATCGTGGTGCCGGCGGCTTCCGGCGAAACGGTCACACCGATCGTCGAGATGCCCTGGTGGCACTCGACGTCGTGGCGGATCGCGTTTTCGACCAATGGCTGGAGGAGGAGGGGCGGGCACGCGAGGGACCCCGCCGCGGCTGGTGCGTCCAGGTTGACGCGCAGTCGATCGGGATACCGCAGCGCCTGCAAGGCGAGATACCCGCGAACGAACTCCAGCTCCTCACCGATGGTGCTCCAGTCCTTCTGGCTCGCCGTGATGGCATGTCGGAGTTGGGCACTGAGCTGGCCGATGGCGTCGATGGCCACGCGCTGGTCGTTGCTGCGCACCAATCCGGCGATGGCACTCAGGGCATTAAACAGGAAGTGCGGTTCGAGTTGGGCGCGGAGACCGCGCAGGCGCTGCTGCTCGAGTTCCAGTTGCAGGGCGAGGCGTTCGGCGTCGGCCGCCTGCTGACGCGCGCGAAGCGCGCGCCCTTCGCGCACCGTCACGATCGCGTAGATCGCCATGAAGCTGCCGGTCATCAGGGCCAGGTCCAGAAGCCACAACTCTGCTGGCCAGCGACGCAAGGCGGGAAGGAAGGCCTTCACCGGATCTGCGGCATTGCGCAGGGTTACCGCCGCGACCTGCCACAAGATCTCCGGAACGAGGAAGATCACGAGACTGCCCACGTACAGGGGCACCACGGTCCGTCGCTCGCTGAGAACGACGGTCCGACGTTCCAGGGTACGGTACAGCAGGGTCGTATAGGCGACCCATGGCACATACGCCACGAGGTACGCGCCCAGGAGTTCCTGCAGTCCCACGGGGGTGCCGCGCCGCAGCATGTCTCGGTAGGCCGCCGCGACGTGTAGAACGAGCACGGTGGCCCACATGCCCAGGCTGGCGCCGAGTATACGAAGCAGGGGGGTGTGGGACGCGGTCATGGGGAAACGTACGATGCGTGCACTCACAGGTGTCGGGGTCGCAGGATACGCACCCTTCAGGGGTGGGCGAGGGGTCCGTCGCTGCCCCGCGGTACGAATCGCCGATCCCGGGGGACGACGTCCGAGAACCGTGGCCGATGAACCTCGTAGGATCCGGTGGGTCGCACCCGTCCTTCCCCCTCGCGCGAGATCATGCCCCTGTCGAATTGTGCTCCGTCCGTTCACGGCGAACCTTGGCGCGGCGAGCGCGTCTCAGAGGGACGCGTTCCGCAGTGCGTCGCTCGGGCGTGGACCATCGCCACGCCGCGCTTCGGTCGACGGCGGAGCATCGCCGCGGCGCTCATCGCGACGAGCGCGTGCGCCACGGATGGCGTCGTCTCTCCGCTGCCCCCCGAGGTCCACCGCGCCGGCCTCGACTCGCTGGTGGCCGAGATGCGCGATGGCGCGATGGGGGATATCCGCAGCTTCCTGCTTCTGGTCGGTGACCACGCCCCGGTCGAGTACTATTTTCGCGGCGCGAAACGGAGCGACGCCGCCCCCGTATACTCTGTCTCCAAGAGCATCACTTCGCTGTTGACCGGGCTGGCCCTCGAGACGCGTGCACTGGACTCTCTCCGTGCCCCGATTCGTCCCATCCTCCGCGCGCATGACTCGTTGTTCGCCGCCAATGCCATGCGCGCGCGGATCACGGTGGAGGACCTGTTGACCATGCGGGCCGGAATCGCGTGGGACGAGCTATCGACGAACTACACGGACCCCACGAACCCGGTGGGACTCATGCTGGCCACGGGCGATTGGATCGGCTACCTGCTCTCGCAACCGATGGCCGCGATCCCGGGAACGCGGTATGCCTACAACACTGGTGCAACCATCGTGCTTGGCGAGGTCGTCGGCCTGGCGTTGCGTCGGCCCATTGCCTCGTTCGCGCAGGAACGCCTCTTCGGCCCGCTTGGGATCCCCTCGCCGACGTGGCACCATGCCGCGAACGGCGTGGCCAACGCCGGCGGTGGACTCTCGCTCCGTCCGCTGGACCTGCTCCGGATCGGGCAACTCGTGCGCGACGGGGGACGATACGGTGGCAAGCAAGTCGTCCCCGCGGCGTGGATCACGGCGTCGCTCACTCCGCACGTCGGCACGACGGCAGTGCGTTACGGCTACCAGTGGTGGATGTGGGGCGCGCGGGGCGCTTGGGACCCGGCGGACCCGGTGTACGTCGCCAGCGGCTGGGGTGGACAGACCATCCTCATCTTTCCCTCGCGTGCGGCCGTCATCGTGGTGACCGCCCTCAACTTTGACCGGAATCCGGTGATGGCGGCGCAAGCGCTCACGCAGCGGCTCGATGGCATCCTGACCAAAGTCCCCAACCCTCAGGCGCAATGACCCTCGCACACGACCTTCGTCTCGCCGGTCGGCTCTTGGTCCGTCGCCCACTCTTCACCACGATGGTGGTGTTGACCATCGCGGTCGCCATCGGGCTGAACAGCACCGTGTTCGCGGCGGTCGACGCCCTACTGCTTCGACCGCTTCCAGGGGTCTTCGCACCGGATCGGGTCGTTGGACTCTACCGGACGGCCCCGGGCATACCGTGGGGGTCCAATTCAGTCCCGCACTTCCAGGACGTCCGGGAGCGGACCACGGACGTCTTCCAGCAGGTGGCCGCATGGACCTTCGCCGGGTTCAACCATGGAGACGGCGACCAGCCCCAGATCCTCTCCGGACAGTTGGTCTCGGCCACCTTCTTCTCCACCCTCGGCGTGCAACCGGCCCACGGGCGCTTCTTCGTCCCGGCGGAAGACAGCGGGCGTGGCGCCCATCCGGTGGTGGTGCTTGGCGAGGGCGCCTGGCGTCGGCGGTTTGGCGGCGACCCGTCCATTGTCGGACGTACGATCCAGCTCAATGGTCAGGCGATGGAGGTGGTCGGCGTGGCCCCACCCGCGTTTCGCGGAACGGTCCCGATGTTGGAGCCCGCGCTGTACGTACCCCTGATGCAGATGGAGGTGCTCGACGCCGACCGCGCGGGGTCGCTCGACAACCGTGGTCGCAACTTCCTTAACGTGGTGGCGCGCCTGCGGCCGGGCGTTACGCGGGAGCAGGCTGCGACGCGTCTCGATGCCGTCAACACCGAGCTCGCGGCGGCCTGGCCAGCGGCCTACAGCAAGAGCGGCACACGCATCATTGCGCTTGCGGACGTCGGGACACATCCGTCGATGCGAACGGCCCAGCTGGGGATCTCAGGGGCCCTCATGGGGGTGGTCTTCCTGCTCCTCCTGCTGGCCTGCGTGAATGTTGCGAGCCTCTTCCTCGCGCGCGCTCGTGACCGGGCGCGCGAGATGGCCGTGCGGCTCGCGATTGGTGCGAGCCGCTGGCACCTCGTGCGACAGCTGATGATCGAAAGCCTGCTCCTCGCGGCCGTGGCGGGGGCGGCGGGGCTTCTCGTTGCGGCGGGCGGGGTCGCGGTGGCCAATGCGATCGAGATCCCGGTCGGAGACCTCGGGGTTCGGCCGGACATCTCGCTGAGTGGGCGTGTGATCGCCTTCACGATGGGCGTTTCGCTGGTCGCGGGGGTGGTGGTCGGGATGCTGCCGGCTTTGCAGGCGACGCGCCCGTCGCTCATCCCGGGGCTCAAGGGAGAGCTGCAGTCCGGCCGCAATCGTTCGCGCATGCGCGATGCCCTGATCCTCGCCCAGGTGGCGCTCTCGATCGTCCTGCTCACCTGCGCTGGAATGTTTGTCTCCAACGTCCAGCGGGCGACGACCGTGGCGGTGGGCTTCGATCCGGATGGGGCGGCGACCGCCACGCTCTCACCTGCGCTGCAGGGATACGACCGCCAGCGCGCGGAGCAGTTCTACCGCACCCTGCAGGAGCGCCTCCGTGCCTTGAACGGGGTGGACGAGGTCGGGTTCGTCGACGTATTGCCCTTGGGGATCGGGAGCTCGGACACACGCGTGGAGATCCCGGGCTACACGCCGGCCGAAGGCGAGGGGATGAACATCCTGCACGCGAGCGTGACGCCCGGGTACTTCCGGGCCATGGGGATTCGCCTGGTCGCCGGGCGCGAGGTCACGGCCCAGGACGACAGTGTGTCCGTACCGGTCGTGGTCGTGAACCAGCGCTTTGCGGAGCGCTTCTGGCCGGGGCAGGATCCCCTTGGGCGCACGGTTCGGCGCGGGACCCGCGACTTCTCGGTCGTCGGTGTGGTGGCGACCGGCAAATATCGATCGCTCGGTGAGGATCCGACCGAATACATGTACTTCTCCCACGCCCAGGCGTGGTCCTCACTGATGCGCGTGGTCGTGCGGCATCGCGACGCCGATGTGGCGACCTTGGCCAGCATCCGCGCCGAGGTGCGTGCACTGGATGCGCAGATGCCCGTGACCGGGTTGCGCACGCTGACCTCGCACATGGGGACGTCCCTGCTCCCCGCCCGCATCGCCGGTGGGGCGCTGGGCTTCTTTGGGGTGATCGGCCTATTGCTGGCGGCCATCGGGATCTACGGCGTGATGACGCAGGCGGTCGCGCAACGCACGCGCGAGATCGGGATCCGCATGGCCTTGGGTTCCACGGAAGGTCGGGTCACCCGTCTGGTGTTCGGCCAGGGGATGCGGTTCGTCGGCCTGGGATGTGTGCTGGGGCTCCTCGGCGCGGGCGGCGCCTTTGTCCTGATGCGCGGGATCCTCTACGGGGTGGGCACACTGACGGTGGTTTCATTTGTGTTGTCCCCGCTGGTGCTTGCTGGGGTGGCTGCGGTGGCGACGCTGCTCCCGGTGCGGCGGACCGTGCGTGGGAGCACGCTGAGCGCGATCCGCCAGGAATGACGGATCGCACTTAAGGAGCCTCGCCGGCGGTTGCCGCGCTCAACGCCTGCCTGGCACGAGGACGGATCGTTCGTCCGGATCCACCGACACCACACGCACCCTTTGCGTGGAGGTGGTCTCGCCGCCGATCAGCACCAGGCGATAGTCACCAGCCGCAACCGGCACGGGACGCGCGGCGTTGAAGCCGCCGCCACCCCCGCCGAATCCCCCGGGGCCACCGCCGGCACCGGGAGTCGGTGAGGTCAGCCGACGCTGCACCGCCTCGGGTGTCCCGCTGCTATCAGGTGCTGCGCGCGACTCGGCCGGGCGCGGATTGAAGCCACGAGGGAATCCCGGATCGGCGATGCCGGAACCGTCGACCGCCGTACCGCGGCCGCCCCCGCCCCCGCCAGGGCCGCCCGCCGGACCAGACAGGAGGTTCCACGTCACAGTGTTCAGTCCGGCACGATTGGGACCCGCGAGGCGAGCCACGGTGTCGCCGAGCGCATTCACGACGACGACCCGCGGTGCCTGCGGCAGCGGTTGTGCCAGGCGATAGGTGATCGATGCACCAGGTGGGGTCCGGTCGCCGCGCCACATGCGATGCGCCCGTGGCTCGGAGCCCACCGGGAATTCCCCGTACTGCAGGGCGACCGCCGGCTCAAAGAGGAACGCGCCCTTCGCGAGCACCTCGGTGTTCATCTGCTGGAGCGGCGCCACGTCGAGGATCTGGATGGCGCGGCCATGGGTGCCGGCGATCAGTTCGCGATCGCGCGGGTGGACCTGCAGGTCGTAGACCGGCACCGTCGGCAGGTTGGTGTCGAGCGGGAACCACGATTGTCCGGCGTCGAGCGACGCGTAGACGCCAAGCTCTGTCCCGATGTAGAGCAGTCGCGCGTTCACCGGATCCTGCCGGACGACGTAGACCGAGTTGGGACGATCCGTGGGGATCCCGGCGGCAAGGGAGCGGAACGTCTTGCCGAAATCCGTGGAAACGTAGACGTACGGCGTGAAGTCGTTGTCCCGGTGGTTGTCAAAGCTCACAAAGACGGTGGCGCTGTCATGCGGGCTCGGGTCCACCTTGCTGACATGGGTGCCGGCCGGCATCCCAGGAAAGCGCCCCGACAGGTCATCCCACGTCGCTCCGTCGTTCCGGGTGAGCCACACCTTTCCGTCGTTGGTGCCGACGTAGAGCAGGCCGGCGCGGATGGGGCTCTCGCCGATCGTGACGATGGTCGCGTTCTCCTCGGCCCCGGTCGCGTCGCGCGTGATCCCCCCGGTCGCGTCGGCCGCCGGGTTGGCGAGGGAATCAAAGCCGGTGGTGATCCGAATGACGTGTTCGCTGCGGGTGGAGAGGTCGGGAGAGATGGCGACCGGCTCCAGTCCCTTCTTCACGCTCTTGAAGAGTTTCTCGGCGCCACTGTAGAACACGTCCGGGTTGTGGCGTGAGAGGAGGAATGGCGTGTTCCAGTTCCAGCGCGTCGCGACATTGGGGTCGGCGAGCTGGCGGCGCATCTCGGTGCGGATGGAGTCGATCGATTGTTGTTGCGCCGGCGTGAGTGGCCGGGAGCCGTCGCCACGGATGCGGGCGATCGCCTGTCCGAACTGCGTCCGCGAGACGGTACGCGGCTTGATGTTCACCGTTTCGCCAGTGGCAACATTGCGGCGGGCGATGTTCCCACCCTGCGACTCGTAGTAGACAAACTCCGGGTTGATCGGGTCTTGCGCCGTCTGCAATCCATCGGCCGCGAATATGGCGACCCAGTCGGTCATCTGCAGCGGGGCGTTGCTCCGGCGACTCAATCCACAGGACGTCCCGTTGTCCTGCAAGCCGCCACACACGCGGTAGGGAACCTGGTAGTCGTAGGAGATGCCGTAGAACTGGCCCATGGCCATGTTGTTAATCGCGTCGAAACTCCCACCGCGGTCATAGGTCTGGAAGATGCCGGCGTCCCCTCCAACGATGAAATGCGACGGGTCGGCCGGGTCAATCCACATGGCGTGATAGTCTTCGTGAATCCCCATCATCCCCAGGCGCCAGGAACGGCCGCCATCCTCGGAGACGTTGAAGTCGACCGCCATCCGGTAGAGGCGGTTGTGGTTGGAGGGATCGACGCGGATTTGCGAGAAGTAGAACGGACGGTTGTTCGTGGTGTGTTGCCACGTCCAGGTCTTCCCGGCGTCTTCCGAGCGGTAGAGGCCACTCCGCAGCATCTGCGGCTTGGCGCCGCGGACACTGTCCGCCTCCACCATGGCGTACACGACGTCCGGGCGACTCGCGGCGATGGCGAGGGCGATGCGTCCCTTGGTGGTCGCGGGAAAGCCGCCGCCCTTGATCTCGCTCCAGGTCGTGCCGCCGTCGGTCGACTTCCACAGCGCCGAACCGGGTCCACCGGACTTGAGGTAGTGCGCCTTGCGGATCCGTTCCCAGCTCGCGGCATACAGCACGTTGGGATCCCGCGGGTCCATGACGAGGTCCACGAACCCGGCGCGATCGGAGATGAACTTGCTCTGCTTCCAGGTGCGTCCGCCGTCCGTGGTTTTGTAGAGCCCACGCTCGGGGTTGGTGCCCCAGAGGGCGCCGAGTGCCGCCACCCAGACCGTGTTCGGGTCGGTCGGGTGGATGATGATCTTCCCGATGTGCTGGGTCTTCTCGAGCCCGACCGACTGCCAGGTGATCCCCCCGTCGACCGACTTGTAGACGCCCCAGCCGGGCGCCACCGAGTTGCGCGAGTCCTCCTCACCGGTGCCGACCCAGATCACCTTCGGGTCACTCGGCGCAATGGCAATGTCGCCGATGCTGGCGATCGGGCCGCGCTCCCAGAGCGGGAAGAAGGTGTTGCCGGCGTTGACGGTCTTCCACAGGCCACCGGTCGCCCCCGCGACGTAAAAGGTGCGGGAGGAGCCGGGCTCGGCTTCGACGTCGGTGATGCGTCCCGCCATGTTCACCGGTCCGATGGATCGCCAGCGGAGCCCGGCTCGGGTGGCGCTGTCGGGGAGCTGTGCCCCGGCGGCGACAGCGCCGAAGGCGAGGAGGGCAGTGGCCTGGAGGATGGAGCGCATGGGCTTGGCGTGGGGAGTCTGGCGGGGGGCGCTGGACCTGATCTTACGCGCCAACACCCGGGTCCGCTTGCCGGCCCGTTTTCACTCGCCATCACACACGAAAGTCCCTTCCCGCGCCGATGTGATTGCTCCGCGGGCCGGGAGGCCTTGGCGTCTACTCCTGGCGTTGGTCGGGGAGGAGGCCGCGCGGGCCCGGTTCCGTCCGATCGCGGATGACCTCGACCTGATTGGCGATCGCGTCGATCGCCTGCTCAATCCGATCTATACGCCGATGCAATTCTGCCTCTTCACGCTCGCGACGAAGCATGCGTCCGTCGAAGTGCGTGAAGAGGTACAGCACGCCAATAACCAGGATGAAGGAAAAGATCATGGAGAGGTGCTTCGAGCCGTGCTTCGTGGCCCTCGTCGGTTCCGGCGCCTCGGAGTGTTAAACGACCGACTTTGAGCTTCGCCGGGAGGCGACCGTAACGCAACAGCGGTATCGCCCCGATGTGACCAGCCGGTGGAGGGCGGGATCAGGCGTCGCGCGTGAGTCATCGCGCAGCTGTTTCGTCGGCAAGATCGCGAAGGCCGTCGCGCTGCCTCCCGCGCGGTCGTGCTGTGAGGGGCGTAGGCAAGGAGGGTCAACCTTGTGCCGGCCGCGGACTGGAACGAGACGTTACACCAACCTGCTCCCCCGTCTCGCCGCGACTCAGGTCGCCCCCCACATGAGAGCGTGTAAATCCTCACGGTTTTGTGAACGGAATATCTATATCCTCCCAGCGTAGGGCGGCATCAGGCCAACGGTCGGCGGTCCGCGGTGCGGAGTGGCACGGCGCCTGAACTAACGACAGCTGGGTCCGGACCGGACCCATCCCCCAATGGAGAGTGGTCATGAGAGGAGTCATTTCCGTCGTCCTGATGGCCGCGGTATGGACCGCGGCCTGTGGCGAGGCAACAGATCCCGTGGCGGCCGGGCATGAACCGGCCGCTTCTGCCGTGCAAATGCCCGGGGCGTCACTGGTGCCGTCGATGTACGTGGCGGACTTCGTGTCTACGGCGGCCAGTGGCACCGATCTCAACGATGCCGGCGACGTGATTGGTCGCTCGTACACTGATCCCGGCTGCGGCTCGTTCTGCCTGCCTCCGCGCGAGAATGTGGTGTGGAGGGGCGGGACGCGGATCGTTCTTCCCCTGGTTCCAGGGTATGCGAGCAGCAGCCAATACCCGCTCTTCATCAATAATCAGGGGCTGATCGGCGGGGTGGTTGGCCTGATTGGCAGCAGTACCCGCGTGGCCACCTGGACCCCGAATGGGCTGACCTATACAGCGCAAAACCGGGGGACCTTTCCCGGGACGTCGAGCGCGGAGGTCGCGGGTCTGGACGAGCAGGGTCGCATGGTCGGTTGGGCGACCCAGGGGGGGGCAATCCCGTCGTTGACGGTCCCGTTCATGTGGTCGCAGGGCACCGGCATGGTGGACCTCAAGACGTTGGGGTACCCGAACGACAAGCCCGCCGCGATGAGCCCGGGGGGCAAGGTGGTGACGTGGAACTCCTGGTATCAGTTGGGGAATCCGGCGAGTGTCACTCCGCTCCCCGCTCCCCCAGCAGGCTTTTCGGGCGCGGGATCCAACGGGAGCGCGATTAACGACAACGGCGATCAGGCGCATTTCATGATCAGGCCGGTCCAAGGCCTGCGTTACCCCTTCCGCCTGTCAGCCAGCGGTACCTGGCAGCAACTCTCGAGCGTGGGCACCGGGAACCTGTCAAGCTCCGGGATCGGCTGGATCAACGCTGCCCAGGATGTCGGGTTGTCGGTGCAGAGCACCGCGATGATCGCTGCGGGCCCGACAGGTCTGGCGCAACCGTTGGCCCCGCTGCTCTCGCCGGCGTACGGGGGTGCGAGCGTCACCGGTGTGGGTGCAGCCAACAGTTCGGGCCAGATGCTGGCCTCGATCTTTCTCGGGCGCAGCGCGCGATTGATGAAGCTGACCCCGGCCGTGCCATGCGGTGCCAACTGCATCGTCGCCAGTGCGTTGGCCATGACCGGGCAGTTCGTGCAGGATCCGGCGAACCCGGGGAGCTGCTTCCAGGGCGGGAGCATGTACAATCGCACGACGGCGACCGTCACCCTCACGAGCGAGACTGGGGCTCCGCTGGCGAATGCCCAGGTGGTTGGACGGTTCATGGATGACTACTGGACGAACCGGACGATGAACGGGACGACGAACGCGGCGGGCGTCGTGACCTTCACCCACGTCGGGCTGTGCGGTGTTGGCGCGATTGCCTTCCTGGTGGATGGGGCAACCCACGGCTCGCGGACGTTCGATCGGACCCGGGGCAAGGTGACGGACTTCGTGATCCCGAGTGTGGCGCCGCCGACCAACCAACCCCCGGTCGCGCGGATTACCAAGAGCTGCAACAACACCACGCGGGCCTGCACGTTCAGCGGCACGGGATCCACCGACGACGTCGGCGTGGTCTCATACAGCTGGAACTTTGGCGACGGCGGCACCGGCACCGGCGCGACGGTCGCCCATACCTACGCCAGTGGGGGAGCGTACCCGGTGACGCTCACTGTCACGGATGCCGGGGGACTGACGGGCAGCGTCACCAGGACCCTCAACCTCCCCGGCGGGGGAACCAACCAGCCACCGGTTGTCGGCTGGACGGTAAGCTGTCTTCCCGCACCGGCGCACACGTGCACCGTGGATGGCAGTAGCTCCAGCGATCCGGACGGGACGATTGCGGCCTGGAGCTGGACCAACGGGAAGGGCGTGGTCCTGTCCACCGCGCCGACGTTCACGCGGAGCTGGCCCGGCCCGCGTACGCTGACCTGGACGCTCAAGGTCACGGACAACGGGGGCCTCACCAGCCAACTCACCAAGACGTTCAACGTGCCCTGAGCCGCACACGGCATTGCGGCCTCGTTCGCAGGTGCTGACCGCACCCGCAGGCGGGGCCGCGACGCGTATCTTTCCGGCTTGTCCTCGGGCGGAGGTGCCTCGTGCGCAAGCTGTTCGGCCTTTTGTGGGCACTGGGTGGCGCGGTGGCGGGGATTGTCATCGGTGCCATGGTTGCCCTTCTCATTGCGAAGGTCACCAACGCCTCCAATCGCGAGGGCGCGCACGGCTACTTCATGGTCGCGCTCGGCCTGGTGGGTGGACTCATCGGGCTGGTGACGGGTGTCGTGTTGTATGCCCGTTCGGCGCCGGCGGGCCAGGGCGGCAGCTACCTCTCGTCGGGGGCGTTGGGCGTGCTCGGCGCCATTGCGGCCGTCGTGGTGGCGACCTGGGCCTTCATGAACCTGCGCGAAGCCCCTCTGATGTACGGCGGGGCACTCGCCAATCTCGAGCTGGAGCTGCGGGTGAAGACGGCGAGCCTGCCGGCGACGTGGGACGCGAACACCTTCGACATTGAGGTGCAGACGTCGGGCACGCGCCCGGTCGCGACGGTGTTGTGGTCGGCGCGGCGCGTGGAAGGGGCGTACACGATCATTCCGGCAGTGCAGGGACCTGCATATCGCGCAGGAAATCGGTTCATCGTCGTGCGCCTTCGCGACCTGCACGATGAGATGTTCCGTCCACCGATGAAGCGGACCCCGGATCCCAGGGCCGACTGGAGCCCGTGGTATCCGCCCCAGTCCGTGGATCCGCCATATGGCGTGACGCCGCCGGAACCGCCCACGGCGATCCTGGAGCTCCGCTATCGTGTGCGGGCGTACGGGGATAACAGCTAACGTTTCCGTGCGCGCCGGGTTCGGCTCGACCCGTCGCTCCGGGTCCTGCACACCACGAGAAGGAGAAGTTCACGGGTGTCTCCTCGCACTGGGGAATGCCTGCTCCCCAGTCCATTTGGTGCGCGCTGGTACTACCCGCGCCGCAGGGCTTCTGACGGCTGAATCCCGCTCGCCCGCGCCGCCGGCGCCCAGCTCGCCACCAGCCCGATGGCCATCATGACCGCCGCCACGCCGACCAGGGTGATGGGGTCCCACGGCTCGACCTGGAACAGGTATCCGCGGATGACGCCAGCCAGGGCGAGCGCCCCAATGGTCCCAAGCAATAGCCCGAGGGCGACCAGGGTACCTCCCTCGGTCAGCACCATCCTCCGGACACTGGCCGGCGTGGCGCCCAGGCTCATGCGGATGCCGACCTCCGTGATCCGGGTGCTCACGGCAAAGGCGAGGACGGCGGCAATGCCCACGGCGGCCAGGAGCAGCGCCAGGGTGCCAAAGGCGCCCACCAGGGTGGCGTTGAGTCGTCGCGGGCCGACGCTCTCGTCCCGGATCGCGTCGACCGTCATGACGTTTTCGATCGGTTGTTGCGGCGACAGCGATCGGACGATTGCCCGCGCCGCCGTGGCGATCGAAGGCGCCGCCACGTCCGTGCGGAGCACGAGGCCGCCCGTCGGGAAGTCGCCCTGGGCAAACGGCAGGAACACCACAGGGACCGGCGCGGCATCGAGCCCGCCAGGAGGAGCCGCCGCAGCCGCCGCAGGCGCAGGGTACCGGCGCCAAGGGCGGCGCGTACCGTCAGCTCCTGTTCACGGCGCACCGTGCGCATCAAGGTGAGGTTGGCGACATTCGCACACCCGATGACCAGGATGAACACCGCGACCCCGACTAACAGTCCCAGTAGGGTGCTCGCGTCACGTCCCAGCACCTCGCGAAACGGCGTCACAGACACCGCATAGTTGGAGGCCGCATCGTAGACCTCGGGAAAGGTCGCCTGGATGCGCTGGCGAATCGTCGTGACTTCGGCACGCGCCTGCTCCACCGAGGCGCCTGGGGCCAGCCGAGCGATCACCTCCGTCATCCGGTGTGTGCGACCCTGCACCATGAGCGCGCTCACGTGGTGCTCACTGATCGACATGTTCATCAGGGCGTCAATACGCCCCGGAAAGAACGGCGCCGGTTGCAGGACGCCGATGATCTCGACCGACCGGCCCCCGATGCGCATCGTTCGGCCCACTACCGTGCTGTCACCACGAAAGTGCGACGCCCAGTAGCCATGGGTCAGCAGCACCACTGGTGCGGCGCCGGCCCCGTCGTCGCCCGTCGTGAACGGTCGGCCGAGGACGGGACGCAGCCCCATCACACTCAGGTAGTTGCCCGTGACCAGCCCCACATCGAGTTGAAACGCGTCCGCCTCCTCGACCGCGTTGAGCGTCAGCGGCGAATACTCGGCGATTTGCGCCAGCGTGCGAGAGCCGGTGCGCAGGTCCTCGATTTCCGGTACCGAGAAGGCAATGTTGCTTGCGCCAGGTCCAGCTGCGGATTGCCGCAAGTACATCAAACGATCGCCGTCCTGATGGGGGAGCGGACGGAGCACGACGCCACGAAGCACGCTGAAGATCGCGGTGTTCGCTCCGATCCCCAGGGCCAGTGTGAGGATCACGGCGACGCTGAACCCCCGCGCGCGTGTGAGACTTCTCCAGGCGAATGTCAGGTCGAGTGGCATGGGCGTCGATGGGACCAGACACGATACGTCGTCGAATCCCTGACCGCCACGTGCTAGCTACGTGACAACTGTAGTAACGAGGTGCTTCAATCCAGACGGTCAACCGGCGCGCGCTCGCGGGCCAGACGTACACTGGGCCCCGGAAGTGTCCCGGGGCCCAGCGCGCCTCGCATTGAACCGCGGTGACAATCAGCCGCCGCGCAGGTTTGGGTTGTTATCGCGCTCTGCGAGAGGCAGCGGATAACAGGTACCGCTCCCAACCGGCGAAAACCCGGCTTTGAAATAGACCGAACCCGGCACGGGCAGCGCGGTCATGTTGTTCGGATTCCGCCGCATGTCGCCTTGGCGCTTTCCCTCGAGCCAGAAGTCGAGCGATTTCTGCCACATCAGCTCGGTGAGGACGTCACTCGCGCCCGTTCCGCTGGCATAGGCGGGCAGGCCGTTGGCCGTGCGGCGGGCGGTGATCAGCGACAGCTGATCCGCAGTTGACCCGGCCTCGGCAGCGATATACTCCGCCTCCAGTTTGGACGCCACGCGGATGGGCGTGGTGAAGGCAGGGTACTTGTCCTGGATGAAGAACGCGCCTGATGAGGGATCCTGCGGCGTCAGCGCATGTTGCGTCGGCGCCTTGAACTTCACCCGGGGGTCCGTGATCCGGAACGCCGGCGCCACGCTGACGGACCCACGATCCAGGGTGAACTGCCAGAGTCGATTCCCCAGCCGATTGCGGTTCGCCAGGTCGTCGATGTACGCCAGGTTGAACACGAACCCGGCCGGCACGGCGTTCGCGTCCGCGAGCGCCAGCGCCTTGCGTCCGCCCTGCAAGTGCGCGCGCGCTCGTCCGACCAGGGCGGCGTTCGCGAGGGCTCGGGCATCGGCGGACCCGTTGGCATTCCCGATGGTGATGGCCCTCGTGAAGCTGGCCACGGCTGAATCCGTCAGGACCGCCGTGGTGAGTTCCGGTCCGGCATCGACCGTGCCTGAACAGAAGGTCTCGGCCATCAGCACGAACGAGTACCCGCGCCAGAGTGCGGTGCGGACGAAGTTGAGGTTCGTGGTCGGTGTCGGCAGCGCAAGCGACAGCACCAGCTGGGTGGACGCCGCGGCCGTGCTGAGCGTGCCCCAGAGGTCGGTGTTGAGGTTGCCGTTGCTTTGCTGCACGTCGCGCCGCCCGAACTCGTTGCGGGTGGGGAACGTTTCGGCGACCTGTGCTTCTCCGGTAAACCACGACTGGTACATGATCGACCAGCCGAGGGCGGCCGCGAAGTTCTGCTGTGCAGAGTTGGCCAATGTGGTGGCGTCAGCCACCGGATCGACGTTGTCGGCGTCGATCACGTTGGGATTGTCCACGGCCAGGAACTCGGTGCAGGCCATCAGCCCGGCGCATGACGCGCCGAGCAGGGTCCGCTGGAGTGTGGTATATGCAGTCATGGGATCGCTCAGAACGAGAGGTTGAGGCGCAGGATGGCGCGCCGCGGGTTCGGCAGCGTAAAGAAGTCCGTGCGGTTGAAGTCGTTGTTGGCGGCCGAGACGACTTCGGGGTCGAATCCTTCGTAGTCGCTCCAGAGGCCGAGGTTCTGGAACGCGATGCCGACCGAAGCTGCGTTGACCGGTCCCCAGCGGGTGATGACGGAACGGGGCAGGGTGTACGTGGCTGAGACTTCGCGCAGGCGGATGAAATCGCCGGGCTGCAGATAGGCGTCCCGGGTCTCATTGACCGTGGTGGCCTGGCCGTTAAGCTGAACAAAGGCCGCCTGCCCCGCATTGGGGTTGCCATACCGTCGCAGGCGCTCCAGCGCCGAGAGCCGCGTGGGATCGAGGCGATTGTTGCTGCGCACGACTTGCGTCTCGCGGAAGAAGTCCGCGTTGTTGAAGACGGTGAAGTCCTGCTTGGTGTCGACCAGGGCGACCAGCCGCAGGTTGCGGAACAGGGTCACCGTGTTGGTCAGTCCCGCCTCGAGCGTGGGCCACAGGTTACCAACGACCTCGAACGTATCTGCCACCGTCACGACGCCCGTCTGTTCGTTGATCGACTTGATACGCTTGGACACGAAGGCGCCAGGCTGGAACCCGGTCGTGAAGCGGTTCAGGGTATTGAACGGGGCGACCTCTCCGAGCGAGGCAATCCGGCTGTTCAGGGTGTTCATGGCCAGCCGCGATTCCCAGTCGAAGTTCTTCGAGCGGAACAGCGCGGCGTTGACGGAGACCTCCCATCCACTGTTGCGGACTTCCCCGATGTTCACAAACGGATTGGCGAGGAAGCCCTGGGACGGGGGGAGCGGACGCTGCAGGAGGACGTCCCGGCTGCGCTTGTCGAAGAAGCCCACCTCGAGCTGGACGCGGTCACGCAGCATGGTGATGTCGACACCGGCTTCGAACTCGGTGCCCTTTTCCGGGCGCAGCTTCGCGTTGCCGGGGCTGAGCGGGACGGCACCGGGCTCGCTGATGATCGACTGGCCGTTCACGACGGCATTGGGTGCGGCCGTCAACGTCGTGAGGGCGGCGCCCGGGAGGGGCGCGCGTCCCGTGGTGCCGAACGCGGCGCGAAGACGGAACGATCCAAAGGTGGACGCCAGGGGTTCGAACCAGGACTCGTCGCTCACGACCCACGACGCACCGACCTTGGGCAGGAAGATCGGGTCCGTCTCGGTGCCGAACGCCGAGAAGTCATCGTATCTCGCGCCGAGCTGCAGGAAGAGGCGGTCCCGCCAGCCGAGTTGCAGTTGACCCAGGGCGCCCACCTGGCGGGTCTCGTTGAACTGCTGGTTGGAAGTTGTGGTGGACGCAGAGCCGATGACGTTGGAGCTGTTCGTCGTGAATCCCTGTCCCGTGGCGGCCAGGGAGTCGGTCCGCGTCACGATGGCTTGTGCGCCCACCGACAGGTTGACGGCGAGCTTGTCCTCGGAGAGAAAGCGACGATTGATGTCGGCGATGTAGTCCGCGGTAAAGCGTTGCGCGTTGAGGCGGGTCTGCGTGTTGTTGCCCGTGTTGAGCAGGCCGGCGTATTGACCCACCGCATTCCGCGGGAAGTAGCGGGTGGCTTCATCCTGCACGAGGTCAGCGCCCAGGGTCAATCGGTTCTTGAGCCAGGCGGCGGGGAGCCAGGTGCCGCTGGACGTCAGGATGTTGCGTCGCGTCGTGACGTCGTTGTCGATCGCGGAGATCGCCGGCACTTGTCGAGCGAAGCCGAACCAACCATCCTGTCCGGGCTGGCCGTCGTCACGTCGGGTGAGCGGCGAGCCGAGGAGCGCACCACCGAGGTACCCGTAGATGTTGTTGTCGTTGTCCGGGACGATGGAAGTCGACTGCAGCGTCTGGATGCCCGCCTCGATGGTCAGGGCCGGCGTCGGGATGAAGTTGAAGTTGGTGCGGACGCTGTACCGCTTGAACTCATTGTTGGGCAGCACGCCGAGATTGCGATCCGCCCCAACCGACAGGAAGTAGCCATAGTTCTGGCCGCCGCCGCGACCGCTCCAACCGAGCAGGAGGTCCGATCCGGTGCGGAAGGCCTCGCTGCGCATGAGCGGGTTGTCCGAAACGAGGGTGCCCACGGCCTGCCCGCGGCACAGGGGATTGGTGCTGCTCGCGGCGACGAGGGCCGCGGTGCATGCGCCGTAGTTGCTGGGCGGCGTGAAGTTGCGATCGACGTTGCCGTACTCCGACCGCAGCGTCTGCTGGAACGAGTTGGAGCCGACGCGCCCGCGCTTGGTGATGATCTGGATCACGCCCGTGGAGGCGTCTGCGCCAAAGAGCGTGGCCGCGGCCGGACCCTTGACCACCTCAATGGACTCGATGTCATCCGGGTTGAGGTCATTGAGGCGATCGGTGATCTGTCCACCCGTGCCCAGGTTGGACGATGTCTCGACGACGCGCACGCCGTCGATAAAGACGATCGGACGATTCGCGAGCGAGATCGACGCCGGACCACGGACGCGGATCGAGCGCGAGGCGCCGGCCTGCCCGGAGGCCGCGTTCACGGAGACGCCGGCGACGCGTGATTGCAGCAGGTCGTTGACCGTGTTGATTGGTGCGCCGGCCTTGATGTCGGTCGCACTGATGGAGGCGACCACGGCGGACTGCGCCTTGCGTTCCTGGTTGCCCACGGTACCGGTCACCACGACGTCCGACAGGGTGGTGAGGGTGGCCGCAAGAGTGAAATCCTTCGTGACAGATTGTCCGGCCGCGACCTGCAGGGTGTCGGAGGATGCCCGGTACCCGATCCGCATGGCCGAGAGCTGTACGCGCCCGGGACGCAGGTTGAGCAGGCGATACTCCCCACGTTCGTTGGTGATCGTCTCGAGCGTGGTGCCGACGACGACCACGCGTGAGTCGGCGAGCGGTGCGCCGGTGGTGCGGTCGGTGATGCGACCCGCGATGGTACCGCCCGTTTGTGCGGCAGTGGGACTGCTGATGACCAGCGCGAGCGCGAACGCTCGCCAGGACCAGTGGGACAGACGAGGCACATGCATGGGACAGCTCCCGTGTGTGGAGTGCGCGGGACATGGGGGATGCCACGCGGCCGCGGATGGCGGCACTGCAATCACACGTGACCCGGACGGAACACCTAGGCGCGCGGGACGAGCGGACGGGATGGTGACACGAGCAGTGTCGAGGTGCCTGACGAGACGAGGGGGACAAGCCGCAACGGCTCGTCCCCCTCGGTGCCTTCGACCCGTGTCGTTGGCGACTACCGCACCGTCACGCGGATCACGTTCGAGGTATCGATCGCCCCGCGCGCGTCGGTGACCACCATCGCTACGCGGTAGGTGCCGGCGCGCGTGTAGGCACGGGTCGCACTGAGAGTGCCGGGGGCCGTCCAGGTCCCGGTCGTCTTCCCAGTGTTCCATCGCCACACGTACGGCCAGGGCCCGTCGCCCGCATCCGGATCGACCAGCGTCGCCTGGACGCCGAAGGTGCCGCCGACGGGGATGGTGGTGGCCGTGGTTGCCGTGATCGTGACGACGGGCGGCGTGTTCACCGGCGGCGGCGGTGCGGCTTGCTGGTCAATGCGTGCCACCGTTCCCCCACCGGTGACGAACACCCTTCCTTGCTGGCCAAAGGCGAGATCCACGGCATACCCAAACGGGATGAGCAGTGTCCAGTCGGCCGCCCCCGTTGACCCGAGCACCTTTACCACCCCCATCTGCGACATGTTGCTCGCCGCGAGGTACGCGTTGTTCGATGCATCCAACATCAGCATGCCATGGGCGAGGAGGCTGTGCGACGGGCCATCGGCGTCAAGATTCGTCCAAAGCAGGTTGCCGTTGGAGTCAAACTTGGTAAAGGCGGCGCCAAAGCTCCCGGCGGGATAGCCGGCGACCACCGGTGCATGATCGGTCCCGACCTCCACGCGTTGGCCACCGACGGGACTGCCACGCTGCCATAGCTGCACGCCGCTGGGGCCGAACTTGCGGAGGAAGCTTCCGGAGCCAGTCGTGTAGTTCCCGTTGATGAGGTAGGAATTCCCGGCGGCATCACCCGCGATATCGCCCACCGTGAGGCTCTGCACCCCCGCAAGCGTCCACAGCGTATTGCCGTTGCGGTCGACCTTGGTGAAGCCGTTGAGGCTCCCGAAGAGCGCCCGCGCAGCGACGACGAGGTGGCCATCCGCGCCCCACTTGACGTTGTGGGGTGCGCCGATGCCCGCCGGATCGAACCAGGTCCAGTCCGTGGAACCGTTAGGCAGGAACTTGCGGATCGAGGTGCGCGGCCCGGTCGGCGAGATGCCGAGGCCAAAGACATAGGCCGCCCCGCTGGCATCCACGAGCACCTTGCGTGTCGACGACCCATCGAACGGCGCGCCAAACACCTGGCGCCAGAGCAACGCGCCGCTGGGCGAGAACTTCATGAGCACGCTGTTCGCGTTGACCGGGTTGGAGTAACCGGACCGGATCGTGCCACTCACGAAAACGTTGCCACTCGGATCCGTCTCGACCCAGGTCGCGACCTCGTGACGGGTATTGTCCGTGTTGTCATAGCGCACCTCCCACAGGAGGGCGCCGTTCGCGTCACGCTTCGTCAGGTAGATGTCGCCAGCCGGATTGTAGTCCCAGTACGCGGTGTACACGTTGTCGGCCGCATCGTTGGCGACCGCCACGCCGCCGGGCGACTGGTACCACGCCGTGGTCGCTGTCGCGAGCGTGCCGACGTCGGCCAAGGGGGCCTCGGGTGCCATCAGACGGTCCGTTACGACGCGATCGGTGTCGGTACTGCACGCGAACAGCGCGGTGGTGCACACGCTGGCGACAAGGAATGGTCGGTGCTTCATGGGGGCCTCCGTGAGATGAGCCTGGAAGCCGCAATGTGGCCGCGGGAGTCAGTCAGCGCCGTCCGGAAATCGGCGGAAACGCGTCAGTGTTTCGCGAGGTGCGCGAGCCGCAAGTGTAAGGGCCGTAACGTGTTGGATCAGCGGATCACGCCGGGCGTATCGTCTCGTGACACCGCCCGCGATTAGAGCGGGAACCAGTAGCTGAACTTGAGGAGGAAGGTGTTGTCCGTGGGCGCCCGCCACAGCTCCGCAAAGTCGCGGCGGGCGGAAAAATCCCCGCGCACCAGTTCGCTGCGCTGCCGACGTTGCCAGACGAGGAACATCGTCGAACCCGGACGATACTCCCAGCGGAACACGGCGTTCCCGATCAGCGATCGCACATTGAAGTCCTGCTCGGCCACCGTGAAGTCAGTCACCCCGTCGCCGTCGAAGTCGAATAGCCGCTGATCCGCGCCGTCCGCGCAGGTGCGGCCCCCGCGACACGTGGCTCCCCCTGCGACCAGGGGAGGGGCACCTTCGGCGAACGTCTCGAAGTCGAACGACAGGGGCGAGAGCAGCTGCTTGTAGTTGGAGTAGTCTCCCGAGGAGAGGAGGGGCTGTGCGAAGAGCTGAAACGACGCCGTGGGAGAGAAGGCCGCGTTGAGCCGGGTCTGGAAGCTCAGCTCGCGCCGCGCCACTTCACCAAAGAGGTAGCGGCGGTCAAAGGTCGGGGCGAAGGGCAGGGCTGTACTGGTCGCCACATATTGTGCACCGATGGTGGATCGTTGGTACCGGGGTTCAACGTCCAGCTCAATACGCGCGTTCGGTCGCCAGCCGATCCCCAGGCTCACGCTGGCTTCGCTGCCGACGCCCATCGCCCCGGTCTCGAGGTTGATCCCTGGACGGAGGTTGAGCGCCTTGCGACGATCGGTATTCAACGAGAGCCGTCCCTCGATCGAGCGCGGGTTCAGCATCAGTGGCCCGCCACGGGTCCCGCTGCGGTCCACCAGTTCCGGTCGATAGGAGACATTGCTTTCGACGCGCCAGAAGTTGAGGAACTCGACGTTCCCCTGCACGCTCACCGACCCGCCGACGTGGGCCCGTCCCCATGCACCGGGTGAAAAACGCCCGGCCACGGCGTCGTGGCTCCAGTTGTGGAAGGTGCTGACGTTGACGTTGTAGGAGCGGAGCACCCGGTTGGGAACGATCTCGCGATACGAAATTCGCACGCCGCCGTCCAGCACTTCCTGGCGCGTGCTGAAGCCGACATCGTTGATCTCGAATCCGGGCGAGACTTGCGCCGCCCACGCCGAGCCGGTCCAGTGCCGCCCGCGACGCTTGTCGAGCGTCATGCGCCAGTCGAATCCGGACATGCTGGTTGCCGTGGAGTCCACCCCGAGCATCCGCGCGTCCGGCCGCTGGAAGAAGTGGTTGCTGGCGCGCTGGATGCGCAGCAGGGCGACCGAGTCCCCTCGCACATGACTGCCGGAGAAATATCCGAAGAACGCCCACTCGCGGTTCATCCACTGGTGCTCCCAATCGATGCCGCCGTTCACCGCGCTCGTCGGGAGGAATCGAAAGGTGCCATCCTCCGGGAGGTCGCGTCGCAGTGCCGTCCCGATGGCACCGATCGTGGACGCGCCACCATTGAAATCCTGTCGCACCCGGAGCACGCCAAAGCCGGCCCGCGGCTCCACGAGGTAGCTCTGCGTCGGCACGGAGTCGCCGAGGAACGCACGGGCATCGGCATCCTCGGTGATGGCCGCCAGGGCACCGATCGACATCCCGCGTTGGGTGCGCCCGGTCAGCTTGGCTGCGCCGAGAATATTCGTGGCGGACGGTACGTCGGAAAACAGGGTTCCACTCGGCGCACTCCCGCGCGGCGATCGACCAAGTCGGCGCGAATAGTACAGGCGGTTGCGTCCGCCAGAGAGCGTGAAGTCAAAGATCTTGGCGTCCTCGACGAAGAACGGCCGCCGCTCCTCGAAGAATTGCTCGAAGGCGGTGAGGTTGATGATGGCCGGATCCGCCTCGACCTGCCCGAAGTCCGGATTGATGGTCGCATCGAGCGTGAACTGTCCGCCGAGGCCCAATCGCACGTCAAGTCCACCGCGCGACCCGTTATCGCGGCCAGTCTTGAAGGGGTTCCCCGCCTCCGCGGTTCCGCGAAAGACCGAGCCTAACGCGTACGGACGGAGCTCCAGGCGCCGCGCACTGCGTGCCACGACCTGGGTCAGCGTCGCAAACTGGGAGACGATGCCGCGCTGCAACCGCGACACCAGCTGGAAATGCGATTCCTCGTTGGTGCGTACGCGCCGCCGAACGAAGTTCACGCCCCACGCTTGCGGGGTCTCGCTGGCACGAAAGCGCAACTGGGACAGGGGAATGCGCAGTTCCGCCACCCAGCCCAGCGAGTCCACGGTGACGGCGGATCCCCAGACGGCATCCCAGGCACGGTCGCGCTCGTTGTCATCAAAGACGTACTCGTCGCGCTGCACATTCGCCGCACTCACGCGAAAGAGAAAGCCGGTGCGACGATCATTGTTGGAGTCGAAACCAACCTCGAAGTAGTCGGCTTGCGAGTCCTGGTCACGCCGCACGACCTGGCGAGCGATGGTGCCCGGCTCCCGGTCGTACAAACGTGCCGCGACCCAGACGGACGTCTCGTCCAGGAGGACGCGCACCTCGGTGCGCTCACTCGCGGCAACGCCTTCGACTGGTTCCCGGTTGGTGAACGCCGTGGCCATCTCGGCGTTGGCCCAGGCCGCCTCGTCGATACGACCGTCCAGCGTGAGCGCGGCCGCGGTTGAGGCCCGCAAGGACCGGCGGCTCCCCGATGCCGTGGAGTCCTGCGCTGACACGACCGTGGTGAACAGCCCTCCGCACAGTGCGAGGCGGGCGAAGCGGGAGAGGAAGCATGAGGAGGGCACAATTCGGCATTACGCGCAACGCACCTCAAGCGTTCACCCGACGCTGGCCTACCTTCGGCGCTGTCCCTTCATGACCAGCCGCTCCGCCACCCCGGGCCGCGACGCCTCCTCGACGCGCCCCTCCCTGACCGCATGATAGAGGTCGCGATCTCCCAGCTCCGCGATCAGGCGGTCATCGAGATGGCCGTACATCAGGTCAGAGCGCTCGAAACGATAGTAGCGCGCATGCGCCTCGAAGTGGCGATTGGGGATTCCGTACGCCAGGAATGCCGAATACTTGGGACCATCGACCGGGGTCCCGGTATGGAGCACGCGAGGGTCAAAGATGACCGCGTCACCTGCTCCAGCGGGGATCCAGGCCGCTCCCGGAACGTCCGGGACCTTGCCGGTGACCAGGCGCCGCACGTGGCTCCAGATCCCCGCCTTGCGCTCCACCGCCTTGCGCGCCGCGCGTGCCCGTGGATCGCCGGGTCGGTGAGTGCCGGGGACGAGGCCCAGCCGGAAGCCACCTCCAGATGACTGGAGGTACATCCCGACCCGCACGAGTCGATACGGGGCGTCAGACTCATCCCAGTCGGGTCCCACACCCAGCGCTCGGGCGACCGAATCGCGATGCCAGTTGAATGAGGAGAATCCGACGTGCAGGTCGGTGTGCTGGAGGAAGCGGATGTTGGCGCCGAGCAGCCCACGGACCGTGGCGAGCAGGGTTGGGTGAAAGATGAGGGGCCAGAACTCGGCGTGGCGGGACACGCCATCGGGAACGGTCCAACCACGCGCTGCCGGGGGATCGGTGCGACGCCTTCCCGAGCGCGCTTCCAGCAACCGGAGGTAGTGCTCCACCTCGTCGGGGGCGAGCAACCCTCGGACTACGGTGAAGCCGTCACGATCGAACGCGGCGCGGGCCTCGGCCGTGACCGCGGGGGCGCTGTCCGTGAAGGGGGACGCGGGCATCGGGAACCTCCTACGCGGTCGCGGCCAGGTCAGGGGAGACGTCTTCGAGCACGAAAGATCGACGCAGTCGGGCCATCGGGGCACGTTCGCTCTCGTAGACGCGCTTGACGCCATCGCCAAGTGCGGCTTCGACCGAGCGAATGTATTTCACCATGCGATCGAATCCGCCCGGTTCCACCGATGCCGCGTGATCGCTGCCCCACATGGATCGATCCAGCGTGAGGTGGCGTTCGACGACCGAGGCGCCGAGTGCGACGGCGGCGACCGTGGTCGGGATGCCGACCTCGTGTCCCGAGTAGCCAATCGGATCCGGGAAACGGTGCCGCAGGGCAGGAATCATGCGCAAGTTCAACTCATCGAGCGCGCACGGATACGCACTGGTGGCATGCACCAGCACCAGCGGGCGGGGACGCAACAAGGCGACGGCGGCGTCGATCTGTCCCATGGTGGACATGCCTGTTGACACGATCAGTGGTCGACCCGTGGCGCGTAGGCGACGGAGCAGGGGGCCGTCGGTGATGGCGGCGGAGTGCACCTTGTAGGCTGGGGGGTCGAACGCTTCGATGAAGTCCACCGATGGCTCATCCCAACAGGAGGCCAACCACGCGATGCCGCGCTCCCGGCAATACCGGTCGATGGCTTCATAGGCGTCGCGGTCGAACTCGACCTTGTGGCGGTACTCGAGATACGAGATGTAGCCCCACGGCGTTTGGCGCATCTGCCCGGCCTGTTCAGCCGTGACGCAGCGTTCCGGGGTGCGCTTCTGGAACTTGACGGCGTTGCACCCGGCGGCGATGGCGGCATCAATGAGTTGGAACGCCAGGTCGAGCTGTCCATTGTGATTGATGCCGATTTCCGCGATCACAAAGCACGGTTGATCATCGCCGACGAGCTGCGGGCCGATGTGTACGGTGCGAGCAGGAACGGTCCTCATTGACGGGCCTCCAGAAGTGTGTCACAGAGTTCGCGAACGGCGCCGGCGCCGCCCGGGTGCGCGAGGATCCAGTCCGCGTGCGGCAGGACCGCCGGGTGTGCGTCCGCGGGCACCACCGCCAGCCCGGCCATCGCGAGGCACGCGGCGTCGTTGCTGTCGTTGCCGACGAAGAGCACATGGTCCAGGGATACGCCGCGCGCCGTCGCGAGATCCCGCAGCGCAGCGCCCTTGTCGGCCAGTCCCTGCTGGCACGGAATGTCCAACTTGCGACAGCGGGCAGTGACCACGGGGTGCGTCTCGGTGGACAACACGACGACCGGGATGCCTGCCTGTCGCAACATGGCCAGCCCCAGCCCGTCCGCCCGCGAACACCGGACGGTCTCGACGCCATCCGGGCCCACCCACACCGTGTTGTCGGTCATCACGCCATCGAAGTCGAGCACGACCAGCTGAACGTCGACGAGCTGTGCGCGCGGCGGGCGCGGCCGGACGATCACGTCCGCGAGGCGCCTCGCCACCACTTCGGCGTGCGCCCAGTCGTCCGGCGTGTCGATGTCCACGGCAAAACGCCGCTCGACCTCCAACGGGATAATGCAATGCCCGGTCAACGATCCCTGCTCAATGGTGCGACGGCGGATGACGTCGAGGTGCCCGGTCTGCCACCAGGTGGGCGGGAGGGCCTGGCGCGGCATGTTCCACGCCTCGCGCCCTTCGTGTGGCACGAGCGGGACGAGCCGGCCGTCCGCCATGCGCCACATCTTGTATGGGTTCTCCCCCGAGGGGGTCACGACCCGCAAGGAGTCGGCATGTGGGGCGGCGTGCAGCGCCGCAATCGCTTCGTCGATGAGGCCACGAGGGCGCACGGGAGAGGTAGGCCGAACCTGGACGACCAGGTCGGGCTGGTACCCTTCTTCCGAGGCGAGCCAGGCCATGGCGTGATGCACCACGGGAAAGTCCGGGGTGTCGTCCGCGGCGAGCGCCGCGGGCCGGAGGAATGGCGCCTCGGCACCGTGCGCAAGGGCCGTCGCGCGGAGCGCCGGGTCGTCCGTGGAGACCATCACACGATCCACCGCGGACGCGTCCCGTGCCGCAGCGATGCTCCAGGCGAGGAGCGGATGCCCGAGAAAGCTCCGCTCGTTCTTGCGCGGGATCGACTTGGACCCGCCGCGTGCCGGGATGAGGGCGAGCACCCGCGTCACCACGCGGTCCAGCCTCCGTCAATGACCAAGCATGCACCAGTCATGTAGGACGCGCCGGGGGAGAGCAGGAACCGGAGGGCACGGCCGTACTCGTCACGATCCGCCATCCGGCCGAGCGGCGTGCGCCAGGCATAACGGAGGACAAACCCGTCGTCGTGTCCGGCCCAGACGCCACCCGGAGCCAGCGCGTTCACCCGAACGCCGAGTGGGCCGCAATAGGCGGCGAGATATCGCGTCAGGCCAAGGAGCCCCGCCTTCGTGACCGGGTAACTCGGTGGCTTGAACCCGCGCGTCCCCGTGGCGTCTTCGTACAGCCGTTGATCCGGGGCGACGAGTCCATAGGTCGACGCAATGTTGACGATGGTACCGCACTGTTCGATCAGGTGCGGCATCGCAGCCTGGGCCAGGAGGAACGGCGCGGTGAGGTTCACCGCAAGCGCATGCTGCCATGCGTCGAGCGGGAAGTCGGTGAAGCTGTGCGTGTGGGTCGCTGCGCTCTCGGGATCGAACTTCGGGTCGATGGCGGCCGCATTCACCACGGCATCAATCCTCCCGAACTCGTCCCGGGCGGCGGTCACCAGGCGGCGGATCTCCGTGGGGTTCGCGAGGTCGACGGGCACGGCCACCGCGCGCGCACCGGGCGCCGTCGTCGCCACCGTGGTCGCGCGTTCCCCATCCCGATCCGCGACGACCACGTGGGCGCCGGCAGCACTCAACTCGTGCGCCCACGATGACCCCAGCAGTCCGGCTCCGCCGGTGAGGATTACGACGCGGTCGGTGATCTCGAATCCCTGCGTGGAGGCGGCCTCACGCATCGACCACGCGCCCCCACGCGGAGGAGCGCATGGCGGCCACGCAGATCCGCACCGCCGCGAGGCCGTCGTCCATCGTGCACGCCGGCGTCGCCTCTCCGGCGACGCACTCCGCAAAGTGCCGAAGCTCCGCGCGAAACAGGTCATTGCGCTGGAAACCCGGCGCGACGCCGGCTTCCAGGACCTCGCCGTCCGGGCCGGTGCGTCGCGCCACGCCGGTGCGGGCATCCCAAGTGAGCGTGCCGTCAAGGCCAACGATGCGCAGCGTGTGCTCGGCAGGCCGCTGCGCGTAGTCAAGGGTCACGGCGGCGAGCACCCCCGAGGCAAACCGCAGCGTCAGGTGGGCCACATCCTCGACGTCCAGCGTGTACGGCGTGGATTGCGAGACCATCGCGGACACTTCCGTCACCTCGCCCAGCAGCCAGCGGAGGTAGTCGATGGGGTGCGACAGGGTGAGGACCGCGCCGCCGCCAAGGGCCCGGCGCGCGCTGTACCCGGTCAGGTGATCCTCACCGGGATGCCACCCCGGCAGGTACTCGCCCCAGGTGACCTGCGCGTGTACGGGCGTTCCGATCGCCCCCTGCCGGATCCAATCCCGCATGACCTGCAACGACGGGTGGTGACGAAAGTGATAGCCGACCAGCGCGACGACTCCCGCGTGCGCCGCGGCACGGCACGCTGCGACGGCGGCGGCCACATCGTGGGCGAGTGGCTTCTCGACCAGGAGGTGATACCCCGCGGACGCCGCACGCACCGCGACCTCGCTGTGCAACGCCGTGGGGTTGGCGATGATGATCGCATCCGGGGCAAAGACATCGACCGCATCCCAGGTGGTGAGCGACGGCACACCGACGAGGGGACCGGTGGTACCACGGTAGGTGCGAAGGGCGGCCGCCTCGATGCCTAACTCGGCAAGGTTGCGGAGATGCCGCTGGCCAATCGACCCGGCACCCACGACGACAACACGTCGCAGCGTGGCCGGGCGACGCTCGGGGCGCGCGTAGGGAAGGGCGGGGGCAGACACGACCTCGCGAACTTGGGCGACGCACACCGGAATGTGAGGGACGTCATCACCCTGTGACCGAACGTGAACGCGCGGATGCCTTGTCGTGACCGAGCGCAGACGGTCTCGATGCCAGACTATGTCGTTAGGTCGCCAGGGACGAAGCTGGAGTGCCGGCCAGGATGTGGCGACAGACATCGGCGATGCGCGCGGCGGATGTCCCACCGTTTTGCCAGGGCTGCACGCGTCGCAGGCGGTCGAGGTCGAGGTCGGCATGCACCTCCTTTCCGAGCGCGAGCGCCACGAACACGACCGACGAGTAGCGCGTGACCAGCGCGTCACAGTTCGCGATCATGTGGTCCGTGGGACCGTCGGCGAGAATCATGGCGTGGGGGGCCAGGCGTGCGATCTCACGCGTCGCGCGGTCCACGCGTTCGTTGGGGTGCAACTTGAACAAGACCGGTCGGCCTGCCGCAACCTGCAACACGCGGCGGATGTACGCCGGCCGGTCTTCATACTTCAGCGTCTCGCGCAAGCATGAGGTGGCGCCGAGGACGTAGCCGCGGTGCGGAAAGTCGTTCTGACGCAGGGCGTCCGCGTTGTCAAAGTTCGGGATGCCGGTGACCACGAGCCCGTCCGGGCGCACGCCTTTGCGGATGAAGTCGTCGCGGTACCCCTCGGACGCCACACAGAAGGCCCGATAGGCGTGCGAGAACCCGGTCATGGAGGTGTTCGCGAGGTACCGGGGGAGCCGGAGCGCACGCACGAGATGGTAGATCCATCGTTCCGGGTCCATCATCCCTTCCTGAACGACCACGATGGGCGTGTCACGAATGTTGCGCGGGACCACCAGGTCGGACGACGTCACGACGAGGTCGTACCCGCCGCGTCGGCCCGCGTAATCCACATTGAGGCCGTGCGCGGCAAAGTACGCTTCCGACCTGCGCCGGGCCTGCCCGCCGAGCACCGTGAAGTCGAGGATCCCGGCCGCGGCGGCAGCCTGCTCGATCCCGCTGGCATAATGCGCCGTGAACCAGGGATCGCAATCGCCGAAGGCCTTGGCCACCTGGTGCATCTGGGTTGTCTGGTTCATCGAGCCTCCAATGAACAGCACCCGCGGCGCGCGCAGGGAGGTGGGCCGGACCAGGGCAGGGAAACCGGTGGCGAGCGTTGGCATGACAATGGAAGGTGAAGGCAGACGACACAAATAGGACGTTGCGTGGCCGCTTGGCATGGGTGCGACCGCGCCGTGACACAACTGCACCGCATTGGAGTGCGGCTCGTGACGAAGTGGTGCCGGCCGCAGCGGATGCGCGGAGTGGGAGCCTGCGGCCACCCGTCGCCAGCTCGTTGCTGCACCCGCACCGGATCGTGACGGCATCTTTATTGAAGGCGCAGAGCTTGGGACCCGTGCTCGCGCCCCATGCGTCGTGACCCTTCCCCTGTCGGCCGCTGGCCGGGCTACCCCATCCTGGCGGGAGCGCGTGCGGCACCTCGGTCGCGCGATACCAGAGGAACTGAACTTCCTCCTCACGAATCGCGTCCCGCGTCGCCTGATCACCCGCGCTGCGGGGTGGTACGCGGGGATCAGGTCACGCGCGCTCACGCGCGTGTCGGTGTCGGTCTGGCAGCACTTCGGGGGCTCCCTGCACCTCGAGGAGGCCGTGCCCCGCGAGTATCTCACGCTGCGCGACGTGTTTACGCGCCAGCTTAAGCCCGGTGCACGTCCCATCGATGTGGCACCCCAGGTGCGCGTCAGCCCCTGTGACGGCGAGGTGATGGCGTGCGGCCGGATCGACGCAGGTACGCTCGTGCAAGCCAAGGGGCTGCACTACCGATTGGACGAGCTGGTGGGTGACCCGAAGCTCGCGGCGCATCACCACGATGGGACCTTCGTCACGCTCCGGCTCCGCTCGACGTTCTACCACCGATTTCACGCGCCATGCGATGCCACGCTGGAGGTCGTGCGTGTCATTGCCGGCGATACGTGGAACGTCAACCCAATCACGGTACGTCGCCTCGAGAATCTCTACTGTCGCAACGCCCGGGCGATCCTGACCCTCCGTTCCACGCACGCGCCTGACGAACGCCTCACCCTGGTCGCGGTGGCGGCGATCCTGGTCTCGGATGTGCGCCTGACGCATCTCGGTGGCGCGCGACCGAGCGGCGAGCCGTTGCGCCACCCCATCTCAGTACACCGCGGCGACGAACTGGGCTGGTTCGAGAACGGCTCGACCATCGTCGTGCTCGCCAGCCCCGGACTCCTCCCCGCCCCTGCGGTGCGCGAAGGCGCGCTGATCCGGGTCGGGGAGCCGCTGCTCCTGCAAGCCGATACGCCTGCCCCTCACTCCAGCGCCCACGTCCATGACCATGCCTGAAACGCTTTCCGCCACCGGTGCGACGTCGTCCTTCTGGGAGGAACTCCGCGTGCAGCGATGGGACGACCATCGCTACTATCACCAGAGCCGCGTGAATCAGGCCCTGCACCTGCTGAGCGCCTGTTGTTTCCTCGCATCCTACGTGCTGGCGTTCACCGAGCCGGCACTGGCCGCCATGGTGGGGTGGTTACTCGCCATGACCCTCCGTCAGGCCGGTCACTTCTTCTTCGAGCCACGTGGATATGACCATGTCAATCGCGCGACCTTCGAGCACAAGGAGGAGATCAAGGTCGGATACAACCTGCAGCGAAAGGTCATCCTCCTGACGATCTGGGCCGCCATCCCGGTGGTGGTCTGGCTCGACCCATCGGTCATGGGCCTGCTCAGCCCCGCCGATGGCCTGGGGGGGATGGTGCGAACCGTTGGGCTCCTGTGGTTCTGGCTGGGCGTGGCGGGGCTGCTCGCGCGAACACTCTATCTGGTGGCTGCCCGGAGCCCCCGGACCGGTTTCTCCTGGATGACGAAGATCCTGACCGATCCGTTCCACGACATCGGGCTGTACTACAAGGCTCCAGCTGCCCTGCTCAGGGGCGAGTGGATCGACCCGATGGGGCACGTCCAAGAGCCGCGCGGACCAACGCCCGCGTAACGCTGCGGGAAATCCCCTTCGCGGTGACTGCGTCGTCACGCCAGAACCAGCCGTCCTCCTTCATGCGCACCGTCGCCGCCGTGAAGCGCTCGATGATCTCCTCCACGTCGGCGTCGGTGAGGTCGTGAGGGAAGATGAGGCGACCGGTGCCGATCCAGCTCAACGCAAGTCCGGCCCGGCGCAGGTAGTACTGCAACATCCAGTGGTACCGGCCGGGCGCCGTGAAGGTTGTGCTCCACACCGACACCATGGGGACCATGCGCACCGGGACGTCCGCGGCGGTGAGGCGATCGTTAAGGCGTTGCGCGCGCCCGTGCCACGTCGCCTCCAGCGTGTGGTAGTGTGCCCGGACCTCCGCACGATCGATGTGGCGAAGGAACTCATTCATCGTCGCCATCACATACGGGTGCGCATTGAAGGTGCCGCGCGCCAGGCACACGTCGGCGGGGCGGTCCTCGCGGTAGCGTCGCATCAACCCGCGGCGCCCACACAGCACGCCCACCGGGAGCCCCCCGCCCAGGCTCTTGCCATAGGTCACCAGGTCCGCCGCCACGCCGAAGTATTCCTGGACGCCGCCGCGTGCCAGGCGGAATCCCAGCATGACTTCATCCAGAATCAGTACGATGCCGCGCGCGGTGCAGACGTCGCGTAGTTGGCGCAGCCAGGTGGCGTACCCCTCGCGATCAAGGCCACCCGTCCGTACGCCGGTCAACAGGGCGGCGTCGGTAGGAGGTGCGGCGTTCGGGTGCATCGCCTGGATGGGATTCACCAGCACGCACGCCACGTCATCGGCGGCGCGAAGAAAACGCAGCGTAGCCTCCGACTGTTCGGCCAGGGTGTAGACCTCATGCGGGGGGCGCGGGTTGCCCACGCCGGCCTGTACTCCATCCCACCAGCCATGGTACGCCCCGGAGAAGCGCACGATGTGAGATCGCCGGGTGTGGTAGCGCGCGAGCCGTACGGCCTGCATCACGGCCTCTGTGCCCGACATGTGGAAGGACACTTCATCCAGGCCAGAGACAGCCTGCAGTCTCCGCACGTTGTCCTCAACTATTGGATGCAAGGGGCCGAGGACCAGTCCGAGGCCCTCGGCGCGTTCCACCCCCCGGCGTATCGCCTGGCGGTAGAAGTCAACGCCGAAGAGGCTCACGCCGTAGGACCCGCCGAGGTCCCAGGTCAGGTTGCCGTCGAGGTCGCGCAGTTTGCCGCCTTCCGTCGCGACCGCCATGGTGCCGACGGGGAGCGCCGTGCGCACGAGGTCGCGGAAGGGGAAGGGCACGCGATATCGGTCGACGAAGTCGGCGTCGGAGAGGCCGCGTTGCACGCGCGCACTCGCCGCGAGGGTGCGAGGGGCGCGCTCACGTGCGGTGCCTCCCAACTCGGCCAAGGCAGCCTTCCGCCGTTCCATAATGCCGGATGGAGCGCCATCGAGACCGAGGATCTCCCCGGCGCCGTATTGAAAGCCTGGAGCGAGCTTCGCCAATCGCTGCGCCCAGCGCGGGTGTCCGGCGAGCCCCGCGTGCTTCGCACGGCTGAGGAGTCCGCGCAGCCACAGGCGACGCGCGAAGTTCCAGCGTCTCCACGCCGAGGGCGGCGATCTCCCCTGCCACTCCTCCACCGGGTCATCCTGAAAATCGGCGGGTTGGGCGAGCTCGATGTCGGGCAGCTGCGCGAAAAGAATCATGACCGCACCGGGAGACGGGCGCGGTCATGGTAATGCCCTGCAGGGGGGTGTCGCGCAGCTGTCTTCGAGTCTAGACCGAATCGAGACGATCCGGGGCTGTCTGGGAGCGGACGCGAATACGCGGCCGCTCCCGCACAGGACTCACTTCTTTTCGGGGAGCTTGAGCGCCATCAAGGACGTGTTGGCCCCCGCGCCCATGGCGAAGACGATGTACTGCTTGCCGTTGTGCATGAACGTCATCGGCACGGCCGTGGTCTTCTCGGGGAGCTTCACGGCGCCGACTTCCTTGCCGGTCGCCTTGTCCACGGCGTAGAGCGACGGCGTCTCGTCGGGCGCTCCCCCACTGCGTCCCTGGCCATAGATCAACAGCGACTTGGTGGTGATGATCTGCGCCTGCCCACGCGAGTTGCCCGGCGGGAGCGTGACACCGGCAAAGAGCGGCGAGTTGCTGGTGACCTTTGGCGCACGGCCGTTCGGGATCCACCAGGCCTTGTCGCCCGTGTTCATGTTGTACGCGGTGATCCCGCCCATCTGCTTCGACTTGAGGATCGATACGCCGCCGATCTGGTTGGGGATGCCGCCGCGTCCCTCGAAGCCGCCGCCACGATTGGTGGGCGGCGTGTACCCCGGGGGCGGCGGAAGGGCGCCCGGCAATCCGCAGTTGTCCCGGGGCGAGCTGTACCGGAACTCGGAGCAGGGGTCCTTCTGCAGCGCGATGGTGCTCAGGCCGATCAGCGAGGCCACGTAGATGTGCCCGGTCTCCGGGTCGACCGCCGCACCGCCGTCGATGTTCACGCCACCGCTTGCCCCTGGTGCGTACCACGCGCACTTGTATTGGGGCGAGTCCACCGAACCGCCCGGGATGTAGTACGGGCCCATGCGGCAGCGCTTGGCGATCTTGAGGGCGGAGTCCTTGATGGCCGGCGTGAAGTCGATGACGTCGCTTTCGAGCAACCCCTGCTGCGCGTACGGGGCCGGCTTCGAGGGGATCGGCTGCGTCGCGGCCGTCTGCTCGCCCGGGACGTCGCTCTGGAGCACCGGCGTCTCTGGCATCGGCCAGATCGGCTCGCCCGTCGCGCGATCAAAGGTGTACAGCCACCCCTGCTTGGTGCTCTGCGTGATGATCTTTCGCGGACGACCGTCCACGGTCACGTCCATGAGGTTCGGGGCCATCGGCGTGTCGTAGTCCCAGATGTCGTGGTGCACCATCTGGAAGTGCCACTTCCGCTTGCCGGTCTTGACGTCGAGCGCGATCAGCGAGTTTCCATACAGGTTGTCGCCGGGGCGGTGTCCGCCGTATTCGTCCATCAACGGCATGCCCACCGGGATGTAAGCCAGGCCGAGTTCCGGATCCGCGGAGTAGGTCGCCCACGCATCATTCTTCCCGACCCCTTCGGTGCCGATCTTCGAGCCATTCTTCCACGTCTCCGCGCCAAACTCTCCCGGCTGCGGCACGAGGTTGAAGCGCCACATCTGTCGACCGGTGCGGATATCGAAGCCGCGGATGTACCCGGGGATGTTGCGCACCTTGATGGGGTAGTAGCCATGGATCGACGAGTTGCCGACCACGATGACGTCGTTCACGATGATGGCCGGCGACGACGCGGCGATCTGGCCGAGCTTCGGATCGATCCCGACGGTGCCATCCGCGCCGGTCTTCGTCACCGGGTTCCACGTTTCGCCGGGCTTCGCCTGCCGATAGGGGGCGGCGTCCGAGATGATAAACGAGCCGGAGTCGTCCACCGCCAGCGGGACGAGGGGAAGGCCGAGGCCGTCCATGAGGTCCACCACGCCATTCTTGCCGAACTTCGGGTCCGGGATGCCGGTCTTGGCGTCGAGGGAGACCATGTGGTAGCCCGGCGTCACGACGATGATGCGCTCGTTAGGCCCGTCCGTCCAGTAGGAGGGACCACGTCCGGCGAACTGGCGTGGCGCCTTTTGCCAGCGGATCCCTTCGTTGAGCCGGTGCATCCATAACGTCTCACCCGTGGCCGGATCGATGGCCGCCGTGATGCGGCGCGTGGTGGCGACGGTGAACAGCCGTCCGTTGGCGTACAACGGGGTCGTGCGATAGTACTCGTCGCTGCCGAACGCCCCGGCGTTCCACTGCCAGGCCTTGGTCAGGCTGCCAAAGTTGCTCGCGTTGATCTGGTCGAGCGGCGAGTATCGCGTGCTCCAGGCATCCGCGCCCCAGAAGCGCCACTCGCCGGGGACATTGCCCCGCACCGTGGCCTTGCCTTGAACGGCGTCGAGTGGAGAGAAGCGGCCGAGGACGGCGGCAGTGGCCGCGAGGGCGACGGTGCCAGCCGTGAAGGCTGCACGTCGGAGCGAAAAGACCGGAGGCGCCATGAGGAATCCTTCGACTCGTGGGTGTACAAACCCCCGGCCGGCGGTGCTGGGCGGGGGACAGGGAGCTTAGGCGACTAATGTAGCTCCGGCGCCGGACGCGGTAAGGGCGCCGGGGTGTCGTGCCTAGCGTCGAGGGTCGCGGGCGGAGGCGGTCCGGGGTGGCGCATGGAAGCGCTCGCGGGCCGCGCGCGCGTGCGGACGGAGGGCCGTGAGCCCCGCGGCCGGAACCTCGAACTTGATCGTGGCGAGTGAGTCGGCCGTGGTCGCGAGGGGGACGGCGCCGGCCGGCAGGCCGTTCAACTGCAGCACGTAGGCGGTCACCGCGGCGTACTGCTCGTTGCTCAGCGCCCCGGGTTCGCTCTCCGGCATCGTCTCCTTCAGGAAGGTGAAGAAATCCGAGAGCATCTTCCCGACCCAGTCGGCCTTGAAATCCGCGCTGGTGAGGTCCGCGTTGGTGTGGCAGCTCTGGCACTGACCAAGGAAGACATCCTTCCCCTTGGCCGCCTGCTCCTCGGTGAAGACGCCGGTCAGCGTCGACCGCAGCGAGTCCTGGGCAGGAGGGGTGAGCGAATCCGGCGGGGTCTGTGCTCCAAGCTGCGGAGCGCGGCTGACCAGCGTGAGGACGAACAGGAACGATGCGACGCGCATGAGGGAGGCGTGACGAGGACGGCACAATCTAGCGGGCGGGACACAGGTACCCCAGCGGGGGGCAAAGGTGGCCCCTGTGGCGGGCGTCTTCTATATATACGCGCCCCGTACGCTTCCCTCCGCAGCTCCCCCCCCATGTCGTCGTCGCGGTCCGCACCGCCCCCCATCCGCGTCGCCATTGTTGGTGGCGGCTGCGCGTCGTTGACGGCCGCGTGGGAACTGACTCGGCCGGAGCAGCAGGGACGCTACGCCGTCACGGTCTTCCAGCAAGGCTGGCGCCTGGGCGGCAAGGGGGCATCGGGACGCGGGCCATCAGACCGTATCGAGGAGCACGGACTGCACCTCTGGATGGGCTTCTACGAAAACGCGTTCGGGATGATGCGCGCCTGTTACCGGGAGCGCGCGGCGGATCCGGCCACGACGCGCCTCGCGACGTTCGAGGAGGCCTTCGCGCCGGCGCCCCTCGTCGGCGTGGCCGATCGCACGCCTAACGATTCCGCGGGGTGGGAAAGCTGGCTCGCCGCCTTCCCCGCAGGCCGTGGGCTCCCCGGCGACCCGTTGGAGCAGGGGACGCCATTCTCGGTGATTGCCTACCTGCGCCAGTCGGTGATGCTGGTCCGCGCACTGCTGCGGGCGGCGCACGCCGCTGAGGAGCGCGAAGCGATGAGCGCGGGCGGCATCGCCGACCTGGTCGCGCGGGCGGTGCGGTATGGCGAGCTCGCCGCAGTGACCGCACTGTTCGAGGCCGCCGACGCGTTGCGCCATGCGATGGACGCCTGGGTGCCAGGTCCAGCCAAGCAGGGTGCAACCGTCTTGCTGCAATTGCTGGACGTGCTCGCCATGGCGGCGCGTGGCCACCTCCAGCGGCTCGCGGAGGCGGACACGGAGATGCGTCGCGTGTGGCAGGTGATTGACCTGATCCTGGCCGCCGTGCGCGGCTCGGTCATGCACGGGCTCGCGGCGGATCCGCGCGGCTTTGACGCGATCAACGACTGGGACTGGCGCGAGTGGTTGCGGTTGCATGGCGCGTCCGATGCGTCACTCGACTCGGGCTTCATGCGTGGGATCTATGATCTCGCGTTCGCGTACGAAGACGGCGATGTCACGCGCCCGCGGCTCGCCGCCGGCGTCGCGCTCCGTGGGGCGATGCGCATGTTCTTCACCTATCGGGGCTCGCTGTTCTGGCGGATGAATGCGGGGATGGGGGACGTGGTGTTCGCCCCGCTGTACCAGGTGCTCAAGGCCCGCGGGGTGCGCTTCGAGTTCTTCCATCGGCTCACGAACGTTGGACTAGCCGAGGACGGGGCCTCCGTGGAAACCCTGGCGTTTGACGTGCAGGCACGCGTGCGGGGCACGGGCCGGCCGGAGTATGCGCCACTCGTCCAGGTCCGGCAGGTGCCGTGTTGGCCGAGTGAGCCCAACTATACGCAGCTGGTGGACGGCGATCGGTTGCGACGTGAAGGGCGCCGGTTTGAGTCGCACTGGGACCGGCGCGGCGAGGGCACGCGCAGCCTGCGCGTGGGAGACGACTTCGATTTTGTGGTGCTCGGGGTCAGTGTGTCGGCCCTGCCGCAGGTCGCGCCGGCGTTGATCGCGGCGTCCACGCGGTGGCGTGACATGATCCAGCACGTGAAGACCGTTCCGACCCAGGCGTTGCAGCTGTGGATGTCCACCCACGTGAAGGGGCTGGGGTGGCCGCATCCCGGTGAGGTCAATCTCTCCGGGTTCGTCGAGCCGTTCGACACCTGGGCCGACATGACGCACTTGATCCCGGAAGAGGGCTTTTCCGCGCGTGTGAAGTCGGTGGCGTACTTCTGCAGCGTCCTGCCGGATCGGCCGGACGCGGAGCAGGGTGATGAGGACTTTCCCATGAAGCGACGCGCGTTCGTCCGTGACAACGCGGTGACGTTCATCGAGCGTGACTTGCCCATCCTGTGGCCACGGTTGCGCGATGCCAAGGGGCGAGTGCGCTGGGAATGGTTGGTGCCAGGCGACGGGGCTCCGCGACGCACCTCCGATGCGATTGACGGCCAGTACTGGACGGCGAACGTGAACCCGACCGATCGGTATGTCCTATCGCTGCCGGGCTCGCCGCGCTATCGTCTCTCTCCGTTGGACGCCACGTTCGATAACCTGACGATCGCCGGCGACTGGACGGCGACCGGTCTCGACTCCGGGTGCATTGAGTCGGCGGTCATCTCCGGACGGCTCGCCTCGCACGCCCTCTCGCAGTTCCCTCCGCTCGCCGACATTGTCGGCTACGACCATCCCTGACGCATGGCCTCCAAGGCAAAGCCTAAAGATAGAGTGAAGCGCGAGACCCTGGAACGCGACCGGCCGTTGCGGCAGGGTGCCGCCGCGGCCGCGATGTTCGGTGACCAGGTGACCCGTCGCGTGGAGCAGCTGCTTGACGGCGGGCTGAAGACGGCGCGCCTGGTGGTGGAAGCCGCGGCCGAGCCCGTGCTCGGTGCCGCGGAACGCGGCGTGCACACCGCGTACACTGTGCTGGATGAATACCTCGCCCGCGGCAAGGAGGCCGCGAAGCGATACCAAGTGCCTTCACCGGGGACACCGGACATGAACGACAATCGGCAGGGGAATGGTGCGTGGGGCGCGTTCGGACCAATGGGCCCGATGATGGCGCAGGCCGCGGGCCCGTGGATGCAGGTCGCCCGGATGTGGACGGACAGCATGGCGCAGTTTGTCCCCGGCGGCCAGCAAGCGGTCAACCAGTGGATGGCCATGTGGCCCGGCATGACGGGGCCCACCGGTGCCGCCGCCGGGGCCCGTGCCGCAGTGCGCGTCGCCTCGACGCGCCCAACCACCGTCCAGGTGTCCCTCGCACCGGACGCGGAATACATGACCCTGTCGACCGCCCTCGCGTCGGCCGCGGGGGAAGCGCTTGGTGGCGTCACGATCTCCGCGACGGACGGTCGCGTCCTGGTGTCGGTGACGGTGGCCGACACGCAGGCCGTCGGGACGTATCGCGGGGCCATCGTTGATGGTGGTGGCAACCCGCGCGGAGAACTGACGGTCGACATCGCCGCCGCCTGACGCATGATCGCCACCGCGCGCGCCACGGACAGCGCCTTGGTGCCGTCGGTCCTGCGCGAATACGGCGAGTCCACGCGGCGGCTGCTCTTTCAGTACCTGCCGACGGCGGAGCCTCGCCGCTACCTCTACGACCTGCTCGCCGACTATCCGCGGCGTGGAGGGCGTGCGTTCCGGCCGAGCCTCTGCATCGCCACCGCGCGGGCATTCGGTGGGTCGCCGGACATGGCGTTGCGCACCGCGGTCTCCATCGAGCTCGTCCACAACGCCATGCTCATCCACGATGACATCGAGGATGAAAGCGACGAGCGCCGCGGGCGTCCGACGATGCACAAGGAGCACGGCGTTCCGATCTCGATCAACGTCGGCGACATGCTCTCCATGCTCGCCATGCGCCCCCTCCTCGACAACCAGCACCTCCTCGGCGGTGACCTCGCGTTGCGGATTGTCGAGGAGACGGAGCGGATGGGGCGCGAATCCGCCGAGGGACAGGCGATGGAGTTGGGGTGGCGCCGGGACAACCCGGTCGATGTCACCGAGCAGGACTACCTGGAGATGGTCCTCAAGAAGACCTGCTGGCTGGCCACGATCCACCCCAGCCGCGTGGGAGCACTGATCGGCACGCGTGGGGCGATCGATGCTGAGCCGTTCATTCGCTTCGGTTTCCTCGTGGGGGCGGCGTTCCAGATCCAGGATGACCTGCTCAACCTGGTTGGGGATCCGACGTCCTACGGCAAGGAACTCGGCGGCGACATCCGCGAGGGCAAGCGGACGTTGATGTTGATCCAGTTGTTCGCGCGCGCGACGGCGGACGAACGCGCGCGACTCCATGCCTTCCTCGGCCAGCCCCGGGCAGACCGAACGGACCCGGATGTGGCGTGGGTCAGGGAGCGGATGGACGCGTACGGGTGCATCGACGACGCCCGGGAGGTGGCCCATGGGTTGGCTGGTGCTGCGACCCACGAATTCACGCGCATCTACGGTGCGCTTCCGGACTCACGCGACAAGGCGTTCATCGAAGCCTTGCCGCGCTGGGTCCTGTCCCGTTCCTGACGGAGCGAAGGAGCCTCATGACGATGTCCCTCTCGCCGTTCGCCGAGCTTCCCGGGGCGTCTCTCCCGATCCGGCCACCCTTCCCGTTCGAGTCGGTCTCCACGCGCTTGTTCCCGCTCCGCGCCAGCCTGGACACGCTGCAGCGATTCGTGGATGGGTACCTGAACATCATCCCACCGGAGCTGGGGCGTTTCCGTGTCCCCATGCCGTATGTCCAATTGATGATCCTGGACTACGGCAAGATGGCCATCGAGGTGGGGAACTATGGATGGCTCGCGCAGCGCGAGATCCTGTTCAACATCCCCCTCGAGTGGTACGTGGTGAAGGACGGGAAGTGGGTGTTCAAGGATTGGGCGTCATTCTCGCCGTTCATCTATGTGGACGACGACATGTCCATGACGGTAGGGCGGATGGTGTACGGATGGCCCAAGACCACCGCACAGATCGTCCCGGCGGCCAGCGACTGGGTGCGGAACCCGGGCGCCCCGGTGAAGGAAGCCATCGTACAGACGTCTGTGTTCTCCTCGTTGTACTCGGACCAGCGCCTGGAAATGCAGCCCTTGATCGAGGTTGAACGGGATGCCGTGCCCGGGATGCTGCAACTGCCGTTTGATCCGCGGGCCTCGTGGACGCCGTGGGGCGCATGGTCCACCATGATGCAGACCGTGGCGGGACTCGGTCGCGATACGGTGGGGTGGATGGCCGGGGCTGGCGTCCTGCCGATGTCGCCGGCCACCTCGGCGGACAACTACCTCGCCATGGCGCGCAAGATGGCGACGATGGGGTTCCCCTTCCGACCGCACCTGGCCTCAAATACCCTGTGCCTCAAGCAGTTCCGCAGCTCCGAGAACCCAAATGAGTACTGCTACCAGGCGGTCACCAACGGGGTGATGCGCTTCACGCGCCTGAACAGTGCCGGTGTCCTCGGCGAGGCCCGCATGATGGCTGGCGATGCCACCGGAGGGTACCGCATCCACCTGCATCAATGGCCGTCACTGCCGATCGTGGAGACGCTCGGGCTCGAGGTGGAGCGTCAATGGCGTGGCTCGGCCTGCGACATCGCCACGCTCCGCCCGGTGTTCCCGCTCTGGTACAATGTCAACATGGTGTACGAACCCGGGACCAACGTGGCCTGGCGCACGCGTGATGCCCGCTGGCACGACAGCGACGGGCGGCCGTATCCCGACGCGGCGAGGGAAGGGGAGCGGACCGCCCGGTTGTTCAATACCTCGCTTGGGGCCTCCAACCGAACGATTGCCGGCGCCTTCAAGTTCGAGGAGACCACGGTGCGCGTCCTGCCGTTGCTGGCGCACCGCGAGAAGCTCGTCGCGTTCCTTGATGCCACGTTCAATGCCGCACTGGCCAACGGCAACGCCGGTGACGGTGAGCGATTCACGCTCTGGGGAGGTTTTGGTAGCAGCTTGGCACACGTGTACCTCACGGTGAGCAGCATCGGGCGGGTCTCGTCGAAGAGCGACAATATTGGTGACTGGGCGGGATTCGAGCTGTCATTCCTGGTCCCGGTGCGCCGCGAGCGTCGCGTGGGCGATGCCTGGGAGCTGGTCGGCGTCGGCGTCGTGCCGGCCTTCACTTTTGTCGACAACCCGACAGCGGCGGCCGCCAATGCCGAGGTGCTGGGTATTCCGACCAGTAACGCGGTGTTCATCGTGCCAGACACCAACTGGATGTCGTCGGACGGGCCGGCCCGCGAAGCGGTGCAGCCGCTGCTCGGGCTCGAGGCCGAGGTGTTGCCGGTGGTTGGCCGTGGCGAGCGGTCGGAGCGCCGAGCGATCCTGTCGATCGAGGCGGGCCGGGTGGCGGAAATGACGGATGTCCTCGAGTGGCGGGTGATCGCCGACGAATGGGCGCAGGTCCTGACCAGTGAATTGGCGCGCAAGAAGGCGCTCAAGGCCATGCCCGAACTGGACGTGGCCCGCTCGCTCGCGCTGGAGGTGCTCGGCAACAAGGTGCCGCTGTCGCTGTATACCCTGAAGCAGTTCCGCGACGTGGCCGATCCGACCAAGGCATGCTATCAATCGTTGGTGCGCGTGCGGCGGACGATGTCGGAGATCCACGACGTGCGCGAGATCGAGCGGCCGTTGACGGTGCGCATCACGGACTATCCCACGCTGCCGATCGTGGAGATGCTGGGGCTGGTCTCCCACCAGGTCGAGGGGGCGGGCGGACTGACCTATGCCCTGCAGCCGCAGCGCCCGTTCTGGGTGACCGGGACGGTGGATGAGGCGCTGGGTGACCGCGTGCGGTATTGCGCCGGAACCGGAGGCTGGGACGTCGACCCTGCGCTCCCGACGTACCTGTCTGAGCGAGCCCGTGACACCGGTGTCGCGCTGGCGGCCATGGATCGACTGGATGGGGGCGACGCGCGCCGTATGGCGAAGGCTGGCGCGGAATGGCCGGTCGATGCCGATGCCCCTGCGGCGCGGCGCCAGGCGATTACCAGGGCAGAGGCCGTGCATGTGCTGTCGATCGTTGACCCCCAGCCTGTCATCGAGTCGTTGCTGTCTCGTGAGTGGGGCAATTGGAACGAGGACGCCCGTTGGGTGAGTGCGCGCCGGGCCTTGCTCACCGCACTCCGCGCGCGGCTGGCCGGTGTCTCCCCGCAGTTTGTCGCGGAGGAACAGGATCGCTTCTTCAGCGAGCGGATCCACCAGGCCGGGCGTCGACCTGGCGAAGCACCGATCAAGGACGCGCACGACATGCGGATGCGGTTGCTGGAGTTCGCCGGGCACAAGTACGTGATGGAGCAGGCGTGGCAGACGCTGGCCGACCGGGCGCGCACCGAAGCCGCGAAGGCCGGGGGGACCACCGGCACGGCGACCGGGCTCCTGGAGGCGCGCCGTGCCTTCGTCCGCGCGGTGGAGGTCATCGAGGAGACGGACGTCCTCGGCCGCCCGGAGGCACCGGACCTCGAGGCGGGCGCGTCGACGGTCGACAACCATGAACGCTTGCACGAGCTGGTCGACCAGGAGCTGAAGGCGCTCGCGCGCGCCATGGCCCTGGGGGCATCGTTAGGTGGAACCCCACCATCCGTTGAGGCCATTACCGGTCCCACGGAGGAGTCGCCCGCCGTTTCCCGCGACGCGCTCAAGCAGTTGTTGGCCGTGGAGGAGGTCACGTTTGCCAACAGTATTGGCACGTTGGATGCGGCTGCACGGCGCCGTCTGGCGTCAAACTTCATCGCCGACGCGTCGGCGCACCATGAACCACTCCGTGAGATGGTGCGCCTCGCGCGTGAGCGCGGGGAGTTGCAGCGCTCCGCGCTGATCAACCGACTGGCGCGTACCGCACAGAAGCCGGACTACGTGGTGCCGCGGGTGTCGGTCGGCACCGAGGCCGACCGCCTCTTCCCGATGGCCCAAAGCTGGGACGAGTGGTGGTATGCCGGGGCGAACCCCGATGTATCGTCGCGAGACGGTGGCAGCGACTCCGGGCCACAGCAGTCGATGGTGGAGAGTTCGGTCGACGCCACCCCAAACGCGTGATGCGAGCGGGCGCGAACGGTGAGCGCCCTGGAGTATCTGGCGGTGGACCGTGCGGCTCCACCGTCCGGTCGAGTGGGGGCCGTATCGTATCCCCCGGAACCTCGGCGGCTAAAGCTTCGTAGCCAGGACCCGTGTCGGCGCTGGCGGGCATTCCGTGCGGGTGGAGTGCCGGAGCAGGGGAGTCGTGCGGGTGCTTCCCGACGCGGTCGCGGGCGCAAGAACGCCACGCGGGCCCATTCCCCCGCGGCTCACCTCGCGCTTCTTGGCGAGGCCGCCGGGAGTTACTCGAGCTCGGCGAGCAAGGTGCGTGCGCGGGTCAGCTCCGCCGCCTCGGTCCCCTCGGTAAAGGCATCGTACAGGGGACGGAGCATGGACGCGCCTTCACGGCCACGCCCCTGCTCGCGCATGAGCTCCGCGAGAGGGAGGGCCGCACGCAGTTCCAGCAGCCGCGCATGCTGCGCGTGCGCAACGGCCATGGCGCGGCGCAAGCTGGACTCTGCGTCGGCCAGGGAACCGAGTTCGCGCTGGATCTCGCCACGCTCGCGTAATACCTCGGGCTCGTAGTAGGTCTCGCGCCACTGCGTAATTTGCGCGAGGGCATGCTGCAGCTCGGCGAGCGCGGCCAGGGGTTGGCCGTCACGTCGAAGCCCCTGAGCGAGCATGAGCCGCCACTGCGGGACGAAGATCCCTGCGTCAGTACCGAGGAAGTCGGCCAGTCCCAGCCGCATCTCCTGCACACCGGCCTGCGGCTCTCCGCGCAGTGCTTGTGCCCACCCCCGATAGATCCGCATTGATGCGGCCCAGAAGGCATAGCCGAGGTCGACGGACACCTGATACCCGCGCTCTGCGTTCCTGGCGACGGTCTCCACGTCGCCTTCATCGACGAGGTGATACATGGCCACCCCAAGTCCGACCGCCGTGGACCCCGGGATGTTGAGGTCATCGATGAGCGTGACCAACTCCTGCTGCCGTTTGGCCCCCTGCTCAACGAACCCCGAGAGGCGCAGTGACATCGCGAGGTACGAGAGGATCACCGCGGTCGACGACATCTGGAACAACCCAACCAGGGTGCGCTCCTGCTCCAGGTCGAACAGCGCAATAGCCTCTTCCCCCTGCTGGCGCGCGAGGGCGTATTCGCCGAGGTAGTAGTACGAGAAACCCGTCGCATGCCGCGCGGCCACGTTGAGGATGGGCACCTCGCTGGCTTGGGCCATCTCGAGCACGCGCTTCGCCACCTCGAGTGCCTTCTCGTGCTCCCCGCGCACCAGCCGGACTGTCCACAACCCCCACAGCGCGTTGAAAAGCCCTTCGTAGTTCCTTGTCTGCTCACACAGTTCGCGGGCGCGGACACATGCGCGCTCCACCTCGCGCGAAGCCCATCCCCGGAGGGCCATCAGGGGCGGTGCGATCGCCAGCTGACAGGCCATCTCGTCGCGGATCCGATCGGGAGAGTCTGACGGGAGCGACTCCAGGAGGGAGAGGGCACGACGGTAGTAGCCCACGCACTCCTGCAGTGCCCAGCGGGCGCCAGCCGGGGCGGCGGCCCGCATCCAACCGGTAATGGCCTCCTCGGTCCTTCCGGCGCCCTCCAGGTGCCGCGCCAACAGCTCCGGATGGTCTCGCACGAGGTCCTCGAACTGCGTTGGCAGGGTGTCAGCGATTCGCCCGTGGTACTCCTGCCGCGTCTTCTTGAGCAGGGATTCGTAAGCCGCGTCCTGGATCAGCGCATGCTTGAAGACATAATTCCACCGCGGGGCGACGCCATTCCGGGAAATGAGGTCGAGCTCCATCATGCGCTTGAGGGCGATGTCCAGCGCGGTGGCGGTTGTCTTGGAGACCGCCAGGAGAAGATCCGCACGAAACTCTCGCCCTATCGTCGCCGCGATCTGCGCGATGACCTTGTCCTGGCCGAGCCGATCAATGCGAGCCATGAGGGAGTCGTGCACCGTACTGGGTATCAGCCCCGGAGGGAGTGGACTCACGAGTTCATAGCGGTCCTCCATCTCGCGCAGGTGCCCCGATTCCAGGACGGTCCGGGTCACGGCTTCGACAAAAAGCGGGATCCCGCCCGTGCGCTCAATGATCTGGTTCAACACGACGTCCGGCAGCGACTTGGAACCGACCACCCCGGCGACCAGCGAGCGGACATCGGTCTGGGGCAGCGCCAGGACCCGGATCTCGTGCCGGTTCGGAGCGGGGGACCACAGTTCCGGGAGTTCTGGACGCGTAGAGCCGATCACGAGCAGTGGCGCGTCGCCCTGCTGGGATACGAGCGTCGCCACCAGTTCGAGTGTCGTTGGATCCGCCCAGTGCAGGTCCTCAATGACGAGCAACGTTGGGGTGCCACCGGGAGCGCGCAGTTGCAGTTGGGCGAGGACGGTCAGCAAGCGCTGGCGTTGCCTCGCCGGGGTCAGGTCACTGGCCGGATATCGGTCACCGGCGTCGACCCCAAGTAACGAGGCGAGCAGTGGCACCGCCTCGTCGAGTCGTCCTCCACGCGCCAGGACAAACTGCTCAATGCGGTCGAGTTTCTCGGCGGGCTCAAGGTGATCGCTGAAGTCCAGGCGCCGTTCGATCATCCGGACCACGGGATGGAGTGGGCTGTTCAGTGCATACGGCGAGCATTCGGCCTCGAAGCGCTCATGGGGCGACTCCTGTGCGAAGCTTCGCGCCGCTCCAAGGAGGCGCGACTTGCCGATCCCGGCTTCCCCGCGCAGCAGGATCGCTTGTCCGGCACCACCCATCGCGTTGACCCAGGCCGTGCGAATCTCTGACACCTCGTGCTCGCGTCCGACAAACGGCGCCAGCCCCTCGGACGTCAACGCGTCAAAGCGCGACGCGGCGTCGCTGAGCCCAAGCACGCGCCAGAGTTGCATCGGCCGCGACAGCCCCTTGAGCGCGCGCGCGCCGAGGTCCTCAAGGCGGAAGTGCCCCGACACCAGCCGACGCGTCGCCTCGCTAATCAACATCGTGTCCGGCTCCGCCTCACCCTGCACCCGGGCCGCCACGTTAGGCGCCTCGCCCAGCGCCAGTTGCTCGGCCCGCTGCCCCGTCCCTACGTCCCCGATCACCACCAGCCCCGTGTGCACCCCGATGCGCACCGTCGGGCGCTGGGCGCCCATGGGCGCTGCCTCCAGCTTGGTGAGGATCTCCAGCCCGGACCGAACCGCGCGCAAGGCGTCGTCCTCGTGGGCGATAGGGTACCCGAAGTACGCGAGGATTCCGTCACCCAGGTACTGGGCGATGTGGCCGTCGTACCCGCGAATTACCTCCGCGCACACGGCCTGGTACTTCGCGTACAGATCGCGCAGCTCCTCCGGGTCCAACGTCTCCGACAGTGCGGTCGACCCGACCAGGTCGACGAAAAACACGGTCAGCTGCCGGCGTTCAGCCTGGCTGCGCTCCGTTGCGGCGAAGCGCTTGCCGCAGCCGCTGCAGTTCTTGGCGTCGGGTCGATTGAGGAACGAACAGTCAGGGCACGGAACGCCAAGGGCCGTTCCGCATTCGGAGCAAAAGCGGGCGGCCGCTGCATTGGCCGTCCCACAGGAGGGGCAGAGCATGGGGGGATGCTGCGGGGAGGCGGAATAGTGCGCACTCGGTGGGATCGACGCTAGGTTTGTGGCACCCCTACAGCGCCCGCCGGCGAACCCCAAGTCTTGCCGGCGATTCTCCCCGGACGCGTGACCGACCTTTCCATTCCCGACCTGAACCTGGCTCTCGCAGGGCGCTACCTCGTTGAGCGCGAGATCGCCGTGGGCGGTATGGCGACGGTGTACCTCGTCGTTGACCCCAAGCACCAACGTCGGGTCGCACTCAAGGTCATGAAGTCGTCGGTCGCGGAGGGAGGGGGAACGTCGCGTTTCCTGCGCGAGATTGGGGTGACCGCGAGGTTGGCGCATCCTCATATTTTGCCGCTCCTCGATTCCGGGGACCTGCTGGGGCTTCCGTACTACGCGATGCCGTTCGTGGACGGGGAAACGCTCCGCGAGCGCATCGCCCGCGAGGGCAGGCTCCCAGTGGCCGAAGCGGTCCACCTGGCCGCGGAGGTCGCGGACGCGCTAGCATACGCCCACGCGCAGGGGATCATCCATCGCGACATCAAGCCGGCGAACATCCTGCTCGCCGGGCGGCACGCGATCGTGGCGGACTTCGGGGTCGCCAAGGCGCTGACGCCAACACCAATCGCGGTCGACGTTGACGACATCACGCAGGAAGGGAATGCGGTCGGCACGATCGCCTACATGAGTCCGGAGCAGGCCGTCGGGGAGCCCCATCTCGACGGGCGCTCCGACCTGTTCAGTCTCGGGATCGTGTTGTTCGAGATGCTTGTGGGCGAGAAGGCCTTTGGTGGCACCACGGTGCAGGAGCAGATGGCGCGGCGGTTCACCGGCGTGGTACCGTCAGCGAGGGCGCGACGCGTGGAGGTACCGCCCGACCTGGATGTCGTCCTGCGCAAGGTGTTGGCGAGCGATCCCGCGGAGCGGTTCGCCACAGCCGGCGAGTTCGAGGCCGCCCTGCTGGCGGCGCTTCGCGGAGCGACGGCGCCGTTCGCGACCGGCGCAATTCATGTGGCCCGCTCTCCGGAAGATGTGCCAAGCATCGCCGTCCTCCCGTTCCGCAACCTGGGGGGCGACGCGGACAGCGACTACCTCTCCGATGGCATCACCGAGGAGATCCTCACACAGCTCTCCCTGCGGCGGACCATGCGGGTGTGTGCGCGCCACTCGTCGTTCGCCCTTCGCGATACCGCCGACGACATACAAACTATCGGGAACCGGCTTGGGGTGCGCCACCTCCTGACCGGGAGTGTGCGGCGCGCCGGGGACCGCCTGCGCGTGACTGCGCAGCTGGTGGATGCCGCCTCCGGCTTCCAGGGCTGGTCCGGTCGGTACGACCGGGCCCTGGCCGATGTCTTTGCCATCCAGGACGAGATCGGCGCGGCCATTGCCCACGCACTGAACGTCACCCTGCTCGGCGACCTGTCGGCCCCGAGCCAGTCCGTGGTGCCGCGCCTGGAGGTGTACGACGCCGTCCTCAAGGCGCGGCACGCCTGGAACCAGCGCACGGACGTTGCGATGCAACACGCGATGGACGCCTACCGCGACGCGCTCCGGCTGGATCCGGAGTATGCGCCGGCGTGGGCCGGGCTCGCCCAGGTCTACGTGACCCGGGGGGTGTATGGACATGTTTCCCCCAACGAAGTACTGCCGCTGGCGCGCCAGGCCGCCGGCGAGGCCCTGCGGCGTGATCCGTCCCTCGCGGAGGCGCGCGTGGCGCTGGCCCAGGTCGAGGCGGTGGAGGCGTGGCAGTGGGAGCTGGCCGAGGCGACGTTCCGGCAGGCGGTGGCCCTGAATCCGCTCTTGCCTGCGGCGCACCAGGGGCTCGCGATCATGAGCCTGACGCCACGCGGGCGACACGCCGAGGCACGCGAGTCGATCGAGCGGGCGCTGGCGATCGATCCGCTGTCGCCAGTCCTGCGCGTGACCTTCGCCTCCCAGCTCCTGTATGCACGCCAGTTCGGCGAGGCGCAGCGCGTGGCCCGACAAGTCGTCGAGTTCGACCCCGGCTTTGGTCCCGGTCACTTCTTTCTCGCACAGGTCCTGACGGCAACGGGTGACCACGCGGCGGCGGTGACGCACGCCGAACGCGCTGTGCAGGCGTCCCGTCGCAGTGGGGAGGCGTTGGCGGTCCTCGCATGCGCGCAGGCCGCCGCAGGTGCGACCGACGCCGCCGAACGGCTCCATCGCGAGCTGGAAGAGCGCTCGACGGAGCGGTACACCTCACCCGCACATCGCGCCGTGGTGGCCGCCGCGCTCGGTCGCGTCGATACCGCCCTGGACCTGCTCGACGCCGCGGTCGAGGAACACGCGCCGGACCTGCTCTGGCTCGGCGTGCGCCCGGCGTGGGACGCCCTACGGCTGCATCCCCGCTTTGGGGCGTTGATCCGCCGCTTGCACCTCGAGCCCGGCTGACGCCGCGACGGGTCAGCTGTGGGCGGGGCGCGGCCGAGGAAGAGGGCCGGGCCCCGCCGACCTAACGGTGCCCATCGGCGAATCGAGACGGGCGCGCGCGCCAAGATGCAGGGTGGCGCCGTCTGGCGGGCGGGCGGGGACCGGGATAGCGTACCCGCGCGAAGTGGCGGTGGTTGGGTGGCGCACCGGGGCGGTGCTGACGGGGGCCCTGCAAGGCAAGGGTCGCCGCCGCGTCACCAGCCCCACTCATTACCCTTCGATCCGAACGCGTGTCTCCACTGCTCCTCGCCATCCTGGGGTACCTCGTGCTGCAATTCGGCATCGGGGTCTGGGCCTCGAAGCGGGTTCGCAGCGAGTCCGACTACCTGCTGGCCGGGCGCTCGTTAGGCTATCCCCTCGCGACCTTCTCGTTTTTTGCCACCTGGTTCGGGGCCGAGACCGTGATGGGGTCGGCGGGGACCGCGTACAGCCAGGGGGCGTCGCTCGCCAACGCCGAACCGTTCGGCTACGGGCTCTGCCTGGTGGGGATGGGCTTCATCTTCGCGCGTCCCCTGTGGCGACGACAGCTCACGACACTCGCCGACCTGTTCCGGACACGGTACGCCGTGTCGGTGGAACGGGTCGCCGCCGTGATCCTCATCCCCAGCTCGATCCTGTGGGCCGCCGCACAGGTCCGCGCCTTTGGGCAGGTCCTGTCACTCGCGGGCGCATTTGAGCTGGAAGCGGCGATCGCCCTGGCCACGGGGTTCACCATCATGTACACGGTGTTTGGCGGCCTGTTGGCTGACGCCGTCACGGACCTGGTCCAGGGGGCCATCGTGATCCTTGGGCTGGTGGTGGTCGCGGTCGCCGTTGTCCTCGCGCTACCGGAAGGCACGTCCGTGGCGGGCGTGCTGACGGCGCCAGGGGCCATCACCATTCGTCCGCCTGCTGATGTCAGCTGGCTGGCCCTGATTGAGGAGTGGAGCATCCCGGTCTGCGGCTCCCTCATCGCCACGGAGTTGGTCGGGCGGGTGGTGGCGACCCGGAGCGAGCATGTCGCGTCACGCGCCGCCTTGTTGGCCGGCGGCATGTACATCGTGGTGGGCCTGATCCCGCTGTTGATTGGGCTCGTGGGGCGCCAGGTGGTCGCGCCGCTGGCCGATGCGGAACAGGTGGTGCCCGCGGTCGCGCAACAGCTCCTGCCGCCCGTGTTGTTTGTGGTCTTCGTCGGTGGCCTCCTGTCGGCGATCCTGTCGACGGTGGACAGCACGCTGCTGGTGGCATCAGGGTTGTTGTCTCACAACCTGGTCGTGCCGGTGTTTCGCATCAGCGACGAGCGGCAGAAGGTTCGCGTCGCGCGGCTCGCCGTCGCGTCGTTTGGCCTCCTCGCGTTTGTCCTCGCAGTGCGTGCGGAAGGAGTGTTCGCGCTGGTGGAGCAGGCCTCGGCGTTTGGCAGTTCCGGTGCCCTCGTGGTCGTCGTGTTTGGCCTGTTCACCCCGTGGGGAGGTGCGCGCACGGCCATGGTCACCCTGCTGGTCGGGCTCGGCAGCTACCTGGCGGGCGCCTTTGGCGGGTTCGAGGCGCCATTCGTCACCTCGCTGCTCTTGTCCCTGCTGATCTATGTGGCGGGGAGCGCGGTGGAGGGGCGCCGAGCGCGGGTGCCGGTCACGGAGCGTTGACAGGGGCCGGGCGGCGTGCGAGCATAGCGGTCCAACCCTCCGGTCCGGTGGTCATGCGAAGGTTCCTTGTCGTGGCGGTGCTGGCCCTCATGGCCGCGACCTCGGTCGAGGCGCAGAAGCGCGGCGATCGCAACACCATCACGCGCGTTGATATCGACGAGGCGGGCAACGCGGTCACCAATGCGGATGATGCGGTGCGGCGGTTGCGGCCGCAGTGGTTGCGTGGCCCCATGGGGCGCATGTCGTCGTCTGGGGGCGACGGCCGAATGGGCGAGGTGGCTACGGAGGCCATCCTGTATATCGACGAGAAGCGACAGCCCAACCTCGAGCAGCTGCGCACGGTGCCGGCCCCCTTGATCGAGGAACTCAAGTTCATGGACCAGAATCGGGCGATCCAGATGCTCGGTCCCGGTCACGAGGCCGGGGCGATCATGGTCAAGACGCGCAAACCGCAGTAGTCAGGGAACGAGCCCGGTCGGGCGAAGCACCAGCTGCTCGATGAAGAACTCCATCATCCGGTCGGTGCGCAGGGCGGTGTGCCCGGCGTCCGGCCCCACCTGCACCTCAAAGCTCTTCCCGGCCCGTTGTAGGGCCTGGATGAGCTGCATCGTGTTGTTGGGGTGCACGTTGTTGTCGGCGGTGCCATAGTACAGCATGAGGCGACCGGTCAGCTTGTCGACCTGGGTCATGGCCGAGCCGGCGTCGTATCCGGCCGCGTTCTCCTGCGGGATCCACATGTAGCGCTCGGTGTAGATCGTGTCGTAGTGCCTCCAGTCTGTCACGCTGGACGACGCGGACGCGGCGGCAAAGACGTCCGGATGTCGCAGCAACGCCAGCGCTGACGCGTATCCCCCGTACGACGACCCGAAGATCCCTGCGCGCCCGCGCTCGACGTACGGCCGGGACCACAAGGCCCGCACCCCGGCGGCCTGATCATCGATCTCCACCGTGCCGAGCTTGAGGTAGATCGCGTCGAGGAATCGCTTGCCGCGACCACCCGCACTGCGTGAGTCCAGACTCAGGACCAGGAAGCCAAGCTCGGTCAACGGGTGCGGAGTGGTGAACGTCTCCCGGGCACCATTGGTCGCCGGGCCGGCGTAGACGGTCACGAGGACCGGATACCGGCGGGTGGAATCGAAGTCGCTCGGCCGGTGCAACAACCCGTGCAGGTCGGTGACGCCATCTGCCGCCTTGTAGGTGAACAGCTCCACCCGGCGCAGCCCCACCGAGTCGAAGGTCGCGAGGTTGCTTTCCATCACTGTCGTCAGGACGTCGCCCCGGGCATCGAGCAGGCGGGTGACCGGTGCGCGATTGTGGGTTTGGGCGACGTCCACGATGTGCCGGCCGTCGGGCGCCAGCGCGATCGCGTGGTTCCATGCCGGGTCCGTGAGGCGTTGGTCACCCGACCCATCCAGGCGGACCCGGTGGAGCTGCATCTTCATGTGGTTGTCGCCGGTCCGCGCCAGATACCATACCAACCCCGCCGCTTCATCCACGCGGACGATCTGCGACACCTCGGCGTCGTGACGCGTGACGGCTGCCAACTGGCGTCCCGTGGTGAAGTCATACAGGTAGATGTTCGCGAAGCCGGTGCGTTCCGAGACCCACAGGAACCGCCGGCCATCCGCGAGGAACCTGATCTCAGGGTGGTTTTCCACCCAACTCGACGGCCATTCCTCCCGCACGACCACGCGACAGGCGCCCGTGGACGGCTCACAGGCGGTGAACTCCATCACGTTCTGCCGACGGTTGGTGCGATTGAAGGTGATTTCGCGTCCGTCGGGCGACCATCCCACCGCGTAGACATAGTGCCCCACCACATCGTTGGTGAACGGCTGGCCATGGCGCACGTCGATGCGTTGCGTGCGGCGGCTCGCGACGTCGTAGACGAAGAGCTCGACGACCGGGTTGGGGCTCCCGGCCTTGGGGTAAGCCTCGACGTCGAGTGCGCTCTGGACCTTGGTCTGGTCCATCTGGAGGTAGAAGTCCTTGACCGGACTCTCGTCGAAGCGGTAGTACGCGAGTTGCTTGCCGTCGGGAGACCACCACATCGCGGTGACCTGGCCGAGTTCCTCGCCGTAGACCCAGGACGCGGAGCCGTTCTTCGTGCGCGCCTCGGCGTTGCCGTCGGTGGTCACGGCGAATGCATTGGCCCCGCTGGTATCCGCGATCCAGAGGTTCCGGTCCTTGTAGAAAGCCTTTCGGGTACTGTCCGGGGACACGGCCACATCGTACTGGCGACCGCGTTCGGGCCCCCCGCGTCGGCCCGCGTTAGGCGCGGCGCTTGTACCCGACTCGGTCGCGCGCCGGGTGGCGAGGTCGTATCGCCAACCCTTTCCGCCGTGCTGATACCGGAAGCCCCGGGAGTCCGCGTCCCAGGTCGCGGTGATCGCGCCCGACCGTACCGAGCCCGGAATGACGCGGCTGAGTTGCTGATACCGTTCAAACCGTGGCATCGTGCGCAGGCGGTCCTGCGCCGGGAGCAGCACGGGGACAAGGGACAGGAACAGCCAGGGCGAGGTGCGCATCCGTCGGCAGGGAAGCAGAGCGGGGCAAGTTAGCGCGCCGCGTCGGCGCGCGTTACAATCGGTGTCTCCCTTCACCCTGGCGCCCGACTTCCATGCGGCCTTTCCTCACCTGTGCAACCGGCGGCTTGATCGCCGTCCTGCTTCTTCCCGCCGTGACGACTGCCCAGGCGGCGGCCACGGTGTACCGCCCGGGACAGCTCAATGCGGACCAACAGGTTGCGCACGCGATCTACAAGGAACTCGTCGAGATCAACACGTCGGTGACCACGGGCAACATCACGACCGCGGCCGTGGCCATGGCGCAACGACTGCGCGCCGCCGGGATTCCGGAAGCGGACATCTTTGTGGGCGGGCCGAGGCCCGAAAAGCACAATCTGGTCGCGCGCCTCCGTGGGTCGCGCGGCGCGGCGGCCGGGAAGCCGCTCCTGCTCCTCGCGCATATCGACGTGGTCGAGGCGCTCCCCGAGGATTGGTCCCCGGAGTTTCCACCGTTCAAGTTCACGGAGAAGGACGGCTACTACTACGGGCGGGGTACGGCGGACGACAAGGCCATGGCAGCGATCTTCATCGCCAACGTCTTCCGGATGAAGCGCGAGGGATGGGTACCGGAGCGCGATATCATCCTGGCCCTGACGGCCGACGAGGAGAGCGGGGCGTTCAACGGCGTCGACTGGTTGTTGAAGAACCACCGGGACAAGATGGAGGCCGAGTGGGTGATCAATGAGGGCGGCGGCGGGACGCACCGGAACGGGACGCCGCTCTCCAACACCGTTCAGGCGTCGGAGAAGGTCACAACCAACTTCACGTTGCAGGTCACGAACCGGGGCGGCCACTCTTCGGTGCCCCGGGACGACAACGCCATCACGCAGTTGGCCGATGCGCTGGCCAAGGTTGGGCGCTACCGCTTTCCGGTGCACCTGAGTGACGTCACCCGGGCGTTCTTCACCGGGACAGCTGGTGTCGAGGAGCCGGTGATTGCTCGTGCGATGCGCGCCATGGTGGCCAACCCGCGTGACGGGAGTGCCCTGCGCGTGCTGTCCGCGGATCCCCGCTACAACTCCATGCTCAGGACCAGCTGTGTCGCCACGGAACTCAAGGGCGGGCATGCCACCAACGCCTTGCCGCAGCTTGCTGAAGCGAACGTCAACTGCCGCATCTACCCGACCGAGACGGCCGAGCAGGTCCGCGATTCACTGCGACGGGTGATCGGCGATACCGGGGTGAAGGTCCTGATCCGGTCTCAGCGCCCGCCATCGCCAGCAACCAAGCTCCTCGAGGAGGTGATGGACCCTATTCGCCGTATCACGAGGGAGATGTGGGGCAATATCCCCGTCATCCCGACCATGTCCACCGGCGCCACGGACATGCGCTTCTTCCGTGCGTTAGGCGTGCCCGCCTACGGAGTCTCCGGGTTGTTCAGTGACCCTGCGGTTGATGCTCGCGCCCATGGACGGGACGAGCGGATGCGCGTTCAATCGTTCTTCGAGGGCCAGGAGTTCTTGTACCGGCTGACCCAGGCGCTGGCGGGGCCGAAGCGGCCCGTCTCGGATTAGGGCCACCCCGCCGTACGAGCCGAACGGGACGCCGGCTGCCACGCGGCGCGTGGATAAGGTCACCCGGACGAACGCTCGCTGCGACGGCTGCGTATTTCAGGAGCAGGCTTCTTTCACCGATGGAACCCATGTCCCCTTCCCGGCACCTCCTCTCCCTGGTCCTCGGCGCGGCGGCGGCGCTCCCCGCCCAGGAGCGGATTGACGAAGAGTACACCCGCAAGATCAAGGAGAACCTCCGCGATCCGCGCATCACCACCGAGCTCGTCGATCACCTGCCCTATTCGGCGACGGTGCCCACGCCCCTCAAGTTCCACGGGCGCATCATCGGGCAGCCCGGTGAGTTGACCTACGCCAAGGACATCCAGCGTTATTTCGAGGCGCTGGACAAGGCCAGCGACCGGGTCAGGACCTGGACCATCGGCAAGTCCGAGGAGGGGCGCGACATGATCGTGCTCGTCGTCGCCGATGAGGCCACAATCCGCAACCTGGACAAGTACAAGGCGGACATGGCCGCCCTCGCCGACCCGCGGAAAACGACCGACACGCAGGCGCGCAGCATCATCAGCAATGGCAAGATGATGTACTGGATCACGTCGGGGATGCACTCGCCGGAGACCGGTGGCCCGGAGGCGCTGCAGGAACTCGCCTACCGACTCGCCGTGGGGGAAAGCGAGTACATCCGCACGATCCGCAATAACGTGATCACCATGATCACGCCGGTGATCGAAGTGGACGGACGCGAGAAGCAGGTGGACACGTATTACTTCAACAAGAAGTTGCCGGCGGGCGCCACGCGCTTGCCGCTGATGTACTGGGGCAAGTACGTCGCCCACGACAACAACCGCGACAATATCGGCCAACTGCTGAACCTCTCGCGGCAAGTGAACACGTTCTTTTTGGAGTGGCACCCGCCGATCATGCACGACCTGCACGAGGCGTCGAACTACCTCTACGCCTCGACCGGCACCGGCCCCTACAATGAGGCCATCGACGCCATCACGGTGGATGAGTGGTGGATCCTGGCCAAGAACGAGGTCATGGAGATGACCAAGCGTGGCGTGCCGGGCGTCTGGACCTATGGGTTCTACGACGGCTGGGTGCCCAACTACATGTTCTTCGCGGCGCACGCGCACAACGCGACGGGCCGCTTCTATGAAGTCCAGTCGTATGGCCCGGATACCGGCACGGTGCGCCTCGGGGCCACGCAGACCTCGCGGGAGTGGTTCCGCCCGAACCCGCCGCTGCCGTCCATCAGCTGGGGGCCGCGCAACAACACCAACATCCAGCAGTCCGCCTTGCTGATCACGCTCAACCACGTGGCGAAGAACAAGGCGACGTACCTCGAGAACTTCTGGCTCAAGGGCAAGCGACAGGTCGACAAGGCAAAGACCGGACCGACCTATGCGTGGGTCCTGCCGGCCAACCAGCGCCGCAAGGCGGAAGTGGCCAGTGTCGTGAACGACCTGCGCTTCCAGGGACTCGAATTCCACACGGCGAATGCCGCCGGGACCTTCGGAAACGTGAGCGTCGCCGCGGGTGACTACATCATTCGTGGGGACCAGCCGTATCGCAGTATCCCCGAGATGTATTTCTCGCTCCAGAATTACTCCCCGGCCAATCCGCGGCCGTACGACGACACGGGCTGGACCTACCAGCTCATGCGCAACGTGACGGTCCTGCCCGTCGCCGAGAAAGCGATCCTCGCGGCGGCGATGTCGCCGGTGGCGGCCGACGTGAAGGCGAAGGGCGGGATTGAGGGGAACGGCCCGGTGATCGTGGTCGAGCACACGACCGACAACAACCTCATCACCTTCCGCTTCAAGCACGCCAACGTGGCGATGCAGGCCGCCGAGGAGGACTTCGAGCTCAACGGCAAGCGGTTCCGCGCCGGGGCGATCATCATCCCGGGCGGCGACCGCGCTGTCCTCGGGGCCAGTCTGGCCGACCTGGGATTGTCGGCGTGGGCCACGGCCACGGCGCCCACGGTCAAGACCCACGACCTCGACGTGCCGCGCATCGGGTACGTGCATAGCTGGCAGCGCACGCAGGATGAGGGGTGGGTGCGGGCGGCCCTGGAGCGGTTCGGCGTGCCATTCACCTACTTCGCCGACATCAAACTGCGGGACGGCAATCTGCGCGCGAAATACGACGTCATCATCTTTCCGCACGTCGGGGGCAGCGCGATCGCGCAGGTGAACGGGATCCCGAAGACAGGTCCCCTGGCGCTCCCCTACAAGAAGAGTGATGCCACGCCCAACCTGGGGGCGCTGGACCAGGCCGACGACATTCGCGGCGGCATGGGGATCGAGGGGCTCACCGAACTCGCAAAGTTCGTGCAGGCCGGTGGAACCCTCCTCGTCGAGGGCTCCACGGCCACGATCTTCCCCGAGTATGGGCTGACGAGCGGGATCACCGTTGAAGAGCCCACCGGGCTCTTCGTTCGCGGCTCCGTCATGCGTGGGATCGTGTCGGACCGCCGGAGCCCGATCATGTACGGCCATGATGGGGCGCAACTGCCCGTGTACTTCAACACGGCACCCGTCTTGAGTGCTGGCGGTGGCGGGGGAGGCTTCGGCGGGTTTGGTGGTGCCGGTGGAGCCCCCGTGGGACAGAACATCACCCCAATGGCGACGCGGCTCCGCCTCTCGCCGTGGGACAGTACGACAGCAGGGACGGGACAGGGGCAGGGTGGCGCGGCGGCTGGCGGCCCGGGCGGCTTCGGAGGAGCCGCTGGCGGCGAGCGTCCGCGTGTGATCATGTCGTTCCCGCAGAACCCCAACGACATGTTGCTGTCCGGCACCCTGGCCGGCGGTCAGGCCCTCGCCGGTCGCGCCCAGGTCATTGATGCGCCGATGGGGCAGGGCCATGTGGTGATGTTCGGGATCCGTCCGTTCTGGCGATGGCAGACCCACGGGACCTACTTCATGGGGTTCAACACGATCCTCAACTGGAATGACCTCGGTGCCGGTCGCGAGCCGGTGCCCGGGCGGCCAGCCAGTCAGTAGTCGCCCGGGGCGGGGCGGGGGCAGGAGTCGCGTCGAAACTCCACGCGGCTCCTGCCCCTTGTCCATGGTGCCCCCGCGACCTCAGCTCGCCTTCACGTAGGCGCAGCCTGCTTCCTGGGCACGCACCGCAGCGAACACACCTGAAGGCTGCAAGATCACGCCGGGGAGCATCGCGGCGAGCGAGCGCTTGCGCGCTTCAGCGTCGCTCACCTTGTCCGCGCTGGCGACGACGTCCACGACGTCCTGCAACGCGAGGTTGCACGCGAGGGTGATTACGCCGCGCGCGATCTGTTTCGGGAGCGCACCGTTGTTGAACGGGGCAGGGATGCCGTCCTTTTCGTCCAACAGCGCCGGGTTCTGCTCAATGGCCGCGCCCGTCAGCGGGTGGGTGACGCCGAACTTCTTGCCCAACGCGTATTTCTTGATGAAAGCGTGTTGAAGCGTCAGGACGATGGCGTTGTGCCGCAGGATGAGCACCGGGGAGAGGTCGGCCGCGCCAACCTTCAGGACGTCCATGTACTGGCCGAACCAGGCATTCGCGCGCCACACACCGTAGCCGCTTTCCGGCTCTGTGCAGTCGAAGCAGGCCTTGTGCTTGCCCTTGATCCGCGTGGCCCACGTGGTGTCCCACGGACCGGCCTGCACCGGGAAGAGGTCTGCAGGGATGGTGTGTCGGAGCCCGGCAACGCCCACGGAGCCGAGGGCGAGATGCTGCACGAAGTCACGTCGTGATGGGGACATGGTGGCGGGCAAGGTTCGGGAATGGAGCTAGGCAAGGGATAGCAATGTTCAGTCAACGGCCCGCGTGAGCAAACACCAACACCGCGAGGTACGCTCCGAAGGCAGCGACCGGCTGTCGGGCACACCCTCTTGCGCGTTCCCTGCCGCGATCGAAGTTGTTCAGCTCCGCAGGCCACCTTCGAGGGGTACCCATGCGCCACAGCCTTCTCTTGCTCGCCGTTTGGTCGATCGGGGCGACCGAACTCCCGGCCCAACTCTCGGCCGGCTGGCCGACCGGTCGCGCCAAGCTCCGCTTTGAGGTTGAAGTACCAGCGTCGACCCGGAGTGAGGCGACCACCGGGAGGGTCTTCATCATCCTATCGCGCAACAGCCAGGCAGAGCCGCGGCTGCAGATCAGTCGCGTCGGCACACCGATGTTCGGCCGCGACATCGAGCGGCTCCCCGTCGGCGGTGTGGCCGTGGTCGACGGCAGTGACCTCGGGCATCCGGTCTGGGACATGGCGGACATTCCTCCGGGCGACTACTGGGTGCAGGCCATGGTGAGCGTCTACTCGGAGTTTCGTCGAGCGGACGGCAAGGTGCTCTGGATGCACGACGACCAGTGGGAAGGCCAGCAGTGGAATCGTTCACCAGGCAACCTCTTCTCGACCCCTCGGCAGGTCCGGGTCGACCCGCTCACCAGGGGGACGATCCGTTTGGTCGCCGACCAGAAGGTTCCGGCGATCGAGATGCCGGCGAATACCTCGTGGGTAGAGCGCTTTCGCCTGCAGTCGCCCATGCTTTCTAAGTTCTGGGGCCGCCCGATCTACCTCGGTGCCACCGTGTTGCTTCCGCGGGACTACAAGACGTCCACGATCTCCTACCCTGTGTTGTACGAGCAGGGGCATTTCTCGACCGGGGCGCCGCTACGGTTCGAGGAGGGTGGCGACCTCCACCGCGAGTGGGCCAAGGACAACTTCCCGCGGATGATCGTCGTGACGTTCCAGCATCCCACGCCGTACTTCGACGACTCGTACGCCGTGAACTCGGTGAACAACGGCCCCTACGGGGACGCGATCATGCAGGAGCTCATCCCGGAGATCGAGAAACGCTACCGGATCATCAAGGAGCCATGGGCGCGCTGGCTGCACGGCGGGTCAACTGGGGGGTGGGAAGCGCTCGCGCTCCAGATCTTCCACCCGGACTTCTTTGGTGGCGCCTGGGCCTACTGCCCCGACCCGGTCACCTTCTCCGATGTTGAAGGGATCAACATCTACAAGGACGACAACGCGTACTACAAGCAGGTCACCGAATGGCATCGGACGCCGACGATCAACTCCCGCGAGGTGAACGGCGAGGTGCGGCAGACCTCGCAGCAACGAAACTGGATGGAGCTCGTGAACGGCACGAAGGGACGCTCCGGCCATCAGCTCGATATCTGGTCGGCGACCTACGGACCCCTCGGCGACGACGGCTACTTCAAGCCGGTGTTCGACAAGAAGACAGGGAAGGTGGATCGGACCGTCGCCGAGTACTGGCGCGAGAACTACGACCTGCTGCACATCATGCGGAAGAACTGGGCGACGCTGGGCCCCAAGCTGGTCAACAAGCTCTACATCTACATGGGGGATGCGGACACCTACTTCCTCGATCGCGCCACGCGGGAACTGGACGCCTGGATGAAGACGACCACCAACCCGCACTACGACGGGTTCTTCATGTACGGCGACCAGAAGCCCCATTGCTGGAGCGGCCCGGTGTCCCAGGCCGAGCGCCTCAAGGAGATGGCGCAGCACGGGCTGCGGTTCATGCCTGCCGGGACGACCACGCCGTGGTGGAAGTACTGATCCCTCGCACGCGCATGCACGGCGACTCCCACGTCTCCGACAGCTGTATCGCTGCTTCCGTCCCGTGTGTGTGGATGCGGCGCGGGACGCATGGCACTATCGTTTGACCTCTCCCCCTTCACTCACTCCCATGAAACGACGTTGGTCGATCCTGTTGGCAATTCTGGGGCTCGCGAGCAGCACTGCGATGGCCCAGGGACGCCAGGTCACCGGCAAGGTGACCGAAGAAGGCTCCGGCGCGCCCATTCCATCGGCGCAGATCCAGGTTCGCGGCAGCACCACGGGTGGTCTCACGCGCGAGGACGGCACGTTCGCCGTTCGGGTGCCAGCCGGCGAAGTCGTTCTCGTTGTTCGTCGGTTGGGGTATCCCCCGGTCGAGGCCCGCGTTGCGGCCGACCAGTCAGACATTGCGATCGTGATGCGAAAGGACGCGCTCAAGCTCGACCAGGTGGTCATCACGGGGCAGGCGACCGGCATCTCGCGGCGCAACCTTCCCAACTCCATCGCGAGCGTCAGCGCCGAGCAGGTGGCCAAGGTGTCGGCCTCCGCCGTGGACCAGGCACTCCAGGGGAAGATTGCCGGCGCGAATATCTCAACGAGCACCGGCGCTCCGGGCGGTGGCAACCGGGTGCGGATCCGCGGTATCTCGTCCATCCTCGGCAGTGCGCAGCCGTTGTATGTGGTGGACGGGGTGATCACCTCGGATGTGTCGATCGGTAACGGCACCAATCGCGTCACGCGCGCGGCGGGCGCCGCGATTTCGGCCGTCACGCAGGAGGCGCCCGTGAACCGGATCGCCGACCTCAATCCCAACGACATCGAGAGCCTGGAAGTGCTCAAGGGGTCGGCCGCAGCGGCGATCTACGGCTCCAAGGCGTCGGGCGGTGTCATCATCATCACGACCAAGCGCGGTCAGGCCGGGCGCCCGCAGTTTAACTTGCGTACGGGCGGCGGCACGGCGGAGTTGGCCTATCGGAACGGCCAGCGCAAGTTCCTGAGCGCGGCGGATGCGGCGCGCATCAACCCGGTGCTCGGGCCCCTCTGGACGCCGGACGTGAATCTTGACTACGAGGATCTCACCTACGGCAACACGCCCTTCAACAAGGAGGGGACGCTTTCGGTGAGCGGCGGGTCGGCCGATACGCGGTATTTCGTGTCCGGGACCGGCCGTTACGAAGGGGGCATCGTCAAGAACACTTTTGCCTCCAAGTTCGGGCTGCGCGTGAACCTCGACCAGCGCCTCTCGGACAAGATGGAGCTGCAGGTGGGGACAGAGGTGCTGCGCACGCTGAGTGACCGCGGCCTGTTCGGGAATGACAACGCCGGCAACTCGATCGCCTACACGTTGACGAAGATCCCGAGTTTTCTTGACCTCCGGCAGCGTCCGGATGGCACTTGGCCGCGAAACCCGTTCTACAACTCGAACCCGTTGCACACCATCGACCTCATCAAGAACGAGGAAGGGGTCTGGCGCAACATCACGACCGCGCGGCTCACCTGGGACCTGTGGGCCAACAACAAGCAGTCGATCCGTTTCGTCGGGTACGGCGGCGCCGACGTTCTCCAGCAGCATAACGAGGTCTATTCACCGCCCGAGCTGCAGTATGAGCCGCTGGATGGGCTGCCGGGCACGGCCACCGTGGGTGATGGCAACAACACGCAAGGCAACCTGAACCTGAACGTCGTGCACGAGTGGCGCCCGTTTTCGCGCTGGACGGCGACGAGCCAGGTCGGCACGCAGTGGGAGAAGCGCAAGTTTGGCGTCAGCCGCGGAGCCGCCCTGGGGCTGCTTGGGGGGCTTGAGGTGGTGACGGCCGGTACCCAGCGCGAGGTCGACGAGGCCCGGCAGCTGACCGAGGACTTCGGTGTCTTTGGGCAGACCGAGTGGCTGTACAACGATCGCCTGCTGCTTACCGTCGGCGCGCGCGCCGACCGCAGCTCCAACAACGGCGATCCGGGCAAGTTCTTCCTCTTCCCCAAGGCATCGGCGTCGTACCGTTTGCCTGCCCTGATGCCAGGCAAGATCGATGAACTGAAGTTCCGGGCGGCGTACGGCGAAACCGGCAACCAGCCGCTGTATGGCCAGAAGTTCACGGGACTGGACCTCTCGAACATCTCCGGTTCCGGGGCATTCCGGATCGGTACCACCCTGGCGTCGCCGGACCTGCGTCCGGAGCGGCAGCGGGAAGTCGAGGTCGGTATCGATGCCGCCTTGTTCAACAACCGCGGGACGCTGGATTTCACCGTCTTCCAGCGGAACATCTCGGACCTCCTGATCACGCGCACGCTGCCCCCGACCTCTGGCTACTCCTCGGAGATCTCGAACGGCGCGGAGATGAAGGTGTGGGGCGCAGAGGCCACGGCGTCCCTCTTCCCGATCCAGAACCAGACCTTTTCGTGGAACACGCGCCTCAACTTCGGGATGAACCGCAGCGAGATCACCAACCTGCCGGTGCCGGCCTTCCTGTTGGGCACCTTCCAGGTGGGCGCCGTGAAGGTCGAGGAGGGGAAGTCGGCCACGCAGCTGTTCGGCAACGACACCTTGCCGCAGCCGGGTCGCGTCCTGGCTCCGAACGGCGTCCTGATGGGCGACGGCAACCCGGACTGGACCGCAGGCCTCTCCAATGAACTCCGCTTCAAGCGCTTCTCGGCCTTCGCGCTGCTGGATCGCCAGCAGGGCGGGATGCTCGCCAACGGGACCTGGCGTCACTACGACCTCGGGCAGAACTCGCGCGACTACGACGCGCCCGGGCCGAACGGGGTGAAGCTTGGCGAGTGGCGCCGGACGACGTACCTGTCCGTGACGCGCATCTTCTACCAGGAGGCGACTTACACGAAGCTGCGCGAAGTGACGCTGGGCTACGACCTGCCGAACAGCTTCACGCAGGGATTGTGGAGCCGCGTGTCCAACGCGCGGTTGCAGGCCAGTGGACGCAACCTGTATTGGTGGACCAAGTTCCGCGGTGGGGACCCGGAGGCCGAGAACTTCGGCGCCGGCAACGTGCCCGGGGCCGTGCAGCGCAATCGTGAGCTGGCCGCCTACCCGGCGTCCCGCTCGTTCTGGCTCAACCTCAGCCTGGAGTTCTGAGCAATGACGACATCCTCGATGGTCCCGGCTCGCCGGGTCGTTGCGGTCGCCATGCTCGGCGCCGCACTCACTGTCACGGCCTGCAAGGAAGTGGTCGTGCCGAACTTCAACTCCCCGAACGTCGACCAGCTACTCGCCGCCCCCAAGGCCGCTGTGGTGAACACCACGGCGCTGGGGCTCCTCGTCGGCGCACGTGGCTCGATCGCCGGATACGCGTCGACCCTCGGGATCTTCGGCCGGGAGTCATATAATTTGGACGTCGCGGACGCCCGGTTCGTGCTCTCCTTTCTCGCGCAACCACTGACCCCCGGCGGCTTCGGGACGGACCTCGGTTGGTCCGCGACGTACCGACAGGTGCTCACGGCGCAGACGATCCTCGACATCGTCGACAAGGTGCCGGACTACACGGCACCGCAGAAGGAAGCGATGAAGGGCTTCACGAAGACCTTTATGGCGATGGCCTTTCTGGACCAGCTGCGGGTCCGGGACACCTTCGGGATCGTGCTGCAGGTCGACCCGACGGCAAGGGAGCTGGGTCCCTTCGTGACCCGCGAAGAGGGCTTCAACCGGGTGGCGACGCTCCTCGATGAGGCCAAGACCCATCTCACCGCTGGTGGGGCGGCATTCCCGTTCACCCTGCACTCGGGCTTCGCGGGCTTCAACACTCCCGCGAACTTCCTGCGGTTCAACCGCGCGATGAAGGCGCGCGCCGAGGTCTACCGCACCCGCTGGGCGGACGCCCTCACCGCGCTGAACGAGAGCTTCATCTCGACGTCCGCGACCACGGCGGCCGCCCTGGCCACCGGGGTCTACCACGTCTTCTCGACGTCTGCCGGTGATGCCACCAACGGATTGTTCGATCCGGCGCCGCGCGCGCTGGCGGCGCACCCGTCGATCATCCCGGATGCCCAGCTGCGGGCGAACGGCCAGCCAGACCTCCGCACCGGAAAGGTCACCACGGGCGCCACGATCTCGAACCAGGGCGTTACGTCGAGCCTGCGGTTCACGATCTATCCCACCAACGTGACCCCGATCCCGGTCATCAAGAACGAGGAGCTGATCCTGTTGCGCGCCGAAGCGAACAACGGGCTGGGCAACCGCGCGGCGGCCATCGCGGACCTGGACTTTGTACGGGTCAACTCCGGTGGTCTCGCCCCCCTCGGCGCCGGTTTCGCCGGCGATTTGGTCAGCGAGATCCTCTACAACCGGCGGTATTCGCTGCTGTTCGAGTACGGGCACCGCTGGCACGACATGCGGCGGTACGGCCGGTTGGCGCAGCTCCCCAAGGCGTTGCCCAGCCACCTGGTGTACCCGATCGTCCCGCTGCCCGCGGATGAGTGCAACCAGCGGACGCCCCAACCCAAGGGGTGTGTGCAGGTAAACGGCTTCTAGCCGAGGCGTCAACAGGAACGCCGCGGGCCCCGGCCGTGACGCCGGGGCCCGCGTGCGTGTTGGGACAAGCGGGAACGGACTTGCAGGAGTCGGGATATAACCATATAGTTATATCTAGTACCTCTTGCTCCCTGCCTTGTGACCCTTCGTCTCGTCGTCGCGCTCGCGCTGGCCCCACTCGCGGCGCACGCCCAACCCGCCCGCCTCGGCCTCGCCGACGCGATCGCCCGCGCGGACCAGCGTGGGTACGCCAATCGGGGGGCATCCGCCGGGGCCGATGCCGCCCGGGCGAACACGCTCCTCCCCCTCAAGGGCATCCTTCCCAGTGCCCGCGTGGAAGCGGGGTACCTGCGCACCACCGACCCCATCGGGGCCTTCGGCACCGCGTTGCGGCAGCGCCGCATCGCGCAGGCAGACTTCGACCCCACGCGCCTCAACTTCCCGTCCGCCGTGGGGAATCACGCGGCCGCCCTGGTGCTCGAGCAGCCGATCTTCAACGCCGATGCCTGGGTTGGACGCCGCGCCGTGACGCATGCGGCCGACGCGTCAACCGAGGTCGCCGCCTGGTCCCGGAACCAGACAGCGGCACAAGTGGTTCGCGCATGGTACGGGGCCGTGCTCGCCGGGGCCAAGGCCACGGCCCTGGAGACCGCGCTACAGAGCGCCACGGCGCACGTCCGGCAGGCCCAGTCCATGGAACGCAATGGACTGGTGACCCCAAGCGACGCCATGCTGGCGTCCGTGCGGGCGGGCGAGGTCGAGGTGATGCACCTCGAGGCGGTCGCGGCGACGCGGCTCGCACGCGCAGGGCTTGCCACGGCGATTGGTACGCCGGAGGACACCACCTTCGCCCTGCCTGCAGCGCTGCCCTCGTCCCAGCGCTTGCGCGAAAGCGTCGAGCAGGTGATGGCGTTGGGGACGACGGAACGCGCGGATGTACGAGCGGCGCGCACCGGAGCTGCCGCCGCGGCCGCCGATCACGATCGCGCGCGCGCACTGCTGCTCCCGCGGGTGAACTCTTTTGCCCGGCTGGACTGGAACTCACCCGACCTGCCGTTCGGGGGGCGCAACAACTGGACGGTGGGTCTCATGGCGTCGTGGTCCCCATTCAGCGGGGCCTCCGAGCTGTCGGAACGCCGGGTGACGAGCAGTCGTGTAGCCGCTGCTCGGGCGATGCAGGACGGCGCCATCGCCCAGGCCGCCCTTGAGAACGCGCAATCCCGCAGCGCCGTCGAGGTCGCCGCCGCCCGCCTGGTCATCGCGGAGCGCGGGGTAACGCAGGCGACCGACGCGCATCGCATCATCGCGCGGAAGTACGAGGGCGGGCTGGCCGCCATCACGGAGTTGTTGGATGCCTCAACCACGGAAGTGCAGGCACGCCTCGCCGAGGCCGCTTCGCGTTACGCACTGATCACCGCACTCACTGACCGACTGCAGGCCACCGGAAATGCCCCGGCCTGGCTCTCTCGTTTGGATACCCTCCCATGATCACGATCCGTACTTCATCTGTTGTCCTCGGCGCTGGCCTGGCCATCCTGGCAGCCTGCGGGGGAGACCCGGCGCCGCACGCTGAGAGCGCCACCGAGGCGGTACCCTCCGGCACGGCGTTCACCGTGACCGACACGACGATCACCGCCATGGTCGAGGCACCAGGCACCGCGGAGCCCATCACACAGTCCACCGTGAGCACCAAGCTCATGGGGACGGTGACGGCCATCCTCGTACAAGAGGGTGACGTGGTCCGAGCAGGGCAGGTCCTGGCTCGCATCGACGCGCGCGACGTGGAAGCCAAGGGGACGCAGGTCCAGGCCGCGATGGCTGCGGCCGAGGCGGCCCGCAACGAAGCGGCGCTGTACGCGGGACGGATGCGGGCGCTCTTTGCCGACAGTGCCGCACCGAAAGCCCAACTGGACGCAGCGGAGGCGGGATTGCAGCGTGCGGAGGCCGGAGTGAACGCCGCTCGAGCCGGCCGCGCGGAGGTGGATGCGATCGCCGACTACGCCACCGTGCGCAGCCCGTCGGCCGGGGTGGTCACACAGCGCTGGGTCGATCCCGGGGCGTTCGCGGCCCCCGGTGCCCCGCTCGTCTCCGTGCAGGACCAGTCCAGGCTCCGCGTGACGGCAACCGCTCAGCCCGTGGAGGCGCGGACGCTCCGTCGCGGCCAGCTCGTCGATGTGGTGATCGAGGGGACGGTGGCTCGCGGCGTCGTTGAGGCCGTGGTCCCCTCCACGTCGGGGGGGCTGTACACCATCAATGCCATCGTGCCTAACGGCGAGCGGCGACTGGCCGCCGGTGGGACCGCGACGCTCCGCATTCCCAACGGCACACGGTCTGCTATTCTCATTCCCGCGGCGAGCGTCCGGCGCCAAGGCGACCTCACCGGTGTCGTGGTTCGGACGGGCAACACGGCGACAACCCGCTGGGTGCGCGTCAGCGCGGGTCCCGAGGGGCGGCTTGAAGTCCTGGGAGGGTTGCGGGCTGGTGATGTGATCCTCGTGCCGACCGCCCCGGTCCGCGGGAGCTGACCATGGGTATCTCAGGTCGTATCGCTCGGGCGTTCCTCCAGTCCCGACTCACGCCACTGGTCACGCTCGCTTCACTCGCGGTCGGGGTGATCGGCATCATGGCGACTCCGCGCGAAGAGGAGCCGCAAATCTCGGTACCGATGATCGACGTGATCGCGGCGCTGCCAGGCGCCGGGCCCGAGGAGGTGGAGAACACCATCGGCCGTCCACTCGAACGTCGCATGTGGGAACTCCCCGGTGTGGAGCATGTCTACACCATGTCCGGCGACGGGTACGCCATGGTGACGGTGCGCTTTAAGGTCGGTGAGGACCAGGAGCGCAGCATCACGCGCGTCCATGCCAAGCTCGCGTCGTCCATGGACGCGATGCCGGCCGGCGCCATGCCGCCCGTCGTCAAGCCGCACTCCATCGACGACGTGCCCGTGATGACGCTCACCCTGTCGTCCGCGGCCTACGATGCGGAGGCGCTACGGGCCATCGCGGTGCACCTGGAGGACGAGGTCCGCACGATTACCGATGTTGCCGAGACTTCGGTCATCGGGGGGCGATCGCGCCAGGTGGAAGTGTGGTTGGACGCCGCCAAGCTGGCGGCTCGTGGGGTGACACCGGGTGAGGTCCTCCAGGCCATCCGCGGGTCCAACGCTCGTGTGCAGGCTGGGGACCTCGCGGTCGCAAACCAAGGCGTGCGTGTGGCGATCGGGGCTCCCCTGGCCACGGCACAGGACGTCGGCATGGTCGTGGTGTCGATGCGACAGGGAGCGCCCGTGATGCTCCGCGACGTCCCGGCCGTCCGCGAAGGGCATGGGGACGTCACGGACTACGTGACGCACGCGACCAGGACCGAGGGGCCACGCCCTGCCGTGACCCTGGCGATTGCCAAGCGCCCCGGCGCGAATGCGACCACGGTCACCCGCGCGGTCGAGGCCCGCCTGCATGATGCACAGGGGCGCATCGTCCCGGCGGATGTCTCCGTCGAGGTCACGCGGGACTATGGCGAGACGGCGGCGGAGAAGGCCAGCGAACTGATCCTCCACCTGCTCCTCGCGACGCTCTCCGTCACGCTCCTCGTGGGACTCTTCCTGGGGTGGCGCGAGGCCCTCGTCGTCCTCGTCGCGGTTCCCGTGACGCTCGCCCTGACCCTGTTTGCCTACTACGCCCTCGGTTACACGCTCAACCGCATCACGTTGTTTGCCTTGATCTTCTCGATCGGGATCCTCGTAGACGACGCGATCGTGGTGGTGGAAAACATCTATCGCCACATGCAGATGCGGCGCACCACGCCAGAGGAAGCGGCGATCGAGGGCGTCGACGAGGTCGGCAACCCGACAATCCTGGCCACCTTCACGGTGATCGCCGCGATCCTGCCGATGGCGGTGGTCTCGGGCATGATGGGGCCGTACATGCGCCCGATTCCCGTCGGCGCGTCCGTTGCGATGCTCGCGTCGCTGGCCGTGGCGTTCATTGTCACGCCGTGGCTGGCCCTGCGCCTGCTGCGTGGCCACGTCAGCGCGCTGCCACATCCGCCGGCGGACCGCGCGCATGAACCGGAAGAGGGTGGCCGCTTTGGCGGATGGTACACCCGCTTCATGACGCCGCTCATCGAACAGCCGCGACGTCGCTACATCTTCTACGGCATCACCGTGGGCTTGCTCTTCGTGTCCATGGCCCTCGTGGCGGTGCGTGCCGTGCAGGTGAAGATGCTGCCCTTCGACAACAAGTCGGAGTTCCAGGTGATCGCTGACCTGCCGGAAGGGACGACCTTGGAAACCAGCCAGGGCCTTGGCGAGGCGATGGCGACCTACCTGCGGTCGGTCCCCGAGGTGCGGAGCACCGAGGTCTACGCCGGTGTGGCGGCGCCATTCAACTTCAACGGACTCGTCAGGCACTACTTCCTGCGCCGCGGCGCCAACGTCGTGGACGTGCAAGTCAACCTGCTCCCGAAGGGCGAGCGGGACCGCCAGTCGCACGACATCGCGGTCGCCGTGCGTCCCACCATCGATTCGATTGCCCGGGACTTTGGTGCCTCGGTGAAGGTGGCCGAGATCCCACCGGGTCCCCCGGTGCTCTCGACCCTCGTGGCCGAGGTGTATGGCCCGGACGACGCCACACGGCTCGCGGCGGCCACCGAGGTGCGCAAGGTGTTCGAGTCCACGCCGGGCGTCGTGGATGTCGACTGGACCATCGAGGCACCGCAGCAACAGGCCACGTTCCGTGTCGACCGCGTGCTCGCCGCGCGATCCGGCGCGAGCGTTGAGCAGCTCACCCAGGTCCTGTATCTCGCCGTGTCCGGAGCCCCGGCGGGCCGGCTGGCGAGCCTGACCGCCCGTGAGCCGGGCACCATCGTGCCGCGTCTTGACCTGTCTCAGCGGACCTCGGTCGAGGCCCTCCTCGCCACGCCGGTGGCGACCATGGCTGGCCCGCAGCCCCTGGGGCGCTTTGTCACCGTGGAGCACGGGACGACATCGTCGGTGCGTATGCGCCGCAACCTACGCCCGGCGATCTACGTCACCGGTGACGTGGCGGGATCCATCGAGTCACCGGTGTACGCGATCCTGGAGATGAACCGCAAGCTGGACGCGGTCCGGATCAACGGGGCGGAGATCACGCGCTACAACGCGGTGCAGCCGACGGCGGTGGACGAACTCGCGATGAAGTGGGATGGGGAATGGCAGGTGACCATCGAGGTGTTCCGTGACCTGGGGCTCGCCTTCGGTGCGGTCCTCATCTTGATCTATGTCCTCGTCGTCGGGTGGTTCCAGTCCTTCACGACCCCGCTCGTGATCATGGCGCCGATCCCACTCACGCTGATCGGCATCCTCCCGGGGCACGCGATCACCGGCGCATTCTTCACGGCCACGTCGATGATCGGGATGATCGCCCTGGCCGGGATCATCGTGCGCAACTCGATCCTGCTCGTTGACTTCATTCAGCTGGCGGAGGCCCGGGGACGGTCGCTGCGGCAGGCGGTGATCGAAGCGGGGGCGGTGCGGTTTCGTCCGATCGCGCTCACGGCGGCCGCTGTCGTGATCGGCGGGCTCGTGATGGTTCTTGACCCGATCTTCCAGGGGCTGGCGGTGGCGCTGATGTTCGGCGCAGTCGCGGCCACCCTGCTGACCATGGTGGTGGTCCCGCTCCTCTATTGGGAGCTCCGCCACCGCGCCCCAACACCGGAGGCCGTATGAAGCTGCTGATGCTCATCCACAGTGGACCGCACGAGGACCGCCTGACGCGGCTGCTTGATGCCCATGACGCTGGTGGCTACACCGAGCTGCGCAATGTCCATGGGAGTGGACCGAGTGGGCCGCTGCTCGGCACGCGCGCGTGGCCCGGGAGCGGCACGATCCTGTTCAGTATTGTGCCGGCCGCTCGCGTGGAGGCCCTAGTGCAGGCACTGAAAGAGTACAAGGCGTCCCTCACGGCCGGGGAGCACCTCCATGTCGCGGTGCTCCCCGTGGAGACGTACTGCTGATGCGCCGCTCAGTTCGTCGTCTCGAGCGACGCCAGGGCGCGGTGCAGTCGCGCCTTGACCTCGGTGGCCAGTTCGGCGATGTCCGTCCGACCGGTGAGGGACAAGGCCTCGACCGGGTCCATCGCGGCGACGACACTCGTCCCCTCAGTGTCGCCCGCATACACGATGACGTTGCAGGGCAGGAGCAAGCCGATGTCTCGCTCCGCGGTCAGGGCTCGGTGCGCCAACGATGGATTGCATGCCCCCAGGATGACATAGGGGCGAAAGTCGACATCGAGCTTCTTCTTGAGCGTGGCGGCGACGTCAATCTCGGTCAACACCCCGAATCCCTCAGTGGCCAGCGCCTCGCGGGTGCGACGCGTGGCTTCCTCATACGGGACGGTCAGGGTCACGCCAAAGCCATACCGGGTGGTCTGCGCAATCATGTGGGCCTCAGGGGCAGGGGACGGATGTATGGCCATTCTAGCACCTCCCCACACCGTGTCTGTCCGGGTTCCCCTGCCCGCTGAGCGTCGTCTTCCCATCTCGAATCCATCCCCCATGTGCCCTCCTCGCATCATCCTCCGCATTGCTGGTGCCTTCGTGCTCACCTCCGTGGCCTTCGCGACCTGGCTCCACCCGGCCTGGCTCGCCTTCACGGCCTTCGTGGGCTTCAACATGCTCCAGTCGAGCTTCACGGGATTCTGTCCCCTGGAGCGAGGACTGGGTGCGCTCGGCTGGCTGGGCTGCCAGCCCCGAGCGGCACGTTAGGTTGCGTCCGGCCTCCCCGCTCTTGCTCATGCCACGCATCCTGACCCCCGCGCTGCTCGATCTGGTCGCCGATCGCTTCAAGGCGCTCGCCGACCCGGCGCGCCTGCGGTTGCTGAGCGCCCTCCGTGATGGGGAACGCACCGTGTCTGAACTGGTGGAGGCGACGGACCTCTCCCAGGCCAATGCATCCAAGCACCTCACGCTGCTACACACCCTGGGCTTCGTGAAGCGCCGCCGGGAAGGGAGCTGGACGTACTATGCCCTGGGTGACCGGGACGTGATGCGACTCTGTGACCTGATGTGCGGGCGGATCGAGGCCGAGGTGGAGCGGCGGGCCCAAATGCTGGGGTGAGGTGCGGGGGAGGGCGCGTGGCCCCAGATTACGGCGCGCCGCTCACACCCCATCATGCAATTCCTCCATACCAAGCGTGAACGTGCCGGTCTCCTGATCATCCTGCTTGGCGCGGGGATCCTGATGGCCATCTCCTCGTTTGCCGTCGGGCTGCTTGGTGCGGCAGTCCTCTATGTGTTGTGTGTCCCTGTTTACCAGCGTCTGCGTCGGCGCGTGGGGCCGGACGGTGCGGCGTCCCTGACCCTGGTCTTTGCGGTGGTTGCCATTGCGTTACCGGTGATGTGGATCGTCGCGCTGGTGGCCGACCAGGGTTCCGAGATGCTCCGTCGAGCCCAGGAGTCCAACGCATTCGCGCACCTCAGCAATCTCCCGAAGATCGGGACGGTGGACATCGGAGCGGAGGTCGCCAAGGCGAGCGGGACCTTCTTCCGCTGGTTGTCCCAGCAAGCGTTCGATTTTGTGGGTGGCGCCGCGCGCGCCACGTTGAACCTCGTGATCTCGTTCTTTGCGCTGTATTACATGCTGGTCTCGGCCGAGGTGTCGTGGAAGGCGTTCCGCGAGTTCCTCCCGTTCTCGGAGGAGGGGGCGAACCTGCTGCGTGATCGGTTCTACTCGGTCACGCACGCCACGGTGCTTGGGACCCTGCTGACCTCGCTCGCCCAGGGGACCCTGATCGGGATTGCATTCCTCGTGGTCGGCCTGCCTAACGCGCTCTTCTGGGGGGTCGTGACCGGCTTTGCGTCGATCCTGCCGGTGCTGGGAAGCGCTCTCGTGTGGCTCCCCGGGGTGCTGGTGCTCCTCGCCCAGGGACGGTATGGCGCGACGGTGACCCTCCTGGTGATCGGTGCTGGCCTGGCGAGCAACATCGACAACGTGATCCGACCGTTGATCTATCGGCGGGTCTCGAACCTGCACCCGATGGTGACCTTGATTGGCGCCTTTGCCGGGGTGAAGTACTTCGGGTTGCTCGGTGTACTGCTCGGCCCGCTGGCGATCCAGTACTTCTTCGAGTTCGTGACGCTGTATCGCAAGGAGTACATCGCCGCGCCCAGCGCTCCGACTTCCGTCGCCGCGTCGTCGTGAGGCGTCGCTGGCCGGGCGTCGCGGCAGCGGGGGGCGTCGCGCTGGTTGCCTGGGGGGTGTCGCAACTCGCGGCGCCGCGGGTGTCGTGGGCACCGGACGCGGTGGTCCTCGCCCTGCTGTTCGGGATGATCGTCCATGCGGTGCGCCCCTTGCCCGCGTCGTGGGAGGCGGGCGTTGCGTTCATGGGGCGCCAGGTGCTGGAAGTCGCGATCGTAGTCCTTGGCCTCACGACGGACCTGCGGCGGTTTGCGGCCGCCGGACCGCTGCTGGTGGCGTGCACGGTGGGGACGACGGTGGTCGCGTTAGGCGCCGGCATCCTCATCGGGCGCTGGTGTGGCCTCGGCCGGCGCCATGCGGTGCTCGTCGCGTCGGGGAATGCCATCTGCGGCAACACGGCCATCGTCGCCGTGGCGCGGGCGAGCGGCGCGACCGCCATGGAGACGGCGTCGGCGATCGCGTCCACGGCGCTCCTCAGCATCGGGCTGGTGCTTGCCCTGCCCGTGATCGGGACCGTGATGGCCCTGGACGACGCCCGCTACGGGGCGTTGGCCGGGATGACCGTCTACGCCATGCCCCAGGTGCTCGCAGCGACCTTTCCCGTCAGTGGCGCGGCGGGCGAGGTGGGCACGATGGTGAAGCTCGTGCGCGTGATGCTGATGGTGCCCTGGTTGGTCTGGCTTGGCCGCCACTCCGCAGGCGACGCAGCGCACGGCACCGGGGTGGGCGCGGCACTTCGCAAGGTGCTCCCGTGGTACCTCGTGTTGTTCCTCGCCGGGGCTGCGTTACGCACCGCCGGCGTGATCCCGACCACGGTCGCACACGGAGCGCAGGTGGTGGCCCACGCCCTGACGGTGGCCGCCATGGCCGGGGTTGGCCTGGCGGTGTCCCCGGACAGCATCCGCACGGCGGGGGTGCGCACCACGCTCGCCGCGCTTGCCTCGATGAGCCTGCTGCTCGTCGTGGCGCTCGCCGTCGTGCGGTTCCTCCTCCCGGGCTGAACCGGGAGGTCAGTCGCGGCGGAGCAATTCCAGGAAGTCGGCGGCGGTGACCGGTTCGGAGAACAGCGCCCCCTGTCCGTATTCGCACTTGAACCGGAGCAACTCGGCGAGTTGTTCCTCCCGCTCAATGCCCTCGGCCACGGTGCGAAGCCGCTTGAGCTTGCCTAACGCGACGATGGCCCGCGTGGCGGCGTGTTCCTCCGGCCGCCGGTTCACCTGGCTCACGTAGCTGCGGTCGATTTTGAGGATATCGACGGGGATCTCCCCCGGATCGCCGAGCGACGCCCCACGAGAGCCGTAGTCGTCAATGGCAATTCGGACCCCGAGGGTGCGGACTTCGCGCAGCCGGGTCAGCGCGGCCGCCTGGTGCGCGACGAGGGCGCCCTCGGACACCTCGAGGACGAGGCGGTGTGGTTCGATGCCCGAATCGCGGATGGCGACGGCGACATCGTCCACAAAGGTGCCGTGCAGGAGTTGCTTGGCTGTGACGTTGATGGTGACCGTCAGCGAACGATCGGGGCCGATCGAATCCTGCCAGGTGCGCGCCTGTCGACAGGCTTCCCGGAGGATCCACTTGCCCAACTCGATGATGTGCCCGGACTCCTCGGCGACCGGGACAAAGGCGGCGGCAGGAACCAGTCCTCGCGTGCGGTGATTCCAGCGCACGAGGGCCTCGACGCCGGCGATGCGACGGCTCCGGAGGATCACGATCGGCTGGTACACCAGGGAGAACTCCCCGGCGTCGATGCCGCGCTTGATGTCGTCCTCGAGTCGCGTATGCGACAACGCGGGTTCGTGCACCCGGGGGTCGAACAGCTCACAGGCCCCACGGCCGCGGCGCTTGGCCGCCCGGAGGGCGACGTCCGCGTGACGCAGGACATCGTCCACCGTGTCGTCTGGGGTGGCCGATGCAATCCCAAGGTTGGCATTGCCCACAAAGCCCGCGGGGCCCGCCATGAGGGGCGTGGCGAATGCCTGCCCAATCCGCTCCGCGACCTGGACGAAGTTGCTCTCGTCCGCCATGTCCTCGAGCAGGATCCCGAAGCGTGCGCCCTCGAACCGGGCGGCACTGTCGGTGCCGCGGAGGCACGTCGCCAGTCGGAGTGCGGCCGCCGCGATGACGGCTTCCACTTGCTGAATGGTCGCGCGGGTGGCGCCCGCGCGGAAATCCTCGAACTCGAGGAGAAGGACGGCGAGGGGAAGCTGCTGACGATGCGCGCGAGCGAGGGCGTGCTCCACCCGATCCCGGAAGAGGGCACGGGACGGGAGGCCGGTCAGGGGGTCCTTGAGCACATCGGTGCTTTCCTCGGCCTCACGAGCCGGGGCTGGACGCATCGACACCACCACGCACCGCTCGGCTGGGGCATCGGCGAGCCGGGTCGCGGTGAACTCGATGTCCACGAACGCCCCCTCATTGGTGCGTGTGCGCCAGCGCTGTGGCACGTGGAGCTCGGCGCCGTTCGACACGCGCAGGACGGCCTGCGACGCCTCGGCGACGTTGTCCTCGTGCAGCAACGAGGTGAGTCGCTTTCCGGCCAGGCCAGCTCCGGCAAAGCCAATGATGCGCTCAACGCCCTTGGACGCCTTGGCGATGATCCCGTCGCGACTGACGATGAGCACGGCGTCGGCGATTTTCGTCAACAACTGTTCGTCTCGCATCGGATCGGGGTCGGTCGAATCGGGATCGTGTCTCGCCATTGATGCAGGGGTCGTTCCTCGCGTGTCCGCGACGGAAGTATCGGCGTAGTCGTTGTCCGGCATCAACATACGGCTTCCGACGGCCGGGCGGCGGGAATTGCCGGTCGTGCGTTTGTGGGGGACGCAAGCGACAACCTGTGGGGCGAAACCCGGGGGCGCGGGGCGTGTATGTTCCCTACCCGTGTGGACCCCCGCCTGGCTTGGCCGATTCCAATTCGAGAGTCCCGTGGCTCTCGTCCTGCTGCTCCTCCTCCCCGCCTGGTGGTGGTGGCGGAGGCGGCGGCGTTCCGATCGGGCGATCACCTTCTCGGGGACTTCCGTCCTTGCCCAGGGCCCCAGAGTGGGGAGCTGGATCCCGGTGGCGCTGGTCGTCCTCCGCTCGCTGGTCGTCGCCGGGTTCATCCTGGCGCTGGCGCGTCCGCGCATCGCCGGGCGTTCCGAGCAAGCCAACAGCGAGGGGATCAACATCGTGGTGGCCTTCGATATCTCCAGCTCAATGCTGGCCGAGGACTTCCAACCCCAGAATCGGCTCGAAGTCGCCCGCGAGAAGGTGAAGCAGTTCGTGAACCTTCGCTCCAGCGACCGCATCGGGATCGTCGCCTTTTCCGGCGAGGCGCTCACGCAAGTGCCCCTGACGACGGACTACCCCGTGGTGCTGGCCGCCATCGATAACCTGCAGCCCGGTCAGTTGGAGGACGGAACGGCAATCGGAACGGCGATTGCGACCGCGGCCAACCGGCTGCGGGGGGCACCCGGTCGGTCCCGGGTCATCGTACTTCTGACGGATGGTGTGAACAACCGGGGGGCGATCGACCCGCGGACCGCCGCGCAGGCGGCGGCCGCCTTTGGCGTTAAGATCTATACGATCGGGGTGGGGACGGAGGGAATGGCGCCGGTGCCCGTGGGGCGTGGTGTATTCGGCCTGCGCTACGAAAATCGTCCGGTCGAGATCGACGATCAGTTGTTGACCGAGGTGGCCGAGCGGACGGGTGGGCGATATTTCCGGGCGCGGGATGCGGCGGCGCTCGACCGCATCACGCTCGAGATTGACCAGCTGGAGCGTACGCCGGTGCGCACGCGCGTGTTCACGCGTTATGCAGAGTTGTTTCGGTGGCCGCTGGGGCTGGCCATGCTCGCCCTCATGCTGGAGCTCGGGCTGGCCGCCTGGCGGGGTCCGCTGCCCTAGGCACGGAACGCAGCCGGGCCAAATATCAGGTCGGCCGTCACAGCCACTTGCGCCACCGCAGCAGGCCGACGAGCCCGGCGCCTAACGCCAGCTGGGCCACCAGCATGATCTCGAACCCCCAAGGGTGGTCCGTCAACGGGATGCTGCGGTTGAAGTTCATCCCCCACATGCCACTGACCACCACGAACGGCACGCTCAGCGTCGCCACCACACTCAGTCCCTTCGTCACCAGGTTCAGGCGGTTGGACACCTGCGAGAGGTAGCTCTCCATCGTGCTGCTCAACAGGTCGCGATAGGTCTCGAGCGAGTCGTTGATCCGCAGCATGTGGTCGTACACGTCGCGAAAGTAGAGTTGCAGCTCGGGGGCGAGCAGGGGCGAGGGACGGTTGGACAGGATGTTGAAGATCTCGCGCTGCGGGGCCAGGTACCGTCGCAGGGAGAGCACCAGACGCTTCACGGCAAAGATGTCGCGCAGCGACCCTTCGTCAAACGAGGCAAAGACCCGTTCTTCCAGCGAGTCGAGAAACTCGTCGACCCGGTCCAGGATCGGGAAGTAGGCGTCGATCGCGCTATCCATGAGCTGGTGCGCCACGCGGGCCGGCCCGCGCCCGATCACGTCCGGGGTCCGGTGGCAGATCCCCGCCAGCTGCTCCACGTGGTGCGACGGACCGGCGTGGACCGTCACCAGGTAGTTGGTCCCGATGAAGAAGTAGAGGTTCGCCGTCTCCAGGTCGTAGGGATCGGTGGTTTCGTCGACGAACCGCACCACGCGCAGCGTCACGAAGAGGTACTGGTCGTACTGGTCCACCTTCGGGCGGCTCATCGGGTTGAGGACATCCTCGATGGCCAGCGGGTGGAACCCGAACAACTTCTCAAGCAGCGCGAACTGCGCGCGATTGGAGCTGTCGATATCGACCCAGAGCGTCACTGCGGGGTCGACAAGGGCCGACGCCAGTTCCTTGAGGTCGATGTCGCGTGCGAGGGTGGCCGCACCGCCGCGCGAAAGAAACGAACGGGGGAGCTTCATCTCTGCCGGAGCGGGGGGCCCGCCCGCCGGGGAGCCGGCATTAGATGAAAGAGGGGTCGTCACGGGGGGCTGGCGTAAGGGAAAGGCTGACGGGAAGTTACGGGGGACCCACCCGCGATCTGGCGGAATAGTGGGGGTTAGATTCTGCCTGTGCCAGCGACCGCCATCCCCCTCAATCCGGACCACGGCACCTTGGCCCTTCAGGCCGATGGTGTCACGCGCCGGTACGGCCGTCGCTGGGCGCTTCGGGGAGCCAACCTTGTCGTCCGGCCGGGAGAGGTTGTCGGGCTCGAAGGGCACAACGGTTCCGGAAAAAGCACCCTGCTGCGCGTCTTCTCGACCCTCATTCGTGCGACGTCAGGGCGGGCGTGGGTTCTGGGAAGTGACGTCCGTGAGCGGCCGGATTGGGTGCGGGGGCAGGTCGCCCTGATGACCTACCACCCCGGGCTCTACGACGACCTGACCGCGCGCGAGAACCTCGAGTTCGCCGCCAGCATGTTGGGCCGCGAGGCGTCAGGGATTGATGCGGCCCTCGACCGCGTGGGTCTCCTTCGGGACGGTGACGAGCGTGTCCGCACCTTCTCATCCGGAATGCAGCGCCGGTTGTCCCTCGCCCGGCTCCTCATGCAGCGGCCCCGGGTGCTGCTGCTCGATGAGCCGTACAACTCACTTGATCGCCAGGGGGTCGCGCTGGTGAACGAGGTGGTGGCGGAGGTGGTCCGCGGGTCAGACGGTGGAGCTGCGCTCATCGTGCTGCACGATCGACAAAGCGCGGGCGCCCTCCTCGATCGGGTCGAGGTGATGTTTCAGGGTCGGGTGGAGGGACAAGCCGAGCCCCAACTGCCGTCGGCGAGCGAAATGCTCGCGGAGCTGGCGTCATGAGCTGGCGCGACGACTGGCGGCGCGTCCGCGCCGTGGCCATGAAAGACCTCACCGCCGAGCGCCGATCAAAGAGCGGGCTGAATGCCGTCACCTTTCTTGGCGTGTTGGTGCTCATGTTGTTCGGCTTCGCCCTCGGCCCAGACACGGAGTCGTTGAGGGAGGCCGCAACCGGGGCGATCTGGCTGGCGATCCTCTTCAGCGGTGTCCTGGCGTTCAACCGCTCCTACCAACTCGAGCTGGACGGCGGGGCGCTGGAGCCGCTGCTCCTCTATCCCGGGTCACGCTGGTCGATCTTCGCCGGCAAGCTCCTCGCGAATCTCGCGTTTGTCGGGCTCGTCGAACTGATCGTAATTCCGGTAGCCCTCGTGTTGTTTCATGTATCGATCCCCGATGCCTGGGCGGCGCAGCTCTTCGTTACACTCCTTGGGACAATCGGGTTCGTCACGCTGGGGACGTTCTACGCCGCGATGTCGAGTCGAAGCCGGTCGCGCGAAGTCCTGCTGCCGCTCCTGTTGTTCCCGATGATGATCCCGGTCCTGCTCGGGGCCGTGGAGGCGTCGACCTCCTTGCTCGAAGGGAACGTGATGCGCGACGCGGGCGCTTGGATTCGGATGTTGCTGGTGTATGACGTGGTCTTCCTCGCGGCCGCTCTGGCCGTGTTCGAATTCGTGATCGAGGTGTGATATGGAAAACGTGGTGAGCCGTGCTGAGGGAGTGGCCGTGCCGCGCCGTGAGGTGCGGTGGACCACCGTCGGGTTGGTTGGCCTCCTGTTGCTGGTCGCCGCACAAGCGTACGGTGTCCTGACGAGCCCGCCCGACCGAGACATGGGCCATCTGCAGAAGATCATGTACGTGCACGTACCGGCCGCGTGGAACGCGATGTTGGCCTTTCTTCTCGTTGCGCTGGCATCCTTGCGCTACCTGTGGAAGGGGCGCCTGGCTGATGACCTGCTGGCGGCCTCGGCCGCGGAGGTGGGGATGCTCCTCACCGGCCTGACCCTGGCGTTGGGAATGATCTGGGGCAAGCCGACCTGGGGTATTTGGTGGACATGGGAGCCACGGCTGACGTCCACCGCCGTACTGTTCTTCATGTTCGTGGCGTACCTCATCCTGCGAACGTTTGTGGATGACGCCGAGCGCCGGGCGCAATGGAGTGCGGTGGTGGGGTTGCTGGGTGCGCTCAATGTCCCAATTGTCTACATGTCTGTGCGTTGGTGGCGTACCTTGCACCAGATGCAGTCGAGCCCGATGACCCTGGATTCGAGCTACACCTGGCCCCTGCGGGCCAACGCCGTCGCGTTGATGCTGCTGATGGCCTATGCCGTGGCGCATCGCTATCGGTCCGCGCTCATGACGCAGACCGCGGAGGAACTCATGGATCGATTGGCCCTGAAGGGGACCCCCGGAGGTTCACGTGCCTGAGTACAACAATGCGTTCATCATTGCCGCCTTTGCCGTGACGTGGATGGCGGTTGTCGGGTATGGCCTGCACCTGCGGCGCGCTCGTCAGGCCGCTGAGGCGCGGGTAGCGAGCGCACGATCCGCACTGGGAGGTGGCGCATGAGCTCCGATTCGGGCCGCCGCACGGCCGTGTTTGTCATCGCCGGCGTCATCGTGGCCGGCGCGTTTGCCTACCTCATGCTGGGTGGCATCGAGGATAACCTCGAGTACTTCAAGACACCGGCGGAGCTGACGCAGCTGGGACCCGAGGCCTACGGCAAGACGGTCCGGCTCGGCGGGCAGGTGGCCCCCGGTTCGGTGAAGTGGGACGCGGACGCGCTGGACCTTCGCTTTCGCGTCACAGACGGGGCCCAGGAGATCGAGGTGCACTCCAAGGGGGCGCCGCCGCAGATGTTCCGAGACGGGATGGGGGTTGTGGTCATCGGCCGATACGGCGCCGGCAAGGTGTTTGAGTCCAAGGAGCTGATGATCCGCCACTCCGAGGAGTACCGGGCGCCCAAGCCGGGCGAGCGTCCCCAGGAGATGTATCGGTCGTTGATCAAGGGAGAGAAGGCCTCGTGACACGGGCGATTGGGGCGAGCGCGCTGTACGTGTCGCTCGCTGTGACGGTGGCCGCGCTGTTCCTGGTCACGTTTGGGGCTCGTCGGCGGCAGGCGGCATGGGTGAACGCCGGGTACGCGGCGACCTACCTGCAGTTCGGGTTGATGACCGCGGCGACCTTCGCGATGATCTTCGGTCTCGTCGCGCACGACTTCTCCATTGAGTACGTGGCACAGGTGGGGAGTCGCGCCACCCCGCTGTACTACACGGTGATCTCGTTGTGGGGGGCACTCGAGGGATCCATCCTCTTCTGGGGATGGGTCCTCGCCCTGCTCACGGCGCTGGTCGTGTTCTGGAATCGATCGCGCGCCGGCAACCTGATTCCGTATACCACATCCACCCTGCTTGGCGTCGGGATCTTCTTCCAGTTCCTCCTGGTGGCGCCGGCCTTTCCGTTTGGGGCGGTCTTTCCGGTGCCGCCGGACGGCCCTGGGCCAAACCCGCTGCTGCAGAACCACTGGTTAATGGGGATTCACCCCCCGCTCCTGTACCTCGGGTACGTCGGGATGACCGTGCCGTTCGCCTTTGCCATGGGGGCCATGGCCTCCGGTGAGGTTGGCGACGGCAGCTGGATTCGCCTCTCTCGCCGCTGGACCCTCGGTGCCTGGGCCTTTCTCACCGCAGCGATCATCGCCGGGATGTGGTGGTCATACGAAGTGCTCGGCTGGGGGGGATATTGGGCGTGGGATCCGGTGGAAAATGCCTCTTTCATGCCGTGGCTCACCGCGACCGCCTTCCTGCACTCCGTGATGGTGCAGGAGAGGCGCGGCCTCCTCAAGTTGTGGAACCTGAACCTGGTGGTGGCCACCTTTGCGCTCACCATCCTTGGGACTTTCCTTACGCGCTCGGGGGTGCTGTCCTCGGTGCATGCGTTCACGGAAGGGCTCATCGGGTACTATTTCCTCGTGGCCATTGCGATCACCCTGCTGGCGTCGTTTGTCCTCGTGGCTGGGAATAGCGAGCGTCTGGTAAGCTTCGGCAAGTTGGAGGGGGTGGCCTCGCGCGGGACGGTCTTCCTGTTCAACAACCTGTTGCTGACGGCCTTCACCTTCACCGTGCTGGTCGGGACGCTGTTTCCGCTGTTCGCCGAGGCGATCCGCGGCGAAAAGGTGTCGGTGGGCGAGCCGTTCTTCAACCGGATGACGATTCCCATTTGTGCCGCCCTGCTGTTCCTGATGGGAGTAGGCCCCGCGCTGCCGTGGAAAGAAGCGGATCGGGCCACGCTGCGGCGCAAGTTGCTCCCCCCGCTGGTCGGGGCCGTTGTCGGCCTCCTGTTGTCGACCTTCGCCGGGGCGCGGTCGCCGTATGCCGTGCTGGCGTTCGCCTTTGCTGCTTTCGCCGCCGTCGCAAACATTGGTGAGTTTGTCGAGGGCGCGCGGGCGCGTATGCGGATGCGCGGGGAATCGCCCGTGGATGCCCTCGGGAACCTCCTGGCCACGAATCGCCGACGATACGGGGGATATGTCGCCCACCTCGGCGTCGTGGCGGTCGCGGTGGCCATTACCGCCTCGGCCACGTTCCGCGCTGAGCACGAAGCCACCTTGAAGAAGGGCGAGTCGATGACGGTCGGTGGGCTCGAGGTGCGACTCGAGGAGGTCTGGGGCCGTGAGGAGCCGCAACGTTCGGTCATCGGGACCACCGTCGCGATCCTGAAGGGCGGCAAGGAGATCGCGCGCCTCGACCCTCGCATGAACTTCTATCCAACGTCGCAGCAGCCAGTCCCGACGCCCGCGGTGCGCAGTCGTCCGTCAGGGGACATCTACATGAACTTGCAGGCGTTCGCGCAGGACGGCACTAATGCGACGTTGCGGGTGATTGTGGAGCCGCTGGTGCCATGGATCTGGGCTGGTGGGATGATCATCTGCCTGGGAGCCCTCATCTCCATCGCGCCATTCCGTCGACAGGCGCCGGCGGTGGTCACCGAGCCTGAGGCGGCCCTGGCCGCGCCCACACCGGTTGCCGCCACATGACGACCCCCGAGGCAACCCCGGCTCCTGGGCTGAACTGGCGACGGGCAAGCATGGCGGGGTTGGTCGCCCTGCCCATCATCGCGCTGCTCGCCTTTGGGCTTACCCGTGATCCCGGCGAGATCAAGTCCCCGCTACCTGGCAAGATGGCACCAGACTTCGCCCTCGAAGTCTTCGCACCCGGTGAGCCGGGGCAGGAGCGTGCGGTCGGCGACACGATCCGGCTGTCGGAGCTGAGGGGGCAGGTGGTGGTGCTCAATTTCTGGGCCTCGTGGTGTCTGGAGTGTCGACGCGAACACCAGGCACTGACCGAGGTCGCTGCCGACTATGCGACCCGCGGGGTCAAGTTCTACGGGGTGTTGTATAACGACTCTCCGTCGGCAGGAAAGCGATGGATCGACGAGATGGGCGGCCAGTCCTACCCGTCCGTTAACGATGCGCGGACCCGAACGGCGATCGACTACGGGCTGTACGGGGCGCCCGAGACCTTCTTTATCGCGAAGGATGGGCGCGTGGCCTACAAGCACATCGGGGCGGTCACGGATCGCCTTCTGGCCCAGAAGCTGGATAGCCTCCTTGCGGCTCCTGTGGCAGGCGCGCCGTGAGCGTGTTCCAATCGACGGTCGGCGGTGCCTCGCGGCGGATCATCGTGGCACTCCTCCTGGGGCTCCCGGCTACGAGTGTGCGTGCCCAGGAGTCGGCGGCTCCTCCGGTTGTAGGTGCCGATTCCGCGCTGGAGCGCCGCACGCGCGAAGTCGCCGCGGCGCTCCGGTGCCCGGTGTGTCAGGGCCTCTCGATCGCCGATTCTCCGTCCGACCTCGCCCTGGAGATGAAGGGGCTCGTGCGCGAGCAGCTCGCGGCGGGCAAGAGTCCGGAGGAGATCCGCGCGTACTTCATCGACAAGTACGGCGAGTGGGTCCTCCTGGAACCCAAGGCGGAGGGGTTGAACCTGCTGGTTTACGTCCTTCCCGTGGCCCTCGTGGTCGGTGGCGGGCTGTTCGTCGTGCGCTACGTCCGCGCCAACAGCACCGAGAAGAAAGCGTGACACGCGTGTAGGGGAATCCCGGAGTTCCGGAAGTTCATTCGGGGTTTATGTTCGGTCCGGATTAGTCGGACGTGCCCCTCAACGATCGCAGTGCAGCGCGATCCCCCTCCGTTGTCGAGCACGTATCGGTACGACACCACTCCCACGTGAGGTGTACGTCGATGCGTGTACGTCGTTGGATGGCCCGTTGGCCGGCGTTTGCCGGTGCTGCTCTTGTCCTCGCCGGTTGCGTGGACGAGAAGATCGTCTATCGTGATGGTCCGAATTTCGCCGCGCCCCCGGCTGCGGCTGCCAGTTTCGTCGGCTACGACGACCAGGCGGCCAAGCTTACGGTGTGCGGCAATTGCCACGTGAGCCAGCAGGGCAAGTGGAAGGAGACCGCGCACGCCGGGGCCTGGAAAACCCTAGATGACAACGCGGGGAAGCAGGGGCTCTGTCAGGCGTGTCATACGGTGAACAACCTCGGGAACGCTGTTACGGACACCACGGTGGGATGGAGAACCACCAAGGACCCGCGGTACCAGGATGTGCAGTGTGAGAGCTGCCATGGCCCCGGGCTCCAGCACATCGGGGTTCCGACGCGCGGGCAGATGCTCCCCTCGATCAAGGCGGACACCGGCCGCGCCGTCACGAACGGGTGCTCGGAGTGCCACTCGGGTTCGCACCATCCCTTCGTTGAGGATTGGCGCAAGTCGCGCCACGCGACCTCGTACACTCGAGCCTACAACGGCACAACTGCTACCGCGCCAGAGGTGCCGGGTGGGCCGCGCGCGGCCTGCCAGGGGTGCCACATCGGGCAAGCGGTGATGGCCAACTGGGGCGTGAACACGAACTACGCCGACAAGACCTTTGCCACCAATACGACGGGGCAGGGTGTCACGTGCGTCGTGTGTCACGATCCGCATGGATCGAGCAACCCCAAGCAATTGCGCTATCCCATCGACTCACGCGATCCCGAGAACAACCTCTGCGTGAAGTGCCACAACCGGCGCGGCAACCCGGATTTCAGTGGGTCGCGGGACACGCCGCACGCCCCGCATGGCCCACTCCTGTTCGGGACGGCTGGGTGGTGGCCCCCAGGCTTGCAGTTCGATGAGGCGGAGAGTTCGCATGGCTCGGACAAGAACCCCAAGTTGTGTGCCGGGTGCCATTTGTCCAAATACGATGTGCGGGACAAGGCAACCAACAACTTTGTGGTCACCGTGACCGGCCACCGCTTTACGGCGATCCCGTGCGTCGACGCGAATGGCACGCCCACCGCGGACCAGTCGTGCACGCAGGTCACCCAGCGCTCGTTCAAGAGCTGCGCGGCCTCGGGCTGTCACACGGAAGCCAGCGCGCGCACCGTGTTCACCACGACCGAGCTGGACATCAAGACCCTGTACACCGCGTTGGACCAGCAGATCGCCGCGGGGCGAGCGAACGGAAAGATCCCGGCGACCGAGTTCGCCGCCGGCAAAGAGACGACGGCGCGTGGTGCAAACTTCAACTCCAACCTGGCGAAGATGCACGGATCGGAGGTCCACAACCCGTTCCTCGTGAAGGCGTTGTTGCGGGCCAGCCTCGCGCAGGTGCAGAGGGACTATGGCGTCCCGTCCCCGGTACCGGTGTCACGCCTGGCTCCGTATGACCAGTTGATCCTGAAGGCCTCAGGAACCAACTGAGCCGGTCGTTGGGCATGTTGTCGACGGTCAGGCGGCGGCGAGGGACCGAGGTGAGGTTCCTCGCCGCCGTTGCGTGTGCGCTCATGACGACGGCGCGCGCGGGGGCGCAAGTCGCGCAGATCCACGACTCGGCCTCCGCCGACTCGATCCGGTTCGACCAGGCGCCGCTTCCTGGCGGGGCCGCCGCGCTCTTCCGGTTCCTCTTTAGCGAAGTTCCGCAGTGGATCCAGATCGGCGGGGTCATCGTCGGCGCCGTGGTCGCCGTGGTCGGCGGCGCGCTGGCGTGGCGGCGACGCCGGGAGATCGTCACCTGGCTGGTGACTCGGTCACGCGGGGCGAAGATCGCGTTAGGCGCCACGACCGTTCTCACGTTGGGGGTCGCTGGTGGCGCCGGCGCATGGAGCTGGAACTTCATGATGCACGACAACGACTTCTGCTCGAGTTGTCACGTCATGAAGGGGGCGTTCAACCGGTTCCGCGTCTCCGAACACGACAAGCTCGAGTGCCATGCCTGTCACCAGCAGTCGATCTTCGCCAGTGCGCAGGAGCTCTACTACTGGGTCCTCGACCGACCGGAAAAGATCCCGCAACACGCCCCGGTCCCCAACCGCATCTGTGGGGAATGCCACGAGCAGACCCAGGCAGATTCAAGCTGGAAGCGGGTGATCGCAACGGCCGGCCACGCGGTGCACTTCAAGAGTGACTCGTCTGCGCTCAAGAACCTGATGTGCGTGGACTGCCATGCGAAGGACGTCCACGCATTCAAGGCGACCGACGTGGGCTGCAAGTCGTCCGGGTGCCACGAGGATACGAAAGTGCGCCTCGGGGCCATGGCGGACCAGAGCGGGTTGCACTGCGTGACCTGCCACGACTTCGGCCGCTCGGTCTCCGAACTGGTCGCGATCGACTCCACACGCAAGGCACTGGTGCCCGCTCGGCAGGAGTGCTTCTCCTGTCATGAGATGCGGGCGAAGCTCGCGGAACGGGACCTCGACAAGGACCCCCACCAAGCCACCTGCGGCACGTGTCACAACCCGCATGACCAGGAGAAGGCAGGGAAGGCCTTCGATAGCTGCGCGACCGCGGGATGTCATTCGTCGCCCGATACGCTGAGCGCCTTCCATCGCGGCATTGGCCAGCATGCCCTCGACCAGTGCGGCTCGTGTCACAAGCCACACAGCTGGAAGGTGGAGAGCACCAAGTGCCAGGACTGCCACCGCGACATTTACCGTCGCGGCCCGATTCCCCTGCGACGGACGGATACGGATGCGCCCGCCGAGGCGGGAGTGCCCGACGATCCACCGTTCGGCGCGCCGCGCGGGGGACCACGCGTCAGCGAGACGCCAGCGCCAATCGGCGGCCACGCGCCCCCGCGCACGGCCCTTGTGGAGCGCGGTGCACGGCGTGACACGGTCTTCGACCACGCGCGGCACCGGACAGTGGAGTGCACGGCCTGTCACAGCTCCTCCCGGGCGCACGGGACGGTCTCGATCAAGGCACCTGCGGATTGCACGTCCTGCCACCACGCCGCGGATGCGCGCGCCGGGACCTGCGAAACCTGCCATGCCCGCAGCGAGTTGCCGCCAGCGATCGCCGTCCCGACCGCCGTGCGCGTCACCGGGAAGGCACAGGTCAACACGCGGCCGCTCTCGTTCGATCATGGACAGCACGCGCCCGTGGCATGTGGGCGCTGCCATGCGACCGGCGCGCCGCAGCGTGTCACGACCACGTGCGCCGAGTGCCACGAGAACCACCATCGCGCGACGGCCAACTGCGCCAGTTGTCACGCCGACGCGCGCGCCACACACACGCGCGCCACACACGTGACCTGCGGCTCGTGTCACACAGGCGCCGGGACGGGAAAACTCCCGCCGACACGCGCGGTGTGCCTGGCCTGCCATTCGGCGCAGCGTGAGCACAAACCGGGCGGTGATTGCGGTGCCTGTCACCTGGCCGCCTGGAAGCCGGAGCCCGCCGCACCATGAGCCTCCGCGCAGCTCGCTGGGCGCTCCTCTGTGCGACAGCGGCCGGGCCGGCCCTGGCCCAGGGCGTGCGCGTGACGGGATCGAGTTGGTGGCAGGGGATCGACCTCCGCCCGTTCCGCCGGGACTCGGTGGCGTTCTCTGCCACGGTACCCAGTGGGGCGGTGCGCCGCGCGAGCGATGGCACCGTAGTGAGCTGCCTCGAGGGCAGCGCCTGGTGTTCTTACCTCCGTGCGTCCGATCGTCAGCTGTCTCAGCCGTTGCTGCATGACCTGAGCGTGGCGGGATGGGGGCTGGGCGAGGGGATCTCCTTTCGCGCGCACGGACGGGTTCGCACGGCGCTCGGTGGAACCGAGTCGGCCTGGCCACGGATGAACGATCGCTTTGACCTCCTCGACGCCTACGTTGAGGTGGAACGCCCGATCGGCCGGCTGCGGCTTGGCCGGCAATGGTCGCTGGGGGATCTCGGCGCCTACAGCTACGATGGCGCCTCGGTGTTGTGGCGCCGGGCGGGGATTGATGGCGAGCTGTTGGGTGGCCAGGCGCTGGTGCAGGGTTTGAACGAGCCCTACACATCCGAAGAGATCGGCCAGGTGGATGACCTGCCACCCGAGCAGCGGGCGTGGCTCCTCGGCGCGCGCCTGCGCTGGCGCGCGAGCTCGGGCATGCATGCGATGACCGGGACCTACCTGCGGGTGCTGGCCAACGACCGGAGTGGCCTGTATGCGGAGCGGGCGTCGCTGGACCTGGCGACGCGCGGGTATGGTGTCCGGGCCGAGGGGAACCTCGCGCTCGATGTGGCCAGCGGGGTGGTGAATGAGGCCCGGGTGCGCGTTTCCCGACGCCTGGCTTCGCTCGACCTGGGAGTCGATGCGCGGCATCACCGGCCCTTCTTTGAGCTGTGGACGATTTGGGGCGCCTTCGCCCCGGTGGGGTTCGATGAACTGCGGGCGTCGACCGGGTGGACCCGTCGCGACGGGGCCATGGGAGCGACGCTCTCTGCCGCGCGCCGTGCCTACCGGGATCCCGGCACGGGGCTCCAGTCGGTGGCGCTGCGGACCGATGGCTGGCGACTCGCGTTCGATGCGAACTGGGTTCCGGAGGCCCCCTGGTCGGTCGTGGCCAACTACGGGGTTGATGTCGGGGTCGGGGCCTCGCAGAGCGACGGAACGGTGGGGGTCGCCCGCCGGTTTGGCGAGGTCGGCTCGATTGGTGGGACGGTGAGCGCCCGCCAGACCATCTATGAGTATCGCGTGGGGACGGGGCGGATGCTGGGTGCCTTTGCCCACGCCGAGTGGCGGGTGCGCAGTGACCTGCGTGCACGGGTGGAAGCGGGGCGGTATCGGCACCGCCTGACGAACGACGCGACGGGTCCAGACTGGAGCCAGCGCCGCGCATCGATCCGCCTGGAGTGGGCGGTGGGCAGCGATCCGGGGATGCGGCGATGATCCCGGTGCGCGAGATGATTCAGGCAGTTAGGTGCTGCGTACCTGACCTGGGGGCCCCCCCCCGAAAAGCAATGTACCCCCACCCGGTCACGCCCCCGTCAGCGCTGGCCCGCTGGGGCACGGCGCTCCTCGTCACGCTTGTCATGCTGGGCAGCGTCCCACTCGACGCGCAGCGCCCTCCCATCAACTCGGTCCGCGGCCAGTCCACGCGCCCGTCACCCCTCGCGCCGCTCCGGCTGGCGCCCGGCGACTTCCCGCACCAGAAGCACGCACGCCTCTTCCCCACCTGCGAAGGGTGCCACGCCGACGTCACCCGCGGTACGTCGGCCGCGCTCTTCCCCGCGCCGAGCTCCTGCGCCTCGTGTCACAACGGGACTGACGCCCGACGCATCCAGTGGACCCCGCCCGCGCGACCCGCCGCGCCCGGACTCCTCGACTTCTCGCACCAGCGCCATTTCGCCGCATCGGACAGCACCGTTCGCCGGTGCGTCGCGTGTCATGCCACGCCGTCCGGCAACGGCTTCATGGACGTCGCCGCCGCCACGGCGCCCACCTGCTTCGGGTGCCACCAACATCGGACGCCGTCGCACTACGATCCGCCGAGCACCTGTACCACCTGTCACCGGCCACTCACGAGCGCCCGGCGCCTCGACCTGGACGCCGTGCGCGCCCTGCCGAAGCCGGCGTCCCACACGCAACCGGGTTTTGGTGGCGCGCACGCACCAACCTCCCCTGCCGCGGCGGCGACGTGCGCCACCTGTCACGCCCGGGAGAGCTGCGCCCGTTGCCACATGAATGTGGCCACCCTGCCGGTGGCGTCGTCCCTGGCGCCGGATCCGCGGGTGGCAGTACTCACCCGCGACCTGCTCCCGGCGTGGCCGGTGCCCGACACACATCGGCGCGACGGATTCGTCGAAGGGCATGGCCCGCAGGCCAGTGCCCCGGGTGCGACCTGCGCCAATTGTCATGCCCGGTCGAGCTGCACCACCTGTCACACCGGTGCCGGGGCCAGCGCGGTGATCCGCGCACTCCCCGAGCCCTCACGGGGGCCGCGAGGGGTGCAGCTCCGGCGGCCACTCGCTGATGCCAGCGGTCGCACCCCGGGCCGTGTGGTGACCACGCGACTGGTGGCCGACACCGGGTCGCGCGTCGTGCGCCCCCACTCCCGCAACTTCGTCGAGACGCATCGCACGGCGGCGGCGACCGGCCAGCAGTCGTGCGAGGGATGCCATACCCAGCGATTCTGTTCGGATTGTCATGCGGGCGAATCGCGTCGCGCCTTCCATCCCGTCAACTTCGTTGCCGGGCATGCCGCGCCGACTTACGCCCGGGATCGCGAGTGCGCGTCGTGCCACAACACCGAGGTGTTCTGCCGGGACTGCCATCGTGCGTCCGGGCTCCAGGCCGCCGGGCGGAATGCCGCGGTCTACCACAACGCGCAGCCCCAGTGGCTCCTGCAGCATGGTCGGGCTGCGCGCCTTGAGTTGGCCAGCTGCACCACGTGCCACACGCAAGCCACCTGCATGCGCTGCCATGCCACCACGGGCTGGGGCGTGAATCCCCACGGGCGTGATTTCGACGCCGAGCGCCTGGGGCGCAAGGCCATGGCCATGTGTGCCCGGTGCCACATCAAGGATCCGCGCGGCTCACGTTAGGCATCGGCCGTTCCCTGACGTCGGCGCTCCGCGAACGCTGACTGCGGGGTGACTCGGGCCGGTCTACCATGGCAGGGCACCTTCCAGGAGGCTCCATGCTGCGCGTCAAAGACATCATGACCCCAAACGTGGTGACGCTCACGCCGGAGCAATCGCTCCGGCAGGCGATCGACACCCTCGTCACCTGCCGCATTCAGGGGGCCCCGGTGGTCGACAACGGTCGGGTGGTGGGTGTGTTGTCGGCACCTGACCTGCTGGAATTCGAGTCGGTCGCCGGCAACGAACCGGAGGAAACCGACGAGGGGGATGTGGAGGAGTGGCAAGAGGGCGACGAGTGGTCCTCCAGCTACTTCACGGACCTCTGGACCGGGCGAGACGAAGACGTCGTCGAACGGGTCGCCACACAGGGCCGGGCGATGAGCTTTCTCGATAGCCACACGGTCGGCGAGGCGATGGCACGCACGGTCTGTACCCTCCCGGCTGACCTCGAGGTCTCGAACGCGGCCCAACGTCTCCTCGCCGCCGGGGTCCAGCGGGCGATCGTCACGGACGATACAGGCTTTATCGGGATCCTCTCGGCCACGGACATCTTGCGTGCCGTCGCCGAACACCGCCTGACCGTGAAGCAAATGGTCTTCGTGAAGTAGGCGACCCGCCCGTTCAACGCGAACAAAGGCCGCACGCCGGGCGTATCACCGGGTGCGGCCGTCCGTTCGTTGGAAAGGAGTGGGCTCCGCGCCGGTCTCGCGATTATCGTGCAGCGTTCCCGGCTCCACCCATCAACGGGGCGCCCGGCAAGGGGCATTCATGATCAAGCTGGTGACCGTGCTCGGCGTCTTCGCGGTGGCGACGGCGGGCGCTCAAGGAGTTGGCGGGGTCCGTGGGCGCATCACCGACGCCGCCGACGGACGCCCTATTCCCGCAACCACCGTGCGTTTGGTGGAGCTGCGCCGCATCGACGTCTCCCATGAAGATGGGGTGTACGAGATCAACGGCGTGCCGGCCGGACGGTATTCCGTGAGTGTGCAGCGCGTGGGGTACCGTCCGCGGACCGTGCCGCTCGTGGTGGCGGGCTCCGAAACGACGGTCCTGGATATCGCACTCGACGCGGCGGCACTACAACTCGCGCAAACGGTCGTCACGGCGTCTGCGGGGGAGCGGAGCAGCCGCGAAGTGCTCAGTTCGACGTCGGTCGTCAGCGGGGCTGCCCTCGACCGGCAGAGCGCGGCGACGGTGGCAGGGGTGCTCCAGAACCAACCGGGGGTGTCGGTGACGTCCATGGGGCCAACCACCGCCCGTCCCGTGATTCGTGGGCTGGGGGGCGACCGCATCCTCATGCTCGAGGACGGCCAGCGTTCCGGCGATCTCTCGTCCCTGTCCGGCGACCATGCCGTGGCCATCGAGCCATCCACGGCGAAGCAGATCGAGGTCGTGCGCGGGCCCATGTCACTCCTGTATGGCAGCTCGGCGTTAGGGGGAGTGGTCAACGTGGTCCGCGAGGAAATTCCCACCACCATTCCGGACCAGTTGCATGGTGCCCTGTCGTTCGAGGGTGCGTCGGTCAGCCGTGGGACCAGCGTCGGTGGGTATGCTGCCCAGCGTGCGGGCCCGCTCGCCCTGCGCGGCGAGGCGTCCTGGCGACGCTCTGCAAACATCCGTACGCCGCTCGGAGCGCTGGTCAACACGGAGGCCCAGACCGCCAACGGCGCAGGTGCCGTCGCCTGGGCCGGCACGGCGGGCCACGTGGGCGCCTCGTACCGCTTTTACGGCTCCAACTACGGCATTCCGGGCGGCTTTATTGGCGGACACGAACAGGGGGTCGACATCCGCATGCGACGCCACACGGTTCGTGCCGAGGCCGAGCGGACGAAGCGGACAGGGCCATTCACCTCCATCCGCTCCACCGCTACGATCACGCAATACGACCACCAGGAAATCGAGGCGGGCGGCAGCATTGCCACGCGGTTCGAGCAATTCCAGTCCGTCGGAGAGGTGGTCGCTCGGCATGAAGCGGCAGGCCCCTTCGCCTCGGGGGCGATTGGTGTGCGCGCGCAATACCGCGACATCGTCACGGGAGGGACGCTGCGGACGCCATCGACGGGAGACCAGACCCTCGCCGGTTTTGCCATCGAGGAGGTGAAGGTCGGCCGCCTCGCCCTGCAAGGAGGGCTCCGGTACGATTACGCGTCATACACCCCGCGTCGCCGCACCTTCATCTTTGTCGGTGGCGAGCGAATTCCCGTCGAATCACGGACCTTTGGCGCCGTCTCGGGCTCGGTAGGTGCCATCTACGACCTGCGCGAAGTCGTCCATCTCGGCGTGAGCCTCAACCGGGCGTATCGCACCCCGGACTTCAATGAGTTGTATTCCAATGGGCCGCATCTCGCCGCCAACTCCTTCGACGTGGGCGATCCGCGCTTGCGCCAGGAGACCGGACTCGGTGTCGATGCCTTCATCCGGGTTGACCGTGAGCACCTGCGGGCCGAGGTGAGTGTCTTCAGGAACCGACTCGACAACTTCATCTTTCCCTCGAGCCGTGGTCGCGCCGAGCTCGGGTCACAAGGCGCACGGCCGCGATTCCAGTATACCAATGAGGACGCGCGCTTCTCCGGCGCCGAGGGCCAGCTGGAGCTTGCGGTGACTCGCCGCTGGGTCGTGGACATGACAACCTCGATCGTGCGGGCGCGTTTCACCTCGATACGTGCGCCAATCCCGGTCATCACCGACCTGGACACCTCCTTTGTCCCGGCGGCCGCCCACCCGCCGTTCATTCCACCGATCAGCGGCAACCTCGGCATCCGGTACGACCGACCCGCCGCCTACGGAGGCCTCACCATGCGGTGGGCGGGACCGCAGGAACGACTGGGCGACTTCGAGGCACGCACCGCCGGTTACGCCGCGGTAGGTGCGAATGTGGGGTGGAGGCGACTCATTGGCAGCCGCCTGCACACGGTCACCCTGCGCGTCGACAACCTGTTCGATCGCGCGTACCGCGACCATCTCTCGCGCATCAAGGAGATCATGCCGGAGCCGGGCCGGAACGTGAACCTGTTGTATCGGTTGTCGTTCTAGTCGGGGATCGCCGGACAGGGGAGATTGCACCTCCTGACGCGTGGCGTGGTAGGCTGCTGACAGACGGAGTGCCTCGTTGGTGCGAAACTCCCGCCAAGGCATCGCAATGGTGCGAGCGCCGGATCGGGAGGCCTCATGTCCCTCACAACGACAGCTCCGTTCGCGGGCACAGATACCGCGGACGACGTACGCGGGATTGCCCCACGCGCTGACGGTCCGATCGTCGTGGCCAGTGATGGTACGACGTCCGCCGACGCAGCGGTCCGACTCGGCGCCCAGCTTGTGGCCCGCGGCCGTGGAGCCATGCATGTGGTGACCGTCCTGCCACCGGCGCCACTCGTGGCTGCAGATTACGGCGTCCTCCTGCCGCCCATCGAGACCGAGCAACAGCGACGCGACGCCCTCGTGAGCCGGGTGCGTGCGCAGCTTCGGGAGTTGTTAGGCAGCGAGGCGGACGTGGTGGTAGAAGTCCGCTCCGGGGACCCGGCGTCGCGTGTCGCGGCGTACGCCCGCGAAATCGGTGCACGCACCATCGTCGTTGGGCTTGGCCATCATGACCTGCTCGATCGCCTGTTCGGCGGCGAGACCGCGCTGCACATCCTGCGGCAGGCGTCGGTGCCGGTGCTGGCGGTGCCCGCCCAGGCACAGGTGCTGCCTTCGCGCGTGATCGTCGCGATGGATTTCAGCCCGACCAGCGTGCAGGCGGCCAAGGCGGCACTTGCCGTGTTTCCCGGTGTCAGCATCCTCTATCTCGCGCACGTCGCCCCGAGGCTCGAACTCCAGCCAGAGGCGTACGCGGCATGGATGACGGAATATCAGGGCGGCGTTGAGCCGGCCTTCCAGAAGGTACGCGCGGAGCTGCATGTCCCTCCGCAGGTGACCATTGAGACCATCACGCTCACCGGGAAGCCGTCGCGGGCCCTCCTGGACTTCGCGCGAAGTGCCCACGTGGATGCCATCGTAACGGGGAGCCGCGGTGCCGGCTTTGTGGACCGCATGCTCGTTGGGTCCACCGCCACGGGGCTGGTGCGCGGCGCCCACGTCATGGTCTTCGGCGTCCCCTCCGGTTCGGCGCCAGTTGAGGTCAGTGGCTCGCACGAGGAATGGGCGACCCGGCTCACCGACTTCACCCGGAGAAACGCGGGCAGGGATGCCACTCTTGAGGTCGATGATCCTGACCTTGGGGCCCAGACCATACACCGGGGATACCCGTTCCTCGGCGCCGCGTGGGACCACAATGACCAGCGCGTCGAACTCATGCTGGGAGAACAGGATACGACACGTCACTTCACGCGTGGTGTCACCGGGGTGACGGCAGTGGACGTGTTAACGGACGGCCACGGAAGGGACGCAGTACTACGGATCGCGCACGGTTCAGGTCAAACGATCCTGACGCTCGTTCGCTGAGGGGGCGGCGAGTCCGCGGACGGAGGCGACTCCGCGAGCGGCGTGCGTTTCCGGTGCCCCAGTCGGGGCACCGGGGACTGGATGTAGGGTAAAGCCCTACGGTTTCGTCCGGTGTACCCGACGGTGCCAGGGTTCCTTTGGTCGTACCCTTTTCAGATGAGGGAGCACCAGTGTCTGTCTCCATGCATGCTGTGGTCACACCGGTCGGCAGTCGGCCGGTGATGACGGTCATTCGCCGCGAGGTGGCCGGGGTCGATTCGCCCGGCCCCGTCGATCGCGTGCTCAACGCATTTCGACGCGCCCCCTTGATGGTCAAGGTCGGTGGGGCGTCGCTACCGCTCCTCGCCACCGTGGTCCTCCTCTCCTGGTGGAACCTTCGGCTCGAGGCGTTGCCGAGGTACGCGTTCGCCTTGGTGCTGGTCGTCGCCTTGGCGACCGTCGTGGTGCACCTGGCCCTGGTGTCCTTTGCCTGGCACCCCATCGATCACGTGCGCCAGGCGGTCGACGCCTTTGCACGCGGTGACGACCTCACGCGCGTTCGTCCGTCGAAATGGTCGGACGAGGACATGGTGCGACTGGAGCGGAACGTGGATCGCCTGTTTGATGCGGTGCGGCGCGACCGCACACGATATCGCGCGCTGGCGGCCCAGGTCGTGCGCCACATGGAGGACGAACAGGGGCAGATCGCGCGCGAGTTGTTTGATTCCACGGCCCAGTCCATGGCGGCGCTGTTGCTCGAACTGCGCGCCCTCACGTCGGGGACGACGGATGCGCGACTGCTCGATCGGGTGGACGGCGTCCGCCAGATTGCCGCGGGGGTCCTGGACGATGTGAAGGCGCTCTCACACGAAGCCAATCCGCGCTGGCAGGCCAACGAGGGACTGCAGGGGGCGCTGCAGCATCTGGTCAGGGAGCACAACGAGCACACGGAGACTCGACTGACGTTCGATGCGCCTAACGCCGCTGTCCTGGCGGACCCCGCCGCGAGCGCGCTGGTCTACCGAACGGCCCGTGCGGCGCTCCGATTTGCGGCGCAGGAGCGATGTCCCGGCCTTGACCTCTCGGTCCGCGTGGATGCGGATCGCCTGGTGCTCGACGTGATCGATGCACGCGAACGCGCGGCGCCGATCGCGGGGGCCACAGAACCGGAGTCTATTGAAGTGCTGCGCGCGCGCGCTGAGCTGCTCGGCGGGTCGCTGGACGTGCAGCGTGAAGGTGATCGGCGGCGTTTGCGTCTCGAGGTCCCTCTCGCCATTGGGTCGACTGGCGACCTACCCCAACAGGAGTCACCATGAAGTCAGACCTGATTCGCGTCGTCCTGGCCGACGATCACACCGTCGTCCGCGCCGGCCTCAAGGCGGTGCTGGGTACGGCCCGAGACATTGATGTCGTTGGCGAGGCGCGGGACGGCAAGGAGGCGATTGCCCTGGTCGACCGCTTCCACCCCGATGTGGTGGTCATGGATCTGTCGATGACCGGGATGGACGGCGCGACGGCGACCAAGGAGATCGTCGCGAAGGGGGAGGACACACGGGTGCTCATCCTGACCATGCATCCCGAAGAGGAGTTCCTCGTCCCGCTGCTCGAGGCCGGGGCCGCCGGGTACCTGGTCAAGAGCGCCGCCGACCGAGAGCTGGTGGATGCTGTGCGGGCCGTCGCCAACGGCGACCTGTTCGTGCGGCCGTCTGCGGCTCGGGTGCTGGCCAAGGGGCTCACGCGCAAGGACCCGCAAGACGCCGACAAGGACCGGTATGCACGCCTGACCGAACGCGAGCGGGATGTGCTCCGCCTGACGGCCCAGGGCTACTCGGCCCCGGAGATTGGTGAGCGCTTGTTCATCAGTCCGAAGACCGTCGACACGTACAAGCAGCGCATCAACGAAAAGCTCGGGCTGTCGCATCGGGCGCACTACGTGCAGTTTGCCCTTCGCTTGGGGCTCTTGCAGGAGGCGTAGTCATCAGCGAACAACCCGAAGGCAGCTCGGACGATCCGTCGCGCCGCTGGCGGATCGCGCTCACCCTGGCCGGTGTCGCGTGGGCCGTTGTGCTTCTCCTGCTGGTGGTCACGGTGGTCCAGCTGGAGTTGGAGCAGGGGTGGAGCCTTCAGCGGGGTTCCATCGTGCTGTTCGTCGTCGCGGTCCTCATGGGGATCGGCGGGACCGGGTTCGCGTTCAACTCGCTCCAGCGTCTCCGTCGCACGACGCGCGACCTGCAACGGTCCGAACGAACGTTCCAGGGGATCCTGATGATCGCCGCCGATGCGATCATCTCGGTGGACGAGGATCAGCGCATTGTGCACTACAACCACGGTGCCGAAGCCATGTTCGGGTATTCCGCCGACGCGATGGTCGGCCAGCCTCTGGAGCGGCTGCTGCCCGAGCGGTTTCGCGGCTCACATCGGCGCCACGTCCACGCTTTTGGGGCGGGGGCCGACGTGGCGCGTCGCATGGGCGAACGGCGACAGATCTTCGGGCTGCGGCAGGATGGCAGTGAATTCCCCGCAGAGGCGAGCATCTCCAAGCTGGAAGTGGACGGCGTGCGCCTGTTCAATGTCGTGCTGCGGGACATCACGGTTCGGCTGCGCGCCGAGGAGTCCGCGCGATTCCTCGCGCGTGCAAGCAACGACTTGAACGCCACTCTGGACTACGAAGAGTCGCTGGTGGCCGCGTGTCATGCGGCAGTGCCGTATCTCTGCGACTGCGCCGTGATCGACATCCTGGAGAGTGGTGGCGAGGTGCGCCGGCTGACCAGCGTGCACGATGATCCGATGAAGACGCGCGCCCTGCGTGTCCTGGCCGGCCGTCAGCCCACGGTCTCGGATTGGCCATTCCCGGTCGCGAGTGTTCTCGGGGGGGCAGCCGGCGGAGCCCGGCGCGGGATCCCGACGGCAGCTTCGGACGTGAGCACGCCGATTCGGGCTGCAGTGGAGTCGCTGGGGGTCGTGGCGAACATCACGATGCCGCTCCGCGCGCGGGGGCGCGTGTTTGGGGCGATGTCCCTGGTGTCGACGGACCCCAGGCGTGCGTGTGGCGATGACGAAGTGGCGCTCGCACACAGCCTGGCGGATCAGGTGTCGGGCGCGATCGACAATGCCGCATTGTATCGGGATGAGCGGCGCGCATCGCAAATGCGTGACGAGTTGCTGGGGATCGTTTCCCACGACCTGCGCAACCCGCTGTCGGCGATCAGCATGTGCGCGCGGGTGCTCGCGGAACATGAGCCAGCCACGACGGCCGGACGGTCCGAGGTGGCCGGTGCCATCCTGGACTCCGTCGCGGCCATGCAACGACTGATCCAGGACCTCCTCGACACCGCGACGATCGAGTCCGGCCACCTGCGGATCACCGCCGAGATGGCCTCGATCGATTCGGTCCTCCGCGGCGTGCGCACGATGATGTCCGAGTCGGCCGCGGAACAGGGGATCGTGCTCACGTTTGACACGGCGCCCGACCTTCCAACTGTTGAGCTGGACGCGTTGCGGATGGAGCAGGTTCTGGCGAACCTGGTGGGCAACGCCATCAAGTTCACTGAGCGCGACGGGCGGGTCACGGTGCGGAGCGCCCGTGCCCCGGGCGGGCTAAGCATTGAGGTGGAGGACACGGGGATGGGCATTCCCTCGGAGTCCCTGCCACACATCTTTGATCGTTTCTGGCATGCGCGGCGGGCGTCGCGAACGGCAGGAACGGGGCTCGGGCTGGCGATCGCCCGTGGCATCGTCCTGGCGCACGGCGGGACGCTCGCCGTGCGCAGCGAGGTCGGCGTAGGGAGCACCTTCTCGATCTTCCTCCCAGCGGCGACCGAACCCGTTCCGGTGAGTGCGTAGAAATTTGTATGTGTTACGTCTGAAAGTAGAAATTGTAGATGTGAATCAGGCTGGCTAGGGTTCTCCCGCGTGCTCCTCGGCACGTCGTCCCAGCCACCCGCCCGTGACTCCGGCACTCGCCTCACCCTTTGCCCCAACGGTCCCCGACGATGCGTCGGGGGCCCGCCACCTCTCGCCGCTCACGCGACTCTGGCGCCTGCTTCGCCAGGAGCGCTCCCTCGTCGTCGCCGTCTACGGCTATGCGGCGCTCGCCGGATTGTTTGGCCTCACCCTTCCCCTGGGGGTCCAGGCCATCATCGGCCTGGTGTCAGGCGGCCTGCTTCTCCAGCCGGTCGTGCTGTTGGTGGCCTTTGTCATCCTCGGGACCGTGGCCAACGGCGCCCTGCAGCTGCAGCAACTGGCCGTCGTCGAGCTGGTCCAACAACGGGTCTTCGCGCGATTCGCCTTTGACTTGACGGACCGGCTCCGGCGGGTGCGTCTCGATCGCGTGGGGGACGTCGACCTCGCGGAGTCGATGAATCGCTTCTTCGAGATCAAGACCGTCCAGAAGAGCCTGGCCAAGCTGTTGACCGACTGGGTGGCGGCCGGGCTCCAGGTCCTGCTCGGATTGCTCCTGCTCACCTTCTATCACCCATACTTTTCGCTGTTTGGGGCCGTGCTCCTCGGCGGGTTGGCACTCGTCTTTCGCCTCACCGCCCCACGGGGATGGCAGACCAGCCTCGGGGAGTCCCACTACAAGTACCGCGTGGCCCATTGGCTGGAGGAACTCGCGCGGACCTCGCGCACCTTTCGCTTTGCCGGCCCGACCGACCTGCCCGAGCGGCGCATGGAGGATGAGGTCAGTGCATACCTCGGATACCGGGCCGCGCACTTCCGCGTACTCGTCCGGCAGTCGGTGGCCTTTGTCGGCGCCAAGACGCTGATCACCGCCGGTCTCCTGATCATGGGGAGCCTCCTCGTGGTGAATCGCCAAATCACCCTCGGGCAGTTTGTGGCCTCCGAGATCGTGATCGTGACCGTCCTGCTCGCCGTGGAAAAGCTCATCCTTGGCTTGTCGGATGTGTACGACATCCTCACGGCGCTGGAAAAGGCTGGGCACGCGGCCAGTCTCCCGGTGGAAGGCAGGGACGGCGTGGTGCCGGGGTCCTCTTCGACCGGGATGGGCGCAGCGTTAAGCTTGCACGGCGCACGATTCCAGCACGAAGGGGCGTCCCGTCCGTCGTTGTTCGAGACCTCGTTCACGGTGAGTGCCGGCGAACGCGTCGGCGTGACGGGGCCGCGTGGCAGCGGCGTGTCGACCCTGCTCGGTGTGGTCGCCGGGATCCTGCCATCGTATGCCGGGGTCGTGACGCTCAATGGTGTTTCCTGGCATGACCTGGACGCAGTCTCCGCACGCGCAATGATTGGGTGGGTGGGAGCGGACCCGGACCTGTTTGACGGGACGTTGTTCGACAACCTGGCACTCGGACGTCCGGGGGTCACGGCCGAGGATGTCATCGCGCTATTGGACCGGGTGGGGTTGGGGCATTGGGTGGCCGCGTTACCCGATGGGCTTCAGACGCCGGTTCGGGCGGGCGGGAGGGCGCTGTCTCGCGGGGTCGTGGTGCGACTGCAGGTGGTCCGTGCCCTGGTGGCGCGGCCCGGCTTGGTTGTGGTGGACGGCGCCCTCGACCAGCTCGACCCAGCGGACCGCGCGGCGCTGTTCCCCGTTCTTTTCCCCGCGCGGAGCGAGTGGACCTGCCTGGTCGGCACGGCTCAGCGAGACGTCCTCGCCTCCATGGATCGGATCGTCAGGCTCGAGGCCGGGCAGCCGACGGTCGGCGGGACCGCGCGCGAGATGCTGGCTATGGATTCCTGGTGTTTGGCACTGGCGGTGTCCGCATGAGTGGCGCCGAGCTGGTGGTTCCCAGGCTTCCGTCCGCACAACTCCACCTTGCGCACGAGCGGCACTGGCGCATTGGCCGTATCCTGCTCGTGATGCTCGCGGTGGCCGTGGGCATCGCCTTTCTCCCGTGGCAGCAGAATGTGCAGGGCCGTGGTGCGGTGACCTCACTGCGACCCGAGGATCGCCCGCAAGTTGTGCCAGCGCTCATCGCGGGCCGGATTGAGTCGTGGCATGTCGCCGAGGGGGAACGGGTGTCGAAGGGACAACTACTGCTCACGTTGTCCGAAGTGAAGGAGACCTTCCTCGACCCGCTGGTGGTGGAGCGCACCGCGGCACAGGTCGAGGGCAAGGCCACCGCGGTCGAGGCGAAACGCGAGAAGGTGGCGGCGCTGACGCAGCAAATCGAGGCGCTGTCCCGCGCGCGCGAGCTTAATATTGGGCAGGCGCGCAACAAGATTGCCGAGGTCGAGGCATCCATCGTGGCTGCCGAGCTGGACTCGGTGATCGCTGGACGACAGCTCGAGCGAAATCGCGTCCTCTTCGACGGCGGACTCAAGTCTCGCACCGACCTGGAGGCATACCAGGTCAAGGCGCAGGTCGCGACCGCCCGGTTGGTGGAGCGGAGACAGTCGCTGACCAACGCGCGTCTGGAGGTGGCGGCGGTCGATGCGGACTACGCGGACAAGTATGCCAAGGCCATGTCGGAGCGCAGCGCGACCAACGCCGAGGTCGGGGAGGGGGAGGCGGATGTCGCCAAGCTCCGCAGCTCGCACGCCTCGCTCGCGCTGCGCCGCGAGATGTATCGCATCGTGGCCCCGCAAGACGGCTACGTGGTGCGCGCGGTGCGATCGGGGGTCGGCGAGACCGTCAAGGAGGGAGATCCCGTGGTCACGGTGATGCCGGCGGAGCCGCTGGTCGCGGTGGAGCTGTACGTTCGTCCCATGGATGTGCCCCTGCTGGCGCCCGGACGCAAGGTGCGCCTGCAGTTCGACGGGTGGCCCGCCCTGCAATTCTCTGGTTGGCCCAGCGTCGCGGTGGGGACGTTCGGGGGCGAAATCCGCGTGGTCGACTACATCAACGCCGCGGACGGTTCATACCGGGTGCTGGTGGTGCCGGATCCCCGCGACGAGCCTTGGCCCACGGAGCTCCGGGTCGGATCGGGCGTCCTGGGGTGGACCATGCTCGACGAGGTCCGCGTTGGGTACGAGGTCTGGCGACGGCTGAATGGCTTTCCGCCAGCGGTGAACCTGCCGCCCACGCCGCCAACGAAGCGCCTCCCATGATGACCGCGTTCGCTGTCCTGATGCAGGTCGTCGTTGCCGACACGGCGGTGCTGTCCTTCGCCGAGTTCCAGCGACGCGTGGCGACAGCGCATCCCATCGTCCGGCAGGCGCGCTTGCTCGACACCCTGGCCATGGGCCGGGAGCGGGCAGCGCGCGGGGCCTTCGACCCGCGCGTTAGTGCCCAGTGGGACCGCAAGGCACTCGCCGGCAAGGCGTACTTTGACTACCTGGATGTGCAGTTGAGTATTCCCACCCAGGTCGGGGTCGACGTCAAGGTGGGCTTTGAGCGGGCCCGCGGCCCGTTCGCCGCACCGGATCGAGGAACCCCAGGCGGGGGGTTACTGACGGCCGGTGTCTCATTGCCGATCGGACAGCGACTCGTGACCGATGAACGTCGCGTGGCGCTTGCGCAGGCCCGGGCGATCCGCGACGTGGCGGCGGGTGAGCGTGATGCGTTGGTGAACAAGCTCTTCTCGACGGCGGCGGACGCGTATGCCGCCTGGTACGAGGGGCACCAGCGCGTGCTGCTGGCAGAGGAGGGAGTGCGACTCGCGGCGATACGGCAGGTGGCACTGCGGGCTCGCGTGGAGCAGGGCGATGCCGCGGCGATTGATACCATTGAGGCCGGGCTGGAGGTAAGTCGACGCCAATTGGCCCGACGTGAAGCGATGCTGTCGCTCCAGAACGCAGGCGTGTTTGTCGAGAGCCTGTTGTGGGATGACCGCGCACAGCCCATGCAACTGGCGGACAACCTGCGACCGGGTGGCGCCGAACTCGCGTCGGTGTTGGCCGGCCGGGTGGATGCTCCGGAGGTGCTCGCGGCAGCGCGTGAGCACCCGGAACTTCGCAAGGCGCTGGCTAAGGTCCGGGAACAGGACGCCGTGCGCCGATTGGCGCTCCAGCGCGCCGTCACCCCGGATGTCAGCGCTACCCTTACCTCGCTTGCGGAGCCCGGGGATGCGCTCGGGTCCGTGACCGCGGACGCGAAGGCTGGAGTGGGGGCCAATGTTCCGCTCCTCTGGCGTAAGGAACGCGGAACCTTGCAGGCGTCCACCGCACGGCTCGACCAGCTCGCGTCTGAGCGCGCCGTCGTCGCGCGCGGCGTCACCATCGCGATCCAGGTTGCGCTCAACGAGTGGAGGGCCCTGGAGGAGCTGCTGTCGATGCAACGCGAGGTGGTGGAGCAGGCGCGGCGATTGCGCGAGGGGGAGGATCGGAAGTTCGCGGCAGGGGAGAGCACCGTGTTCCTGGTCACGGCACGGGAACGCTTGGTGTTGGATGAGGAGGTGAAGCGTATTGCCCTGGAGGCCAAACGATTTACGGCGCTGGGGAAGCTCACGGTCGCACTCGGTCGTCCGGCGAGCTGAAGCCGGGCCCCCGTGTACTGCAGGGAGGGCGAGTCCCCGCCGATACTCCCAAGGAAGCCCCGGGTTGAGGGGCGGCCTCCCTCGCAGCAATGCACAGATCCCCGCGACCGGTTGACCATCGGTTCAGTTATCGCCGAGCAGCGCGCCTCCTGAAGGAGCGTTTGTGGCGTACTGGGGGGTGGATTGTGCTCGGCGCTGCAGGAATTGGCCTGGGGACCGGTGAGTTGGCAGCGGGTGCCTTGGCGGGGGCCCTGGCCGCCGCGGTCGGGGCGGTCTGGTATCGGGCGGCGCACCATCGCACCACGCGGCGTCTGGCCCGACGGGCCAACCGGCCGACCACCGTCGAAGACAGGGATCGCCAGCTGGCGCGGGCCGCCATGACCGAGCGGCGTCTGGTGGACGTGGCCGCGAACCTGCGCGCCGCCCAGTCCCAGCTGGAGGCCGACATGGCGGCACGGCAAGCCATGGCTGACCAACTCGCCGTCGCCCTTGTCCGGGCGGGAGAAGCGAACCGCGCCAAGAGTGCCTTTCTCGCCAGCATGAGTCACGAGCTGCGCACCCCGCTCAATGCGATCATCGGCTTCTCGGACCTCATGCTGCGCGGCGCCCAGGAGCTCGCGACCAGCCAACGGACCTACCTCGAACGGATCAACCGGGGCGGGCGCCACCTCCTGGCGCTCATCAACGACATTCTCGACCTGTCGCGCATCGAAGCGGGCAAGGTGGTGGTGGAGGTGTGCGACACCGACCTGCTGCCTGTGATCCAGGAAGTCATTGAGCTGCACGCCACCCATGTCGCGCCCGGGGTGACCCTGGAGGCGGACGCCCCCACAGGTCCGCTCATCGTATCAACCGACGCCATGCGCCTGCGACAGGTCCTGGTCAACCTCGTCTCCAATGCCCTCAAGTTCACGAAGCAGGGCCGCGTCCTGGTGCGCGTCGCGCTAAATGAGCACGGGGCTCCGTCCCGGATCGACGTGACCGATTCCGGAGTTGGGATCGCCGCTGATCGGCTCGAGGCCATCTTCGAGCCCTTTGAGCAGGCCGACAACACGACAGCACGTACGCACGGTGGCACGGGCCTGGGGCTCGCCATTTGTCGGCAATTGTGTGCCTTGCTCGATACCCACCTTACGGTGACGAGTACGGTTGGTGTGGGGACGACCTTCAGCCTCCACCTGCCCGTCGCCGGCAACCTGCTGCGCACACGAGACCTGGTGGCCGCCCAGGCCACAGCGCACGCCACACCCCACCACCCTCCCACAGAGGTCCTCGTCCCATGACCCCCACCACGATTCCAGCGGAGATGCACGAGGCGATCACCATGATCGAGCGGTTGGGCGGACGGGCCCTCGTCGATAAGATCGTCACCATGTTCGAGTCCTCGGCGCGCGACCGATTCGCCAAGCTGGACGTGCTCATATCGGCCGGGGATAGCCACCAGGTCTCGCGGATCGGTCACGCGATGAAGGGGAGTGCCGCGCAAGTTGGCGCGACGGGATTCCGGGACCTCGCGGCGGCGCTCGAGAAGGACGCCGCGACCCTCGACGCGGAGGGGCTGGCAGCACTGGTGACGCGGTTGCGGGACGCCTTTTCCATCTCGCTCGACCAGCTGGCTGCCTGTCGTTCAGCGGGGGCGCAGGAATGAGGCGTATCGCGGTGGTCGAGGACAATCCGGACAACCGGCTGCTGGCGGTGGCGCTCCTGGAGGGCCGCTACCACTGCGACGAATATGAAACGGGCTTCGCGGCACTGGACGGGATGGTCGCGTCCCTCCCGGACCTCGTCCTGCTGGACATTTCCCTCCCGGGTATCGATGGTGTCGAGACCCTCAAGCGGCTCCGCGCGGACGCGCGTCTGGCTCGCCTCCCAGTGATCGCGGTGACGGCGCACGCCATGGCCGGCGACCGCGAGCGGTTCTTGGCCGAGGGCTTTGACGACTACCTGACGAAGCCGATCCTCGACGAGCAGGCGCTCCTGGGCGCGATCGCTCGCGGCCTGACGAAGGCGAGCAGCCCGACCGGCTAACGGCGCTGCGCAGCATGGAGGGCGACGCCCCCCAGCAGGTACGTCCGTCGACTCGCGACGGCGAACCCGGCGGCGTCGAGGGCGGACTCCCACTCGGCGACGGTGACCCAGGCGTCGATCGACGTCGCGATGTAGGAGTAGATCACCGGCGCCCGGTGCCACCACCAGCCGAACGCGCTACCGGCAAGATGCAGGTAGGTGAGGAACGCGCGCCGCCACGGTCGCGCGGCGGGGCGATAGAAGTCGAGCGTGTACAGCCAGCCGCCGGCGCGCAGGACACGGTGTGCCTCGCGCAGGGCCGCCGTCAGGTCGGGCACGTTGCGGAAGGCATAGCCGGCGGTGAGGGCGTCGAGGGACGCGTCGGGCACCGCCAGGTGCGTCAGGTCGCCCACGTCGAACCTCAGCCCGGCGCGTTGGCCGCCACGGGCCCGCGCCTGCTCGATCATTCCCGTGGCGGCATCGATGCCGAGGACCTCTGCCGACGGGTGCGCCGCGGCGACCGCGAAGGCCAGGTCGCCAGTGCCGCACGCGAGGTCGGCCACCCGCGAAGGCTGTCCCTGCACCAGCGCCAGCAGCTCACGCTTCCATGCCGCGTCCATCCCAAACGAGAACCACCTGGTAAAGGCGTCGTACCGCGGCGCGATGTGCTCGAACATCGGGGTCACAAACGCTTGCTTGCGTTCGGGGTCCCGCACGATGGCGGCGACGTCGAGCTCGTCGAGCGCTCGTGCGGACGGGACGTGGGGCGTGGGCATCTCCCCAGACTAACCCGGGGTGTGGCCTTTGGCAGCCGGCGCACCCAGATTGGCGTCATGAGTTCGGCATCCGCCGCGCAATGAGCTACCGACCGACCCCCCCTGTGCTGACCCCTCCCGTGGGGGGCGTCGGCGTACTGACAGGTGTCCGTGCGGCAGGTCCGGATCTGCTGGAGGCGAATGCGGCGATGTGGGCCGTCGTGCTGGCCGGCGGGATTGGGTCCAGGTTCTGGCCCCTCTCCGGGCCGCGGCGGCCCAAGCAACTCCTGCGCCTGGTTGGCGATGCGCCGATGATCGCGGAGTGCATCGAGCGCCTGGCGCCGCTGATTCCCCCGGAACGCGTTCTCGTCGTCACGAGCGCGGACATCGAGGCCCCGATCCGGAGCGCGATTCCTGGCGTTCCCCCGATGAACGTTCTCGTGGAACCGCGTCCCTTGGGAACGGCCGCCGCGATCGCACTGGCTGCGGATGCCGTGATGCGGCGGGCCGGGCCCGATACGGTGGTCTGCTCGATGCCGGCGGATATCGCCGCGGCGTTTCCGGAAGGGTTCCGGGACACGATTCGCGTCACCGGGGCCCTGGTCGCCCGGGAGGATGCGATCGGCGCGATTGGCGCGCGGCCGGTGCGGTCAGATGTCGGGTTCGGTTACCTGGTGCCTGGTGAGCCACTTTCAAGCGAGCAGCCGGTGGCCGCCGGCGGACCGGGTTGGGTCAGGCGCTTCGTCGAGAAGCCGACGAGTGAAACGGCCCAAGAGTTGATCGACGACGGTGCCTGGTGGCACACCGGGGTGGCTCTGTGGCGTCCACGCGTGATGCTGGACGCGCTACAGGCCCGCACGCCAGAGGTGGCCGACGCGCTCGGATTCCTGTCCGCGCAGGTCATGGATCGTTTTTTTGGGGAAGTGCGTTCCGTCTCCCTCGAGCGGGGGCTCTTCGAACGGCGGGTCCCGCTGTTGCTCGTCCCGAGCGACTTTGGCTGGGATGACGTCGGCACCTGGGCGTCGCTCCGTCGCTCCCGTGAGCTGGACGACCAGGGCAACGGGGCGCACGGCGACGTGCATTTTGTGGACGCGTCGGGCAACATCGTCCATGCCGAGCATGGCGACGTGGTGGTCTACGGCCTGGACAACCTGCTCGTGGTGACGGTCGACGGGATCACCCTGGTGACGAGTGTCGACCGGGCGACCGACCTCCGCCCGCTCCTGGAGCGCCTCCCGGCCGACGTCCGGATGATGCGCGACGCGGACGCCTAACGATCTGCGACCCGCCGGCGCTTCTCGGCCTCGGCACTCAAGTATCCGAACGACGCCCACTGCGATCGCGTGGCGATGATCCGGTCAAAGATCGCCTCGGCCTCGGCCGGTCGCCCGTTGTACAGGTGCCAGTTGCCGACGCCGTAGGCGGTGGTGACATCATCCAGCCCGCCATCGGCCCCGAAGTTGCGCAGAACCTCCTCCGGCTTGAGCAATCCCTTGTACAGCAGCAGCAAGCGGTGATACGACCCGTTTTCGATGACGGGCATGTCTGCCGTGATCGGATCGAGAATACGGGCGGCCTCCGCGTCACGACCCATCCGACGCAGCGTCATGTAGAGCCAATGCGAGGTTGCGACCTGCATGTCCGGGTTGGTCGACACCTTCATGTCCTCGCGGTAGGCGCGCAAGGCATTGGTGAAGTCCCCCTTGAGGTAGTACGCCAGGCCGAGGTGATACCAGATGTTGGATTGGAGGGTGCTCGTCGGGATGCCGCGCGCGTTCGGGGCGCCATCGGGTTCCACTTCGTCCTTGCGCCCGCGAATGAGGGTGGCGGCCTTCTCGAAGTCCGCGATGGCCTCGTCAATGCGGCGGACGCTGAGGTACCGGTGGCCGCGGTGGCGGTACATCCGCGCATCGTTGGGGTGCTGGGCGATCCCGTCGGTGAAGATGGCGATGGCATCGTTGAACCGGCCCGGATATGCGGTGCGCCGCCCCAACCAGATCAGGGAGTCGGCGTTGGCCGGGGCCATGCGCCAGGCGCGTCGCGCGTCCGCCAGTTGCTCGGCCATGCGAGTCGCGGCGGCACCGGTTGGGGTGTTGCGGTATAGCGGCTCCCCGGTGAGCGACGTGGCCTCGACAGCCGGGGCGGGACGGGACTTGAGGTGCGAGTCGAAGAAGCCGAGCAGGCGTTCGTGATAGTCGATGAACTCCGCGCCGTTCGTTCCCGGGGTCCCGTGACCGGAGTTCATGTAGTTCACCCAGGTCACGTCCTTTCCGAGGCGACGGAGCGCATAATACATCTCGCGCGAGTTGTCGGCCGGCACGTTGGAATCCTGCTCGCCCGTGACCAACATCAGCGGGGTGGTGATGCGGTCCGCAAACATGATCGCGGAGTGTGCCACGTATTTCTGCGGCTGCTGCCAGAGCGTGGCGCCGAGGCGGTCCTGGCTCTTCTCGGCAGCGTGGATGTTGCGAACACCCAGGCGCGGGCTGTCGGTGTAGAACGAGATCATGTCGACCTTGCCCGAAACGTTGACGGCAGCCTTGAAGCGTGGCGTCTGCGTGATGAGCAGGTTCGTGGCGTAGCCCCCGTAGCTCGTTCCGAATACGCCCAGGCGTGCCGAGTCGGCGATGCCGCGTTCGACGAGGGCGTTCGCGGCTGATGTGACCCCCTTCAGCCAGGCCTCACCGGGAAACCCTGTCTCGAAGGCAACGGACGGTTTGACCACCACGTATCCGGCCGAGGTGAACACGTTCGCCGTGGCGTCAAAGGTGTCGTCCAAGAACTCTTCGTAAACGTTGAAGAGGGTGGGGGCCGGTGTCCCGGTGCGGAAGTCGGCCGGGAGGTAGGCCACCCCGTAGCGGGTGCGCCCGTCGGTGTCGCGATACGTGATCAGCTCGGTTCGCGCCAGGGTCTTGCTGGCGAGCTGGGGGTTCGCGTTGGTCAGTGCCCGTGGCGTCCGCAGGGAGGGGTCCGCGCTGTAGAGTTCTCCCGGTCGGTTGCCTTCGCTGGCCGTGAACACCAAGCGCGATCCGTCCTTCGAAAGGCGAAAGCCCTGGTACAGACGACGATCCCTGGCGAGGTCTTCGCGCTGTCTGGTCGTGCGGTCCACGCGAAGGAGGCCTCGTTCCCACTGGGTGCGTGAAGCGTGAGTGAAATACAGGTGGGTGCCATCCGGTGACCAGGCGACCGGGGCGTATCGCGGCGCGCTCGGAAGGGTGTCCGTGGCGAGGACGAGCTCACGCTGGCCGGAGGCGGCGTCCGCGACCCAGAATCCCTGGGGATTCGTCAGGAGGAGCGCGTCGCCGCGGGGGGACCAGCGGGCAACCGAAAACCTGGCGGTGGCCCGCGCCTGCCGAGCGGCGGCGCTGGTGTCCTGGGCGGTGGCCGGCACCGAATCGGGCCCAGCGATCTGACGCGGGGCACCGTCGCCCAGGCGTGCGACGTAGACCCGGCCGTCGCGCGCATATGCATAACGCCGTCCGTCCTCCGCCCACGACAACGTCATCCCACGAAGCGTGGGGTGGATAATTGTCGCGGGCGCCTGCGAGCCCAGCTGGCGGAGCATCAGCCGATTTTCTGTCCCGAAGATCACGTCGTAGTCAGTCTTGGTCGTGATGTCCTGCTGATAGGCGAGGAGTGAGTCGTCTGCGGAGAGGGTAAAGCTGGCGATGTTGCCCTCCGGCAGGAGTTCGCTAGTGCGTCCCGTCGCGACATCGATCGCGGCGATCGATCGCACGTTGCCGAGTCGACGGATGCCGTCCCAGGCGAGGAAGGGGTCCTTGCTGTCCTGCACGAAGACCGGGCCGCGTGTGAGCCGCGCGAATTCGGCCGCGACACGTGCCTTCCATTGGACGGTACGAAGGGACACGACGACGCGGCGACCGTCGGCGCTCCATCGAAGGTCGGAGTTTTCGGCGACGTACTGTCCCGGTGGCACGGGCAGCGTCCGCGCGACGCCGGAGATCCGACTCCAGACCATGGGCACGAACGTGCTATCGACGAGGACCAGCATACCGAGCAGGGCGGCATCCGGCGACCACGCGGCTGCCCGAACATTTCGAGGGTCTGGAAAGACCTGACGACGTTCTCCGGTGGTGGCGTCGATGATCCACACGGTGGCGTGCGCTGGGCGGATGTATGACGGGTCGCCGTCGCGGCGATAGTCGACCCCGAGGCCGCTTCGCCGGGTGGTCGAGGTTGCCGCGATCCACCGGCCATCCGATGTAAGGTCGACGACAGCAAACGAGGTCACGTCAAGCGCGTCGTTGGCCGTGAAGGGCGACCTGGGCTGGCTGTGCGCGGTCGGGGAGAGGCACAGCACGACGACGAGGCAGGCGCTTCGAATCGACATGTGGGGTGGGTGCGGGTCACCCAAACTCGGGGTCGGCGAGGCGCCCCGCAACTCGGGGGCAGTCGCAGCGGCCCGTCCCATCGCGCTGTAGTAGACGGCGACTCGTCCCGTCCAGCGATCCATTCATCAAGCGAATGGATCGTGATGGTTTCTTGACCATTTCGTCACTGACACCGAAATTCCGCGCAGCGAGTCACTCCATGGCTCGCCGCCGGGCAGGTGGTGATGCCCGGCGCGTGGTTTCCCCAGTCCCCATCGAGGGAGGTATTTGTGCGAAGGTTTCTTGTATTCGCCATCGCATCGCTCGCCCTGCTGACGACGTCGTCGGCGGGGGCGCAGCAACGCGAAATCACCGGAACGGTGACGGTCACCGGAACGGGCCAACCGCTCACGGATGCCATCGTCGGCGTGGTGGGCAGCGCGGGCGGCGCCCGCACGAACGAACGCGGTGAGTATCGGCTGCGCGCGCCGAACGGCGATGTGACCATTCAGGTGCGCGCGATCGGGTACAAGCGGTCGACCCAGCGTGTCGCCGGCTCAGCGAGCACGGCCAACTTCTCGATGGAGAAGGACGTGCTGCAACTCGAAGGCGTGACGGTGACCGGTGCGGCTACCACGATCGATCGCAAGAACGCCGCGACGTCGATCTCCGCCGTGTCCGCCCAGGAACTCGCCCGCGTGCCGGCGCCGTCGCTTGAGAGCGCGATGCAAGGCAAGACGGTGGGCGTTTCCTTCAACATGAATAACGGTGCGCCGGGCGGTGGTGCCCAGGTGCAGATCCGCGGCGCGTCGTCGCTCCTTGGGAACATCCAGCCGCTGTTCGTGGTGGACGGCGTCATCATTTCGAACGCGGTGCGTGCCACGCGCCAGTCGGTCGCGACCCGCCAGCTCAACTCCGGCGAAGAGAACGGCACGAACCGGCTCGCGGACATCAACCCGAACGACATCGAGTCGGTCGAGGTGCTGAAGTCGGCGGCGGCGAGCGCGATCTACGGCTCGCAGGCGACCAACGGGGTCGTCGTGATCACGACGAAGCGTGGTTCGGCCGGCGCTCCGCGCTTCAATCTGTCTCAGCGAGCCGGTACGTATTCGCTGCTGCGGAACAAAGGGACGCGGAAGTTCAAGGACCTCGACCAAGTCCTGGGTGTGATCGGCAACAACGCCGAGGGAATTGCCCTTGCCCGCGCGAACTGCACGCCGCAGTGCCCGTACTATGACATGGTCGGCACGCTGTTCGGCCGCAACGACCCGACGCTCGAGACCTCGCTGACCCTGACGGGTGGCGTTGGCTCGCAGGGCCGGTATTTCCTGTCCGCGAACCATCGCGATGAGCAAGGGATCGCGACCAACACGTATGCCGTCCGGCAGTCGATGCGCGCCAACATCGACCAGTCGATTGGCTCGAAGATCAATGTGTCGCTCGGCATGAACATGATCCGCTCGCGCGGCGCGCGCGGCGTCACGAACAACGACAACACCTTCTCCTCTCCGCTGTACGCGTGGGGCTATACCCCCGCCATCGCGGATTTCACGAAGCGCAACGCGAACGGGATCATCGTCGATAATCCGTTCCCGGGCGGTGGCGTGCTTAACAGTGCCAACCCGTTCCAGACGTACGACCTGTTCAAGAATGACGAGGACATCTGGCGCCAGATTTTCTCCGGTCGCGCGAGCTACAACGCCTGGACCACCGACAAGAACAACGTGACCCTGACGGCGATTGGTGGCGCGGACCGATTCAGCAATGAGTCGTACGTCCTTGCCCCGCCTGAGCTCCAGCAGGTGCGCCTCGGGGCGCCGGGCGGCGGCGCGACGCCGGGCACCGTGGTTCAGGGCAACGGCACCAACAAGTTCGTCAACGGGACCGTATCGGCCGTGTGGAACAACAACACCTTCTCGTGGATGAACTCGACGACCCAAGTCGGGTTGCAGTACGAGGAACGCGGATCGAACGACTACAACCTGATCGCCCGCGGCCTTGCGCCGCAGCAGATCAACGCCAACGCCCAAGCGCAGGTGGTGACCGCGGAGCAGACGCGAACCCAAATCAAGAACCAGGCGTGGCTCGCCCAGCAGGAAGCGGTGATGTTCGACGAGAAGCTCTACCTCTCGGTCGCTGTGCGCGGCGAGCGGTCGTCGGTGAACGGCGACCCGACCAAGTTCTACTACTTCCCGCGCGCGTCGGCATCGTACCGGTTGGTCAACTTCGTGCCGAAGGTCAGCGAGCTCAAGCTGCGCGCATCGTATGGGCAGGCGGGCAACCAACCGCAATACGGTGAGCGCTTCCTCGTGCTGGCTTCGTCGGGTCAGATCGGCGGAAGCACCTCGCTCGTCCAGAACCCCACGGTGAACAACCCGCTCGCCAAGCCCGAGATCAACAACGAGATCGAGGTGGGTTTTGACGCCTCGATGTGGCGTGACCGCCTGCGGTTGGAGGCGACCTACTTCAATCGAAAGATCACGGACCTCCTCGTGCGTCCGGTGCCGGCGCCCTCCACGGGCGTTGCCTCGACGATCGTCAACGGCGGTGAGATGGAGTCACAGGGGTACGAAGTTGGCCTGACGGCCATCCCGGTGCAGACCAACAACCTCACCTGGACCTCGCGGGCCACCTGGTACCAGAACCGTCAGGACATCACCGATTTTCCCGAGGGAGTCCTGCCGTTCCTTGCCCCCGCTGGTGGTGGATTCGGGAACGCCTACGGCCGCCTCCGGTTCACCGAGGGGTACCCCGTCTCCACGATCTGGGGCAACACGGTGGGCGCCAACGGCGCGGTCTCGGCCAACGCCATCGCCGACGCGAACGCGAAGTACATGATGAACTTCACCAACGACGTGCAGTATCGTCGCCTGACGTTCACCAGCGTGCTGGACTACAAGCACGGCGGCTACCTGTCGAACCTGACGCAGTCCCTGTACGACGAAGGCCGGAACACGTGGGACTACGATGATCCGTCTCCGGATGCGGCCATCGGGGCCACCCTCGGCGCCTACCGTTTCAACAAATGGAACGGGGGCTCGGACGCTCGCGTGTATGTGCAAAAGGCCTCGTTCGCCAAGCTGCGCGAGCTGTCGGTCTCGTACGACATGCCGCAGAACTGGTATTCCCGTATCCCGGGCGCCCGCAACGGCCGCCTCTCGGTCTCCGGGCGCAACCTGTTCATGATCACGCCCTACAACAGCTACGACCCGGAAGTGAACAACGCCGGCAGCGTCGTGGCCCGCGTCGTCGACCTGGCGCCGTTCCCGCCGACGCGTTCGTTCTTCCTCACCATCGACCTGGGGTGGTAACCACATGACCACCTCCCATACTTCCATGAAGCACTCGCTCTTCCGGGTCGCGGCCGCCACCCTTGTGGCGCTGACGGCGGCCTGCAATGCGGACCAGCTGAATATTCGGGACTTCAACCGCCCAACCATCGACGGCGTGGCCAAGGACCCGAATGGGATCCAGATCCTCGCCACCGGTCTCACCGATGCGGAGCGCGACCAGTGGTTTGGCATGATCTCGGACTTCGGGATCTTCGGCCGCGAGTCGTATCGGTACTTCGCCACTGACGCCCGTTCCGTCTCCAACTACCTGATTGGTATCGCCGGCCCCAAGCTCGATCCGGCGGGCTTTGCCTCGGGCAACTGGGGTGGGCGGTTCCAGCAGATGCGGAACGTCGTGAAGTTCAACGAGGCCGTCGACGCTGCTCCCACCCTCTCCGCAAGCGACAAACGGGGAGCGAAGGGTTTTGCGAACACGTTCTATGCGCTGAACGTCATGTACCTCATTATCTCTCGTGACACCCTGGGGACCCCGGTGACGATCACGGAAGACGTGACCCAGCCGGCCCCCTTCGTCACGCGTGACTCTGCCTACAAGTTCGTGATCGGCACGCTCGACGCGGCCGCTCAGGACCTGGCGGCGGGTGGTGCGGCGTTCCCCTTTGCGTTGCACGCTGGCTACACCGGGTTCAACACACCCTCCACGTTCCTGCGGTTCAATCGCGCGCTCGCGGCTCGGGCGAATAACTACCGCGGGTCCCTTGGTTGTGGTGCGCCGTGTTACAACGCCGCGCTCACGGCCCTCCAGGGCACCTGGGTTCCGGCGCTGGGGTCGACGGTCACGCAGGCTAACCTGGATGTCGGTGTGTATCACATCTTCTCCACTGCGGCCGGCGACACGCCAAACACCGCGTCATTCACCCAGGATGCGCAGAACTACGCGCATGCGTCTACGGTGACCGATGCGCAGGCTCGCACCGGGGGCGTCGATGCCCGCGTCGAGCGTAAGGTGGTCGCACTCGCGGCGCCCGTGCCATCGCCCGGTGGCTTCGGGATTGCGGCGACGCATCGTTTCAACGTGTACCCGACCAACACCACCAACGGCCCGATTGTGCGAGCCGAGGAACTCATGATGTTGCGCGCAGAGGCCAACATCATGACCGGGAATGCGAATGGCGCGCTGCAGGATGTCAACGCGGTCCGCACGGTGTCCGGTGGTCTGCCGGCCGTGGCGAGCCTCGGCGCCACCCAGGCCGCGCAGCTCGACGCCATGCTGTACGAAAAGCGCATGTCCCTGCTGTTCGAAGGGCACCGCTGGCATGACCTCCGCCGGTACAACCGGCTCGGGACGCTGCCGCTGGACCGCACGAACCACTTCGTTGCCCGGGTGATGCCGATCCCGCAGGCGGAGTGCGATGGACGTTCAACGAAGCCGAACGGCTGCTAGTTCGGACGCAGGCAGGGAGGGGAGGCCGGGTTCGCATCGCGAGCCCGGCCTCTTCGTTTGCGGGGCCCGCCTAACGCGTCAGCGATACGTGGTGAGGGCGCTGTCCCCCAGGCGCACGCACGTGCCGCCGGGCGGCAGCGCATGACCGGTCGCGTGCTCGACGGACAACACACGCGCGAAGCGCGAGACCAGCCACCCCTCGATCAACCGATCGAGCATCCGTGACTCGTACGGCGGGTCGGCAAACGCGAGGTCGTAGGCCTCGGGCGCGATCGCTGCCGCGAAGGGCAGGGCGTCCTTCTTGAAGACTCGGGTTCGGTCTCGCACGCGCAGCGCGGCAACGTTGGCCTTGAGCGCATGCAGGCTGGACGGGCGCGTCTCGACAAAGTCGACGGAGCGGCTGCCCCGTGAGAGCGCTTCGAGCCCTACGGCACCGGTCCCCGCAAAGAGGTCCAAGACTCGTGCGCCCGGCAGCTCGGCGGCCACGAGCTCCATCCACCGGATCCGGACCAGCTCGGATGTGGGTCGCACGCGATCGTCGTTGGGCGACGTCAGGTCGCGCCCCGCAAAGGTGCCGCCGACGATGCGCATGGAGGGAGACGGTGAGATCCGGCGAAACGATGGCCCGGTGACCACGTACTTTAGTGCATGCCTGCCCCTGTTGCTTCCCCGCTCCCCGCCACGCGCCGCACCTATTGGCACGAGGCGCGCGCGCCCAGGTACAGCCTGACGTTCGCTGTGCCGCTGTTCGTCCTGTACGAGTTCCTGGCGGCTGCCCTCCACGGCGTCTCCGGCGGGGTTCGCAACGGGGCGGACGTGATGCTCAAGGCGCCGTTCATCGCGGCATTCGGAGGACGTGGACCGCTGGTCTTCGTGGGCCTGCTGGCCGTTGCCTGCGGCTGGGCGATCCTGAGAGACCGAAAGAAGGGCCCGATCCACGGGGCCACCTTCGGCCTCATGTTCGTCGAGTCGCTGGCCCTGGCCGCCGTGTTCGGTGTGGTGATTGGCACCCTCACCGCGAAGCTGCTGGGCCCGTTGCAGGGGACCGGGCTCGCCCTGGCGCAGCTGGATCGGCTGGGTGTGCCCGGCGGTATCATGGTGTCGTTAGGCGCGGGGCTCTACGAGGAGCTGCTGTTCCGGGTGGTGCTGGTTGGCGCGATGCTCTGGGGGGCGAAGCGCCTGCTCGGCTGGGGGCCGGTGGCGAGCGGCACCTTCGCCATTGTCGCGGGGGCGTTGGTATTCTCCGGGTTCCACTACATCGGGGCGTACGGCGATCCCTTCACGATCAGTTCCTTCACCTTCCGTGCCGTCGCCGGGTTGGCCTTTAGCGGGCTCTATGTGCTCCGCGGGTTCGGCATTACGGCGTGGACCCATGCCCTGTACGACATCCTCATCGTGATGTTTGGCGGCGGCTAAAAGGTCTCACCGCCCGGATGGGGCAGGCCTAACGCACCACGGAAATCGTGCGTCGCACGTCACCCACCGTCTCGCCGCGCGCCTCGATCCGCACGCGCAAGTCGTAGACGCCTGGGCCGAGGGCGGACAGGTCGAGCGCGAGGGCGCGCGACGGAATGGCGGCGGAACTCGGCGACTCTGCCACCCGCACATGGACGGGCGCCGCAGCCTCGGCCAGATGCAGGCTGCGCGCAAGTCGCGTGAGCCACGGCGCGGACCGGGGATAGACGCTGATCACGTGGGCGATGGATTCGCGGACCATTCCGGCATCGTACTCCCAGTAGAGGCCGAGGGGTTCGCTCCGGCGAACACGGGCGCCCACGAGCATTCGGGGCATCACCGATTCCAGAGTCGCATCGTCGGGGCGCGGATCCCGGTACAGCACCAGTCCGGGTTCACCAACGACCGGCAATGCCTGGCGGATCCGCGCGAAGGCGCGATGCGCGGAATCGACCGCCTCGATCGACATCCAGCGGGCGGCGCGCGGCACGGTCGTCGCCGAGATACCCGGACGCAGGGCGCTGACCAGGATGACTCCCGCTGAATCACGGGTCGCGACCGTCCAGATGGCGGTTGCCGCATCAAACGCGGAATCCATGGGCGATTCCACGGCCGTCAGCAGCACGAGGGAGTCCCCACGTTCAAAGCGCGCGACCTGGGCGGTGAGCACCACGGCGACGCTCGCATACGCGGGTGCATAGCGATTCACCGCGTCGGCGGGCCGCAGGTCCCAATTCGCCTGGGCCACGCGCTCTGGGGCGAGGAGCCCGCTGTCGCCAGGGAAGAACTGAAAGGCGGGGTGTGGCTCATGTCCCACGACGTGCACGTCGCCCGCGTTGTACCCCGAGGCGGATCGCCGCGACCAGCGCTCGGGCCATCCGTAGCGCAGCATCAACTCATGGGAGTCCTTGCCCCAGCTGAGGTGATAGGGCGAGCGCGACACGCGTTCGAGCTCTGACATGACGTGCCGCGCGAAGTGCTCCGTGCGTCGGTCGTTGCCTGGCACGCTCCATAGGGGATCGGCCAGTGCCCATCGGTGGCGATCCCAGTCCGCGCGTTTCGCACAGTCCAGCGCATCGAGCTCTCGCGTGCTGGCGGGAGGCAACAACACGCGGATGTCTGCCCACTGACAGCGCTGTGTCGAGTCCATCGCGCCGAGTGCACGGTCGAAGGCGGATTCTGCGGCGCTGTAGTCGCGGGCGGCGTGGTCCGCGAACCCTTCCAGTGCCAGGCACCACCAGCGCACCGACTGGCAGGCGCGCGCGGCCTCGCGGGCACCCGCATGGTTGCCGGATTCCACCAGGTAACGCACCCGTTGTCCTGCGATCCATTGATCACCGGGGAGCAGCGCTGCGGCGTCCCCGAGGGTGGCAAGCAGCTGGGCTCGTAGCGGCGAAATACTTGAGGGTTCCTCGGGTCCACGTGGCGACGACTCGTCATGCCAGTAGCAGAATCGCCCGACGCGCACATCGCACCGTCCGGCCGCCCCCCAGCCGACGGGGAGTCGTTGGCGACGCTGCCCCTCAAACGTCGCCTGAGCCTGCGCCGCCTTGCGCAGCACGCTCAGGGAGTCGGCCGCCTGGTGCAGGCGGAGACCGACCTCTGGTTGAAGGAGGACTGAAGCGACGAGAGCGAGCATGGGACGTTGGGACCCACACCACGTTACGGCGTTCCGCTCGGCGGGGCGAGAGCCTAGGTTGGCGGGACGCCACCTTCTCGCTCCCATGCCCACACCTCCCACTGCTCGACCGGCAACCATCGCTGTCCGGGCGGGTCGATCGCCAGACCCCGTCACGGGGGCGATCTCCGAGCCGATCACCCTCAGCACGACATTCCTGCGCGAGCCGGATGGGACCTACACCAGCGGCTACATCTACTCGCGGGAGAAGGCGCCCAACCGGACCGCGCTTGAGGTCGCTCTTGCGGCACTCGATGGGGGTGAGGACGCCGCCGCGTTTTCGTCGGGGCTCGCGGCGACAAGCGCGCTGTTGCAGGCGCTGCGTCCCGGCGATCACGTCATCTGCCCCCGCGAGGTCTACTACGGCGTCAAGAAGCTCTTGGGGCAGGTGTTTGCGCCGTGGGGACTGGAACACTCCATCGTCGACACGACGGACCTGGACGCCGTACGCGCCGCCGTTCGTCCCTCCACGCGGCTGGTGTGGGCCGAGTCACCGAGCAACCCGACGGTCTCCGTGAGTGATCTGTCCGCGCTGGCCGAGATTGCCCACGCGGCAGGTGCGCTCTTCGCGGTCGACAACACCTGGGGGACGCCCTTTGGCCAGCGCGTGCTCGAGCTCGGGGCCGATGTGGCGATGTACTCCACGACGAAATACCACGGGGGACATTCCGACGTGCTGAGCGGCGCCCTGGTGACCAGGACGCGCGGCGAGTGGTGGGAGCGTGTGCGGATGTTGCAGGCGACGATGGGTGCGGTGCCGTCCGCCTTCGATGCCTGGCTGGTGCACCGCGGGATCGCCTCGATGGAGTGTCGCGTGCATCGGCATTGCAGCAACGCCGAGTTTGTCGCCCGCGGGTTGGAGGGCCACCCGGCGCTGGAGGTGGTACACTATCCCGGGCTGGAGCGGCACCCGGGCCACGCCATCGCGCGCCGGCAGATGCGGATGTTCGGGGGGATGGGCTCGATCCAGGTGAAGGGCGGGGCCGCCGAGGCCCTCGCGGTCACGGGCCGGGTGCGGCTGTTTACCCGCGCCACCTCGTTAGGCGGTGTGGAGAGCTTGATCGAGCACCGGCATAGTATTGAGGGGCCGGAATCGCCAACCCCGCCCAACCTGTTGCGCCTGTCGATCGGGCTCGAGGATCCGCAAGACCTGCTGGACGACCTGCGGCAGGCGTTGAGGTAGGGAGCGAACGCTGGGGCTTGCGCTGGACTCGGTGGGTTGCTCGTGTCGATCGCCGTCTGCCGTCTGCCGTCTGCCGTCTGCCGTCTGCCGTCTGCCGTCTGCCGTCTGCCGTCTGCCGTCTGCCGTCTGCCGTCTGCCGTCTGCCGTCTGCTCCGCCTAACGCCGCTTGATCACCCGACCGGCTGCTACCCCGGTCGCTTTGCCGCCCGCGAACACGTCTCGACCGTTCACCCACACGCGCTCAATCCCCAGGGAAGGCGCGTGCGGCGTGTCCGGCGTGGCGCGGTCAATCACGGTCGACGGGTCGAACAGCACCAGGTCCGCCTTCATCCCCGGTGCCAACGTCCCGCGATCCGGGATCCCCATGTTGCGCGCCGCCAGGGACGTGCCCCGTCGCACCGCCTCTTCCAACGACATCACCCCATCGCCGCGCACGTACTTCCCCAGGATGCGGGGGAACGACCCGAATCCCCGCGGGTGGCTCCCGGTGAACGAGCCGTCGGTGCAGAAGTTCGTGAACGGCCAGCGCATGATTGCGGCGACATCCTCCTCCACCATACTCGTGGCGATGATGCTCTCCACGGTCTTGCCCTCGATGAACTCCGGCTGGGCCTCCTTGCGCATCCGCTCCGCGTCCCGGATCACGTCGATCAGGGCGGTCACCGAGTCGACGCCGCGCAAGGCGGCCACTTCGGCGAGCGTCTTGCCCTGATACTCCGGTTTAGGGAGGTAAACGGCCAGGCGCAGGCCACCCGGCGTCGTCGTTTGCGTCAGAGCGAAGTTCGCCGACACCCGATTCTCGAAATCGCGCTTCGGGAACAGCACGGTGAGCGTCGACTGCCAGTAGAGGTAGGGATAGATGTCCGCCGTGATATCGACCCCATCGGCGCGCGCCGCCTCAAGGATCCGCACGAGGGAATCAGCGCGACCCCACAAGTCGCGCATCGCCAACTTGGCGTGGGAGATCTGGACCGGAAGGCGTGCCTCGCGCCCGATGGTGATGATCTCGTCGATCGCTTTCCAGAAAGCGTAGTCTTCTGATCGGATATGCGAGATGTAGCGCCCGCCGGCCGCGGCGACGTCCTTCGCCAGGGCAAGCACCTCGTCGGTGCTCGAGTAGATGCCGGGGTCGTATTCCAGTCCGGTCGACAGCCCCAGCGCCCCGGCGTCGAGCGCGGCGCCAAGCAGCCGACGCATCGAGTCCACCTCCGCGGTGGTCGCCACCCGTCGGAAATCCTCGCCCATCGCCCGCATCCGCAAGGTGCCGTGTCCCACGTAGGTCGCCACGTTCACCGGCACCGGGCGCGCCTCCAGCTCTGCGAGAAACGCCCCGATGTCGGGATGCGATCCGCCGTCCTGTCCGCCGATGATCGTCGTGATTCCCTGGGAGACGGCGCCGAGCGCCGTCGTGTCCTCCCGCAGGTCGCCGTCCGCGTGTGAGTGGGTGTCGATGAACCCGGGCGCAAGGATGAGCCCGCCGGCGTCGACGACGGCTTCACCTTGCTGGGGGGTGAGGTCGCCAACTTCCAGAATGGAGTCGCCGCGAATGCGAACTGACGCGGCCCGGGCCGGGGTGCCAGTTCCGTCGATGACTCGGGCGTTGGTGACGAGAAAACCGTCGGGGCTGGCGGATGAGCAGGCCGCCACGGTGAGCAGGACGGCGAGAGCGCGCGTTGAGTGGCTAATCATCACGCGAAATTGCGCACAGGAGCACCGGCCGGCGAGCCCCGTGAGGGGGTTTTCCCGCCCGATGATTTGAGAAGCGTACCGGCGCCTGCCGGGGCAACCGCTCTCGCCTCCGTGAGATACGAGCGCGCCGAGCCCCGTGGGGGCATGGGCCTCTCCCCTCCCACCCTTTCCTCGCCTATTCTGTGCCCATGGAAGATCGCCGCTCCCAGCACCTGTTCGGCCTCGGCGCCCTCGCTGTTGGCCTCGTCATCGGACTTCTCGCGATTTCCCAGTCGCTCAAGGACATTCGGCGTGGGAATGAGGAGGTCGCTGTCACGGGCTCGGCCCGTCGCTCGATCCGCTCCGACTTCTCGGTGTGGCGACTCTCGGTTTCGGTGCAGTCCTCATCGCTGGCGGCAGCGTCGCAGGAGCTGACGCGAGGGGTCGATCGGGTGCGCGCCTTCCTCAAGGCTGAGGGGATCCCCGATTCGCAGCTCACGGTCAAGCCGGTGGAGGCGACCGGGGTACCGGAGATCACGCCTGAGGGACGTGAAACCGGGCGGATCCTGGCAAGTCGCGTTTCCCAGCTGATCGAGGTCCGGAGCGCTGACGTTGACGGCATCACCCGCACATCGCTCCGAGTGGGCGCGCTGATCGCCGAGGGGATCCCGGTAGCCCCGCAGTCTCCCGAGTACCTCTACACGAAACTTGGCGAGATCCGCACCACGCTCCTCGAGGAGGCCACAAAGGACGCGCGCCAACGCGCCGAAGCGATCGTTCGCAGCACCGGTGGCACGATCGGGGCCGTTCGCGATGCGCGGATGGGGGTCTTCCAGATCACCCCGCGATTCTCGACCGAGGTGGCGGACTACGGCATCAACGACGTGTCGTCGATCGAAAAGGACGTGACCGCCGTGGTGCGCGCGACGTTCACGATTCGGTAGGGCGGCGCCCGCGTCGCGTGTCGTGGTTCCAGCAGGCTCGAGGTCCCCGCAGGGCGAACGATCCCCCATCCCAGGAATTCCCATGTCCATCGTCCGTTCGATTGTGCTGGTTGCCGTGGTCTCGCAGGTCGCTCGTGCCCAGGGGGTCTGCAAGCCGGGGAGGACAGTAACGAGGCGAAGATGATGGCGTTTTTTGCTGCGCCGATCGCTTTCTCGCCGTCGGGCAACGCGGGCGCACTGCGCGCGGGGGAAATTCGCGTCTCGTTCGACGTGACCTACGTGCCGTCGCCGAGCGCGGAGATTACGCGGCCGGAGAAGTGCTACAACAACAACAAGACGGAGAACACCGAGTTGTCGCCCGTCTTCCCGCGGCCGCGCGTGGCGATCGGCCTCGGTGGCGGCTTTGCGGTGGAGGCGATGTACCTCCCGCCCATCACCGTGCTGGATGCCACGCCCAACCTCCTCTCGCTCGCGTTGAGCTATACGCGGTCCCTCACGGGTTCCGTCGCACTCGGCATCCGGGGGCACACCACCCTCGGGCAGGTCGGTGGCCCGATCACCTGCTCGAAGGACGTCATCCAGAGCAACCAACCGACCGGGAACTGCTACGCCTTCAAGCCGTCGGACGATACGTACAAGCCCAACATGGTCGGGGGCGAGGCGCTGCTCTCGTTCGGGACGCGTGCGTCGAGGTTCAGCACCTACGTCGGTGCGGGCTTGACCGCCCTCTCGCCGGAGTTCGAGGTCGGGTATGTCGACGCGCTCAATAACGTGGACGACACCCGCCTCGAGGTCTCCCTCACCCGGCTCGCCGCCTTTGCGGGTGGTGCCTACCGCGTGTCCCCGCGTTTCGCGCTCACCGGCGAGTTGTACTCCGTACCTGAAGACGTCACGACCGTGCGCTTTGGCGGCAGCTTCACCCTTCGGTCGGGGAAGTAGGCACTACCCCGATCTTTGGGCGGCTGCGACCTTTCTGACACCTGCTTCCCGCGTGCGCATGCTGTCCCTCAGAGCCCTGTTCGCCCTCGGCGCCGCCGCCTGTGCTTCCGCGGCGCCCCCGGCCACGCCGTCACCCGTCGCCAACGTCCCCGCGTCAGCGCCCACCCCGGTCGTCGCCCCTCCCACCCAGGATTACCTGCTGTTCACGGTGGCGGAGTCGGCCGACCAGGCGGCCCTGGTCCGTTTCGGTCCCCGCGGGATTCGGATCGAGCGCGAACAACGGGTCGGAATGATGCCCACGGAGATCAACGGCCCGCACGGCGTCGCGGTCAGCCCCGACGGCAAGTGGTACTACATCTCGATCGCGCACGGGACGCCCTACGGGACCTTCTGGAAATACAGCACGGCGAAGGACTCGGTGGCCGGACGCGCGACCCTCGGACTCTTCCCCGCCACGGTGCAGCTCACCCCGGACGGTGCCCTCGCCTTTGTCGTGAACTTCAACCTCCACGGCGAGATGGTGCCGAGTTCGGTGTCCGTGGTCTCGACCGATGAGATGGTGGAGATCGCGCGGATCACTACCTGCACCATGCCGCATGGCTCGCGCATCAACACTGCCGGGACCCACCAGTACTCGGCGTGCATGATGGACGACATGCTGACGGAGATCGACACGCGGACCCTGGAGGTGTCGCGTCATTTCCTCCTCGCGCGCGGCTCCGAGATGGGGATGCAGGGTCCACCCGGGGCGATGAGCCATGCCGGGCATTCCACCGCCGGGATGTCGCACGACAGCGCGATGTCGATGGCGAGTAGCGTGCAGTGCTCACCCACCTGGGCGCAGCCTTCGGCGCGTGGCGACAAGGTGTACGTCGCGTGCAACAAGTCGAACGAGATCGTGGAGATCGACTTTGCCACGTGGAAGATGACGCGCCGCTGGAACACCAAGGACGGGGTGTACAACCTGGCCGTGTCCCCCGACGGCAAGCTCCTGGTGGCGACGAACAAGCGGGCAAAGTCGATCACGATCTACGAGACGGCCGGGGGAACGGAGCTCGTGACCCTCCCGACCTTCAAGGGCGTGGTGCACGGTGTCGTGGTTTCCCCCGACAACCGCTATGCCTTTGTGACCGAGGAAGGGCGGGGCTCCGAGGCGGGAATACTCGAGGTCTTTGACCTGGCGGCGCGACGGAGCGTCGCCACCCTGGAGCTTGGACAACAGGCGGCCGGGGTCGATTTCTTCCGGATCGAACCCGCCCGATAGGTCCATCGGCACCTTACGGTCGGGGCGGGGTACGACCCGCGTCGACGTGTCACCCTCAGGCACCCTACCCACAGGACGCATGTTCTCTCGTCGTTACCTGCTGTTGGTCGCCCTGGCGACCGCTGCCTGCAAGTCGGATGGCTCGGGCCCCGACGCTGGGGTGACCACCCTCAACCTGTCGTCCGCGGCCAGCTTTGGCTTGGTGGGGGACTCGGTCCTCTTTACGGCACGGGTCATCGACGGCAATGGACAAACCGTTCAGGGAGCGGCGGTCACCTGGTCCTCCTCCAACAGTTCGGTCGCCACGGTGTCCGCCGCGGGATACGTGACGGGCCGCGCCGTGGGTTCGACGACGATTACCAGCCGATCCGGGACGGCCACAGCGTCCCTCACATACGAGGTCGATGCCAACCCTTGCACCGGTCAAGCCGCTTACGCACCGGGCGAGGTGCGCAGGCTTCGCGGAAGCACGGCCTTTGGCTGTGCGACGCTTCCCGGGGCGACGGCCGCCCAGGACTACCTGTTCATCGTGGGGAATGCGCAGGCGAAGCAGGACGACACGCTTGCGTATTCCTTTTCGCTCTCGGGAACCGGCGCATCAGCCCAGGTCAGCACCGACGCGTACGGCCTGCGCGACCCGCGCGACATCGCCGCCCTGCAGGCCATGGGTTTCCGGGATGGCGTCGAGCAGCGCCTGCGCGAGTTCGAACGAGAGGTGACGACCGATGCGCTCGACTACATGCAGTCGCGTCCGGCCGGCGCGGTGCGTGATGCCGCGCTGCGCTCGGTATCCGCCGCTGCCGTGGCTGCGGTGGGTGACACGGTCGCCATCCGCGTTCCGAACCTCAGCCCCGGGAAGGGGATCTGCCGCGACTTTATCGCCATCCGCGCCGTGGTGAAGGCGGTCTCGGCGCGGGCCACGCTGATGGAAGATGTCGCGTCTCCCACCGGCCGCATGAGCACCACCGACTACACCGAGATTGGCCAGGAGTTCGACGCCAAGATCTATGCGGCGGACACGCTCTGGTTCGGGGCCCCGACGGACATCAACAGCGACGCCCGGATCAGCATCGTCTACACTCCGGAAGTCAACAAACTCACGCCAGCGGGCAGCGGCGGGATCGTCGGCGGGTTCTTCTTTGGTGGCGACCTGCTCAAGCGCTCCGATTACCCGACGACCAACGACTGCCGCAACCAGACCAATGAGCAGGAGATCTTCTATCTCCTCGCGCCGGACCCGACCGGTTCGATCAACGGGAACGCGCGGACCACGGCCGGTGTGCGGCAAGTGAGCCGCGGCACGATCGCGCACGAGTTCCAGCACATGATCAACCAGGGCGTGCGCCAGTACAACCCGGCGGTGAAGGCGTTCGAGACCCCGTGGCTCAACGAGGCGCTCTCGCATTTCGCCGAAGAAGCGGTGGGACGCACCATCAGTGGGTTCGGCGACTTTCAGTCGCTGCGCACGGCCGATATCAATCCGTCCGCGGCCAATCAGGCCGACTTCCTCGCATTCTATCGCCAGAACCTCACACGCTTCCGGCTCTGGATGTTGAGGCCGGATACCGCGTCCCCGACCTCGGACCGCGCCCGCGACCAGTTGGCTCACCGCGGGGCCGCCTGGGCCCTCGTCCGGTACGCGGCGGATCGGTACTCGGGCGGCAATGCGCGAGCCTTCTTCCGCAAGTTGGCCGCCGGGCCTGAGACCGACATCACCAACCTCATGCTGCGCACGGGCGCCCCGTTCGATGAGATCATTGGGGGATGGCTCGTCGCGAACTACGCCGAGAATCGCGCCATTCCCGGGCTGGACCCGAAGTTCCTGTATTCGAGCTGGGACCTCGCGGACGCCATGAAGGGGGTCAACAACAACACGTATCCTCTTCTGCTCACCGCATTTCCCGGGAGCTTCACCTCGCCGGTCCTGTCGGGATCAGGGAACTACTATACGCATCGACTCGCCGGTGGGGCGGGACCAGTGAACGTCAATTTGCGAAACCCCGGGGGTTCTCCGATGACGGCCTCCGGCGCGCGCCTCTGGGTGGTCCGGCTGAACTGACGAACGGCGGCGTTATTCGCGCAGGGCCGCCATCGCGGTCTCCCTGAACACGTCGCGTCCCGAGAGGAACGCGATCCCTACGGCCATCGCCAACATGGCCAGCGCAATACCGGTGGCCGCGCCGAGCGCTGGCTCAAATGGCCGCTCGAACACCCACCGCATGATGGCCCAGGCTCCACCGATGGAAAGCACCATTCCGGTGAGCGAGCCGAGGACGCCCAGCAGGGCATACTCGGAGAAGAGGATCCGGCCGATCTGCTGACGGGTCGCGCCGAGTGTCTTGAGCAGTACCCCTTCTCGCACGCGCTCGCGCCGAGTGGCAGCGACCGCCGAGAAGAGCACCGGGATCCCCATCGCGAGTGAGAAGAGGGTCAGGAAACGGATCGCCACGGTTGCGCGCGACGAGATCTCGCTGATCGTCTTGCGGACCAGGGACAAGTCGAGCCCGGCCACGTTGGGGTACTTCCGCACGATGTCACGCTGGATCTGCCCTACCGTCGGTCCTTCGGGGACCGCGGCGAGCACCACGAAGGTCTGCGGAGCCTTCTCCAGCGTCGCCGTCGGGAACACGGCAAAGAAGTTCGTCTCGAAGCGCGCCCAATTCACCTCGCGAAGGGACGTCACGCGCGTGTTGACGCGCGCCCCCTGCACATCCCAGGTGATCACGTCGCCGATGGTCACCCCAAGGTCATCGGCAATCGAGAGTTCGAGTGAGACCTCCTCGGCCGGCTCACCCGGACCGGGCTTGGACTGACCGAACCACTTCCCCGCGACGAGGGTCTCAGTGCTGGTGAGGGAGTCGCGGTAAGTGGAGCGGTATTCGCGTCGCGCGGCCCAGCCGCCAGGACCCTGTCGTTCTCCGCGTTCGCCAGGTCGCCCACCCGAGTCGCTCGCCGCGGCCCCTTCGCGAGAGAGGGTGTCCGCCACGTTGGACCGTCGCCGCACCTCGACCCCATTCAGCGCGGCCACGCGCATCGTCACGATGGGCGTGCGCTGCACCAGCTCGACCCCCGTGGTGTTCCGTACGATGGAGTCCACGCCGCCGATCTGGTCCCCCTGGACGTCAAAGAGCACCAGGTTGGCCCGCGAGCTCATCTGGGTCAGCGAGATCTGCTTGAGCAAGTTGCCCTGCACGAGGTACAGGGTGGAGACGAGGAAGGCGCCGAAGCCTAACGACAGGACGACCGCCCGGGTCTGGTTCGCCGGCCGGTACAGGTTCGCCACCCCCTGGCGCACGACATACGGCCACCCCGCACGCATGGCACGCCGCGCCCCGCGGGAGAGCGCCACGGCGCTTGCCCACAATGCCACGACCACCACCGTGATCCCACCGCTGAAGGCGGCCACCTCGCGCAGGGACTGCGAACGCGTGGCCGAGATAGCGAGCACAGTGGCCGCGATGAACGCGTTCACCAGCACCAGGCTCCAGTCCGTCCCTCGGCGCTCCATGGGGTTCACGTTGCGGCGGATCGCCTGCAGCGGCGAAATCCGGCGGATCGCGATCAGCGGGCGCAGCGCAAAGGCCAGGGCGATCCACACGCCGAGCAGGATGCCCCAGCCGATCGCCACGGGCTCGACGCTCGCGGTCACGTCCACGGGCAGGTAGTCCTTGATGAGCCGCGGCAACCCGAACTGGATGCCGACCCCGAGCGCGGCACCGGCCGCGGCACCGACCAGTCCCATCACCGCGGCCTGCGTGGCGTAGATCCACATGACTTGCCGGCTCGTGGCGCCGACGCAGCGCAAGACGGCGACAATGTCGATTTTGCGCGCGACCCAGGCGTTGATTCCGCTCGCGACTCCAACACCACCGAGCAGCAAGGCGATGAGCCCCACGATCCCGAGAAAATCGGCCAGCTGGTCGATGGAATCGGCGAGGGAATTCTCGCGCTGCGTGACCGTGCGCGCGCGCACCCCGACGGAATCAAAGCGCGCACGGAACGGGTCGAGCCAGGTGTCCGGGTTGGTCCCTGCCGGCAGGCGGATGAAGGCGTCGTAGTCCGCCCGACTACCGAAGGTGAGCAGGCGCGTGTCGACCACGAACCGGTCGCTGATGTACAGCCGCGGCCCGAACGTCGAGGCGAATCCCACATCGCCGGGGACGCTGGCCAGCGAGGCCGCGATATGGAACGTCGTATAGCCGACCTGGAGCGAATCGCCGACGTCTGCGCCGAGGGCGAGCAGGAGCGCCGGATCGACGATGGCGATGCGCTCATCGTGCAGGCGCCCCCACACCCCGGCCGGGCTCGTGAGTACGTCGCCGTACAGGGGGAATCCCGCCGTGACAGCTCGGACCTGCGAGAGTCGCGTGTTGCCGGTGCGCGGTGCGAGGGCCATGGAGCCGAATGCTGTCTCGCGCGCCACGGTGACCCCTGCGGCCGCCAGGGAATCGATCAGCGAATCCGCCGCCGGTGTGAAGGCGCCGCGCGGGGAGAGGGCCACGTCGCCCCCGAACAGGGACTTCGACTGGTCGCGGACGGACCGCGTGACGTTTTCGGCGTAGGAGTCGATCGCGACGAGCGCGGCGACACCTAACGAGATGGAGGACATGTACAGCAGGAGCCGGCGGCGCGTGCTGCGTGACTCCCGCCAGGCGAGCGAGGCGAGGACGCTCCACGGCGCCTTGCGCGGGGCGGGGGCGCTCACGGAGCGACCGTCGCGACAGGTTCCACCGCGGCACCGAGCATCGCGCTGGCCGGACGATCCTCAACCACGACACCATCCGCGAGCCGAATGATCCGCTGGGTGCGCTCCGCCAAGCCGAGGTCGTGAGTCACCATCACGACCGTGGAGCCGGACTCGCGATTCAGCTCCTCCAGGAGCGCAACGATCTTTGCCCCGGTGGTGCCGTCGAGGTTGCCCGTGGGTTCGTCAGCAAAGAGGATCTTGGGCTGGTTCACAAAGGCGCGGGCGATGGCCACGCGCTGTTGCTCACCCCCGAAAGCTGCGAGGGAAAGTGATCGAGGCGGTCGGCGAGTCCGACCCGGGTCAATAGGTCTCGCGCGCGAACGTCGGCGCCCCGTTCACCCCGCAGCTCCAGCGGAACCTGCACATTCTCGATCGCCGTGAGGGTCGGGATCAATTGAAAGGATTGGAACACGAAGCCAACTTTCTCCCCGCGCAACTGGGCCCGCTGGTCTTCGGACAGGGAGGTGATGTCCCTGCCGTCGAGGATGACGGAGCCGCGGCTGGGGGTGTCGAGTCCCGCGAGGAGCCCGAGCAAGGTGGTCTTCCCACTACCGGATGGTCCGACGATGGCAACCAGGGCACCCTGCGGGATCTGGAACGAAACGTCGCGCAGGACCGTCAGGTGGTGGGTGCCACTGTCAAACTCCTTCGTGAGCTGTCGGGCTTCGAGCATGCGTCGTGGACTAAGTGTGGTTGTGCTGGCCGCCGCCTGTGGGACGGCGACCAAAGATACGGTCCGGACCGATAGCGCCGGGGTGACCCAGCCGAACGTCGGGGTCGCCGCGCCTGCGCCGGTGCGGAAGGGGACCGTGCTCCTCGTGGGCACCTCGCTGACGGCAGGCTACGGCCTGGACAACCCGGACGACGCCTACCCGTCAGTACTGCAACGCATGGCGGACTCCGCTGGTTACAGCATCGCCATCCAGAACGCGGGGTTGAGCGGCGAAACCTCTGCCGGGGCCCTCCGGAGGATCGATTGGCTGCTCCGGGACGACTTCACCGCCGTCGTGATCGAGACGGGGGCGAATGACGGCCTCCGCGGCCTGGATGTGGATTCGACGCGTGCGAACCTCAAGGCCATCGTGCGACGGGTGAAATCCGAGCTACCGAACGCGCGGGTGGCCCTGGTGCAGATGGAGGCACCACCCAACCTTGGCGCCCGTTACACGACGGCCTTTCGCGAGAGCTTCGGCGAGGTGGCCCGCGAAGAGGGGATCACCCTGTTCCCCTTCCTGTTGGACGGGGTGGGCGGGGTCGCCGGGCTGAACCAACGCGACGGGATCCACCCGAACGTCGAGGGGGCCCAGCGGGTCGCCCGGAACCTGTGGCCGGCGCTGGAAGCCCTGCTGGCAGGCACCGCGGCCGGCCGCTGACCCTGCCCCGGCGCCGGTCGAAAGTCGAGTGGCGCCGGCGCTGGACTGACGCGCCGCAGTGAGCAACGCCTGAGCTGCCGTCTGCCATCTGCCGCCTACCATCTGGGCAGGAACCGGGCTAAGTTTGTTGGCTGCCTTGATTTGCGGCAAGTTCCAACACCTGCTTCGGTACTCCTAATGGCCGTTCCAGCCACACAGATCCGCAAGGGCATGGTGATCGTGTATGAAGGCGATCCCTGCCGTGTGATCGACTTTCGTCACCACACGCCCGGCAACCTCCGGGCGATGGTGCAGACCAAGATGAAGAACCTCCGGAACGGCTCGAACTTCGAGCACCGCTTTCGGGCCGATGACGCCATCGAGAAGGCGTCGATGGAGACGCACGAGCTGCAGTTCATGTATGCGGCGGGGGATACCTACCACTTCATGAACACCGAGAACTACGACCAGATCGAGATGGACGCCGAGGCACTGGGCGACAATGCCCAGTGGATGGTGCCGAACATGGAGATCCTGGCCGAGTATTACGACGGGCGCCCGATCGGGATCGAATTGCCGCAGTACCTGGTGTTCGAGATCGTGGAGACGTCGCCGGTGATGAAGACGGCCACGAAGACGGCCTCGTACAAGCCGGCGAAGCTCGAAAACGGGGTGACGATCAATGTCCCCGAGTTCATTGCCACGGGTGAGCGGGTGCGGGTCAACCCGAGCACGGGGGAGTACCTGGATCGGGCGAAGGACTGAGGGAAGGGCGGCCGCGCCTGTGCGGCCGTCGGTGGTCGGGGAATGCCTCTGTCGGATGATGCGGCCCCTCATTAAAATCGTTGGTCCGGTCCCGGTTTGGTTTCGGCGGGCGCAGGCGGCTTGTCGAGGCCGTTTCCGAGGGTCGGTATGGTGACTGTAGCTCAACCGGTTAGAGCACCGGATTGTGGTTCCGGGGGTTGGGGGTTCAAGTCCCCTCAGTCACCCCTTGAAGTAGCAAGCAGCAACCAGCAGACGGCCCCAGCATCCAGCGAAGGGAACACGGCTGTGTGCATCGGACCGAGGCTGGTTGCTCGTCGCTTCATGCTGGGTGAAGGTCAGTAGCTCAATTGGTAGAGCACCGGTCTCCAAAACCGGCGGTTGGGGGTTCGATTCCCTCCTGGCCTGTCAGAGATGCTGGTGGCTGGTGGGTGGAGCTGAGGGCTGGGGCTGGAGTAGGGGCGGGTGGCCGTTTACCATTCACGGCTCTCCGGAAATCGCTGGCGGTATCGTCTAGGGGACTAGGACACAGCCCTCTCAAGGCTGGAACACGGGTTCGAATCCCGTTACCGCTACTGTCAGCAATCGTGTGTGCGGGGGTCCTGGCCCCATCGTCTATCGGTTAGGACGGCACCCTTTCACGGTGCAGAGAGGGGTTCGATTCCCCTTGGGGTCATGCAGGTGAAGTTGCGGGTATTGGGGCTGTAGCTCAGCTGGTTAGAGTGCCGGACTGTCACTCCGGAGGTCGCGGGTTCGAGCCCCGTCAGCCCCGCTTGAAAACCGAGTGTATGCCCAAGTGGCGAAATTGGTAGACGCGCCATCTTGAGGGGGTGGTGCCGAAAGGCGTAGCGGTTCGAGTCCGCTCTTGGGCATTCAGCAGGTGCCAGCGTAGCTCAGTGGTAGAGCACCCGATTCGTAATCGGGCGGTCGTCGGTTCAATCCCGACCGCTGGCTCTGAACGAAGTCAAACGGCGCCCGGGTCGCATCGCGACGCCGGGCGCTCGTGCGTTCAGCGACGGGTGGTGTCGCGGAGGAGTCGTCGGGCGCCGCGATAGGATGTGAGGAGCGCGAGCCCCAGCACCGCGCCTAACGCGATCCCGGTCGGGGCCGGGCGTGCGGGCCCGCCCGGGGTGTCGTCGTAGAACTGGCGCATCCAGCGGCTCGTGGCCTCCTCCAGCGTGTGCCCGGCGGCCGTCGCAAAGGCGGAGTCCGCAGCGCGCCCCGATCGCCAGAATTCGCCGAAGCGTTCCGGACCGAGTGCTCGCACCATGTCGCTCAGGAAGAGGCGCTCGTAGCGACCGAGCCGTGGGCCAGCCGTCGAGAAATCCCGAACGTTGAGGGGCGAGTACTCGGGATCAACGCCCCTCGTGGTGCTAGAGTCGAGCGCGAGGATCGCGCGGCAACCGTCCCGGTGCCCGAGGATGCAGCGCGATTGTGTCGCCGTCAGGTCCCAGCGCGGGAGACGCCGCTCACGCATGGGGTCGGACTGGACTGCCGCGTTGACCCATGATGCATTGGCCGCCGTGGAATACTCCATCGCCTCCAGCCACCGGCGCACGGCGGCGCCAGGTCGTCCAAACCGACCCACGAAGGCGCAGGGGCCAAGCAACGACGTGACCGAGGCCAACTGCAACTCGGCGACCTGCGCGCGATTCACGCGGACCACGGCGAGACAGCGCGACCTGAGCGAGTCCGGAAGTAACCAGGTCATGTCGATGGGCCGGCGCACGCGCAGCGCGCTCGCCTGAGTCGTGTCGGATCGCGAACCCGCGATGAAGACCTGCACGCCGATCTCCGAGATCTCCAGCCGGCGCGCCTCGAGGCGCACCAGCGAGTCGATGAAGGTGGCGGCGGCCGTCGCGACCCCGGTATCTACCAGGACGAAGGCGCGCTCCCCGCCACGCAGTCGACGCTGCGCATCTCGCACGGAGATTTCGGACTGCGCCGCATCTCGCGCGTCGATCACAGCGCGAAAGCGTCTGGCCAGGACCGCGCCCCGCTCCATGCGAGTCACACGTTCCGGCGAGAGCCCGGCGAGCCAATTCCGTGGCGCCACGGTCCAGGCAAGGACCACGAGGAAGACCGCCAGCCCCGCGAGATACCACTGCGCCAGGGTGAGGCCGCGGCGGGATCCAGGGCGTTCGGCATCACTCGGTTGGACCAGCCACGCCAGCGCACCGAGGACGATGAGTCCGATCACGAGCGACATCTCAACTCCTCGATCGGGGAAGGGCGAGCAACGCTGCGGCCGCCATGAGACTCGCGGCGATGGCGAAGCCACTGACCGGCGGCGAACCCTGCGGGGTCGCCACGACGCGTGCCCGCCAGGTGGAGATGAGCGAGTCGACCGGGACGCCAGCGACAACCCCGAGTCGTTCCGGGAGTGGCCGTGAGCTGGAGAGCAGTCGATCGATCGCCTGGGGGCCACCGATGTCGAGCGCGAGCAGCAAGAGTCCGCGGCGAACATCTGCGGTCGCCAGCGGTGCGGCGGCGCGGCCTGGTGGGGTCGTCGCGACCATCCGCTCGCACGAAGTAACGACGCCGCGGTCGCACTCCCCGACGAGTCGCTGGCGCGCGCGGTCGCCGTCGCGTGCCACGACGTGTGAGATCCATCGAAAGTCAGACGGCGCGTACCACGACGTGACCGGAGCCGTGTGTTCGCCCCCGAGACCGAGCGATCGCGCGCACGCCGGGACCGATCCGTTTAGGCAGTCGCGTGACGAGGCCGACGGGGATCGCACCATCTGCGTCCGGGCGATCTCCCAAGCCGGCGCACCTGGTGCCGCCGCTCCAAACAGCGAGGTGTCTCCGTCCACGAGGATGACCGACGAACGGAAGTTGCGCCGCCATTGACCCGCAGCGAGCCAGCGGGTGAGCTCGTGGTCGAAGCCGTTGCGCAGGATTTGATCGAAGACGCGGTTGATGGCGTGGCGGATCCCGGTGGCATTTCGCCGACCGACGGCGACCGCGGCCTTCAGGGCGGGATTCTCGCGATGAGAGGCGATGACCGAAAGCGCGAGCAGGCCAGCCTCCGAGTTCCGGTCCGGCACGATCCGGATCTCGAGTTGGGCGCCCATGCGCTCCAGCCAGCCCTGCCCACGCGCGCGGACGTCCGAGAGGCCGAGGCGAAGTCCCTCGCCCGCCAGGGCCACCACGCCGCTATCCACGAGGGCCTGGATCCCGTCGACCGTGAGCGCGTGGAGTCGCCGGGCTGTGACGTCCTCCTGGTCGAGGGCACGCAGTTCCCGCAGGCGAACGACGGCCAGCGAGTCCAGGCGACGGAGGCGGAGTGCGAGTTCGTCGTTAGGCTGCGCGGCCAGCGCACTTGCCAGGAGCGGGACGAGGATGAGGGGTCTCACAGGTCGATCACCGGCCACGCCGAGAAGAGCACGGCAAACGGTGAATAGCGACCCGTGAACACCACACTGATGGCTGCACCAACCGTGGGTCGACCCGCAGATACCTGGGGCTCGAGCCAGAGGGCGACCGTCAAGATCATGGCCGCCCCCATCAAGAGGCGTCGACCGCGGACCCCGAGGCCGAGGCGCAGGCCGAGCGTGAGCGAGAGCGCCATGACCATCACCACCCAGGCCCGCGACGCCGTCTCCCACGCGTACGTCTGCACCCCAGGCGGAAGCGCTGCGCCCACGTTGATCGCCGCGATGCCGAGGAAGATCGCGATCGCCGGTACCAGCAGGAGGAGTGCCCCGCACGCGGCGCGGTACCGCAGGAACGTGTCCCGCCGGATGGGCAGGCTCATCGCGTAGCTGTGGCCATGCCGCGCGTCCTGGCGCCACAACACGTCGCCAGTGATCGCCCCGGCGAGCACGGCCACCAGCGCGATCAGCATCCCCACCAGGCCCGCGGAGGCGAGGATGGCGTCGACCGACGGCGCGCTGACGGTCCAGGGCGACGAGATGCCGAGCACGGGGATCGCGGCACCAACGAGGGAAAGCAAGCCAAGCGGCAGGCGCAGCCACTGCCACGCCACGGTCAGGTGAGCCCGGAACATCAGCGAATCTCCGTGGGACGGGGGCGTCGGGTTGCGCGGAGGAGTTCGACCACGGTTTCCTCGAGGTCGAGCGGGACGGCCTCGATCACCTCGATCCCGCTCCGCGTCAGCCAAGCTTCGGTGTCGGCGCCGTGCCCGCGCACGACCCATTCTTCCGTGCGCCCGGTCGCGCGGCGCGCCACCATGGAGAAGGGCACCGCGCCCAACGTTGCCGGTGCATTCGCCACGCGGAGCCGGCGCAGCGAGTCACGAAAGGCGACGAGCGGCTCCTCCTGGATCAACCGCCCGCCCTCCATGAGCCCCACCCAGTCGCATACCCGCTCGATTTCGTGCACGAGGTGGCTGGCGATGAGGACGGTGGCGCCGGTGTCGGCGACGTACTCGAGCAGCGTGGACAACACATCACGCCGTGCCACGGGGTCCAGCCCATCGGTGGGCTCGTCGAGCACGAGGACGGACGGGCGCGTCGCGAGCGCGAGGAGCAGCTGTAGCTTTCCTGTTTCGCCCTTGGACATGGCGCCGACCACCTGGCTTCGCCGGAGGTCGAAGGCGTCGAGCGCCTGTGTGGCGCGTGCGGCGTCCCACGTGGCGTAGAACGACGCGTGGTAGGCCAGCGTCGCGTCCACCGTAAGCCCTGCGTACAGGTGCGGCCGCTCGGGGACGTACCCCACCGCGCTCAGGGCAAGATGGGCATCGTCAGGCATGGTGTGACCCGCGACGACCACCGTCCCGTCCTGCGCGCGCAACATTCCCATGATCAGCCGGATCGTCGTGGTCTTCCCCGAGCCGTTCGGGCCGAGGAGGCCGTAGATCGCTCCCTGTGGCACCCGGAGCGTCAGGTCGCGCAGGGTGAAGTCGCTGCCGAGCCGGCAGCTCACGTCGGAGAAATGAATCGGAAAGCTCATGCCTTGCGTCCTCCGGTTTCTTCGTCGATGGCGGCGCGTAGCTCCGCCGTGGAGATCCCCGCTCGGGAGGCGGTTTCGATGAACTGTCTGGCCAGGCGCCGGGCTTCGGCGCGCTTCACGCGTTGACGTTGCCCCGCCTCGAGTGCGGCGATGAACGAGCCCGCCCCCTGCTTCATCTCCACCACCCCTTCGGCGGCGAGTTCGCGGTAGGCCTGGACCACCGTGGCCGGGTTCACCCGCAGGTCGGCCGCGAGGGAGCGGACCGAGGGGAGCGGGTCGCCGCCACGCATCTCCCCGGCCGCCACGGCCAGGCGGACCTGGGTGGCGATCTGGGCGTAGATCGGGATGGGACTGCGGGGATCGATGGCGTCGAACACGGCGGATAAGTGTATCGGTGTACTAGTACACTGGGTCAGACGACGACGGCGCGCAAGCGTCACACGGGGGGTAGATTTGGCCGTCCCCTTACACCCGGTGGAGTCATGTTGCGACGTGGTCTGGCCTGTCTGGTCCTGGTGGTTTCCGCGGTGGCTGAGGCGCAGTCGAAGCGCGTGATGACGTTCGAGGATGCCCTGACCCTCAAGCAGCTCTCGGGCGTGCAGGTGTCCCCGGATGGACGACAGGTCGCCTATGTCGTCGAGTCCCTGGACCTGGCGGGGAACAAGACCGACACCGACCTCTGGCTGGCGGCCGCGGACGGTGGCACGCCGGCTCGGCGTCTGACCACGAGCGACAAGAAGGACCGGAGCCCGCGCTGGTCGGAGGATGGCCAGCGCCTGGCCTTTGTCTCGGAGCGCGCGGGTGCTCCGCAGCTCTTCCTGCTCTCGCCATTTGGCGGCGAGGCGGAACAGCTGACGACCGGCAAGAGCGGGGTCATCGACTTCCGCTGGTCTCCGGACGGGTCGCGGATTGCGTACCTCGCGCCGTATGCGATGACCGAGGAGGAGGAGAAGCGGCAGAAGGGCGGGGAAGACGCCATTACGGTGGACCTCAACCTGAAGCACAATCGGCTCTGGGTCATTACGGTCGCCACGAAGGAGGCGAAGGAGCTGGTGGCGCGCGACCTCGACGTCATCGACATCGACTGGTCGCCAGACTCCCGACAGCTGGCCTACACGACGGTCCCATCCATGCGGGCCGACGACATGCACCGGTCGGACGTCTGGGTGGTGGACGCGAGCTCCGGGCAGCAACGGCGGTTGACGGAGAACCTCGGCACGGACCGGTCGGCCCGTTGGTCTCCCGATGGACAATGGCTCGCCTTCCTCACGCGCGCCGCCACGGCGCCGATCATCGCCCATACGAGGTTGGCGGTGATGCCGGCTTCCGGAGGTCAGGCGCGGATCGTGATCCCGGATTCCTATTTGTACGAAGCGGGGACGCCGACTTGGTCCACGGACGGACGGTCGCTCTGGTTCGTGACCACCACGGGCACGACCTCTCAGGTGTTCGCCGTGCCCACCGCCGGCGGCATGCCCCGTCAGGTGACCAACATCGCCGGCGTGCTGGGCGGGTTGTTCGGGTCGGACGGCGTCTCGTTCTCTCGCGACCGTTCGACGTTCGCCGCGGCCTACTCCACGCTGGATCGCGGCCCGGAGGTCGGCCTGTTCGAAGCCAGCGGGGCTGCCCCGCGTGCCGTGACCTCGCACAATGCTCATGTGGCGACGTGGTCGTTAGGCGCGAGCGAGGTCGTCCGCTGGAAGTCCACGGACGGCATGGAGATCGAGGGCATTCTCTTGTATCCGGTCGGCTACGAGCGCGGGAAGAAGTACCCGACCGTGACCGTGGTCCACGGCGGCCCATCCGGCGTCTGGATGCAGGGATTCCCGGCGAGCTGGTACGACAACGCCGGGCATGCCTGGGCCGGGAAGGGGTGGGCGGTGTTCTATCCCAACCCGCGCGGTTCGTCGGGCTATGGCGAGAAGTTCATGCTGTCCAACGTGCGGGATTGGGGCGGCGGCGACTATCGCGACATCCAGACCGGCATCGACGAGCTCGTGAAACGCGGGATCGCCGATCCGGAGAAGCTCGCTCAGGGCGGGTGGAGCTACGGCGGGTACATGACGGCTTGGACCCTCACCCAGACCAACCGCTTCAAGGCGGTGATGGTCGGGGCCGGGCTCACGAACATGTTCTCGATGTACTCCACCAACGACCTGCAGACGCTCCTGGAGAGCTACTACGGCGGTGAGCCGTGGGATGTGAAGCAGCAGTACGAGAAGGCGTCGGCGATGACCTACATCAAGAATGCGAAGACGCCGACGCTCATCCTCCATGGCCAGGCCGACACGCGGGTGCCCGTCGGCCAGGCGCAGGAACTCTACATGGGGCTCAAGAAGAACGAGGTGCCCGTGGAGCTGGTCTTCTACCCCCGCGAGCCGCATGGCCTCCAGGAACCGAAGCACATGGTGGACAAGCTGCAGCGGGAGTACGCGTTTTTTGCTCGCTACGTGCTGGGCGAGCAGAAGGTCGTCCCGTAGGCGCCGGGGCTCGCGGACGGAGCGGGACCAGCCCGGGGGGAGGGCTGGTCCCCTCTGCGGCGGGGAGGGCAGCCTGTATGGTGAGGTCGGGGTCGGGCTGACCCCGGAAGGCCCCACGGCCCCCTACCCAGCGGACCGTCGTCGGCCTACCTTACGCTTCCACGCGGGCGTAATTCAGTTGGTAGAATGCCAGCTTCCCAAGCTGGACGTCGTGGGTTCGAGTCCCATCGCCCGCTCTGACCGATCGTGGAAACGGCGCCCCCCCGGGGCGCCGTTTCTCATTCCCGGGACCCCTTCCGTCCGCCGTGTGACGCGAACAGCTTGCCGCCCGTGACGTCCCCACCGCGCGAGCACGCGTTCCACAACCCCGACCGGCTCTGGTCGACCCCCACGCCGCGCGCCGCTTATGACGTCGTAGTGGTCGGCGGCGGTCTGCACGGACTCGCCACGGCGTATTACCTCGCGAAGAACCACGGCATCACCAACGTCGCGGTCCTCGACCGCTCGTGGATCGGCAATGGCAACGCGGTGCGAAACACCACGGTCATTCGCTCGAACTACCTGCGCGAGGAGAGCATGCCGTTCTACGAGTTCTCGCTGCAGCTATGGGCGACGCTGGGCGACGAGCTGGGGCATGATGTGCTCTTTGATCCGCGCGGGATGCTGACCTTGTGTCACTCGCGCCACGAGGCCGCGGTCGCACAACGCACGATGTATGCGAATCGCCTCCATGGGATCGATGCCGAATGGCTGGATCCGGGCGAGGTGAAGCGAGTTCTGCCCGATCGTGAACATCGCCGAGGACGTTCGCTACCCGGTCTACGGTGCGACCTTGCAGCGTCGCGCGGGGATCGCCCGGCATGACGCGGTGGTCTTCGCGCTGGCTCGCGCGGCGCACGCGCTCGGGGTCCACCTCATCCAGGGATGTGAGGTGACGGGATTCGAGCAGGTTGATGGGCGGGTGACCGGCGTGGTGACGACCCGTGGCCGCATTGGTGCGGGACGTGTGGGGCTCGTCGGTGCCGGTCGCAGCTCCCTGCTCACGCAACTCGCCGGCTTCGACGTCCCGATCCAGAGCTACCCGCTGCAAGCCCTCGTCTCGGAGATCTTCGACCAAGTGCTCCCCTGCGTCGTGATGTCCGGTGCGCTGCACGTGTACGTGAGCCAGGCGCACAAGGGCGAGTTGGTGATGGGCGCGTCGCGCGACAACTACCTGTCCTACGCACAGCGCGGGTCGTTCCACATCCTCGAGCACCAGCTCCAGGCGGCGCTCGAGTTGTACCCGATCATGGCGCGGGCCCACGTGCTGCGTGTATGGGCGGGGATCGTCGACATGACACCGGACGCGTCGCCGATCCTGGGTGTGACGCCGGTCCGGGACCTGTTCCTCAATTGTGGGTGGGGCACCGGGGGCTTCAAGGCGACCCCGGCATCGGGTTGGGTGTTCGCCCACACGCTTGCGACCGGGGAACCCCACGAGCTGAATGCCCCCTTCACCCTGGACCGGTTCACGACCGGGGCCCTGATCGATGAGCACGGCGCGGGAGTGAGCGCGCACTGATGCTGCAGATCCCTTGTCCCTGGTGTGGGCCGCGTGAGGAGGAGGAGTTTCGGTATGGCGGGGAGGGGGTCCCCATCCCGCCAGACGCCGATGATGCGACCTGGGCCCGGGTGCTCTACGTCCGCTCGAACCCGGCAGGCAGCTACGCCGAGCGGTGGGTGCATGCGGCAGGATGCCGGCAGTGGTTCCATGTGGTGCGGAGCACGCTGACGCACGAGCTTCTCGAGGTCCGGCCCATCGGGGAGGCGCCATGAGGCGGCTTTCGCGTGGTGGGCGCGTGGATCGCACGCGGCCGTTGTCCTTCTGGTTCGACGGCACGCGCTACGCTGGCTTTGCCGGGGACACGGCGGCGTCGGCGCTGCTGGGTGCCGGGGTCGACGTCATTGGCACGAGTGTCAGCGCGGGGCGTCCGCGCGGGATCATGGCGTCCGGCCTCGAGGAACCGACGGGGTTTGCCCAGGTGGTCGAGACCGGGGTGACGGAACCGCTCGTCCGGCTCTCGGCCATGCGACTGGTGGACGGGATGCGGCTCGAGGGGGCGAACCGGATCACCAAGGGCTACCTGCAGGACGGCGAAGACCCCGCGCGATTCGACAAGCGCCACGCCCACGTGGACGTGTTGGTCATCGGCGGCGGTCCTGCGGGGCTGGCGGCGGCCGCGACGGCGGCTGCGGCTGGCGTGGAGGTGATGCTCATCGACGCGGGCCAGGAGCCAGGAGGGGCGCTCCTGCGCGACGGGGAGGACGCCGTGGTGCACGAGCTCCGCTCCGCGTTAGGTGCCGTGCGTCTCCTCCCGCAGTGCACTGCAGTGATGCTGCTCGACGGGAATGGGATCGTCGCCCTGCAGCGCGACGTCGACGACGCCACGCGTGGCCGCCTGTGGCAGGTTCGGGCGAGGGCGATCGTGCACGCCACCGGGATGCTCGAGCGACCAGTGGTCTTTTCGGACAACGATCGCCCTGGCGTGATGCTGGCGTCGGCAGCGCGCGACTACCTGGAGCGTTTTGCGCTCGCTCCGGAACGCGGGACCGTGTTCACCACGAGCGACGATGGCTACCGGACCGCGCTGGCGTGGCACGCGGCCGGGGTGGAGGTGGCCGCGATCGTGGATCCGCGTCCCCCGGGGAGCGGCCTGCTACGCCATCGGGCCGAGCTGGCCGGGCTGCGGATCATCGATCGCGCGGTCGTCGAGGGAACCGACGGCGACGCCCAGGGCAGGGTCACGGCCATTCGGGTGCGCTCGCGGGACGGCAGGGTCCGCTTGGCGACTGACCTGCTGGCCGTCTGTGGTGGGTGGGAGCCGAACATCAACCTGCACCTGCATCTCCGTGGCGCCACGCGGTACGACGCCTGGTGGTGTGCGGCCGTGCCCGAGCGACCGTTGCCGGGGCAGTGGATCGCGGGCGGCGCCAACGGGCGCGGGGACACGGCGAGTTGCCTGGACGAAGGGGTGCGGGCTGCGCGCGAAGCGTTAGGCGCGTGCGGGATCGTGGCGCGGGAGGTGGTGCTGCCGGTGGTCCCTGCGGTCGTGGAGGACGAGCCGGCCCAGCTGTGGCGCGTGCCGTCCGCCGATGGCGACGAGTCCCGCTCGTTTGTGGACCTGCATCGCGATGCGACGGTGGCCGGCGTGGAGCGTGCGGCGGCCGCCGGGCTCACGCACATCGAGCACGTCAAGCGCTACACCCTCATCGGCACCGGGGTCGAGCAGGGGCGCAGTGCGCGCGTGAACGCGGGCGTCCTGACGGCCGCACTCCTGGACCAGCCGGTGTCCCAGATCGGCACGTCGGGGAGCCGTCCGCCGGTTGGAACCGGTGGCCTTTCATGCGTTCGCTGGCCGCGCGCACGGGGCGATGTTCGAGCCCGTCCGCCGGACCTCGCTACACCATCGCCACGAAGCGCTCGGCGCCACCTTCGAGCCTGCCGGCCAGTGGATGCGCCCGTCGTGTTACCCGCGTCCCTTCGAGGCGCCGGACGCGGCGATCCGTCGCGAGTGCCGGGCCGTGCGCACCGCCGTCGGCGTCGCCGATGTGTCGACGTTAGGCAAGATCGACGTGCAAGGGCCGGATGCGTCCTGGTTCCTCGACCAGCTCTACGTCAATGGGATCGGCACCATCCCGGTGGGCAAGGGGCGCTACTCCATGATGTGCCGGATGGATGGCGCTGTCCTGGACGACGGCCTGGTGTTGCGCCTGGCCGACCAACACTTCTTCGTGACGACCTCCACCAGCCATGCAGCCGCCGTCGTGGACTGGATGGAGGAGTGGCTCCAGACGGAGTGGCCGACCCGTCGCGTCTGGGTGACTCCGGTCACCGAGGAATACGCAACGGTCGCCATCGCCGGACCGAAGGCCCGGGAGGTCATGCAACGCGTGGCGCCAGCGCTCGACGCGAGCCGCGAGGCCTTCCCCTTCCTCGGCGTGCGGCGCACGGATATCCCCGGGGTGGGCGAGGCCATCGTGGCGCGAGTGAGCTTCTCCGGTGAGCTGGCATTTGAGGTCAGCGTGCCGTGGGACCTTGCCGCCGTCGTGTGGGACACCGCCGTCAACGCGGGCGCGACGCCGTACGGCCTCGAGGCGTTGCAGTCCCTGCGCATCGAGAAGGGGTATGTGATCGTCGGGCAGGACACCGAAGGGACGACCACGCCACACGATGCGGGGCTCGGTTGGCTTGTCGGCAAGGACAAACCGTGCGTCGGTCAGAGATCGTGGCGACGACCGGCGATGCTCGCGGAGGATCGCCCCCAGCTGGTGGGGATCGCCCCCTGGAACGGAGACGAAGTGATTCCCGAGGGCGCGGCGCTCACGCGGAAGGTCCATGCGCCCCCGATGCAGCTGGACGGCCACGTCACCTCGTATCGGTGGAGCGAGACGCTCGGGCGCTCGTTAGGTCTGGCGCTCGTCAAGGGCGGCCGTGCGCGGCTGGGCGAGACGTTGTACGTCCCGCTGGACGGAGGCGTCGTCGCCGTGTCTATCGTGGACCCGGTCCACTACGATCCCCGGGGGGCGCGTCGCGATGGATGAGTCGTCCCTGGTCGCGCTGATGCGGTCGGCGTCGGGCACGGCGGCCACGCTGGAGCCGCTTGATGTGCGCCCCGGCCTTACCCTGCGTGCGCGCGGTGAAGGCAACGACCGCCTCGCGGCCGCGCTCGGCGTGGCCGCGTTGCCCGTCACAAACCAGGTGCAGCGCCTCGCAGACGGGGCCCTCCTGTGTGGCCTTCGGCCTGACGAATGGGTGTGCCTCGGCGATGGTCCTCCCGCTGGACCTGTGCGGGAGGCCCTCGGCGAGGACGGCGCCGTCGTCGACACCTCTGCTTCGCGCGTCGCGTTTGCCCTGTACGGGCCGGGCGCGCGTGAGGTGCTCGCCAGCTGCTGTGCCCTCGACGTGCGCCCGCATGTGTTTGGCGTTGGGCAGTGTGCGCAAACGCTGCTTGGGCGAGTGGGCGTCTTCCTGCTCCCCCTGGCGACGGATCGTTACCTGGTCGCCTGTCGATCCAGTTCCGCCGACTACGTGGTGCGTTGGCTTACGGACGGGATGCGTTCGGTGCGCTGAGCGCGGGTGCGGGCGGTCGCACCAGGAGCCAGAGCAGCGCAGCGGTCACCTGCATCGCGGCCCAGAAGCCCAGCATGGCGGTCCATCCCCAGGCGTCCTTCATGGGGGGCACCAGCCAGATGGAGACGACACCACCCAGGTTGCCCATGAGGTTGAGGACCCCGCCGGCTGATCCTGGGTTGTCGCGGCCGATAGCGGCGGCGGTGGTCCAGAAGGGGGACTCCGTGCTGGAGATCAGCGCGACCGAAGCGCCTAACGCGAGAATGGCCAGGGTGGCGCTCGGGAGGTTGGCCCCAATCGTCACGAGCACGGCCGAGGTGATCAGCGAGGCCATGGCGGCGCGCTGCCGGGCGACCGGTGCGTCGATGCGTCGACTCCATCGGTCGATGGCGACGCCGAGGACGGGGGCCACGGCAAAGGCCATGAGATTGGGCAGGCTTCCCCAGCCCCCGCTGGCGAGCACGGAGAAGCCGCGGCCCTCCGTCAGGTAACGGAAGAACCAGAACACAAAGACGAAGTGGACGGCGGAGTGCAAGAAGTAACTCGCCGAGAGGACCAGGAGGTTGCGATCGCGCAGCAGGGCAAGCGACTCGCGCATCTGCAGGCCGAGCAGCCGGGCGGGGCGTTCGGTGGCCGTCGGGGCATCGTTGGGGGCGAGCGCGAACCAGGCGACCGCCATGGCGAGTCCCACTACGCTGCTGGCGATGAAGACCGCGCGCCATCCCATCGCGACCATGAGCGGGGCCAGGGTCAGCGGGGCAAGCGCCGCTCCAAGCATTGAGCTGGCAATGTAGATCGACACGGCGCTGACGCGACGGTTGGCCGGCACCGAGCGGGTGACGGCAAGGGCGGCCACCGGGAACGTCGGGGCCTGTGTCATCCCCAGCAGCACCCGGGTCGCGAAGAGCGAGAGGAACGCGAGGCCAGCGGTGGAGACCGTGAGGCCGGAGAGCAGGTTCGCCAGGCTCCAGCCAATGATCGAGAGCCCCATGATGAGGCGTGCGCCGTACCGGTCGCCGAGGAACCCGCCCGGGAGCTGGAAGACGGCGTAGACGAACTGGAATCCCCACGCGCTGATGATCCCCATGTCGGCCATGGTCAGCCCCAGGTCCGGGGCCATGTGCTCCTGGGCGATCGTGATGTTGGTACGCAGCCCGTACCCGACCAGGGTAACGGCGGCGAGCAACCAGACCAGGCGGTTCGAGGCGGATGAGGATCCAGTCATGCCAGGGGAAAGGGCGCGGGAACGTAGCGCACGCCGCCGCGTGGCACCACTGCGGAAACGTCAGCCGGGGCGCGGGCCCTCGAACGGCTCCATGTGGACGAGCACCGACTGCACGTTAGGCAACCTGGTGCGGATGGCTCCTTTCACCTTCCCCCCAAGGATATGGGCGTCGTGGAGCGACAGGTGGGGGTCCGCCTGGACATGGATTGTCACCCGGTAGTGAAGCCCACTCTTTCGCGCGGCAAGTTTCTCGGTGGCGCGGACGCCGTCCACCCCTTCCGCCGCGGCGCGAATGGTGTCGATCAGCGACGGGGCCACGGCGCGATCCATCAACTCGGCCAGCGATCCCTGCAGCATGCGCGCGCCATTATAGACGATGACCGCAGCCGCGACGAGGGCGGCCCAGTCGTCGGCACTCTCCCAGCCGGGTCCGCCCCAGACGGCGATCGAGATCCCGATGAACGCTGCCGCGGACGTGATGGCATCACTGAGATGGTGCCAGGCATCGGATCGCACAGCTGTGGACGAGATCTCGGTGGCCACCGAGCCCACGTGGCGGGCGAGCCACCACTTCAGCACGATGACGGCCACCAGGACCGCAAGGGTCCACGGTGCGGGGCTGTGATGCGGCGTCCGAATCTCGATGACGGCCTCGACGGCGATGACGAGGGCGGCCCCGAGCAACATGATCGCGACCGTGGCGCCTGCCAGCGTCTCGGCGCGGCCGTAGCCGAACGGGTAAGTGGCATCCGGTTCGCGGCTGGCGACGCGCAGCCCGCCCCACACGATCAACGAGGAGAGGATGTCCGCGGTAGACTCGATCGCATCGGCGATCAGTGCGTAGGAGTTGCCCACGAAGCCCGCCACCAGCTTGGTGATGGCGAGCGCGGCATTGGCGAGCACGCCGAGCTGGGCGACGCGCTCGCCGCGCGTATGTGGGGCGGTCATGGCCAGCGGGCCGGGGTGCTCAGGTTAAAGGCGCGGTCTGCGGCGCGGACGCGGACCATGCGCGCGCCGTTTTGGGGGACGGTACGGACGCTCCCCGGGACGGTGCGTTGCGTCCACGACGTCAGGTCGGAGGTGTGAACGATCCACCAGGCGGGTTCTTCCGTGGCCCCGGGCGCCATGCGAATGCTGGTGCCATCGACGGTGATGCTCGGGGCGTCCGGTGGGAGTGGGTCCAACCACGGATAGCTGGGCGACACGGCGGCCTCCCGCGTGGTGGAGGCGCGGAGGAGCGTCGTGAGGCCCCCGCGATCCCGGCGCATCGTCGACGCGTTGTACAACACGAATCCCGGGTTGGGGCGATTGAGTCGGAGGAGGCTCACCTGACTTGCGACCTCCTCGGCGACAAAGGCAGAGGCGGAGCCGTCGGCCACGCGGTAAGCTGCGAGCCCCGGCCAGATGTGGCGTCCCGCCGTGTTCTGCGACAGCCACCAGGCATTAAGGGCTGGGAAACTCTGCCCAGTTGATGCGATGGACCAGTAGAGCTGTGGCGCCATGTAGTCCAGCCATCCCTGTTGCAGCCAGTGGCGGGAGTCGGCGTAGATGTCTCGCCAGGCGTCGAGCCCGACGATGCCGGCGGGGTTGCCTGGGCGCCAGATGCCAAAGGGGGAAATGCCAACCTTGACGTGTGGCTTGGCGGCATGGACCTCGCGATACAGGCGCTGGACAAAGCGGTTGACGTTGTCGCGTCGCCAGTCGGCGAGGGCCAGGGCAGACGTGGTAGAGGCGGTGTATCGCGCGTAGGTGGCCGAGTCCGGGAATGGGACCGGGATAGGGGTTCCCGTCGTAGGATACGGATAGAAGAAGTCGTCGATGTGCACGGCGTCGATATCGTACCTCGCGAGCACGTCGCGTATCACGGTCATCGCGTGGTCGTGGACCTCGGCTTCGCCGGGGTCAAACCAGAGGGAGCCCCGGACCACGCGGGCGAGGTCCGGGCGTCGTCGCGCGAGGTGCGTCGGGTGCAATCGCAGCGTGTCGCTGGCGTTACCGGCGCGAAACGGATTGAACCAGGCATGCAGCTCGAGGCCCCGGGCGTGGGCCTCGCGAACGGCGACGTCGAGCGGATCCCATCCCGGGTCCGTTCCCTGTGCGCCGCCTAACGAAGCCATCCACGGCTCGTGGGGGGACGGATAGAGCGCGTCGCCGGCCGCGCGCACTTGGAGGAGCACGGCGGTGAGTTTCAACGACTGCGCCAGGTCGAGCAGCGCGATCAGCTCCGCGCGCTGTTGCGCGACCGGCAGCGCGGCGGCCGAGGGGAAGTCGATGTTGGCGACCGTGGCGATCCAGAGGCCGCGAAACTCGCGCGTCAGGGTTGGCTCGGACGCCGTTGGAATCGGCGGCGGGTCAGCCGGCGCGGTGACGGCGGCATCGCGACACGCTCCGACGAGCAGGGCAAGGGCGAGCGCACGCCGCAGGTTACGCATGCAATCGCTCGGCAAGGCGCGTGAGCGCGAGCGCGAGATCCGGCTTGTCTTCCAGCACCGGCGCCATCGGGTCACGTCCCAGCTTCGCCATCCGTTCCGGTGCGGTGCGAATGGTGAACCACCGCGGATCGAGGTCCGGGGTCAGCTCGTCCCAGGTGAGGGGCATCGAGACCGTTGCGCCGGGTTGCGGGCGCACGCTGAAGGGGGACACGATGAGCTGGCCGTGCCGGTTCTGCAGGTAGTCGAGGTAGACCTTGTCGCCGCGGCGCGTCACGTGGCGCGTGATGGTGGTGATCTCCGGCAGCTCACGGATGACCAGGCGCGCGAGCAACTCGCCTAACGTGCGGCACTGCTCGTAGGTGCACTGGCGGCCGAGCGGGATGAGGATGTGGAGACCGCTCTTGCCGGTGGTCTTGAGGTAGTGCGGCAGGGCGATCTCGTCGCACAAGCGGTGCAGCACCTGTGCCGTCGTGATGACGTCGCTGAACGGGGCTTCCTTGGGGTCCAGGTCGATGACGCACCAGTCGGGCTGCTCGAGGGTCCCGACGCGGCTCTGCCAGATGTGCAGGGGAATGCTCCCCATGTTGGCAATGTAGAGCAGCGCGTCCACGTCGTCGCAGACGAAGTACCGGATGAACCGGCTCGTGTCATTGGCCCAGATCGGGACGGTGCGCATCCACTCCGGGGCGAATTCGGGGGCGTCCTTCTGGTAGAACGACTTGCCGTCGATCCCATCGGGGAAACGCGTGAGGACGACGGGTCGGTTGCGCAGGTAGACGAGGAGCCAGGGGGCGATGGCCCGATAGTAGTCGATCAGGTCGCCCTTGGTGTACTTCTCCTCCGGCCAGAAGATCTTGTTGAGGTTGGAGAAGGCGACCGTGCGCGGCGCCGGGGTTTGCGGTGCCGGGGCAGGGTCGGCGACGTCTGGGCTCGTCGGGGTTGCGGCCGGCGTACCCGGCAGCGCCCGAGGGAGTGCCCGCGCGTCCTGGCGGTCGCAATCTTCGGGTCGTTTGTCTTCGCGCCACCGGAGGAAGGCCGGGTGGCGGAGCAATCCATCGGGGGTGAACTCGGTGTAGCGCACCTCGCAGCAGAACCGCGGTTCCACCCAGTGGGTTGTCGAGGTCTCGGGGATGGCAGCGGCGTCGCGTGGGGCCTGGGCGTCCATCGGGAACGGGCCCTCGCACGGCGGCGTGGCCCGCACAAGCGGGGAGAGCAGTGCGTGGTACTGCGCCAGCTGCTGATCGGTGAAGCCCGTCCCGGCACGTCCTGCGTAGACCAGCTGGCCCCCGACCCGGTCCGCCAGCTGCAGGGCGCCGAACCCGCTGCGCCCGCCGTTGGGGGTCGTGTACCCAACGATGGCAAAGTCGCCGGTGCGTTGCGCCTTGATCTTGAGCCACTGGGACGACCGCCCGCCGCGGTAGGCGGCGTCGGCCTTCTTGGCGATGATGCCCTCGAGCCCCATCGCCTCCACCTGCCGCAGCATCGCCTCGCCCTGCACAGGGATGTGCTCCAGGTAGCGGACGGCGCCGACCTGGGGAAGCGCGCGCTCGAGGACCTCCTTGCGCTTGAGGAGGGGAAGGCCGCGCAGGTCGAACTCCCCAAACGAGAGGAGGTCGAAGGCGAAGTAGGCTGCGGGAAGCTCCACGGCGGCGCGTCGCACCTCGATCTCGTTCGACAGCCGTCCGCGCCGCTGCAGGAGCGAGAAGTCCGGTCGTCCCTGCGCGTCCGTGACGACGACCTCGCCATCAATCACGGCGTCGTCGAAGGGCAGGGCGCGCACCGCCTTTGCCACCTCGGGGAAGACCAGGGTGTAGTCGTTGCCGTTGCGCGTGAGGAGTTGGACCTCACCACGCTTCTTGATGGCAAGGAGCCGGTACCCATCCATCTTCAGCTCAAAGACCCAGCCCTCCCGCGTGAACGCCGTCTCGGTGGATTCGGCCAGCATCACGGCCTGCGGGGCGAGCTCAACCGTCCCCACGGGCGCCTGCCCCTCAACTATCGCGCGAAGCATTCCGACTCGCGTCTGCCCCGCCTTCACTTCCTCCACCGTCAGCCCGGACAATACGGAGCCTTCGGGGAAGTCGGTCCCTGGCGAGCGCAGCCAGGCGTCGCGCTCCTTGATGAACAACCACTCCTTCTCGGTCTTCTTGATCTTCACCAGGGTCCACTTGCCCTTGAGCTTGTAGCCCTTGAGCTCAAAGAGGAGCTTGCCCTTCTCCAGCCCGGTGCGCCAATCCTCGAGCGGGACCCACTCGCCGCGATCCCACACGATCACCCCGCCCGCGCCGTAGTTGCCCTCGGGGATGATCCCCTCGAAGTCGCCGTACTCCAGGGGATGGTCTTCCACCCGGACCGCGAGGCGCTTGTCCGCCTGGTCATACGACGGTCCCCGCGGGACGGCCCATGAGCGCAACACGCCGTCCATCTCGAGCCGGAGGTCGAAATGCAGCTGGCGGGCGGCGTGCTTGTGCACGACGAAGAGCCGGCCCGGCACGTTGGAGACGTGGCCCACGGGTTCCGGCGAGCGATCCGCGGATCGCTTGGCGCGGTAGGTCGCGAGCGCGTCGTCCGGTGGGGCGCCACCATTGAGCGCGTCGGGTGAGTCGGCCATCCGGGAAAGCTAGGACGGCCACCGACGGCGGGAAGCCTCGCCGAGCCGGCACCTTTGCCCGAGCCCGGCATCGACACGGAGGAGGACCCCTGCATACATTCGGCGAGAGCCTTCACGCGCACGGGTGGCCACCCGGGGCGCCCGACCCCTGTCCGCCGGTCCCATGCCCGCACGTTCGATTGGCACCGCCACGATCTCCTTCGGCCTCGTTTCCGTCCCGGTCAACGTGTACTCGTCGTCCGAGTCACGGCAGAGTGTCTCGTTCAACCTGCTGTCGAAGAAGAGCGGGACGCGCCTGAAGCAGCAATACATCGATCCCAAGACGAGCGAGGTCGTGCCGCGGGACGAGATGGTGAAGGGGTACGAGTTCGCCAAGGACCAGTACGTGGTCTTCACCCCTGAGGAGCTCAAGGCACTCGAGGAGAAGGCGACCGGGACGATCGACATCATCGAGTTTGTCCCCCTGGCCAAGGTCGATCGGGAATACCTGTCGAAGGTGTACTACGTCGGGCCGGACAAGGGCGGTGATCGCGCCTATCGCCTCCTCGCCCGGGCGCTCGAGGAAACCGGCTACGCGGCCCTTGGACAGTACGCGGCGCGCGGGCAACAACACCTCATCCTGATCCGACCGCGCGAGGGCGTCCTCGTGATGGAGCAGCTGCACTATGCCGATGAGCTGCGTTCCGCCAAGGAGGTGCCGGTCGGTGAAGGGGAGATCAAGCCCATGGAGCTGACGCTGGCCAAGCAACTCATCGCGCAGACGGCGACCGAGGAATTCCACCCCGAGAAGTACCGGGACACGGTCCGCGAGCGCGTGCTCGAGGCGATCAACCGCAAGGTCGACGGCCAGGAGATTACCGCCGAGCCCAGCCAGGACGGCGGCGGCAAGATCATCGACCTCATGGAGGCGCTGAAGGCGAGCCTCGCGAAGCAGGCGGGAGGTACCGGCGACGCGGGCGGCGAAGAACGGAAGGCGTCGTGAAGGTACGGGTCGGGACCAGCGGGTACGCGTTCAAGGAGTGGAAGGGGACCTTCTATCCGGAGGAGCTCCCCGATGCCGGGATGCTGGAGTACTACGCGACGCAGTTCCCGACCGTGGAGATCAACAACACGTTCTACCGGCTCCCCAAGGAGCACGTGATGCGGGAGTGGGCGGCACAGGTGCCCGACGCGTTCCGCTTCTCCCTCAAGGCGTCACAGCGCATCACACACCATGCCCGCCTCAAGGAGGAAGCGGCGAGCCCGCTCGAGTTCCTGCTCAAGAACCTCGCGGCGATGGACCCCAAGCTGGGTGTGGTGTTGTTCCAGTGCCCCCCGAATCTCAAGAAGGATCTCGTTCGGCTCCAGCGCTTTTGTGACCTACTGCCCTCGGACCGCCGCTTCACCTTCGAGTTCCGGCATGCGAGCTGGTTCGAGGACGACGTGGTAGCCGAGTTGCGCGGGCGCAATCACGCCCTCACCGTCACCGACCAGGATGACTTTGCCTCGCCGCTGATTCCGACCGCTGACTGGGGGTACCTGCGACTGCATCGCTACGACTACGACGCGCACACGCTCACGACCTGGGCCCGCCGGGTGCAGGATGAGCCGTGGAAGGAAGCGTACGTCTTCTTCAAGCATGACTACGAGCCGTTTGCCGGCCCGCCCGCCGTGCGCGCGTTTACCGAGGCGTTGACGGGCTGAGCGTCCCTTCGTCGAGGCCCATCTCGGCGAGAAACCCCCGGTCGTCGCACCGCTTCTGGCCACGCGTATCCGCGACCGTGAGCACCAGCCGTTCCTCGGTGCGGGTCATCCCCACGTACAGGAGTCGACGCCCTTCTTCGACGTCATCCTCGCTCCAGCGGTCCGGCTTGCCGAGCACGATGTCATTGTTGCTCGCGCCCACGATATAGACGTGCTTGAACTCGAGCCCCTTCGTGGAGTGCAGGGTGAGCAGGTTGACGCGATCGTGGTCGGGAGTCACGCCGTCCTGTTGTGACAGGACAATTGTCTCGAGGAAGGCGCGGATCTGTTCCCCCAGCGAGTCGCCGGTGAGACCATCGAGGACCCGTCGCAGCCGCGCCATGAGTTCGGGGTAGCGATCGTCCGCGTCCCGTTCCTTGCGGAGCCTGGCCATCGTCACGACCCCGCCGAGCCGTTCGACGACCTGATCCCAGGAGGGCCACTCGGGGTGGGTGGCCTCCCGCGCATCGCGATAGGCGTCCAGCGACGTCGCATGCCGGAACAGCGGGAAGACCCGGATCTCGGCAAAGAGCCTGGACGCCTCGCTGGTGTGTTCCGGCGTGAGGGCCAACCCCAGTGCCAGCGCCTCCACGCAGCCGCCGAGTGCGGTTTTGCGCACCCGGGAGAACTTGAGGGCATTGAGGTGCGGCACCACCCCGGCGAGGGCCAGCGTGTCGTCGAGGGCGCGGTGGCTGGCGCCCGTGGGCACGCCGAACGCGGCCGCGAGTGCGTCGAGGCGCGCACTGCCCACGTGCACCTCACGGGCGAGTGGAAGCGTGTCGTATCCACGCACCTCGAAGCCCTCGCCCAGGCGCGCCACTTCGGCCTTGAGGAGCGGGAAGTCGTAGGTGTGACCGTTGTGGGCGATGACGAGATCGCGCCCCAGGAACTCCTGCAGCGCTGGCCACACGTCGGCGAACGTCGGCGCGTCGGTGAGCATGCCGCCGTCGATCCCCGTGGTCCGCGTGACAACGGGTGGCACCTCCACACCGGGTTGCACCAGCGCCTGGAATCGATCCACCACCTGGCCGGATCGTACCCGCGCGGCCCCGATTTCAATGATCCGGGCCCGCTGCGGGTCGAGGTCGGTCGCCTCGAAGTCCAGCGCCACAAAGTCGCCGAATACATCGGTGAATTCCCGCGTGGCCAGCAGCTGCAGTGCCTTGAAGGTGCCTAACGCCACTCCCAGGGCAGGCGTGGTGTCCGGGCCGATCACCAACGGGGGGCCGGGCCACGGTCGTTCCAGGAGCAGGCGGGCGAGTTGGGCCCGGCCGAACATGGTGCGGATGGCAAACTCGACGCCCTGCATGGGAGCCACCACCACCGGGCGCCCCGAGACCATCGCATGCTCGAGGTCCCGTGCCAGCGCGCGGACGTCGGGATCTTCGCGTGGGTCGCTCAACTCGTCGTGCAGGTCGTCCAGGGCGGATCGGTACTGTCCCACCCGTTGCGACAACAGCTCGTGGAGCAGGGCATCGAGGGTGGTGTGGCGCTCGCCAAGGGCCGCGAGGTTCTGCAGTTCGACCTGGGCACGTCGGATCATGCGAGCGGCGTCCGTGCCCTTCCGTTCGCGCGCGATCCCTTCGAGCTGCGCCGCGAGGTCATTGTCCCGCTGCTCCGCGCGGGCCCGCGCATCGGCGAAGAGGAGCGGCGGCAACACGGCGCGGAAGAATCCGGCCTCCCGCGCCGGATCGTTGGGATGCAGGATGACGCGAAGCGCCGAGAGGAGGTACACCACCACGGGATGGTCAGCGAGGGCGCGCCCGGCAGACATGCGGCACGGCACGCCAGCGCCGAGGAACGCGGCCTCCAGTCGCCCGCCCGCATCGTTGGTGCGGTAGAGCAGGGCGATGTCCCCCCAGGCCAGCCCCTCCGCCGCCCGGGTCTCGCGCACGTCCTGCAGCAGCCAGGTGGTTTCCGTCTCGACGGAGTCAAAGGAATGCAGCGTGACGGGAAAGCGGGATTGGCGCGGGGCCTCGACGACCTTGGGGTCGTCGAAGATGCGACGGTTGCGGTCGATGAGGCGTCGGGCCGGCCCCATCACCTGGGCCGGACAACGGCGATTCTCGCCTAACGCAATCTGCTGTGCGCGCGGGAAGGCATTGAGGAATGCGCCGAACACCTTCGGGTCCGCGCCGGCCCAGGAGTAGATCGACTGCTCATCGTCGCCGACGGCGAAGACGTTCAGGCTCTCCGGCAACATGGCCTTGACCAGCTCGAACGCGACCGGGTTGAGATCCTGGAATTCATCGACCAGGAGGTAGTCGAAGCGCGCCCGCACGGCATCGCGCACGGCGGGGACCTCCATTGCCCCGGCCGCCCGGATGACCAGTTGGTCGAAGTCGAGCACGTTGCGCTGGCCCAGGTAGGCCTCGTAGCGCTGCAGCCGCTTGGCGTCTTCCGGTTCGAGCGGCTCGTCGCGAAAGCGATGGCGGGCGAAGGCGGTCAACACCCCCTTCTGCCAACGCGCCTGGGTCCCGAGCCGGGCCAGGACGTCACACTGGTAGGCCTCGTCCGCAATGCCGAACCCGCGCGCCACGCCGACCGAGGCGCCGTGCGCGCGCAACAGTTCCGCACAGAACGCGTGCATGGTCCCCCGATGGACCTCACCGGCCCCCGGCAGGTCGGTCAGGCGATCCGAGATCTCGTTCGCCGCCTTGTTCGTGAAGGTGAAGGCACAGATCCGCGACGGCGTTATGCCATGCACGCTGATCAGGCGCCGGATCCGCTCGACGAGGCAGAACGTCTTGCCCGCGCCCGGCCCGGCGATCACCAGGACCGGGCCCATGTCGGCCTCGATGGCGCGCTGTTGGCTGGGGGACGGGACGAGACCGGGCATGGAGCGGAAAGGTACAGGACCCTGTCACGCGGACGTCAGGCGGGATGTGAGGGAATGGTCCGTCAGCTGTTCCCTGATGCCTGACGTAAGTGCCGCGCTCACCCGACACAACGGCGAGGCCCGCACGGGTATTCTCGATACGGACGCGCGGTGCCGGTCGTGGCTGGCGCGTCCTGCCCCTCGAGTAACAGGAGAGACCATGCGCCCCCGACTCTTTGCACCCGCCTTCCTTGCCTTGGCCGCTGGCGCAATGGCATGCGCCCCTGCCCTGACCGTTGGAGCGGATGCGGCGTCGAACCTCCAACCGGCCGCCTACCGGTCGTACACCTGGGAGATGCCGGACCAGTTGCCGACCGGTGACCCACGGCTCGACAACAATCCGTTCTTCATCTCGGAGGTCCAGCGCCAGGTCGACGACCAGCTGGGCAAGCTCGGGCTGATGAAGGCCCAGTCGGGGGGCGACCTCACCATTCACTTTCATGCGACCGTGCGGGATCGCGTCAACGTGTACGAGGCTGACCGCGCCGCCGGGTATGACCAGACCGGGTACGCTCAGTCGCAAGTCATCACCTACGAAGAGGGCACCGTCCTCGTGGATATCGCCGACGCGAAGGGCAAGAAGGTCATCTGGCGTGGCTGGATGCAGACCGACCTCAGCGGGGCGATCGGGAACAACCAGGAACTCGCCAAACGGGTGCGCGACGGCATGACCAAACTGTTCGCCAAGTTCCCGGCCGCCTGCATTTCGCCAGCAGGCTAGTTCAAGGCGAGGACAGCACCGCGTCGTGAGCGAGTGACTGAATGCGGGACAGGAGCGCGGGCGTCAGTCCACCGAACCCCGGGGGAACGGGGAGACCGGTGACCGGACGCCCGCGCACGCGTTCGTAGATGACGTAGGCCGCGAGCAGCGTGCCGAGCGCGGTTGGGTGGAACCCATCGACGTCGAGCACCGGAAGTTCCGGTGTCTCCGCGAGCGCCGCGCGCAGGGCCTCTCCCGCGGGGGCGAACAGCCCGCCGATCCCCGTGGCGGCGTTCTGGTACGCGGACTTCACCCCCGGAAAGTCCTGCGGCCGCGTGCGTGCAGGCCACACCTGGTATAACACGGGACGGGCGCCCGCCGTCGTGATCAACGGCGCGAACCGCGAACTCCACGTCGCCAAGTGTGCCTGGTTCTCGGGAAGCGAGGACGGACCCTGTTGCATGACCACGTAGTCCCATCGCTGGCCGCCGAGGGCGCGGGCCGCGCTCCCTTCGTTCCAGTGGTCTTCGAGCGCGAAGTTCGCGAAGGCCACCATGCGGGTGTGCATAGTATCCCCGGCGCTCCTCGCGACGGCGCCCAGGACTGTCGGAAGGTCATTCTGGTAGGTGAGGCTGTTCCCGATGAACAGGATCCGCGTGCCGGTTTCGGGGAGCGGGGGGATCGGCGCGAGGCTCGGCGCTTGGAGGCAGCCGACCAACGACAGGAGGGCAACAACGCTGTGTCTGGACATGGACCGGATGGTGCCACAGCCGCCGGTAAAGGCACAAATACCTGGGTGACGAAGCCCGCCCCACGAGGGATGAGAGGACCGTGGGCCACGATGTCACGGCCCGGCAGCAACCCTGCACTCGGTGCGGCGGTCAAACCCTGGGGGGGGCGGGCCCTCCACTCGTCGCGCTCCCGCACGCCTTGCCCCAGCCCCCTTGGAATCGTCGCCGTTTGCTCACAACATCCCCGTGCCCGGCGACTTTCCGCGGGGAGTGACGGCGAGGGGAAGCGTGACGAGTTCGACGCGCGTCAGGCAGCTCGAGCGGCGATCGGTGTGGCTCTACGTCTTTGCGGCGTGGACGTTGTATGGCGTGTGCTACAGCGTCATCTGGACGCTGGCGTATTCCACGCCGCGGGAAGCGCTGCGCTGGACGATCCCGTGCGCCTTTGCCATCGCCTGGACCTGGGCGGTCCTGACCCCCGGGGTCTTTCGCCTTGCGCAGTGGCTCGCCCCGCGTCGGGTCGGGTGGTGGGCCAGCATCGCGGGGCACGCCATCGCTGCCGCGGCGCTCGCGTCGGTGGTGTCGGAGGTGCGACGCCAGGCGGTGTCGTTCTTTGGCGAGCGCGCCATCGATCCGTACCTGCCCGTCTGGGTCTGGTGGCTCGATGTCTGGGTCTTTGTCTACATCACCCTCGTCGTGATCGGGCGCGCCCTCGAGGCCCAACGACGGTATGCCGACCGGGTGATGCGGGCCGACTTGTTGGAGACGCAACTCGCCCGGACCCAACTTCAGTACCTCGAGTCGCAGCTGCAGCCGCACTTCCTGTTCAACGCCCTGAACACGATCCAGGAACTCGCCCACGAAGCGCCGGATACGGCTGCGCGGATGTTGCGTCGATTGCGGGCCCTCCTGGCGATCTCCCTGGAACGCCGCGGCGAGGATGAAGTCTCCCTTGCGGATGAACTGGCGGGCCTCGAGCCCTATCTGGACATCCAGCGCACTCGCTTCTCGGACTGGCTGCGCGTTGAGGTGGACGTGCCGATCGCGCTGCGTCGCGGCCTGGTGCCGCACCTGCTCCTCCAGCCCCTGGTCGAAAACGCCATTCGGCACGGGCTGTCTGGCCGTCAGGCTGCGGGGTGGATCCGCATCTCGGCCACGCAGCCGAGCCCCGATCGGCTCCGCTTGCTGGTTGAGGACGACGGCGTCGGGCTCCGCCCGCAGCTTGATGCTCCAGCCAACGGCATCGGCCTCGCGAACGTCATCGAGCGATTGCGGCAGTTGTACGGCCGGGACCACGCCTTTGTGATCCGCAACCGATCCGGCGGCGGGGTTGAAGTGATGGTCGAAGTCCCATGGCAGGCGGCGGCTCCACGCTCGGCCGATCAGCCTGCGCCTTCACCGCTGCACGAGGACGCGCTGGCGGACTGGAGAACGGGCGAGTTTCCCGGTGGTGGCGTCCTGTCTGGTGCGCGGCGCGCGCTGGCCCTCCCCGTGGCCGTGGCGGAGGCGTCACCTGCACTGTCGGTGCGTATCTGGGTCGGCATCGCGGGCCTGTGGTTGCTGCTTGCCGTGTTTTGGACCAACCAGGTCGTGCTCTTCGGCAATGTCCGGCCCGAGGGGACGTCGATGGACGTCTGGACCGTGGCGTCACTTCAGCTGGGGACCTCGTTGATCTGGCTCGGGTTGTCCCTCCCGGTGTTGTGGATCGCCCGACGGTATCGCTTCACCCCGGAGAACTGGCCGCGGCGCCTCCCGGTCCATGTGCTGGGCGCCCTCGCCTGCGGCGTGGTGCATGTCGGTGGGTTGCGCCTGATGGGGTTGAGCGAGCAACCGGTGTTCTCATACGGCAACCTGAACCCGCTGACCGGGGACTTTTTCATCTACCTGGCGATCCTCGCCTGGTCGCATTCGCGCGACTTTGTCGCCTGGTATCGCATGCGGGCGGTCGAAACGGCGCGCCTCACCGCGCAGCTGGCCCGGTCACGGTTCCAGGCCGTGCGCGTGCAGCTGCGCCCCGAATTCGTCCTCGCGACGATGGAGCACCTGGAGACGGTCGTGCACCAGGACGCCGAGCATGCGGAGCGCCTCATTACGCGGCTGGCCGACACCTTGCGGCTGACCATGGAGATCGGTCGGAGGCCCAGCACCAGTGTCGCCCGGGAGCTCGAGCTGGTCAGTGCATGCATCGAGACCCATCGGCTGGGAGTTCGGCCGGGCGTGCAGCTCGTGCAGCGGGTGGACTCGGAGGCGATGACCGACCAGGTCCCTAGCCGGATCGTCTGTGCGGCCATTGATGAGCTGCTGGCGAACGCCTGGGTGGATCCGCATGACGCCCTGGTGGTCGAGGTCGACGCCAGCCGGCTGTCGGGAACCACGCGCATCGCGATCCGCGCCCGGATGCAGGGGCGGAGCCGTGCTGGCGGGTCTCACTTGTGGTGGCATCGGCATGGACTGGCGGAACGCGCCGTCGAGCTGGCCGGTAACACCGTGAGCGTGCTCGTGCCGGACCCGGCCAGCATCCTCCTGATCATTGGTGACGACGCGGAGGCCGCCGCCCAGGTGGCCACCACCATTCCCTCCCTGGCCTCATGAGTCGCCGTGGTCCAACGGTCTGCCACCCCTGTTCCCCCGTTCGTGTCCTTTCACCCGTACCGGAGAGATGCCTATGTCCGTTCGTGTGTTGATTGTCGACGATGAGCCCATTGCGAGACGCCGCATGCGTCGACTGCTTCGACTGGAGGATGATGTCGAGGTCATTGACGACGTGGGGAGCGGGCGCGAAGCGGTAGAGGCCATCCAGCGTGATCGACCGGACTTGGTCCTGCTCGATGTACAAATGCCGGACCTCGATGGGTTCGGGGTCGTCGATGCGCTGGGGATCGACCAGATGCCCCCCACCATTTTTGTGACCGCGTTCAACGAGTATGCCGTGCGCGCCTTTGACGTGCACGCCATCGACTACCTGCTCAAGCCGTTTGACACGGATCGTTTTCGCGCGGCGTTTGTCCGGGCGCGGGTGCACCTGGAGCAGCGCAGTTCGGCGGAGCAGGGGCGGAAGATTCGCGCCCTGCTGGAGCAGGTCCTCGGCGAGGGGCGGTGGCGAGCGTCGACCGGTCGCCGTCGAGTAACGGCACGGCGACCGCGGCTCCGAGCGCGCCTCGTCACCGGTATGTCGATCGGCTCATGGTGAAGCACGACGGCCGGGTGTTCTTCGTGAAGGCCACCGACGTCGATTGGTTTGAGGCGTCGGGGAACTACGTGCGGATCCACACCGGGAAGGTCTCGCACCTGATCCGGGAGACGATGCAACGGGTGGAAGCGCAGCTCGACCCGTCGATGTTCGTGCGGATCCATCGCGCGGTCATCGTCAACCTCGACCGGATCCGGGAGCTGCAACCCTGGTTCGCCGGGGACTACGTCGTCATCCTGCGCGATGGCCGGCAGTTGAAGCTCAGTCGGACATATCGGGAGCACCTGCACACCCGGATGCAGCGACTCGCGTAGGGGGACTCAAGTCCGGACGGCCTCGGGTCGATACCGGAACGGTGACGGGCACGCCCGCAGGTGGGCGTGCCCCGAACCGGAGCACTCCATGACCCCTGCGGTGGACTGTGCCACGCCGGAGTTGACCGGCCATGCCCTGATCGTCGACGATGAGCCGGCGATCCGGTCTGTGGTGCGGCGCTGGTTCGAGCGCCGTGGGTGGCATGTGGATGAAGCCTCCGATGGAGCCGGGGCGAAGCCGTTGATCGGCGAGCTGGCGGCTGGCCGTCCAGCGTATGACGTCATCGTGGCGGACCTGCGGATGCCCGTGGTGAACGGTGCCGAGCTGCACGAGTGGATTTCGGCTCACCGTCCCGACCTTGTCGACAGCGTGGTCATTGCGACGGGCGACGTGTACGAAGCCGACGCGGCGGCCTTTCTGGACCGCTCGCGATGCCGGGTGCTGCAGAAGCCATTTTCGCTCTCGGCGCTCGCTGACGTCGTCGCGGCGATCAAGCTCCCCAGTCACTCCGCCTGACGGGCCCGGCTCGGGCGTGGGCACTGGCTCGTCGCGCCGCCAGCGGGTACAAACTGCCGGAAGCGCTCAAGTGGGTTGGCCGTGGCGACGAGACTCGACTCCGACGCGGCCCCGGGTACGGGACCGCCACCCCTCGTCCACGGAGCCCACATGCGCCACTCGTCCGTTGTCCTCGCTGCCCTCCTTTGACCGGGGCCTGTGCCTCGGTCCCGCGCCAGGACCTCGAACCACTCGTGACCGATCGACCCGACTTTACCGAGAGCAGCGAAACGGTGCCCACGGGGATGGCCCAGCTGGAATCCGGGGCAACGGTGCAGCGAGTGGGAGAAGAGACCGGGACGACCGTCGGTGAAGCGTTGCTCCGCGTCGGCCTGGCATCTCGCGTCGAGTTGCGGCTCGGGTTCAACTCGTATGCCGTGGTCCGCTCACCCGGTGCCCGTCAGCAGGGGCTGGAGGACGCGTCGGTCGGCGCCAAGCTCGGCCTCATCAGCGGCGGCGGTGTGGTGCCCAAGATGTCGGTGATCGTGGCATCGTCGGTCCCGACCGGTGCGCAGCCCTTTCGCGCCGACAAGCTCCAGCCCGAGATGAAGCTGACCGCGGCCTGGGCCTCAGCGACCGTGTCGCCTTCTCTTCAAACCTCAACTACAGCTGGATTCGCGACGAGTTCGACACTGTGGGCGAGGCCGGTGCGACGGCGTCGTTCGGGTTCGGGCTGACCGACCGGTTGGGGCTTTACACCGAGTATTTCGGCTTCTTCCCGCAGCAGGCCTTCTCGCCGGCGTCGCACTACTCGAACCTTGGCTTCACCTGGGTGTTCAATCCCAACCTGCAGCTCGACGTGCGCGGGGGGATCGGCCACAACGGGCTTGGCCGCCGGGATGTCTTCAGCGGGATCGGGGTGTCGCGCCGCTGGTAGTTCATCACTGCGGTGGTTTCGGGGCCGGCTGATCCGCGTCCCTGGGTCGTATCCGACAGGGTGCTTCCCAAGGGCGCGGTCGGCGACGCATGCTTGTCCCTGTCTCTTGACGCCGTCTTCGGTCTCCTCGGCCGCGAAGGAACGGAGCGTGGACGGCACGTCGCCGCTGGTCGGTTTCTGGCACGGAGGTACGGTTGTGAAACGCACAGCGCGTCGGTCTCGCACGTGGCGGGGATGGGCCGTGATCTCGGTCGCTATCGCGTGCACGGAAGCGCCAACGAGCATTGGCGGCGGGCGAGCCCCGTTGCTGACCGCACAGGTTGGGCCGCGGGGCACCTACGACTGCGCTGCTGATCAGAGCCAGATCGCCGTCTCGGAGTGCGACGCATTGGTGACCTTCTTCGCCGCCACGGGCGGTGTCGGGTGGTCCCAGAGCAGCGGCTGGTTGCAGACGGCCAAACCGTGCTCATGGTTTGGGGTGAGGTGCGGGCCCAATGGCGTCACCGGCATTCACCTGTCGTTCAACGATCTCGTGGGCACCCTGCCTCGAGAGGTGGCGAACCTTCCGGGCTTGACCGACATCGACTTGTCGTTCAACCAACTGGCGGGTGCCTTGCCACCTGAGCTGGGCAGCCTGGCCAACCTGAACAGCCTCGTCCTGACGCGCAATTTCTTCGTCGGCTCGCTGCCGCCGGAGTTTGGCAACCTGAGCCAACTGACGGAGCTTCGCCTGGCCGTAACCGGGCTCCGCGGCCGCATCCCGTCAACCCTGGGCCGGCTCTCGCGGCTTCGCGAGCTCCATCTGAGCCTCAACAACCTCGAAGGTGCCATCCCTCCAGAGCTTGGTCAGCTGGGGTCACTCGAACGCCTGCATCTGGAGAGCAACCGACTCGGCGGGTCCATTCCGCCGTCTCTCGGCAGGTTGGGTGCCCTCAGGTGGTTGCGACTTGACCAAAACGGACTAGCTGGAAGAATTCCTGAGAGCCTCGGCAGGTTGTCGCGATTGGAGCTCCTGTACCTTCAGCGCAACCGGCTGTCCGGTGGAGTCCCGTCGAGTCTTGGCAACTTGGTAGCGCTGGATCGAGTCGCACTCGAGTGGAACGACCTCAGTGGCACTGTTCCGCTCCCCGTCGCTCAGCTCTTCCATAGCGTGGAGGTGAGTGCGCCTTCTGGCGGTTGCAGCATCCACAACAATCCCGGGCTGCGAATGGGGGGAGGGATGCTGTATCGCGAAGTGGATCAAGATGGGGACGGGTTCATCTGCGGACTTCCATTGTCGCGGTAGCCGCGACGCCTTCGCCTGAGGTGGGAATGGCCCTACCCAAGGCCCCCGGCGGCCCGAAACGACGAAGGAGCGGCGCGAGGCCGCCTTGAGGTCGCGGCGGCGGGATTTGGAGCGGAGGCGCGAAGCGCGCAGTCAAGGCCCCGGCGGCCCGAAACGACGAAGGAGCGGCGCGAGGCCGCCTTGAGGTCGCGGCGGCGGGATTTGGAGCGGAGGCGCGAAGCGCCGCAGCCAAGGCCCCGGCGGCCCGAAACGACGAAGGAGCGGCACGAGGCCGCTCCTTCAAGTCGGGACGGCGGGATTTGAACCCGCGACCCCCTGAACCCCATTCAGGTGCGCTACCGGACTGCGCTACGTCCCGAAACTCAAGCAACCTACTCACTGCGATGGGGTCGCGGGTTCCCGCGATCCCCTGATCCGCTGCCTCAGCAACGCTGAGGCGAGGACGGTGAGCGGGGGCGAAGCGCCCGCCACCAACCCCATTCAGGTGCGCTACCGGACTGCGCTACGTCCCGAAACCCTGTATCAACCTACTCAAGCTGCGTCCTGCCTACGACACCCCCGGAAATCCCAACCGCGGACGCGCCGTGGCAGGGAACCCAAACGTAGCCGGTTCGGGCCCAATTGCGAGTCCCTGACATCACTCATCGCGCGCCGCCGCCGACGCGGATAGCTTTGTCCCCGGGGCGACCCCCTCGGTTTCCCAGATTCCCCCAGGAGGCCCACGTGCAGTATGTGCGATGCGAGGCGTGCGGCGCGAAAGCCCTGCTTGCGGCATCGCAGTGTCCCAAGTGCTCGAATCCGCTCCAGCTCCGGGACCACCACGGAGAGTTCGTCTCACTGACGCAGTGCCGCAAGTGCGACACCTGGTACCCCACGTCGAGAGGGGGGCTGCAAGTGGTGCGGCACGAAGCCAGGATCCGGACCCTCATCGCGGGTCTTCGCAGGAATTGGCGCCTCGCTGGCGGTGGCTGCCCTGGTCTGGTGGATGGTCGCGCGAATGTCGGACCCTGCAGCGTCGGAGGCGCGCTCGCCCGCCGCGGAGATTCGTCCGCCAGCCGATTCGCTGCCTTCGGTCGCATCGGTCACCGTGACTCCCTCGGTGACGGCCCCACCTGAGTCCTCCACGTTCGGGAGCGATACAACCGCTCGCGGGGATTCCGTGACGAACCCCGCACCGAACATTGCGCCGCCTCCGGCACCCGCAGCCGCGCTGCCGCCCGGGGTCATGCAACCTCCCACCGGCTTCACCCGGAGCGGTATTGCCTCCCCAGACACGTACATCAACCTTCGCACGGAGCCGGATCGCGCGGCAGCGATCGTGGGAACGATCAACCCGGGGACCCAGGTCGAGACCGGCGCCCGCTTTCGCGGATGGCGCCAGGTGCGGACCCCCGCAGGGCAAGTGGGATGGGTCGACCCCCGCCACCTGGTCGATATCCCGACGCGGCCCCGATAGCGGCACACCGGCGCCATGATGCAGACCGACCACTCGGAGCGAAATCCGGCGATCTATCGCCAGGCCATCGCGGTCCTCGCCTTCCTCGCCGGGCTCATCGCCCTCTATCTGCATCTCGTGAAGGTCGGGACCTTCGGCGTCCCCTCGTGCGGGCCTGGCGGCGGCTGTGTGGCCGCGTGGTACAGCTCGTGGGGGAGCTTCCTCGGCATTGACGTCGCCCTCATCGGGGCCATTGGCTACGGGTTGCTGACCGTCGTCGCCCTTCTGGGCACCCGCATCGACCTGGAAAACTCGCCGGCCGTGACCAACACCATCCTGGTCCTGGTGTTGGCCGCTGTCGCCTTTACCTGGCGCCTCAAGTACGGGGAGTGGTACGTGATGGGGATCTTCTGCGTCTGGTGCTTCGAGTCCTTCATGACGATTCACCTGTGCCTGGTCCTCGTACTCCTGGACCGTCGGAGACTGCGGCGAGCGGGGTAGTTGGCGGGTCGGGGTGCCGATACTCCGACACGGCCCTTGACTCGACTCGTGAACTACTCGGCTCTCGCTGCGGCGAGCTCCACCATCCTCCTGCTGTTCGTCGCCTTCGTCCTGGGCGGGATTTCCCGGGCCCCGGGCTGGGAGCGCACCCGCGCGTTCGCGTGGGTGTCGGTGACCGCGGCCGCGTATGCCGCCGGCGACCTGCTCACCGTCAGCGGAGAGGTGCCGCGTGTTGCCCAACTCTGGGCCTCGCGCGGGCAGTTTATTGTGGGCTCCCTCCACGCGGCCGCCTGGCTCCAGTTTGCGTACGACACGGACGAGGGGCGGTCGGCGCGACGCGCCATGGGACTGCGGTGGATGTGCTACGGCATGGCGGCCCTGGGACTCATTCCGGGACTCGCTCTCGAAGCCACGTCCCGCGAAATTCGCGTGCCGGCGATTGGGGTGACCTACGCGATGTTTCCGCTCACCCCGGTGGGCAGTGTGGGTGGGGCACTCATGCTGGTGGGCATTGCCGTGGCCTTTGTCCGCGTGGCGCGCGAGGGATGGGGAGGCTCCCGGCTTTCTGAGTGGGCCAAGGTCGGGTTCGGTGCCTTCTATGCGTGCGCTGCGGTCGACTTCGGGACCGCCTCGGGGGTCTTCGAATTCGTGCCGTTGGCCGGCGTCGGATTCCTGGTGGCACTCATGCCGGTCGCCGTTTACATGATTCGGGCGTTTGTCCGCAACGCCCATCGGCTCGATCGGTTGTCCCGCGACTTGTCCGTTGAGGTGCAAGCGCGCACCAACGATGTCTTGGTCGCGCAACGCGCCTTGGCCGACGCCGAACGGCATGCCTCCATCGGTCGCGTCGCCGCCGGCGTCGCGCACGACATCAACAACCCGCTGGCGTGGCTGATGTTGAACGCAGACCTGCTGCGCGACTTTGGCTCACGGCATCCCATGCCGGCGGAAGCCACGGAGTCGATCGACGGCATCGTGGACGGGGCGGAGCGCATCAAGGCCGCCGTCGAGGCCCTGCGGGCTCGGACGCGGTGGTCGCCGGGGATGCGCGTCGCCGTCGCGCCGGACCGCCTGGTGCGGGTCGCCCTCAAGGCTGTGGCGACGGAGTTGCACCAGTCGCACGATGTCTCGGTTGACCTGGGAGCGACCCCCCTCGTGCTTGGGGACGAGGCCGAACTCATGGGCGCCTTCTCCGATCTCCTGTCCCTGGCGCAGCGCATCAGTTCCGCTATGCCGGGTGTCGCCCAGGTGCGCGTGGAATCCCGCACGGGGAACGACGGCTGGGCGACGTTCCTGGTGAGCGCCCGCCGCACCGCCGCCGCCAACGGCGCCCTCGACCTGTCGATGCTCGCGCGCGGCGACCAGAGGGGACTCGGCGCCGCGCGGCACGAGTTTGAACGTCACGGTGGGACGCTGCACATCGACGCCGCGCCGGATCAGTGGTCCGCCACGGTTCGGCTGCCGCCCAGTGGACAGCTCGTCACCCCCGACGGTCGCGTCGGCGCCTTCGCCGTCGCCGCGATGCCCTAGCGCTCGGGCCGAATGGGCGTGATCCCTGTAGCTTGTGGGGATGCAACGCTTCTTCTGGTGCCTGGTCCTGGCGGCCTGCGCCGAGGCACCGCCGCCGGCGACCTTGATCGTGCACAACGCGCGAATCCACACGCTCGCCTGGGGAGATCCGCGCCCGGATGGGACCCCCGCTCCGGATGCGCCGTGGGACAGCACCGCAGGATGGCGCCCCGACGCGACGGCGTTGGCGGTGCGCGGCGACTCGATTGTCCTCGTGGGCAGCGACAGCGCCGCCCTGACCCTGCGCGGGCCCCGGACCGCGGTGATCGACGCGCAGGGCGGGGTCCTGGTTCCTGGACTGGTGGACGCGCATGTGCATGTCGCCGAGTTGGGGCAGTCGCTCGACCGCGTGAACCTGACCGGGGTGCCTGACGAGTCCACCGCGGTCGCGCGGATTGTCGAGCGCGCGAGGGCGGTACCCCGGGCACCTGGATCCTCGGGTTTGGGTGGGACGAAGGCGCGTGGGCGAACCGCTATCCGGACCGTCGCCTGCTCTCGGCCCAGGTGCCCGATCACCCGGTGGTCTTGCGCAGCCTGCACGGGTTCGCCAGTTGGGCCAACGAGCGGGCGCTCTCGGCGTTAGGCATCGATGCGGCGACCGAGGCGCCGAGTGGTGGCGAGATCCGGCGCGAGGCGGACGGCCGGCCCGCGGGGTTGTTTCTCAATCGCGCGGTGCAGCTGGTGGACGACCGCCTGCCGCCGCCCACCCCGCCACAGCGGGATTCCCAGGTGGTTCGCGCCCTCCAGGTGATGGCGTCGGCCGGGTTCACCGCGGTGCACGAGGCGGGGACGCCGCGTGACGTGTTGGAGTCCTTCCGGCGGCTCGACGCGGCCGATCGCCTTCCGATTCGCGTGTACGCCATGTTGAACGGTCGCGACACCGCGCTCGTCCGCGAGTGGGCGGCTCGCGGGCCGCTGCGCGGCACCCCGTCGGGCGCCCTGGTCGTGCGCGCGGTCAAGGCCTACTACGACGGCGCCCTCGGCTCGCGCGGGGCCCAGCTGCTGGAAGACTACAGCGATCGTGCCGGCCATCGCGGCGTGAGCGGCGGTGCCTACGGGTTCGACCGGGCAGCGATCCGGGGCGGCGATGGCCGCCGGCTTCCAGGTCGCGATCCACGCCATTGGCGACGCCGGAAATCGGGCGACACTGGACTTCATCGATTCGGTCGCGCGTGCCGTGCCAGCCAGTCGCAGCCTGCGGCACCGCGTGGAACACGCCCAGGTCATTCACCCGGAAGACCTCGCGCGATTCGCGCGCGGCGACATCATCGCCTCCATGCAGCCTCCGCACGCGGTGGAAGACATGCCGTGGGCCGAGCAGCGCCTTGGGGCAGACCGCGTCCAGGGGGCGTATGCCTGGCGTCGCCTGCGGGCGACCGGCGCATCGCTGGTATTCGGGTCGGACCTTCCCGGCTCGGGCTGGAATATCTTCTACGGCTTGCACAGCGCGATCACGCGACAGGACACGTTAGGCAACCCCGATGGGGGATGGTATCCGGGCGAACGCATGACGCCGGAAGAGGCCCTGCGCGGCTACACCAGTTGGGCGGCGTTCGCCTCGTTCGATGACGCGCGCGGTGGCCAGCTCGCGGCCGGTCGCCGCGCCGACTTCACGGTGCTGTCCACCGATCCGTTAACGGCGGCCAGCACGCAGGACCTGCTCAGTGGCACCGCTCGCCTTACCGTTTCCCGAGGTCGCGTGGTGTACCGTATCCCCTCCACCCCCTGATGCCGCGCATGCGCCCCCTGTCTCCTGCCCACGAGTACGACGTGCCGGCCCTGGCGGCACTCAACAACCGCTTCAATGAGGCGGGGTTGACCCTGCCACGCACGGAAGCGTTTGTCGAGGGACACCTTGACGACTATCGGGTCATTCGGGACGACGATGGCCACGTGGTCGGCTGCGTGTGTCTTGATGAATACTCGCCCTCCCTGGTCGAGTTGGTGTCGCTGGCCGTGGATCCGGCGCACCACCGCAAGGGGCTTGGCCGCACGCTGATCCAGGCTGCGGTGGACCTGGCCCGTCGCCGGGGGTATCCCGAGATCTTCGCCGTCTCCTTCGCGGACGACCTGTTTCAGCGCTGTGGCTTCGCATCGCAGGATGTGACGCGTTATCCCGAGAAAAAGCGCCGGTATGACCGGGTCGCCGCCGACGAGTGGACCGTCGGCCAGAAGCACTGCTTTGCCCGACAGTTGGCGTGACCTGCCTTCACGACTCCTTCACGAGTGGGGTGTCTCATTCACGCAGGTCCACCTTTCCTGGAGTTGATGCGATGTCTCGAGTCGCCGCCCTTGCGGTCTTCCTGAGTGTACCGTTGTTCACCGAGGCCCAGGCGCCTCGCACCGCCGCGTTGGGCAAGGCTACTGCCCGGGCAAAGGAGGTGTTGTCGTTGGTCACGACGGTGCGTGAGTTGCGCAACGGCGACCTGATGGTTGCCGATCCCATCGAGCGCCAGGTGATGGTGTTTGGCGGGTCGCTGCAGGCGCGGCGCGTGCTGGGGAAGGAGGGCGGGGGCCCTGGCGAGTACCGGCAGCCCGATGCCGTTTGGCCCATGCCGGGGGACAGCACCCTGGTGGTGGACCTTGGCAACGCGCGGCTGTCGATCCTTGGGCCGACCGGGGTGTATGCCCGCAGCATCCCGATGGCCTCGGGCGGCGCCGGCGGTCCCGTGGGGGTGATGTTCCCCGGCGGCGTGGACGCGCAGGGGCGCGTGTACTACCAGCCCCCGGCCGGTGGCGGACCCGGCGGGTTGCCGGATTCGGCGAACATCATGCGCTTCGACCCGAAGGCTGGCACCGCGCAGGCGGTCGCGAAGGCAAAGACGCCGGACCTCGACCGACAGGAGTCCGGGGGCGCGAACTCGCGCCAGGTTCGCATTCGGGCGATTCCCTTGTCGGCGACCGACGGCTGGGCTGTGGCGCCTAACGGGGACGTGGCCGTGGCGCGTAGTGGCATGTATCGCATGGACTGGGTCTCGAACGGTGTCACGCGGAGTGGCCCGGCGGTGGCGGCCACCCGCGCGAAGATCGGGGAGGCGGAGAAGCGCGAGTGGGTGCAGCAGCAGATGCTGACCGGTGGGATCTCGATGAACGTCGAGGACAACAACGGCCAACGCACGATGTCGTTTGGCCGAGCGCGGCCGCAGCAAGAGCCCAGCACGGACGAGTACAAGTGGCCGGCTACCAAGCCCTTCTTCGAGGCGAACTCTCTTCGGATTGACGCCACGGGCCGCGTATGGGTGCGCCGGCTGGGCCCGGCCAATGCGCCGCGCCAATACGACGTGTTCAACACCAGCGGCGCCCACGTGGCCACGGTCAACTTCCCCGCCGGACGGGTGCTGCTCGGCTTCGGCGCCTCTGCCCTGTATGCTGCCGAGGTGGACGAGGACGGTCAGTATTTCCTTGAGCGGTACGCGCTCCCGCTGTGAGTGAAGGGGCACACGTCCTCCTCGTCGAGGACGAGCCCAAGACGGCTGATACCGTGGCCCTGTACCTCCGGCACGGAGGGTTCCGGGTCACGGTGTCGCGCCACGGCGCGGAGGCCCGTGACCTCCTCGCCTCGTCGCGCTTCGACCTTGTTGTCCTGGATCGCATGTTGCCCGAGGTCGACGGCCTGGCGCTCGCCCGGCAGGTACGCGAGGCGGCCGATGTCCCGATCATCATGTTGACGGCGATGGTGGACGAGGAGGATCGGTTGGCCGGTTTTTCCGCCGGCGTGGATGACTATGTCCCCAAACCGTTCAGCCCACGCGAGTTGGTGGCGCGCTGTCAGGCGGTCCTGCGTCGGGCCGTGGTGCAGCGCGAACGGGAGGCCGGTGGGGTGCGGCTCGGGACACTGTACATCCCGGCGGACGCCACCGAGGTCCTCCTCGCGGGCACAAAGGTCGCCCTGAGTCCAACAGAGGTCCGCCTCCTGCAGGTCCTCGCGCGCCGGCGGACGCGTGGTGTCGCGTGATGACCTCGCCGAGCGAGCGCTTCGTGGTGGCACCGAAGCCGGGGCCCGAACCGTGGACGCGCATGTGAAGAACCTGCGGCGCAAGCTGGAGTCGGCGGGTGTCTCCTGCATCGAGACAGTGTTCGGGGTCGGGTATCGCGTGGACGTCGCGGCGGTGCGCCGTGGCTAACCTGCGCATGCAAATCATCGCGCTGGTGACCGGCGCCGTGCTGCTTTCCGTCGCGTTGCTGTCTGCGTTTGGGGTGCGGTCGGCGACGGTCCAGTTCCGCGCGACGCTTCACGAACGCACGACCAGCACGCCTGACAACCCGACGACGGCGCTGGAGCCACTGAAGGCACTGGCGCGGGACAGTGGCCTGGCCGCCTTGGTGGCCAAGGTGGCTTCTGGCGACACGACCCCTGTCGCGCCGAGCGTGCTGGTCCTTGCCCCCGCCGGGACACTGCTCGCGACCAATGACACCACCTTCGCCGGCGCCACGACGGCACGACTCGGTGCCCAGCGGATATCGCTCGACGTGCGGCGCGCGGGGGAACTGCGCCGTCTCATCCTCGACGCCGGGGAGTGGCTCCTGTCGCCGTCCGGCGACACCTTGGCGCTCCTCGTCCAGGTGCCGCGCCCGCCGGAGACCGCGAACGTCTCGGTCTCGGTCGACAGCGCGTCGCGCGCGTTCGGCGCCGGGTTCAACCGCCGGCTGTGGTTTGGAGCGGCCGGCATCCTGTTGTTGTCGATCATCGCCGCGTTCTGGCTTACCCGTCGGCTGCTGGACCCCCTTGCCCGGCTTCGCGCCGCCGTCTCGCGCGTGGCAGGCGGGGACTACACGGCGCGTGTGGGGGCGACCGGGCTGGCCGAGCTCGAACCCGTGGCGCGAGCCTTTGACGAGATGGCCGAACACCTGGACCGCTCCGAGCGCAGCCGACGCCAACTCCTGCGAGACGTGGCGCACGAGCTGCGCACGCCGCTCACCAACCTCCGGGCCCAGGTGGAGTCGTTGCAGGATGGCTTGCGAGCAGCCGATGCGGAGGCACTGGCGTCACTGCACGAGGAGGCCCGCATCCTCGAACGCCTGGTGGCCGACGTCGACGTCCTGGCACGCGCGGACGCCGGACGGCTCGACCTGCACATCGAAGTCCTCGACCTCGCCGACTTGGTTGCGCGAGCGGCCAATGCGTTCGTGGCTGCCGGGCGACTCCCCGCGTCTCACCTCCACCTCGCGCTGACCCCGGTACAGCTCAATGGAGACGCGCATCGCCTGGGGCAGGTCGTGCGCAATCTCGTCGACAACGCCGTCCAGCATGGCGGCGACGGCGTGGCCATCACGATCACGTGCCGGACGCAGGGCGCGGAGGCCGTGCTGGAGGTCAGCGACTCGGGTCCGGGAATCCCGCCGGAACACCTCCCGCACATCTTCGATCGACTGTATCGGCCGGACGACTCACGGGCCCGTCGCACCGGTGGGGCCGGACTCGGCCTTTCCATCGTGAAGGCGATCGTCGAGGGCCACGGGGGGGCGGTGACCCTAACCTGCCCCCCGAGCGCCGGGACCGTCGTCACCGTGCGCTTGCCGATCACACCAACGGCGAGCTAGTGCTTCATCCCCTTCATGTCGTGGGGCGCGCACTTCTTCTCCACCGTCTCAAACTTGTCGTGCAGCGCGGTGATCGCCTTCGTGAGGTCGCCATCGGAGGCGTTGGCCAGCACCTGGTTGCCAATGGCGAGTGCGTCCGTGGAGATCGCGGCGACGGTCGACCTGGTCGCCGCGTCAGCGCAGGCCGCGGGCGGGGTTGACGCGGTCCAAGCCCGAGCGGCGGCGGCGAGGGCGTCGGCCTTCTCACGCAAGGGCTTCAGGTCCTTCTTCTCGCTCGCCGGATGAAAAGTGGCGCCGAGTAACGTGTGAAAGGCGTTCATTTCCTTCCATGCGCCGGACATGTGGTTCATTTGGCCCATGTCATGTTTCATGGCCTCCTTGGGCTTGTCCGACTGCCGGGCCTGGGCTCCCAGGGAGGTGGCGACGGTCAGGGAGGCGGCGAGGGCGAGGGCGAAGCGCATCGGGGATCCGGTTTGGGGGGTGGCGAGGTCCTGCGGCAAAGCTATGCGACGAAACGAGTTGTGGGGTCGGCAATACCCCGACTCCTGGGAGCCGGTTCCCTGTCCAGCGGCACCACCACCGCCGTCGCGACACGCACCAGCTTCACCGGCCCCCGGCTCGGTCATCTTGACCAAATCGAGCCTGGGTCGTCACTTCGGGGAGGGAAGAGCGGGGTGCCGACAGCCCCCGACGATGACTACGATTCAGTCACGAATGAGCATTCCAGCAAAACGACCGCGCCGTCGCATCGGCCGCGGCAGGGGGGGAAAGACCCCTCCCCAGGAAACATCGGTATCGACCAGCCGCGATGCCTACGTCGAGACCCGACGGTGGCTTCTGAGGCAGCATGGTCCGCTCTGCGCCTATTGTGGGCTGCGCTACGAGCCGGACACGATGACCCTCGATCACGTGACGCCGCGGCGAGGTCAAACCGCGTACGACCGTCGCGACAACCTCGTGTTGTGCTGCAAGCGCTGCAATAGCGCCAAGGCGGACAAGCCCTTCATGGTGTACTTGCTGGCGCAACGCCAGCGTGCCGTGCACCTGCTGCGGTACGGCGGCCACCTGTCTGAGGGGATCGTCGATCTCGTGCGTCACGTCGCCGCCGGGGTGTCTGTCGAAGTCACGGGAGCGATCGCCCCGCGCATCGTGTATGGGCCGGACCCGGACGACGACGAGTCGCCGTACCTCGAGTCGCCGTACCGCGAAACCGCCTGACGGTGGCGCGCCCCCGTCGCGGGGGCCCGCGCCGATGGGTCAGCGCCATCGCTCCTGAAAATCTCCCGGTGGCGTTGGGCCGTGTCGCACGGAAGATTTCCCGCGCGACCCGTCCGGACCGGTTGGGTCTCGCGCTGACCCCCGATGGAGTTCTCTCTATGCGAAAGACGTACGCCTTGCTGGCTGCGGCCCTCACCCTCGGCGGCTGGGCCGCGCCGCTGGTTGCCCAGGACGCGAATCCCGCCCCCAATCGACGCGAGGGGGAAGGGCCGTTCGACAAGCTCATCATCCGCGGCGTCACTCTCATAGATGGCGCCGGCGGCCCACCGCGCGGTCCGGTCGACATCGTCATCGAGAAGAACCGCATCTCGCAGGTGGTGGATGTGGGCTTCCCCAACCTGCCGATCGACCAGGCCCGGCGCCCCAAGGGCCCGGCGCGCGAGATCCAGGCCGAAGGGATGTACGTGATGCCCGGCTTCATTGACCTGCACGTGCACACCTGCGGCAAGCCCAAGGCGCCGGATGCCGAATACTGCTACAAGCTCTGGCTGGCCCACGGCGTCACCACGGTGCGCGGCGTCCCGTTAGGCGGCTTCGAATGGTCCTTGAGCGAAACGAAGCGGGCGAATGCGAATGAGATCACCGCACCGCGTATGGTCAACTGCCAGCGCCCAGGTGGCGGGCGTGGCTGGGGGGGCAAGCCGATCCTGACCGAGGAGGATGCCCGCGCCTGGACGCGCTGGGCGAAGGAGCAGGGGGTGGACTGCCTCAAGGTCGGCGCCCACGATCCCGCCGTGATGCGCGGCCTGATGGACGAGTCGAAGAAGCTCGGCATGGGGTCCACGGCGCACCTGCAGCAGCTCGGGGTCGGCAACATGAACGCCGCCGATGCCGTCACGCTCGGGCTTGGGGCCGTGACGCACTTCTACGGCATCTTCGAGTCGATGTATGACAAGAACGACATCCAGCCGTATCCGGACACCTACAACTACAACGACGAGCAGTGGCGCTTTGGCCAGGTCGCCCGTCAGTGGAACCTGGTGACCCCGGGGAGCGACAAGTGGAAGGCGTTCCTCAAGCTCCTCAAGGACAACAATGCGACGTTGGACCCGACGATGACGACGTACATGTCTGGTCGGGACCTCTCCAAGCGCCGCACCGTGGAGTGGCACGAGGGATACACCCTGCCGTCGTTGTGGGACTTCTACACCCCGAACCGCGAGAACCACGGCGCCTATTTCTTCAATTGGACGACGTGGGACGAGGTGGCGTGGAAGAAGTTCTACCAGGTGTGGATGGACTTCATCCAGGACTACAAGAACATGGGCGGCCGCGTGACCCCGTCCACAGATGCGGGCTTCATCTACAACACCTACGGCTTCAGCTACATCGAGGAGTTGGAGAACTTCCAGGAAGCCGGCTTCCATCCGCTGGAGGTCATTCGCGCCGCCACGCAGCACTCGGCCGAGGAGCTGAACAAGGCCAGCGGGAAGCCGATCGAGATGGGGATCGTCCGTCCCGGCATGCTGGCCGACCTCGTCATCGCCCCGGAAAACCCGGTGGCGAACTTCAAGACGCTGTACGGCACCGGGTTCCAGCGCTTGAATGACAAGACCGGGAAGGTCGAGCGGGTCGGCGGCGTGCGGTATACGATCAAGGACGGCATCGTCTACGACGCGAAGAAGCTCCTGGCCGATGTCGCGGCGATGGTGGAGAAGCAGAAGAAGGAGCGGGGGATCACCAAGTTGCCGGTGGCGCCGTTCGTCCCCTAGGCTCGGTGCTCACCCGGATGAACAGCGGCTCCCGATGGTTGGGAGCCGCTGCTGTTTTCCGGGCATTGTGACGCGACGTTGGTGACCCTTCATCTGGCCGTGTGATGCAGATCACAAGAATCCCGTGCCTAACGTCCAGTCGCGAAACGTCGAACGGAAAAATCTTCGTGGGGTAGTTACATTCCGGTGCACAGTCGTTTCGTGCCACGACTGGTCCCCTTGTGCGATTCCTCCTGGCACCTTCCGGCCTGACGGCTCCCCCAAGCCTCCGATGACAACTTTCCGCATCATCCCGTTAGTCGCACTGACCGCGGTCGTCGCCTGTGAGCGCGCAACGCCGGTCACCAGCGGCACCGACACCGGCGTGGCCCTCGCGCGCACCGCGGCCGCGAAGGACTCGCTGATTCGCGTCAAGGACTCGCTGCTGACCGAGAAGTCGCGTCAGCTGAGCGAGCAATCGCAGCTTCTCGGCGATGCCGCCGCGAGTGCCCGCATGGCGGCGCAGATCGAGAAGACCCTCTCCGACGTGCGCGTGGCGCGCGCCAAGGGCGAGGCGCCGGTCGCCGAGTCGTCGATGCCGTCCACCGCCGCCCAGCTTGAGTTGGCCGATAGGAAGGTCAAGACGCTTATCGCCCGGTTGAACGCGAGCCAGGCGCGGGTGCGCCGCATGCAGACGGACAGCGTCACGCGCGCGTCCATGGACTCCGTCACCCTGGTCCGCCTCGCCGACTACGAGCGCTCGATCACCGAGCTGCGTGGGACGGTGGAGCGTCAGCAGCTGGAGATCGTTGCCTTGACGACCCGCGTCGACTCGATGCGTCGGGAGAACGTGGTGCTCGTCGCCCGCAATGACACCATGCAGATGCGCACCAACGCCCTCCTCGCTCGCGAGGACAGCGCCTACATCGTCATCGCGACCGAGAAGGAGTTGATCGAGCGCGGGATTGTGCGCAAGGAAGGGGGCACCAAGTTGATGTTCGGCGCCGGCAAGGCGCTGGTCCCGGGGCGCACCTTCGACCCCACGGTCTTCCGCGTCGTCTCCAAGCAGCGCGACACGGCCATCGACTTCCCGCGCCCCGACAAGGCGTACCAGCTCGTGAGCCGTCACAACCTGCAGTTCACGAACCAGGCGGCCATCCGCGATGCCAAGGTGAAGGGCCCCCTCACGATCACCAACCCGGAGATGTTCTGGGCGGCGTCCAAGTACCTGATCTTCGTCGAGCGGGACTGATTCCACCGGCGTTGAGCTGTGCGAAGGCCCCGGCCGTTTGGCTGGGGCCTTTTGCTTTCATGGCCCGGGGGCGGGGCGACGCGCCGACGTCAGCCGAGGGCCCGGGCGGTGTCGCGCTGCAGTTCTGCGCGAAAATCGGGGTGGGCAATGGAGATCAGGGCATCGGCCCGTTCCCGGAGCGACATCCCGTGCAGGTTCACGGCCCCGTGTTCAGTCACCACCCAGTGGACGTGGCCACGGGTCGTGACGACGCCAGCCCCGGGGCTTAACACGGGGACAATGCGCGACACCGTCCCCCCCTTCGCGGTGGATGGGAGGGCGATGATCGGCCGTCCGCCGCGGGATCGCGCGGCGCCGCGAATGAAGTCCATCTGCCCCCCAATCCCCGAGTAGATGCGGCGACCGATCGAGTCGGCGCAGACCTGTCCCGACAGGTCAACTTCCAGCGCGGCATTGATCGCCACCACGCGCGGGTTGCGCGAGATCAGGGCGGTGTCGTTGGTGCGGTCGCACGAATGGAACTCGACCAGCGGGTTGTCATCGACAAAGTCGAACAACCTTCGTGAGCCGCTGACGAAACTCGTCACGATGCGTCCCGGATGGACCGCCTTGAAGCGATTGGTGACCGCACCACTTTCCACGAGGTCCACCAGTCGGTCCGAGAACATTTCGGTGTGAATCCCGAGGTCGCGCTTGTCGATGAGACGCGCGAGCACGGCGTCGGGAATCGCCCCAATGCCCATCTGCAACGTGGACCGATGTTCCACGAGACTCGCGATGCGCTCGCCGATGGCTGCCTCGACTGGACCCTCAGCGGCGGGCGGCCGCTCCAGTAACGGGGCATTGAGGTGCACGAAGGCGTCGATGCGATCGAGTGGGAGGGCGCGGTGTTCCCGTGGGTGCGCGGCATCTGCTCGTTGATGACGGCGACGACGAACCGTGCGGTGTCCACCGCGGCGCGGGCACAATCCACGGACGTGCCCAACGAGCAGTAGCCGTGGCGATCGGGTGGTGAGACCTGGACAAACGCGACATCGAGCGGGATGCCGCCGCTGAGGAAGAGGGCCGGGATGTCCGACAGGAAGACGGGCACGAAGTCGGCGAGCCCGTCGGCGACTGGCGCACGCAGGGCGGGCCCCGTGAACAGGCAGACGGAGCGAAAACGCCCGGCAAGCGCGGGTTCGGTCCACGGAGCCGGGCCCTCGGTGTGCATGTGGTACAGCCGAACGCCGTCCAGGTCCTGGCGACGGGCGAGGGCCTCGAGCAGCGGGGTGGGGGTCGCGGCTGCACCGTGTACGAACACCCGCATCCCACTCGACACCAGCGAGACGGCGTCTTCGGCGCTGACCGCTCGGGAGGTCCAGTCCTGGTGCCATGCAGAACTCTAGCCAGGGCGTCACGCGGACAACAGCGGAGAACCGATTACGTTAGGCACCATGGGAACGCCTGATCTGTGGACTGCCGTTGCCCTGGTGTTCGGGGTTGCTGCGGGGGTAGGTGCCACCTGGCTCGTCGGCCGGTCACGGGGTGATGCGGTCGTGGCCGCCTTGCGCGCCGAGCTGGAGGCCGAGCGCCGGTTCGCCGAGGAGCGCCGGGCACAGGCGTCGCGCACCGATGCCTTCCTCGGGCAACTGGCGACTCTCGCCGACACCCATCGAGACCTCAGCGCGCGGACGCAGCACCTGGTCGACGCGCTGCGGTCCCCGGTGGTCCGAGGGGAATGGGGCGAGATGCAGCTGCGCCGCGTCTGCGAGTTGGCGCGGATGCACGAGCATGTGGACTATGTCCTCCAGCGCGGGACTCCCGGCGATGCTGCCCTCCGGCCGGATCTCACGGTTCAACTTCCCGGCGGGCGTGCGATCGTCGTTGACGCCAAGGCGCCGATGCAGGCCTGGCTCGACGCGATGGAGGCGCCGGACGATAGTGCGCGCACCGATGCGCTCCGCGAGCATGCCCGTCACGTGCGCGACCACATCACCCGCCTTGGCGCCAAGGCGTACTGGTCGCAATTCGAGCACGCCCCGCGCTTCGTCGTGTTGTTCCTCCCGGGCGAGTCGCTCTTTGCCGCGGCGTTACAGCACGATGCGACCCTGGTGGAATACGGGATGAGCCGCCAGGTCGTTCTCGCCAGCCCGACCACGCTGCTCGCCCTGCTGCGTGCCGTTGGCGATGGCTGGGAGCGGGAGGCCGCACACCGCAACGCCGAGGTCGCGGTGTCGCACGGCCGGGAACTGCATCATCGGCTGGAGCTGTTCGCGGAGCACCTGGGTGAGGTCCGGCGCGGGATCGAGCGGGCGGTGGACGGCTATAATCGCGCTGCCGGTGCCCTCGAGCACCGGGTGCTGCCGCAGGCCCGGCGCCTGGGTGAACTGACGGGTGCTGGGGACGGGAGCACGCCAGAGGTTACGGCGGTGGAGGGGACACTGCGGGGGGCGAGCTGGAGGGAGACCTCGGGCCAGCGCGTAAGCGCGGTGTCGTGCGAAACGGCGCCGGCCGGTGAGATGCGCGTCCATCATCCCCAGCACCGCGGTGTTCATGATCTCACGCATCCGCCCGGCCGGGATGCCGCCCAGGACCCCAAGTTTGACGAACAAGGGCGAGATGTAGCCGAAGTCGGTCCAGTCGAGGTGGTTGGCTCCGGCGACGTTGATCAGCCAGGCCGAGCCCGACGCGCGCTGGAACTCCGTGTCGTACATACGCCGGTTTCCGCCGGACGTGGCAAAGAGAAACGGAGCAGGGATCGCGGTGTCCGCACCGGCGCCAAAGTTGAGGCCGTCCAGGTTGATCCCGACAGCACAGCGTGGATCCGCGGCGCAGAAGGATGCGGCGGTCGCTCCCCCGAAGGACATGCCGATGATCCCCAGGCGATCGGTCCGCAGGCGCCCGCCGAAGCCGGGGAGCGGCGCCTCGGCGCTCCATTGGGCGAGGAGGTCGGCCACGAATCGCGTGTCCTTCATCCACCGGTCCATCGAGCGATCCATCTGCATGATGGTGCGCATCTCGCGGGTAGCGCGATTGAGGGTCGTGGTGTCCGATCCACTGTCGAGGGTGGCGATGTGGGGAGGAGTTTCTGGGCGTTCGCCGGATCGTTGAACGGGGCCGGGGCCATCCGGATCACGGCGCCATTGGGAAAGACTACGACCCCCGCCTCGTACGGATGGTCGATGCTGACCACGACGTACCCATGCGACGCCAGCTCTTCCATTTGTAGGGTATTCTGCGACTCGTAACCGACCCCAAAGCCATGAGAGAACAACATGACCGGCCAGCGCGCTTCCTTCCACTGGAGCGGCACTTCCGGCCAGGTGTGGGTGGGCGTCCGGGAGAGGTGCTGGAATGCGAACGCCGGAAGGTTCAACGCCTTGGCGAGTGATTGCGCCTGGCGGGGCGGCATCAGCGGGGCCACCCGCGGACCGACGGTGTCGGAGGGTACCAGAGGCGGAGGAGCAGGCCCGCTTGACTGCGGTGTCCGCGACGAAATCCTCGACGCGTGTGCTGTCCACGACAGCGAGCCATCGGCTGCCCACCTGAAACGGCCCGGATGGCGCTGGAAGTCGGATGATCGGGAAGGCCCAGCCCAGGGCTCCGACCGCGATCAGGGCCAGCAGCGAGGCCGCACCCATCGCCCGGCGCAGCATGAGGCTGCCATACGTCGAGGGACGGAGCGTGAAGGCAAGCGCGCCCGCGACGCCGTACGCCGGCAGGAAGGTCGGCCGCCGAACCAGGATGAAGTGGGCGGCCGCAAGGGCCAACGCGGCCCACGGCAGATAGCGCTGGCGCCCCGTGAGGGGCGCCTCCGGAGCAGGACACTACGACCCCTGCGGCGGCCAGGGCCACGAGCGTGACGACGTCGAAGGTGAGCATGTCCGAAAGTTCGCGCGGCAGCTCGCCGGGCGCGAGCGCCCCTGTCGCGGTCATGCGCCGCGTCGCATCTTCGCGTTCGTGTCCCGGCGAAAGCCCCCCCCCCCCCCCCCGCCCCCCCGCCGCGGGCCGCGGTGCCGGCGAAGGCCGGACCCGTTCATGTCTTGTCCCCGCTCCTCACTCCCGCAATCCCATGCTCAATCGTCGCACCTTCCTGACCACGTCCGGTCTCGCCGCCGCCGGCGCCGCGTGCACCCCTCAGTCCGGCGGCGCGGCCGGAGGTGATGCGTCCGACCTTCCACCGGCCCTCGCCGCCCTCACGCCGATGAAGGACGGGGTGGTCGCGATCTCGGTCGATGAGCGCAAGGCTCGGCTGGAGAAGGCGCGGCGCCTGATGGCCGAGCAGAAGATCGACGCCCTCATGCTCACCGGGGGGACGAGCATGGTCTACTTCACCGGGATGCAGTGGGGCAATTCGGAGCGCCTGACCTGCGCGGTGATCCCGGCGAAGGGCAACGCCTTCATCGTAACCCCGAAGTTCGAGGAAGAGCGCACGGTGGAGCAGGCTCGGCTGGGCCCGTTAGGCGCAGAAACGGCGGTGATGACGTGGGAAGAGCACGAGAACCCGTATGCGCTGGTGGCGCAGGGGATTCGGGCGGCCGGGTTCTCGACCGGCGCGATCGGGATGGAGGAGACCGTCAAGCACGTGTTCAGTGCGGGGGTGGCCGGAGCCGCACCGCAGATGCGTGTGGTGTCTGGCACGCCGATCTCGGCCGGGTGCCGAATCGTCAAGGATGAGCACGAACTGGCCCTCATGCGCCACGCGTCCGCCGTCACGCTCAAGGCGTACGAAGCGGCGTGGAAGTCCCTGAAGGAGGGGATGACCCAGGGTGACTTCGCCCGCCTGGTCTCCCAGGCCCACGAGCGACTGGGCTACAATGGAAGTGCAGGTGTGCAGGTCGGGGAGTTCAGCGCCTTGCCGCATGGCTCGGTCACCCCGCAGGTGATCCGCGAGGGGTCAATCCTGCTGATCGACGGCGGGTGCAAGGTGGAGGGATACAGCTCGGACATCTCGCGCACGTTCGTCCTCGGGAAACCGACGCAGAAGATGAACGACGTCTTCGAAATCGAATGGCAGGCGCAGACGGCCGCGCTCAAGGCTGCAAAGCCCGGGGTGCCGTGCGAGGCTGTGGATGCCGCGGCGCGAAAGGTCATTGTGGATGGCGGGTACGGACCGGACTACAAGTACTTCTCGCATCGCGTCGGCCACGGGATGGGGATGGACGGGCACGAGTGGCCGTATCTCGTGCGCGGCAACACGCTGCCACTGGCACCCGGCATGACATTCTCGGATGAGCCGGGGATCTATATCCCGGGCGAGTTTGGCATCCGCTTGGAGGACGACATGTACATCACGGCGGATGGGGCGGCGTTGTTCACGCCGCAGAGTCCGTCGTTGGAGGACCCCTTCGGGCCGGCCCGCTAGGCTGATGGTGGGACCCTGGTCGGCGCTGCAGCGCGTCGCCTTTCGCTTCGCGTTCGTTTACCTGCTGCTGCATGCGGCGCCGTGGAACTGGTTTGACATCGTTCCCGGCGTTGGCGCGATCAGCGGCGTGGTGGATCGCGGCATCGACCAGGCGGTACGGTGGTCGAATGCGCACCTGTTTCATGTGCGCGCCGTATTGGTCCCGCCTAACGGTAGCGGTGACACCTCGTGGGCGTGGGCACGACTCTGGTTGTTCCTCTCGTGCGCGGTGTTGGCTACGGTCGTCTGGAGTCTTGTGGATCGCAAGCGAGACGCCTACCCGAAGGCACTGTGGTGGATGCGTACCACGTTGCGCTATTACCTCGCGCTGTTTGCGTTGAGCTACGGGATCATCAAGTTGTTCCTGCTCCAGATGGGGTTCCCGACCCAGAGCCAGATGGCCACGCCACTCGGCGACTTCCTCCCGATGCGCCTGTCGTGGATGTTCATCGGCTATTCAGCGCCCTACCAGTTCTTCTCCGGGGCGGTGGAGACCCTGGCGGGACTCCTGCTGCTCTGGCGGCCGACCATCACGCTGGGGTTGTTCACGGCGGTTGGCGCGTTTGCCAACGTGTTCATGATCAACATCGCGTACGACGTGCCGGTGAAGCTGTTCTCGATGCAGCTGTTCCTGACGGCGGTCGTCTTGCTCGCCCTCGATGCGCCGCGCCTCCTGTCCTTCCTCGTGCTCAATCGGGGGGCGCCACCCACCCACGCCTGGGAGCCGCCCTTCCAGTCGCCGCGTGCCATCTGGGGGGCGCGTGCGGTCAAGGCGCTGTTCATCTACAGCGCGCTGGGGCTCCCGCTGCAGCGTGGCTGGCAGGGGTACCAGGGTGCCCACCGGCCGGTCAACGCGGCACCCTTCGAGGTTGGGATCTACGACGTGCCGAGCTTTGTCCGGGGGCGCGATACGATCCCGCTCACGCTCGCGGACACCGTGCGCTGGCGCGACGTGGCGATCGACAACGCCGCTGGGGGCAGCGTCGGGTCAACGGACCCGCGGTTCTGGCAGCGGTATCGCCGCGGCTACTTCCGGTTCAAGGCGGACACGACGGCACGAACCCTCGCGGTGTGGCGCACGTCATGGACCTTCGACAGCACGCACCTCTTCACGGCGCGGTACGACGTGCCGGCGCCCGGGACGGTGCAGTTACGCGCCGTCGTCGAAGGGGAGTCATTGTTCGTCGTGCTGCGAAAGAGCGCCCGCCACTTCCACCTCTCCGAACGACAGTTCCACTGGCTGTCCGAGTACAATCGTTAGGGCTGCTCAGCCACCGGCGGGTCAGCTGAACCGTCGCCGCGCGGCGCGCGGCCGTAGCGCTCGGTCAGGCGTCTGAATCTCGAGAGCAATGCCGGGGTGACCTGGTCCCAGGTGAAGCGCCACTGCCAATTGCCGCTGGTGCGGCCGGGGAAGTTCATGCGGGCGTCGCTTCCGAGCCCCAGCACGTCCTGGAGCGGGACGATCGCAGTCTCAGCCACCGAACCGTGCACTGCGCGAATGAAGTCCCAATGGAGTGCCGAACCGTCGGTGTCGAGGTAATCGCACGCACGATCGACCGGGTTCGAAGGCTGTGGCGACGCCCCGGTGGCAGCCGTATCCGCTGGCTTGGCGTCGTCTGCCTTGACGATGGCATCCTGCCATCCACGGGTCGTGTCGTTGTCATGGGTGCCCGTGTACGCCACCAGGTCGTGCGTCCAGTTGTGGGGACGATGCACGTTGTCCGCGTCGTCGTCCCCAAAGGCGAACTGCAGCACGACCATCCCCGGGAGTTGCAGCGACGTTCGCAAGGACTCGACGGCCGGGGTGATCTCACCCAGGTCCTCCGCCACGATGCGCACCGGACCGAGTGCTTCGCGCACCGCGTGAAAGAGCGGGGCGCCGGGACCCGATTGCCAGGTGCCATCCACCGCCGTCGACGCGTCGCCGGCGACTTCCCAGTACGACTCAAAGCCGCGGAAGTGGTCCAGGCGTACGATGTCGAAGCGCGTGAAGGCATGGCGCAACCGCGCGATCCACCAGTGGTAGCCCTGCGCTCGGTGAGCCTCCCAATCGTAGAGCGGATTGCCCCAGAGCTGCCCTGCAGGGCTGAAGTAGTCCGGCGGTACACCGGCCTGGACCTTCAGCCCGCCGCGCTCGTCCAGTCGAAAGAGGCGGCGATTGGCCCAGCAATCGGCGGAGTCGTGCGCCACATAGATCGGGACGTCGCCCATGAGCTGGATGCCACGGTCGTGGGCGGCGGCCTGGAGTGCGCGAAACTGCTGGTCAAAGAGGAACTGCTCGACCTGCCGCGCATGCACCAATGGGACGACCGCGCCAGGGTCGATCCCCAATGCGCGGCGGTCGACGCCCGCGTTCCACGTGGTCCACGCGCTGCCGCCATGCAACTCCTTGAGTGCCATGAACAGCGCGTAGTCCGGAAGCCAGCTCTCGCTCCCGACAAGGAAGCGCTCGTAGTCCGGATCCGGCACGAAGTGCGCGACGGCGTCCGCGAGCGCTGCCTGTCGCGCGGCGATCGTGGCCTGGTAGTCCACGCGCTGCGCCGGCCCCGCGGCTGTCGCGCAGCCCGGGAGGTGGATCAGCAGCGGGTTGCCGGCAAAGCTCGAGAACGACTGGTATGGCGAGTCGCCGTACCCGGTGGGGCCGAGCGGGAGCATCTGCCATACCGAACACCCGGCCTCCGCGAGGACGTCGAGGAAGCGATGGGCGTCTGGCCCCAGGTCTCCGCTGCCGTGGGGGCCGGGCAGGGAGGTGGGATGGAGGAGCAAGCCCGCGGTGCGACGATGAGCCATACCGGCAAGGTACTGCGCCGAGGGGATCGTGGGCACGTGGGGCCCGCCTACTCCAGCATCAGCCGGCGAATCTGCCGAAACGGGAGGTCGCCGTAGGAGAGCAGGGTGTCGTGGAAGTGGCGCATGGAGTAGTGGGCTCCCATGCGCCGCTGGTACTCCTCGCGGAGGGCGACAATGGCCAGCTCCCCGATGATTTCGCGTCCCGGTGGCGTCGCGTTCTGGGAATCGCGCTGCACCTCGAGGAACGCGTTGGTCGGCTCCATCCCCATCTTGTCGATGTAGGCCTGGACGGCCTCGTCGAAGGTCATCTCGCCCTTCGCCATCTTAAGCTTGGTGAGGATGCGCTGCACGCGCCACATCCGCATCTGCCGTCGCGCCAGCATCGTCTTGAGGCGCTCCATATAGGGAAGGACGTCATAGTACCCTTCCTCTTCGAGCAACCGTTCGAGGTAGAACGACCATGCTTGCGAGAAGTACCCGCTCTGGAAGAGCCGACGCATGGGGCGTGTCACGTTCTGCGCCGCGCGCGCCCGCTGTGCGGTATGGCCCAGCCACTCGTGGTACGAGATAACGTGGGTCCAGTACGGGTTGTAGCTGCGGATGCGGCTGGCGCGCTGTTCGGCAGTCAACCAGGGCTCGAGCGGCGTGAGCACGTAGTAGCCCGACAGCCGCCCCGCCACGGTGGGCCCATACTGCGCACCTCCAAACGACAGCGTGCGCCGGGCCATCGGCGTCGTGAGCACGGCGCCGTAGTCAAAGTCCGGGATGGTCACGACATGCGAGCCGGCACCCTTGAGCCAGGCGGTGGTCATGTCGACGTATCGCTGCGCCATCGGGATCACGCCTTCCCATGGTGGGGCTTCGTCCTTCATCTGCTCCCACACGGTCTTCAGGTCGCCCGAGGGATGGATCTGGCGGGCGAGGTCCTGCATCTCAGCGGTCAGCTGCGCTTCTTCCCGTGCGGCGATGCGCAGCATCTCCTCTACGGGATAGGCGTCAAGTTGCTCGAAGACGAGTTGGTAGTGATCGATGTCGCTCGGCTTCCACGTCGGTGCCCGAGTGGAGCGGGGCAGGAGCGTCTCCTGCATCCAGGTCGCGAACGACTCGACCGCCGATCGGGCCTGGGCGCCGGCGGCGAGGAGGTCGCGCTTGAGTTGCGGGTCGTCGACCTGCGCCTGGGGCAAGTTGTCGTCCAGGAGGATGCGTGCGTACCGCGACTGCGCGATCGCATTCTCGGTCCAGGTGCGTGCCGGTGCCTTGAGGTTCGCTCGCGCGTTGGACAGGACCGTTGGGAGCGCGCGCAGTTCGTTGAGTGCGTCGCGGACGCCGGCGTCACTGATGGCACCCGGACGGAGGAATAGGCGATCGGTGGCGCCCAACGTGATGTAGTTGACCGGGACGACTTCGTGCAGCTTGAGGGAGTCGATCTCGAAGGCGCGCGTACGGAGGTGCGCGTCGAGGAGATCGTAGTCGACCTGGTCATCGCGGCCGAGGGCGGAGCGATCCACGGCGCGCAGGCGGGTGAGCACACTGCGGTAGCCCGCGGACGCCGTCGCATATTCCGCCGCAGAGCGCGTCGGGACGGTGATGCGTGCGGCCTCCTGCACCAGGGCACCGAGCTGCTGCGCGGGCGTAGTCTGTTGCGCGCCACCCCGCGAAGGGAGGGCGAAGCACGCAAGCGCAAGAAGGCGCCAGGCGCCGCGCGTGTGTCTCTCGCCGCGGGAGAAGTAGGAATGGAAGTGAGCGGCGGTGCGCATCGCAGAGATCATCGCCAGACGGCGGAGAGCAACCGCATCCAGTTCCCACCCAGCACCTTCTCGATCCGCGCCGACGAATGCCCAGCGGCGGCCATGGCGTCCGCGACCATCTCCATCCGGCGCGGCGAGTTCAAGTCCGGCACATAGTTGAAAATGTCCTCGGCCTCCCCCGGGGCTGAAATGCCGGCCGCGCGTCGGTCCTGGACAAACTTCGCGTGCACGGCGCGGAACTCGGGGGAGAGATCAAGCGGGGTGATCGAGAGGTCACTACCGATCCCGACATGGTCCTCCCCGCAGGTGTTGATGCAGTGCGTGAGGTGCCGAAGAAAGTCTTCCTTGCCGGGTTGGCCCTGTGCGCGCAAGAAGGGCATCATGAACACGCCGATCACGCCGCCCTTGTTGGCCAGCTTGCGGAGGATGTCGTCCGGCTTGTTGCGTGGGACGTTGGTCACGGCGGCCGAGCCGGAGTGCGTGGCGGCGACCGGGACGGTGGAGGCGTCGATGGCTTGGCGCGTCGTCTCCCAGCCGACGTGGCTCAGGTCGACGAGCGATCCCAGCGTGTTGAGCTGTCCGATAACCTCGCGGCCGTATGGCTTGAGCCCACGGTCCTCGGGGACCAGGCAGCCGTCCCCCACGAGGTTGGACCCGTTGTAGGTCAGCTGGACGATGCGCACCCCAAGCCGGTGGAACATCTCCACGCGTTCGATCTTGTCCCAGTACGGTGTGGTGTCCTGGAACCCGAAAATGGCGCCGACCTTGCGTTCCGCCTTGGCCCGCCGGATGTCGGCGACGGACCGGATGGGGAGGAAGGCGTCCGGGTGTGCGTCGAACTCGTGGTGCCACGCCGCGATGTTCCTGAGCGTTCCCTCGAACCCCTCCGCCGGGGTGGGGCCGAGCGCGGAGACCGTGGAGTTGACGGCGGTGATCCCAGAGCGGCGCGCGTTCTCCACCATCGCCGGCGTCAGCGGCTTGTCGAGCCACCCCGGGACGTTGAACGGGCCGGCGGTGGCCAGCATGTCGAGGACAATGGATCTGTCGTACCCGGGCCAGGCGGTGGGCGCGGATGGCAGGTGCCGGGCGAGTGGTACGGCGAGCGCGCCGAGGGCGGTTTGCCTGGTTAAGTCGCGACGATTCATGAGACCAATGCTGCCGTGGGGCGCGTCCGTCGGCAAGCGCGCGCCGCCGAGCACTCCCGCATGGTCTGGCCCACTCCGGAACGATTCTGTTTCAGTGGTGGCCGGGCTCCCGTCCGGCCTTGTGTGAAATCGTTAATCGACATACGCTCCCAGCATTCCCCTTCGCGAGGCAGTATACGTGAGCATCTTCAGCAAGATCCTGAGCAAGCTGGGCCTGGGAAAGGACGAGGCGCCGGTCGCCCCCCCGGTGGTTCCCGTACCCGGGCCGCCGAAGCCGGTGGAAGCTCCGGTCCCACCGCCCCCGATCGCGATCTCCGTGGTTGACGTGGTCGCCAAGCTCGAGACGCTCGCGGCGAGCCATCCCGAGAAGCTCAACTGGAAGACGTCGATTGTCGATCTGCACAAGTTGCTCGGTCTCGATCACTCACTTGCCGCGCGCAAGGAGTTGGCCGTCGAGCTGGGTTGTCCGCCAGAGAAGATGGGCGATTCCGCGCAGATGAACATGTGGTTGCACAAGACGGTGCTCGCCCGGATCGCCGAGAACGGCGGAAACATCCCGGCGGACCTGCTCGACTGAATCCCGCAGGTGATTCGGGGGCGATGCGTGTTGTCGCCCCCGATCTCACCAGCCCGAAGGCACGCGGTCGCGGCGGTGTTGCGGTTCAGCCCCGGTCTGCGTGCTTCAACCGTGCGGCGCAGCATCTCACGCGCGCCGACGGGGCCCCCCCCCCCCCCCCCCCGGCCTCCCCCCCCCCCCCCCCCCCCCCCCCCCCCCCCCCCCCCCCCCCCCCCCCCCCCCCCCCCCCCCCCCCCCCCCCCCCCCCCCCCCCGCCCCGGCCCCTTATTGCCAGCTGCCGTACATCGGGTTCGGGAGCAGGAAGTAGCGCGTGCCAAACCGGGCGAAGGCGGCGTCTCCTTGCCGGCGGATGGACTGATCGAGTGCCGGGAAGTCGAGGATGTTGTCGCCGATCCAGGCGATCACCTCTATGGACTGCGCTGCGGGGAGACCTGCGCCGGCCGCGACCGCGGTGAACCGCGGGTTCTTGTCGGATGGCCCGCCGTTCGGGCGGCAGAGAAAGAGGTCCCAGGGCAGCGACAGTTTGTCAAAGTTGGCGCGCGAGTCGGCACATTCGGAGTCGAGTCGGTTGGTCACGATGGCCACGCGTCCCCCGAGGGTGCGCACGTGGTCGAGGAACGCCTTGGCTCCGGGGATGGAGGTGGCCGCCTGTCGCTTTGTCAATGCGTTCCATGAATCGGGCGTGAAGCCCGAGTCCAGCTTCTCGCGTTCGAGTTGGTAGGCGAGGTTCGAGATCACCGTTTCGTCGGCATCGAGAATGACTGCCCAGCTGCCGCGCCCCTTGCCCGCGGCGGCCCGGGTCACGACGTCGGTGGCCTGCGCATACACTTGGCGGGTGATCGCGCCGAATTCGGCGGACCGGGTAACCCAGCTGGTGTAGGTGACCTGCGGAGCGGGCGTTGGGGCGACTGCCGGCTGTCCTCGCCCCGACGCGCAGGCGGCGACGAACAGGGTAAGGGCCGGGAGGGCGACGACGCGGCTGAGATTTCCTCGGCGCGGGGCGTGACTCATGGGGCGTTGGTCAGGGGGCAATGACTTCGGATTGGTGCTCGTCAGACCAGCGCGTACCCGGCCGTGGTGAAGTCCCGGTCGAAGGCGAACGCATGCGAGAGGCGCTCTGTGCGCATCACCTCGAACGTGATCGCGTCTGTCAGGGAGAAACGCTGGTCCTTGAATCGCTCGATCCACCCACTCATGGCGGAGGAGACGAGTTCCGGCGTGACCGCCGTCCACTCGAAGAGCGGATCACGCAACACCCCGCTCACCAGGCGGCGCGAGGCCTCTGCGTCCAGGTGCCGGATCAGGTGCCCGTGCAGTTCGCCGAGTACCAGGGTATGTCCCACGAAGCGCGTCCCAGCCTTCGCGAGCCGGTCCGCGATGGCGCGCGCGCGGTCATGGTACTGATCGCGGGGGGCGGCCAGGGCGAGCAACGCCCCCGTATCAACGGCGACGCGCCTTGGCGGGCTTGGCGTTCGGGTCGCCATAGAGATACGCGTCATGATTCGAGGAGAGATCGGTAGGAACCGCCGGGGCCGTGAGGACACCGGTGAGTGCTCCGAGTCCGGCACCGGGTTGCGAGGCGACGTCGAGCTCGCGCGCGAGGCTGCGGATCGCCTGGCGGATCACCTCTGCCTTGGGCTGCCCGGTACGTGCGGCCAGTTCGTCGAGGAGGTCGAGGTCCGGGCGATCGAGCCAGGCCTGCACGGGCTCCCGCGACTTTGGTGCGGTGGTTGGCATACATGCATCCTGTAAGGCTATGCATGTAGGATGTGCATGTGCGATCATGGAGTCAAGTGCTGTGGGGATGTGACCAGGATACAAAGTCCGGAGCCGGAGGCCGGTACCGCTTTCACTGCAATGGGGGCCATGTGAATGCGATCGCCGTCAGTCATCCTTCACGACGGAGGAAGGGACCGTGGCCGCCACCAAGCCTAAGGGGGGGGCCCCAGCGAGGCCTTGCCGGTCGCAACCCCCGGCCGCACTGTACGTGCATGCCCCACGCCTGCCATCACATGACTCGCACCGCCCTTTCAGCCGCCCTCGCGGCCACCTTCGCCGCCTCCCTCGTCGCGCAGGCGCAGGACCCCGCGCTCGTCGCCCGGGCCCGCGCCATCCACGACCGGGTCATCACGCTCGATACCCACGTGGACATCTCGCCGGCGAACTTCCGGACCGGGCAGCCGAACTACGAGGATCGCCTGAACACGCAGGTGAATATCCCGAAGATGCAGGAAGGTGGACTCGACGCGGCCTTCCTCATCGTCTACGTCGGCCAGAGCCCGTCGTTTTCGCCCGAGGCCTACGCGCGCGCCAAGACGCAGGCGATGGAGAAGTTCGACGCGATCCATCGCCTGGTCACCGAGATCGCGCCGGACAAGGTCGGCCTCGCTCTTACCCCTGCCGACGTCACACGGATCTCACAGGCCGGGAAGAAGGTCGTCCTCATCGGGATCGAGAACGGCTACCCGATCGGCGAGGACCTCTCCAACGTCAAGCTCTTCGCCGAGCGTGGCGGACGATACCTGAGCCTCGCACACAATGGACACTCGCAGCTCTCGGACTCCAACACGGGAGAGCGTGACGGCAAGTTCCAGTGGAACGGGATCTCGCCGCTGGGTGAACAGGTCATCGCCGAGTTGAACAAGTGGGGGGTGATGGTCGACATCTCGCACCCGTCCAAGGCGTCGATGCTGCGGACGATCGAGTTGTCCAAGGCGCCGATCATTGCGTCGCACTCCGCGGTTCGCGCAATTGCGAACGTCAGCCGCAACCTCGACGACGAGCAGCTGCTTGCACTCAAGATGAACGGCGGTGTGGTGCAGATGGTCGCCTTCAACAGCTACGTGAAGGTGGCGCCGCCGGACTCGCCCGAACGGATCAGCGCCCTGAACCGGCTGCGCGAGGAGTTTGGCCTCACCCCTGGCGGCGGTCCTGGCGGCGTCGGCCCGGGGGCGATGGCGCAGCTGGACTCCACCAAGCGGGCGGCCTTCCAACAGCGGATGGCCCAGCTCAACCAGCAGTTCCCGGCGGCCCCGCGCGCGACGGTGAAGGACTTCGTTGACCACATCGACTACGCGGTCAAGCTGATCGGGATCGACCACATCGGGATCTCGTCCGACTTTGACGGCGGCGGCGGTGTGGACGGGTGGAACGACGCGAGCGAGACGTTCAACGTGACGCTCGAGCTGGTGCGCCGCGGCTACACCGAGGAGCAGATCAACAAGATCTGGAGCGGGAACCTGCTTCGCGTGATGGGTGAGGTGCAGAAGATCGGGAAGCAGTTGCGCGGGGAGCGGTAGCCGGCGCCGTTCCGCGAGGTCGTCGTGTCGCTCCCTCCTGGCCTCCGGCGCGGGTCGGTTCGGGGTAGTTGAGCTGTCCGCGTGTCGTCTACCAGCCCGGCTGCGGAGCGTGAGACCGATGCGAGGAATACCACGGTTAATGCTGGGGCTGGCTGCGGCAGTGGTCGCCTGCTGGCGCGACCCGGTCGGGACGATCGACCCCGTCGATGAGGAGACATCAGTTTACCTGCAGATCGCCATGGTCGATGGCGGTGACTCAACGCAAGGCTACTACCGTGGCGGCATCTGGATTGCACCCTGGGTTGCCGCTCCGGGGGGGGCGCTGGTCGTGTGGGGGGCCATGCGCCCCGGTCGCGTGGAGGGGCGGGATCGCACCCTGTCCGAGGCCGCCGTACGGGTGGCCGGCGTCCGGTTTCCCGGTACGTGGGCACGTGGCACGCTCGAGTTTGGAGGCACCGCGCCGCTCCCCGCCGACCTGACGGCGGCGACCATCATCCTGCCGAAGGTCAGCGGTCTTGCTGAGCCCCCCGCGCCCGTGGTGGCCCGCGTCGGGCGCGGAGCAGCGCCTCCCTTCGTGACCCCGGCGGGTTTGCGCATACCGCTCGTCCCCGCAGATTCAGCGCGCACGGCGGTCAACACCTCGCACACGTGGCAGGCTTGGGTGACGCAGGGGGCGCGGACACTCGAGGTGCGTGGGGACGGCCTCCTGGGGGCGATGCTGGCGCTGCCGCGGTGGCACAACGCGACGGAGGATGCGACAGTGCGTATCCTGCAGCGGGCCTTTGCGACGCAGAGTGGTGCCGGTGTCACGAATTACGGCTACTACATCACGGCGATCTCGACCCTGCGTTGGTCCGGGATCGGGGTACTACCGGGCGGAGGGACCCCATGAAGGCGGCGTGGCTCCTGGCCGCGACATGTCTCGCCTGCTACTCGCCGTTTGACCCCATGGCCCCGCGCGGCGCGACGCTGCGCGTGGACATCGGGGATGACTCCATCGGGGTGCGCCGTGTCCGGGCGTACGTCGATCCGGGACGGGCCACGAATCGTCATCGCCGGCTTATCGCGTCGCCACTCATCGTCCTTGGGGTGCCGTTCGCCTTTGTCACCCCGTCGAATCCCGCCATCGAGTGGCAGGAGGTCACCGGAGTGGTCCCAACTGCGCTCGCACTGGGCGACGAACCGCTGTCCATGACGCTGCCACGCATCGAGGGACTCGTTTCACCGCTCTCCACCCTGGCGTTGTCGACCGTACGCAGCGTGACGGGGGATACCCTCGTGCTCGCCCCGGATGGGTCGCTCACGCTCTCCCTGGTGGTCGCGGAGGGAAACGCCCCGGTGCTCGGCCAGCGCTGGAGCCTCGAACTCGTTGGCGCCTCGGTTCTCTCGATTGGTGGCACCGGGCACCCGCCGGCTCGCCTGGTGGTGCCGCCGGAACTGGTCCCGGCACCGCACGCGCAGGGGACGTGGCATGCGCTCCTCAGCTTTACGGAGCGCCAGGGAGTCGCTCCGCCGCCCGGGCGCGATCTCGGACGCAACGACCTCTCCGTCGACGCCTCGTGGTCCCAGCGGGTTCGGATGCGGATCCGGAAGGCTCCGCTCGCCTGATCGCGGCGGTGTCGGGTGCTGCGGTGGCACTCGCGTCCTCGTGAACCGGTCGTGCTACCCGCAGTCGGTGACGCCGCCCACCAGAGTACGCGATGCCGGCACGTGTGAGGACGCGGCGCGGGTGCGCCCGTGCTGCGGCTCAGGGCTTCGTCGGCGGGTCGTCGTGGACCATGCGGATCGCCGGCGTGTCCAGGTCGTCGAACTGCCCGCTCTTCGCTGACCAGACAAACGCCCACAAGGCGACCCCGACCACGAGCAGCGCCAACGGCAGCACGATGTAGATGATCGTCATGGACGCGGCGCCTCCCGGTCAAACGTTCGGCCGTACCAGGCCCCGGCCACCACGGTCAGTGAACTCAGGGGCATCATCAGCGCGGCTACCACGGGATCGAGCTGCCCTGTCATCGCGAGCCCGATGCCCGCGACGTTGTACGCCAGCGAGAAGGCGATGTTGCGCTTGACGACCCGCATCGTGCGACGAGCGCCGTCGACGACCTCGACGAGCGGCTGCAGCCCGGGACGCGTCAGGTAGGCGTCCGACGACGCGAGCGCGGCCTCGGCGCCGCCGTGTACCGCAATGCCGACCGACGCAGTGGCCATCGCGGCAGCGTCGTTCACCCCGTCACCCACCATCACGACCTCGCCGCGCGTCCTGGCTGTGGTCACAGCCGCCGCCTTGAGTTCAGGTGTTGCGCCGCCGCGCACGCGGTCCGACGGGATCCCGACCTGTGACCCCACCGACTCACACACGGAGGGCGCGTCGCCGGAGAGCATGCCGACGGACCACCCACGGGCTACGAGGGCGGCCACCGCCGCCCGGGAGTCGACTCGCACCGGGTCGCCAAAGCCGGCCGTGCCAACCAGCTGGCCGTCAATGGCAATGTGTACTGGGGTGAGGGAGGGAGCGACGGCAACGACACCAGCTCCCAGCGCTCGCTGGGACGCGTCGGAGGGAACGACACTGGGTCCCGGCTTTCGCCGGGACGCATAAGTGGGGGATCGTAGCGCCTCAGAGATCGCGGCATCGACAAACGCCGGTGAGCCAATGGCCACGTCATGTCCCTCGACGACGCCGGCGATCCCACCTCCGGACGTGTGCTCCACCGAGGACAGAACTGCAGGGGCCACACCGTGCCACGCCGCGCGGAACCCGGCGGCTATGGGATGCAATGACCCCTGCTCCAGCGCGAGGATCATCGGCCGGACATCATCAGGCCCGTCCCATGATACTAAGGCACTGCGACCCTCGGTCAGTGTGCCGGTCTTGTCCAAGAGCATTGTGCCGTGGCCCGCGAGCACCTGCAGGGCATCGCCGCCCTTCACGAAGATCCCCCGCCGGGCGGCGCGCCCCAGGGCGACGGTGACGCTCAGCGGGGTCGCCATCGCCAGCGCGCACGGGCAGGTGACGATCAGCAGGGCGATCGCGTTGTCGATCGCGGCGTTGGGGTCACTCGTGCGCCAGAGCGCCCAGGTGACCACCGAGAGGGTGAGGACCGCGGCCACGAACACCCCTGCCAGCCGATTGGCCAGCAACACCACCGGGGCGCGGCGCTGGGCGCTTTCCTCGACTTGTTGGAGTACCCGCGCGACCCGTGTTTCCTCCCCTGCGCGCGTGACGCGCACGCGTACGGGCGCGGCGACGTTGATGGTCCCCGCGAGGACTTCATCACCCACCGCAGCCGCGACGGGACGCGACTCGCCGGTGAGCCATGCCATGTCGAGCGTGGTGCGCCCGGACTCGATCGTACCGTCGGCCGCCAGCGTGTCGCCGGCTCGCACGTCGAGCAACATCCCTGGGGTAATTGCGCTGGCGGGGACCTCGCGGATCGCGTCTCCCTCGACGACCCGGGAGCCGTTCGGAGTGAGGGAGTGCAGCAACTCGGACGCATCCGTCGCGGCGCGTTGCCAGCGTTGCTGGAGGTAACGCCCCACGAGCAAGAGGAAAATCAGGACGGCGATGCCGTCCAAGTACACCGGACCACTCCCTCGAAACGTATTGAACGCACCGCGCACGAAGCCGACGCCTAACGCGATGGCGATCGGGAGGTCGAGGTGCAGGGCGCGCGCTCGGAGCGAGGCCCACGCACTCCGGAAGAACACCCGGCCGGGGCCGAGCATCGCCGGGATGACCAGCGCGAGCGAGAGCCAGCGGAAGAAGCGCTCGAAGGAGGCGTCCAGCCCCTGCCCGAAGAAGCTCGTATACGAGGCGAGCGCCGCGAGCATCACGTTGATCGCGATGGCGCCGGAGATCCCAATCCGAACGAGGGCGGCGCGATCCTCCCGGCGGCGCAGGGACTCACGCGCCCCGCCGACAAAGGGATGGGGCGGGTAGCCAAGGGCGGCCAGCGTACGCGCGACCGCCGACAGTGGGGTCGCCACGGCATCCCACTCGATCGTCACCAGGGAACGGCGCACATCGAGTTCGGCGCGCGTAACACCAGGGACCAGGAGCGGGACCCGCTCCACCAGCCAGACGCAGGACGCGCAATGAATCCCCTCGAGCAGCAGCACCACGCGGGAGAGTCCCCCGGTGAGTCCGCGCACGTGCAGGTCACGGAAGCTCGGGTGGTCAAACTCCTCGTAGCTGCGCGCACTCGCGCCGACGGCAGCCAACCGCCGCTCGGGCAGGCGATAGTACTGGTCCAGCCCGTGCTCGTGCAAAATCTCCCACGCGGTCGCACAGCCGGCGCAACAGAACTGTTGCTCGGCGCCGTCCCGGACGTCGCCGGCGGCGACGGGGAGGGCGCAGTGGGAGCAGGCGACGGCGGCCGCAGGGGGAGGGACGGTGGTCGTCACGGCTTCCGGGTACGGTAGGGCAACAGATGAAGCACGAGCGGTACGAGCAGCACGGGGGGCACGGGCGTGGTCGTGCGGGTCATCGGTGGGCGTGCGCTGGGGCGGCCGCCGTGTGGCCGGTGTGCAGGGACGTTGCGAGCCGGCCGCTGATCGAGAGGGCACCGATGAGCATCACGACTACGGCGGTTACCATCGGGAGGCGCGGGCGCAGAGGTCCGGCCAGGCGCTGCAGGCCGAGTCCGACGGTGGCCATGGCGGGGAGGGTGCCAGCCCAGAACGTGGCCATCACCACGAGCGCTCCGGGGACCGACCCGGTGCCAGCGGCAGTGACGGCGAAGGCGTACAGCCATCCACACGGGAGCAGGGCGGACAGGACGCCAATCGTTCCAGCTCGCACCGTGGGCGAGGCGTCACGGGTGCGGGCGAGCAGGGGAGCGAGCAGCCGCTGGCCGAACCGCGTGGTGCCTAACGGCACTCGTATGCCGAGTGCCTTGAGCAGGAGCGTGGTGCCCCAGGCGAGGAGCAATGCACCGGAGAGGATCGCGGCGCCGCGGGAGATGCCGACGAGGAGCGCCGCGTTCTCGACCCCGGCGCCGAGGAGGCCGGCAAGGGTCCCGACGATCAGGTACGAGACGAGACGTCCGCCGTTGTAGGCCACGTGTGACAACGGCCCCCGCTCTTCACCGGCATACAGGCACACAAATCCCCCGCACATCGCCGCACAGTGCGCGGAGCCGAGCAGGCTCGCGATGAAGATGGGGATGAGGGGGGGCATGGGGGAGGGGAATCAGTCAGACGGCAGACGGTGGACGGGAGATGGTTAGGTGGCAGCGAAGTCACACGGCAGACGTCGCCCACGGCTCAGACGACGGACCCAGACGGGCTCGTTAGAGTGCGTGGCGTGGGGCCGGTAACTGGCCTAGCGCGCCTGTATCCGAAGCGACTGGGTGAAGCGCTCATCGCCCCGAGTGGCACGCACGCGGACTTCCCACTCGCCGGGACGGTGCGCGTCGAGGGCGGCGGCGTATCGACCAGCCCCCACGGCCGTGAGCACGGCTTCATAGCGCTGGGACGCGCGTGCATTGTGCATGGCTTCCACCGATACGATGGCGTCCGTGAGGGGCGTCCCTCCGGCGCCGACCAGCGATACCGACACGCGGCCCGGGGTGCCGGGTGCGGCGAGGGTCAACGCGCCGCTGGCGGCCCAGCCTAACGAGGCATTCGTCCGGGCCTGCGCCATCGTGGCGTCCCACGTCACGGCCTTCTGGTAGTAGTCTGGCTCGACGGCAAAGGCGGGATCCGCCTTGGCGATGAACATCACGAGGATGTTCGCTCCGGCCGACAGCAGCAGGGCCATGGCAACGCCGATGGGCCAGCCATACCGGCGGGCAAAGGACGCCTGGCCCTGGTCGCCTGGGTGGGCGCCCGTGGGACGGACAGTGGTCGTGGTCACTTGGGCGTGGGTTGAGGGGAACCCGAGTTTGGGCCAAGGAGCTGGTAGGAGAACTCCTGCGTGTACTCTGCCCCGTCGGAAATGGTGAGCTTGAGTTCGTGTTGCCCGTTGGTGAAGGCCTCCCGGGGGAGGAGAACGAAGAGGCTCGTCGTCTCGGTGTGGTTGTTCCTGACGGACAGTGGATTGACCGGGATGATGACCTGGCCGCCGTCGACGCCGGCCACGCGAATGTCGTACCGCCGCTCCGTGCCCGAGCGGTTGGCGATCCGCAGGCGCACCTGGTTGCGAATGCGGCCGTCGGCTTCCTCGATGAACGGGGCATCGAGAGAGCGGAGCAGGGTGATGTCGGCGGTGTCCTTGGTGCTGAGCTGCCAGCTGAAGATGCCGATGAGTGCCGCGAGCGCTACCGGGTACGCGACGGTCCGCGGGCGGATGACATGCTTGGCGTCGCCGCTGAGGATCTCGCGCGAGGTGTACCGGATGAGGCCACGTGGCTGGTGCACCGAGTCCATGATCTGGTCGCAGGCATCGATGCACTGCGTGCAGTGGATGCACTCCATCTGCAGGCCGTCCCGGATGTCGATCCCCGTGGGGCAGGTCTGCACGCAGGCGCCGCAATCGATGCAGGCCCCCGCGCCGGTGCGGTCCTTCCCCTTCATCCGCGGCTCACCGCGGTTGTAGTCGTAGGCGACGATGAGGGATGACTTGTCGAGCAGGACCGACTGCCAGCGTCCGTACGGGCAGGCGATGGTGCAGGTCTGCTCGCGGAAGTACGCGAAGTCGAGGAAGACCAGGACGCTCGTGACGCCCATGATGGCGAACGACGACGGGTGCTCGATCGGCGAGCGGGTCACCCAGACCTTGAGCGCGTCCACCCCGACGAAGTACGCGAGGAATGTGTGCGCGAGGACCAGAGCCAGCACGAAGTACACCGCGTACTTGAGGAGGCGCCTCGGATGCAGGTGGCCACCCGATTTGTCGATGTTCATCGACCCGACGCGGCCCCCTTCGATCAGGCGCTCCAGCGGGCGAAAGAGGTACTCCATCCAGACCGTCTGCGGGCATCCCCAGCCACACCACACGCGCCCAAACAACGCCGTGAAGGTGAACACCAGGAGGATCAGGATCCCGAGCAACAGCATGAAGAGCAGGGTGTCCGTCGGCAGAAACGTGTAGCCGAAGAACGTGAACTCACGGTGCGGCGCGTCGAGCAGGATGATCGGCTTCCCGTTCATCCGCAGGTGCGGGATCGCGAGGTACACGATCATCAGCACATATGCGACGGCACGGCGGCGGGTGAACCAGTTGCCGTCGCTCGGCTTGGGACGGATCCACCGCCGGGATCCGTCCTCGTTCATCGTGGGAAGGACGCGGCCCTTCGCCTTGGGTGCGACGGACACGCTACAACCCGAAAGAGTGTGAGACGAACGACACTGGGCCCCGGCTTTCGCCGGGGAACGTCAACCGACCCGCTGGTTCGTCGTGCCTCACGGGACGACAGTGCCTTCGGCGGCCTTCCCGCCGGGGACGTTGGTGTTCCGCATCGAGTTCACGTACACCGTCACCGCGTCGATCTGATCGGGCTTGAGCAGCGTGCCCCAAGGGGGCATCCCCTTGGCGATGACCCCTTCGGTGATCGTCTTGTGCATCTCCATCAGGGTGCCGCCGTGAATCCAGGCGTTGTCCGTGAGGTTGGGCCCGATCATCCCGCCGCCATCCGCCTTGTGGCACGATACGCAGTTCACCGTATAGACCGCCTTGCCGGCCTCGATCACCTGTGCGTTTGTCGCCATCGCGGCGAGTTCGTCTGGCGAGCTGAATTCCACGGGCGGGGGGGCCGCTGCCTTCGCAGCGGCGACCTCGGCCTCGTATTGGGCGATGCGCTCAGGGCCGCTGCCGACGCCAATGTTGAAGGTGTACAGGACCGAAAAGACGATCGTGGCCCAGAAGAGGATCACCCACCAACGCGGGAGGGGGTTGTCGTACTCCTGAATGCCGTCGTACTGGTGTTCGATGAGACGATTATTGTCGGCCATCGGAAGATGAAGGAAAGAGGTCAGGGGTCGGCGAAGCGGGGCGCTAGTCGTCCTTCAGCGGCAGCATGCGATCGGCGTCTTCGTACCGCGCCCGATTGCGGCGGGAGAACGTCCGCCAGACAATCGCCCCGAAGGCGGCCATGAACGCGATGAGCGCGACCTGGGCGTACCGGTCGAGGTTGGCCGCGCTCATCAGTTCGGTGAGGCTCATGGTTGCCCCCCGGCCTTCGCCGCTGTGGCGACACCCGGGGCCGCCTTGATGTCCTTTCCGAGACGCTGCATGTACGCGATGATCGCCGTGACTTCCTTGGTCTCCATCCCGCTCGGGCCGCCGGTCGCCGCCAGATCCGCCGCGATCTCACGCGCTTGCTGACGGGCCAGTTCCGGCGCCGTGTTGACCGCATCGCCGTAGGGGACGCCCAACATCAACATGGCATCGATCTTCTTCTGGATGCCCGGGAAGTCGATGTCGCTCGTCGCGAAGTGCGGATACGCCGGCATGATCGACCGCGGGTTGATCTCCCGCGGGTTCTCGAAGTGCCGCAGGTGCCACAGGTTGCTCTTGAGCCCACCCTCGCGAGCGAGATCCGGACCAATGCGACGTGATCCCCACAGGAACGGATGGTCGTAGACGGACTCGCCCGGCTTGGAGTACTCGCCGTAGCGCTCGGTCTCAAACCGCAAGGGACGGATCATCTGCGAATGGCAGTTGAAGCACCCTTCACGGATATAGATGTCGCGTCCGGCGAGCTCGAGCGGCGTATAGGGCTTGACCGAGGCGATCGTCGGGACGTTCGACTTGATCAGGAAGGTCGGGATGATCTCGAAGAGTGACGCGACAATCACCGCCACGGCGACGAGCACGGTGAACACCACCGGGGTGCGCTCCCACGCCCGGTGGAAGGTCATGGCGACAAACCGCCCCCACGCCGTCGCAGGGACATCAACCCCAGGTCGGAGTGGCTCAGGAACGAATTCCTTCGAGAGGGCAGGCGCCTGGACCGTCGTCACGGCATACGTCGCCGCACGGCGCTTCCACGTCATCCAGATGTTCCAGGCAAAGACGCACATGCCAACCAAATACAGTGTGCCGCCAACAACCCGCGTCCAGTACATCGGGATCAGGCGGGCGACGGTCTCCACAAAGTCGGGGTACTGCAGACGACCCGTCTCGTCAAAGGCGCGCCACATGAGCCCCTGCGTGACGCCGGCACTGTAGATAGACACGATGTACAGCAGGATGCCAACGGTCGCGATCCAGAAGTGCCACTCTGCCAGCTTCTTGCTGTACAACTCGGTTTGGAAGAGGCGAGGCGCGAGCCAATAGATCATGGCGAACGTCAGGAAGCCGTTCCAGGTCAAGGCCCCGGAGTGCACGTGCGCGATCGTCCAGTCCGTGTAGTGCGAGAGGGAGTTGACGCTCTTTACCGAGAGCATCGGCCCCTCGAACGTGGACATGCCGTACCCGGTGATGGCAATGACCAGGAACTTGAGGATCGGGTCGTCCACCACCTTGTGCCACCCGCCGCGCAGCGTGAGGAGCCCGTTGATCATGCCGCCCCAGCTCGGCGCCCACAACATCACCGAGAACAACATGCCCAGGGTCGACGCCCACTCCGGCAATGCCGTGTAGTGGAGGTGATGCGGACCGGCCCAGATGTACATGAAAACGATCGTCCAGAAGTGAATGATCGAGAGCCTGTAGCTGAACACCGGCCCCTCTGCGGCCTTCGGCATGAAGTAGTACATCAAGCCGAGGAATGGCGTGGTGAGGAAGAACGCCACGGCGTTGTGCCCATACCACCACTGCATGAAGGCGTCCTGCACGCCGGCGTACAGGCTGTAGCTCTTGAACAGCCCGGCCGGCACCGCGAGGTTGTTGAAGATGTGCAGGATCGCGACGGTCACGATCGAGGCGATGTAGAACCAGATCGCCACGTAGATGTGGCGTTCGCGTCGCCTGACCAGGGTGCCGATGAAGTTGATGGCGAAGATCACCCAGACCACGGCGATCATGATGTCGATCGGCCACTCCAGTTCGGCGTACTCCTTGGCCTGCGTGAAGCCGAGGGGCAGGGTAACGGCCGCCGCTACGATGATAAGCTGCCACCCCCAGAAGTGCGCGCGGCTCAACCCGTCGGAGAACATGCGAGCCTTGAGCAGCCGCTGCGTGGAGTAATAGATGCCGGTGAAGATCGCGTTTCCGGCGAACGCGAAGATCACCGCATTGGTGTGCAGGGGACGCAGCCGTCCAAAGGAGTGCCAAGGGGCGAAGTTCAGGGCAGGCCAGGCCAATTGGATGGCGATGATGACACCAACCAACATCCCGACCGCGCCCCACAGGATCGTGACCCAAAGGAATTTCCTGACGATGTCATCGTCATACGAGAACGTCTCCATACGTCCCGTGGCTTGCGCGTCAGCCATGTCGTGCCATGCCTGTTTGGGGGTGTGAGTCAACACAACGGGCTGGATCCCCTCAGGGAATCCTGCCGGATGTGGCCGAATGTCGGCGACTCTCCCTTCGCGCGCGGTCAGGCGGAGACGGAGCGTGTGAAGGGGAAACCCTGACAGGGCAAGGCCAGCCGCAGCCCGTAGGCGCCCGGTCGGTTGATGGATCCCACGCAGAGCCGTGCCACCTTGGAGGCCCCCGGCGAACGCCGGGGCCTGGCGTCGTTCGACTCCTACTTGGCCACCGGCTCAGGCAGAAGGACGAATCGCGCCACGTTTCCGCTGGACAGGTATCGCCGCGCCGCCTGCTGGACCTGGGCAGGAGTGAGCGCCCGGATGAAGTCGCTGTACCGGAGGATGTTTTCCAGCTCCTCGCCGTTCTCGACACGGGCGGCCAGGTTCGCGAGCCAGTAGCTGTTCTCGCGAAGGCTCACTTCCTGCGCGCGCTGCTGCTGCTCACGGATCTTGGCGATGTCTGCGTCGGTGATCGTTCCATCGAGGGTTTGAGCGATCACCAACTGGATGGCCGCGTACAGTGAGTCCGCCCGGGCTGGCGCCGACCCGAACTGGATCGAGATGGAAAACTCCTCGCGCGGCACCCGTTGCAGGCCGCCGGAGACCGAGACCGAGTACGTTCCGCCGAGCGCCTCACGCAGCTGCTCGAGCAGCCGCATTTCGAGATACTCGGTCAACGAACGGAGCGCGTGTCGCTCGGCCGGGGAGAACATCGCCGGCCCCTGGTAAACGACCAACGTTTGCGCCTTGGGCTCCACTCCCTTGCGGACCACCTTGGTAAGCTCGCCTTTCGGGGCCAGGACGCCGACGTCCTTCCACGTCTCCTTGCGATTGGTTGCCGGCAAGGTGGCCAGCCACTGCTCCACCAGGGGCCGCACCTGGGCGAGGCTGAACGCCCCGACCACCACGAAGGTGTAGTCCGAGAAGTCCGCAAACCGATCGCGGTAGATCTCGATCGCTCGGTTGAAGTCCACCTGGCGAAGGAATGCCACGTTGGTGGGCTGTACCCGCGGGTGGTGCTGCGCGAGTGTCAGCTGGATGGTGTCCGAGAAGGCCGCCTCGGGAGAGGTGCCGCGGTTGGCGAGGAAGGGCTCCACCTGCGCGCGAAACGCGGCGAAGGCGGCGGAGTCGCGGCGCGGCGCGGTCAGGCGCGCATGGGTGAGTTCAAACAACGTCGCGAGGTCCTTGGGCGATGCAGCGCCAGAAACTCCTTCTGACTCCCCATCAATAGAAGTACTGGCTTGGGCCTGCACGCCGGCAAGCTTCTTGGAAAGCGCAATCGCATCGAAGGTGCTCACGCCGCCGCGCTCGACGATGGTCGTGGCAAGGGCGGCGCTGGGCAGGTCGCGATCCGGGATCAGCGACGTGCCACCGGGACTCCATCCGCGCAAGATCACCTCGTCCGCCTTGAAGTCGGTCGGCTTGAGGAGGACGCGGATCCCGTTGGACAACGTCCACTCGGTCACGCCGATCGCCGCGATCGTCCGCTCGTTGGTGATGCGTCCGGGGGTTGGGCGGGAGGGGACCAGGGCGCCCTCGCCGACTTCCTCGGTCCAGGCGATCACGGGGGTGCGTTCTGCCTCGGCAAAGGTGCTCAGCAGGGCGTCTTTGGTGGGCAGCGCGGCGCTGTCTCGCGCCGGCGCAGACAAGACAACCACGCGGTTGGAGTCGGTGATCAACCGACGCCCCACCTGGTTCACCTCGTCGAGGCGGATCCCCGGCAGCAGCTCCTTGACCGTGCGGAACTCCCAGTCGATGCCCGGCGATGGTTCGCCCGTCAGGAAGTGATCGACGTACTCGCCCGTGAACTCCGCGCTTTCCGTCGTGGCGCGGTCGTCGAACGCACTCTCGTAGCTGCGGAGCGTTGCCGCGCGCACGCGCGCCAACTCACTCTCGAGAAAGCCATGTTCGCGGACGCGACGCGCCTCGGCCAGCACGGCCAGCAACCCCTCACGCGTGCGGCCGTCCTTGGCCACCGCATTCAATTGATAGGCATCGGTGCCGCGAACAAAGCTGCCGTATCCCGAGGACGCCACCGAGAACGGCGCCTGTCCGCGACGGGAGAGCTCGCCGAGCCTGGCGTTGAACATCGCGTTGTAGAGCCCCTCGACGAGCGAGCGCCGATAGTCGGCGCGCGTGCGCAGGCGTGACGGGGCGTGCTTGAACAACACGCCGACACTCGCCACTTGCTCCTCGGCATCCGTGGCAATGGAGACGAGTGGGGCCGCGTTCGCCGGGACCGGTGTCGCGGGACGTGGACGCGGACGCGCGGGATTCCGCAATCGGCCGAAGCGGGCGCGGATCAAGCGTTCGATGCGCGCGGGGTCCGCGTCCCCAACGGCGACGACGGCCATGAGGTTGGGCCGATACCAGTCGCGATAGAACCGCTTGAGGGGGGCGGGGTTTGCGCCGCGCAGGATCTCCGGCAGCCCGATGGGGAGTCGATCGGCGTACCTGGAGCCCTGGAAGATCACAGGGAATTGCTGGTCCCTGATCCGCGAGTCCGCGCCGAGTCCCCCGCGCCACTCTTCGAGGACGACGCCACGTTCTGCGACGACCTCGAGGGAGTCGAAGGTGGCGGCAGAGGCCCAGTCTTCGAGGATGTCAAAGGCCCGCTCGACCAGTCCGGGTTTGTCCGTGGGCACCGGCAGGATGTACATCGTCTCATCAAAGCCGGTCTGGGCATTGAGGTCTGCGCCGAATCGCACGCCGATCGACTCGAGGTAGGAGACGATGTCGTTCTTCTTGAAGCGTCGGGTGCCGTTGAAGAGCATGTGCTCGACAAAGTGCGCCATGCCGCGCTGGTCGTCGTCTTCGAGCACCGAGCCGGCGTTGACGACGAGGCGGAGTTCGAGGCGCTTTTCGGGGCGACTGTTCTTCCGGATGTAGTACCGGAGCCCGTTGGGCAGCGTGCCCACGCGGACCGCTGGGTCCATGGGGAGCGCCGTTGGGCGCGCCTGGGCGCTGAGTGCGGTCGCGGCGAGCACCGCGACGAGCGGGAACGTGCGGCGAAGAATGAACATGCTCCAAGCTAAGTCACCGGGGGACGCGTCGGGGAGCCCCTGACGGTTGTAGGGAATGCACGGACACCGGCGTTGGATGTCCACCGATCTTGGGAATACCTAACGAACACAAGCCTTTACTCAGCTACCAATGAGCCGACACTGGGAGTGTCTCACTCTCCCCGCCCCAATGGATGACCTCCTCCGGGATTTTCTCACCGAGAGCAACGAAGGGCTGAACCAGCTCGACCGCGACATCGTCGACCTCGAGCGACAGCCGGAGTCGGCCGAGCTGATCAATCGGATCTTCCGCGCAATCCACACGATTAAGGGAACTTGCGGCTTCCTCGACCTGGTCCGCCTCGAACGGGTGGCGCATGCCACCGAGAGCGTGCTCGTGCTGGTCCGGGAGCGTAAGCTGGCCGTGTCGCGGCCGGTTATCGATGATGTGCTCGCCGGTGTGGACGCCATCAAGGCCGTCTTGCAAGTCATCGAGGCCACGGAACATGAGCCGGCGGGAAACGATGACGAGGTGATCGTGCGACTGAACGCGCGAGTCCCCGGGAACGCACCCGCCCCAGCCGAGGCCACCTCCGCGGCCGGGACCATCGAGCTGTTCGAGACGGGCGAGGTGATCGCCGTTCATGCACGTGCGGTGGCCGCAGCCGAGGAGTCGGCCGCGCCAGCGCCTGCGACGGCCGCCCTCCCAGAGGCGCGACCAGCCGGGGAACCCGCGTCGGAGTCAAAGCCGGCAGTCGCCGATTCGTCCCTGCGCGTGAATGTCGTGCTCCTCGACAAGCTCATGAACCTGGTCGGCGAGCTCGTGCTCGGCCGCAACCAACTCATCCAGCTGACGGCGGGCCAGGAAGGCTCGGTCTTCGAGGCCCCGGTTCAGCACCTCAATCGTGTCACCACGGACCTGCAGGAAGCGGTGATGAAGACCCGCATGCAGCCGGTAGGGGCCGCCTGGGGCAAACTGCCGCGCCTGGTCCGCGACCTCGCGGCCGCTTCCGGCAAGCAGATCGAACTCGTGATGAGCGGCGCCGAAACGGAGCTCGATCGGCAGATCCTCCAGGCCATCCAGGATCCGTTGACCCACATGGTGCGGAACTCCGCGGATCACGGCATCGAGGCGCCCGACGTTCGTGTAGCCAACGGCAAGGGACGAGCCGGCACCATCCACTTGAACGCCTTTCACGAGGGTGGCCACGTCATCCTCGAGATTCGCGACGATGGGGCCGGGATCAATGTCGATCGGGTCCGCCAGAAGGCCGTCGAGCGAGGCCTGGTGAAGGCGGATGCCGCGGCGGCGCTCTCCGAGCAGCAGGTGCTGCGTTTCATCTTTGAACCAGGGTTCTCCACTGCCGCGCAGGTGACGAACGTCAGTGGGCGCGGCGTGGGGATGGATGTCGTGCGCAGCAACATCGAGCGCATCGGGGGCGCCGTCGAGCTGGCGTCGCGGGTGGGTGAGGGCGCCACGGTGCGCATCAAGATTCCGCTGACCCTCGCCATCGTCTCGGCCCTCGTGGTCACCGCCGGCTCCCAGGTGTTTGCCATCCCGCAGATCGGGGTGGTGGAGCTGGTGCGCGTGACGGAGGAGCAGCAGGGGCGCGTGCAGGAGATGCACGGGACGCGCTTCTATCGGCTGCGCGATACCCTGTTGCCACTGGTGGACCTCTCCGCCCTCCTCGCGCTCAATCATGCGGCGCGCACCACGGAGGCCAACATCGTGGTGTGCCAGGTCGGGGCCCTGCGCTTCGGCCTCGTAGTTGACGACGTCTACGACACGCAGGAAATCGTTGTCAAGCCGATGGGCCGCCTGGTGAAGCACGTGACCGTGTATTCCGGGTGCACAATCCTCGGCGACGGACGGGTCATCATGATCCTTGATCCCGCCGGCATCGCAGCGACGGCCATGCCCTCAGGGCAATCGGAGCGAACGCGTGAAGGCGAGACGCACGCGGCCGCCGCAGGCGCGGGCGAGCGCGAGAGTGTGCTGCTCTTTGACGCCGGCTTTGCAGCGTTGCAGGCGGTTCCCCTGCGCCAGGTCGCGCGCCTCGAGGAGTTCACGAGCGCGCAACTCGAGGAGGCGGATGGGCGCCTGCTGGTCCAGTATCGCGGCGCCCTCCTGCCGGTCATTCCGGCGAATCCTGCGATGGACGTCCGGGCGCGCGACCCACGCCCCGTCGTGGTGCTCGGGAGGGACGGCCAGGCGATGGGACTCGCCGTCGATGAGATCCGCGACATCGTCGAGGAACACCTCAAGCTGGAGGCCGTCGCGCGACGTCCAGGCGTGCGCGGCGTCGGAGTGATCGGCGGGAGGGCGACCGAGGTCATCGACACGGGGCATTTCCTCGCCGCGGCGGGCCACGCGAATCAGGAGGAGCCGGCATGACCCAGACGGGCATCAGAGAGTTTGTCACTTTCCGCGTGGACGGACAGTGGCTCGGCGTCCCGGTCGCCACGGTGCAGGAGGTCCTGCTCGCCCAACGCATGGCGGTGGTCCCTCTCGCCCCGGCAGAAGTCGCGGGATTCCTCAACCTGCGCGGCCAGATTGTGACGGCGCTCGACTTGCGCACCCGGCTGGACATGCCGGGCGAGCCCCGGCTGGCGGATGCGATGAACGTTGTCGTGCGCCACGACGGTGAGTTGTTCTCCCTGCTCGTTGACGACGTGGGTGACGTCCTCGCCATCGACGCGGAGCAACTCGAACCCGTCCCGCTCACCCTGGACGCCGGGTGGCGCGCGGTCAGCTCCGGCATCGTGCGTCGCGACACGAATCTGCTTGCGGTACTCGACGTTGGGGCCCTGCTGCGCCTCGATACTCTCGCTACAACCTGATCATGACTACCATGACCCGAGGCCGCGACGACGTGGCCCTCCTCCGTGGCTCCCTCGCTGCGCTTGCGCCGCGCGGGGAGGAGTTGACCGCGACGTTCTATCGCCTCCTGTTCGAGCGATACCCGGCGGTGAAGCCACTGTTTGCGCATGTCGACCTGGGCGAGCAGCAGAAGAAGCTGCTGCAGTCGATCGCCGTGGTGGTAGCGAATGCGGACCGCCCGAAACGCCTGGCCGGGGTCGCCCGCGCCCTGGGCGCGCGCCACGTCGCCTATGGCGCAGAACCCGCGCACTACGACGCAGTGGGTGAGTGCCTCATCGCCGCGCTCCGCGCTGTTGCTGGTCCGCTGTGGACCCGTGCCCTCGAGGGCGCGTGGACCCGAGCCTACACCCTTGTTGCGCGCCACGCGATCGCGGGCGCACAGGCTGTCTCCCCAGTCACTCCTCGCGCCAACCCTCCCATGTCCAGCACCGCCACTCGCCGCTCGCGTGCATCCGCCGCCCCCGTCCTCGCCTCGTTCCCGACCCCCGTGGAGTCGCCGATCCTGCGCGATGGTCGGCTGCTCTACAACGCCCTGGATGGCCTCGGCACGAACATCTTTGTGGCCGACGCCCAGTTCAATCTGGTCTACATGAACAAGCGGGCGGAGACGACCCTGCGCTCGATGGAAGAGGTGGTGCGGCAGCTGTACGGGATCGGCGTGGATGAGCTGGTCGGTGGGTCGATCGACCGCTTCCATCCCGGCGAGCTGCGGCAGCGCGTCCGTAGTGTGCTGTCTGACCCTCGCAACCTGCCGTACAACCGGGTCATCACGGTGGGGCCCCGCAAGCTCGACCTCAACGTGAATGGGGTCGTCAAGGATGGGGCCCTCGAGGCGTACATCGTCAACTGGGAGGACGTGACGGAACGTGAGCGTGCCCGGGCGGACGCCATGCGCCTGCAGAACATGATGGACAACGTCAACATCAACGTCATGATGGCGGATCGTGACCTCACCCTGGTCTACGTCAACCCCGCGTCCATCCAGACCCTGCGCAAGTTGCAGCAGTACCTGCCGGTGCCTGCTGACCAGATCCTGGGCCAGAAGATCGACATCTTCCACAAGCGGCCGGAACACCAGCGCCAGATCCTGTCGTCGGACAAGAACCTGCCGCGCCAGGCCAAGATCAAGCTGGGGCCGGAGACGCTGGACCTCAACGTCGTCCCCATCCTGGATGGCAGCAAGCAGTACATCGGCGCGATGGTCACCTGGTCTGTGGTGACGGATCGCGTGGCCCTGGCGGACGACTTCGAGCGCGACGTGCAAGCCGTGGTGAACATCGTCTCCTCGTCCTCAACGGAACTCGAGGCGTCGTCGCAGAGCATGGCGGCCGCCGCGGAAGAGACCACCCGGCAATCGCAGGTCGTCGCGGCGGCGTCCGAGCAGGCGACGCGCAACGTGCAGACGGTGGCGGCCTCGGCCGAGGAGCTCACGGCAAGCATTCGCGAGATCGCCTCGCGAGTCCAGGAGGCGTCGCAGATCTCCCAGGTGGCGGTGCGGCAAGCCGCGTCCACGACCGACACAATGGCGAAGTTGGGTCAGTCGAGCCAGGAGATCGGCCAGGTGGTGAAAGTGATCACGTCGATCGCCCAGCAGACGAACCTGCTGGCGCTCAACGCCACGATCGAGGCCGCGCGCGCCGGGGAGGCCGGAAAGGGGTTTGCGGTTGTGGCGAACGAGGTGAAGGAACTCGCGCGCCAGACGGCCAAGGCGACGGAAGAGATTGGAACGAAGATCGCGGGGGTACAGCACGACACGGGCGTCGCGGTGCAGGCGATCCGCGAGATTGCCACTGTGATCGACAAGATCAATGACATTTCGACGACGATCGCGGGTGCCGTCGAGGAGCAGAACGCGGCAACGAGCGAGATTTCCCGCAACGTGAGTGAGGCGGCACGCGGGACGTCCGATGTGAGCTACAACATCACCTCGGTCACGCAGGCCGCGTCGGAGTCCGGGCGCACGGCCGAGGGGATCAAGGTGGCGGCGGGTCAGCTGTCAACGGAGTCCGAACGCCTGGCCAGTGCCGTTGCGCAGTTTCTCCAGAAGATGCGAGCTTTCTAGCAGCCTTCGCGACGGGCGCTGCTGCCACCGCGGCGGCGCCGCCGGTCCCGGTACACGCCGGGGCCGGTCCTTCCAGATCCAACGACCCTGTCGACCCGGTGACTCCCACCTCTCCCCGCGCGCGGTTGGCGCTCGCAACCTTCCTGTGCCTGGTACCGGTGACGCTGCTCGTCCCCGGGCTGCATGAGTTGGTCGTGGTGGCGCATGGCGGGACGGAAGGTGATGCCCACGCCTTCATGACGGTGAACATGCTGGCGGGAATGATCACCGTTCCGTTGGTGATGCGCGCTCTTCGGCGCCACCCGGGGGCGGTCCAGCGCTGGGCCATGGGAGCGCTCCTGGTGGATGCGGCGGCGTTTGTGGGGATGGCATTCGCTCCCGGCCTGGCGGCGCTGTACGCGTTCCGGGTGCTGGATGGTGCCGTGCACCTACCGGCGATCACGCTCCTGATGGTGGCGAGCAACCGGTCCACCGGCGAGGGACGCGGGCGGTCGTTAGGTGCGCTGGCCACCGCGATCATGATCGGGGTGGCGATCGGGTCGCCCCTGGGCGGGCGATTGGTGGAGGTGGGGGTAAAGACCACGTACCTCACCGGGGCGGTATTGCTGGTCCTTGCCGCCGTGGTGGTGCGTCTCACGACCATGCCAGAGGCGGTCATGGCCTCCGGGTCACGGTATGCTTGGCGGCGCAGCACCCTCGCCACCTGGATCCCGCTGGCCTATGGGTTCCTCGATCGGTTTTCCATCGGCATTTACGTGTCGACGTTTACCCTGTACCTGACCAACGTGATGGGCATGAGCGCCCCGCAACGGGGCGCCCTCGTGGCCTTGTTCATGGTGCCGTTCGCGTTGCTTTGTTACCCGGCCGGGCGGCTGGCGGATCGGGTGGGCTGGTTTGCCCCGTTGCTCATTGGCAACGTGTTGTTTGGCCTCACGTTCGGGGCGTACGGGTTGGTGAGCGCGGCCTGGTTGCCCTACCTCATGCTGGCGTCGGGGGTCTTCAGTGCGCTGATGTTTGCGCCCAACCTCGTCTTGATCTCCGAACTCGCGTCGCGCGGGCATGGGGAAGGGCTGTTCGGCGCGTTCCAGGTCGCGGGATCGCTGGGGTTCCTGACCGGCCCGATCGTGGGCGGGCTCCTCGTGACCTACACACGAGGCGCGGATGGCCTGCCGGCATACCGCGCGATCTTCCTCGCCGTGGGGACCCTCGCCGCCGTGTTGTCTTTGGTAAGCTGGTTCGTGTTGCGGCGACTCGCGCGCGCGCTCGCGAATGAGCCGCGGGCCGCGATCCCGGTGTCGCTGCCGACGCACTGACACTGCAGCGCGTTCGCGAACGCGCCGATACTCCCACGGGAGAACCTGCCGACGACATCGTGTCCGGCACCCACCCCCGAGGCCGACGTGAAACGCATCCTCGTCGTCGACGACTCCGGCGCGATCCGCAAGGCGATTCGCCGCATTTTGGAACCGATGGGCTATCACGTCGAGGAGGCGGGCGACGGTGCCATCGGACTCCAACAGTGCGAAGCATCTGCCTTCGACGCCGTCCTCTGTGACATCGACATGCCGAACCTCGACGGCCTCGGCTTTCTCGGGGCCCTGCGCGCGCGCGCCGACCTCGCGCAGCCGCCGGTCATCATGTGCACCACGCACAACACGTTTGACAAGATCCAGGCCGCACTCGGCCTGGGCGCCAGCGAATACATCATGAAGCCGTTTGATGCCGAGATCATTGGCGGCAAGCTGGCCGGGTGCGGAGTCCTGCCGTGACCCTTTCCCCAATCCGCGTGATGCTCGTCGATGACAGCGCCGTGGTGCGAGGTGCCGTCGGCCGCATGGTGGATGCGGCTCCCGACATGCGTATCGTCACTACCGCAACCACCGGACGACAGGCCCTGGCAGCGCTGGCCCACACCCCAGTCGATGTCATCCTGCTCGATGTCGAGATGCCCGACATGGATGGGCTGACGGCACTCCCCATGTTGTTGCAACAGCAGCCCGGCGTGCAGGTGATCATGCAAAGCTCGCTGACCCTGGCCGGGGCGAGTGTCACCCTGCAGGCGCTGGCGCTCGGCGCCACCGACTTCATCACCAAGCCGACGGCGCGCGGCATGAGCGGGCTGCAGGATATCGAGCGCGAGATCGTGTCCAAGATCCGCGCCGTCGGCCGCCGGTCCGCGACCGCAGGTGCGACGCGCACCCCGCCGGCCCCGGTCGCCCCGCGGCCGCGGGCCATCCTTGGTTCGCGTGAGAGCGCGAGTCTCCAGGTCATTGCGATCGCGGCGAGCACCGGGGGGCCGAATGCCCTGGCCGATGTGCTGAAGGGGCTGCCGCGGGAGCTCACGCTCCCCGTGCTCATCACGCAACACATGCCGCCGGTGTTCACCGGACTGTTGGCGCAGCGCCTGACGCGCGATTGCGGCCGGGAGTGCGTGGAGGCAACCGAGCAGATGCCCGTACGGTCGGGGCGCGTCTACATCGCGCCGGGGGACCGGCATATGGTTGTTGCGACTCATGAGGGGGCACCCTTCCTGCGCCTCACGGAAGACCCTCCGGAGAACCACTGCCGTCCGGCGGCCGACGTGATGCTGCGCTCGGTCGCTGCGGTGTACGGCAACACGGCGTTGGCCGTTGTCCTGACCGGGATGGGAGAGGATGGGCGCCGAGGGTGTGAGATCATTCACTCGCGTGGCGGCCGTGTGATTGCGCAGGATGAAGCGAGTTCCGTGGTGTGGGGAATGCCTGGTGCGGTCGTGGCTGCCGGGCTGGCGGACTACGTGCTCCCCCTTGGCCAGATCGCCGGCAAGGTCGGGAACCTCTGCGCCGTGCCGGTATGAGTGTCACGCCCGAGGTCTACGCCTTCCTGTCTGACCTGCTGAAGAAAAACAGCGGTCTTTCCCTTGGAGCGGGCAAGGAATACTTGATTGAGGGTCGTCTCCCACCGGTGGCCACCACGTTTGGGCTGTCCGGGATCGATGCCCTTGTCCAACGGCTCCGCGGTGCGCCGGATCCGAAGCTGCTGAAGGCGGTCTGCGACGCGATGACCACGGGGGAAACGCTGTTCTTTCGGGACGGCGGACCCTTTGACGCGTTCCGTGACCGGCTGCTTCCCGAGGCGGCACAGCGTGCCCGCGCCGCGCGGCGTCCCCTGCGCCTCTGGGTGGCCGCGACGTCCACCGGCCAGGAGGTGTACTCCCTCCTGATGCTCGTGGCACAAGCTGGCGCCGTGATGGATGGGGTACGGCTCGAGCTCGTGGCGACCGACTACTGCACCGCATCGCTGGAGCGCGCGCGACAGGGGATTTACAACCAGTTCGAGGTGCAACGCGGCTTGCCGGTCCAGCTGTTGGTCAAGTACTTCCAGCCGGTTCCCCAGGGATACCAGGTCATTCCGGCCCTCCGAGACCAACCGCAATTTTCCGAGCAGAACCTCCTGCGTCCCTTCACCAACCTCGGGCTGTTCGACATTGTGTTCATTCGCAATGTCCTGATCTACTTCGACGTGCCGGACAAGGCCGACGTGCTGGGCCGCATTGCGCGTCAACTCCACCCGGGCGGTGTGGTCGTCCTCGGTGGAACCGAGAGCATCCTGGGGATTACCGACGCCCTGGCACGCCTCGAAGGCTACCCGGCACCCGTCTACTCGCGCACAGGCGATCCCGCGGTGCGCGCCGATGGCAAACGCTCGGCGGCCTGACCGCGCCCTGGCGCCCGCCGCATGACAAGAGGCCCCCGGCAGATGCCGGGGGCCTCTTGCGAACTTGCCGATCGTTAGCGGTTCTGGTAGTCCGACATCGGGCGGCAGCCGGTGGGGGCGGCCGTACCGTTGAGGTTCCAGATCTCCACGCGACGATTCCGTCCATGCTCGGCCTTCGACTTCGACGGCGAGGTGTGGTCATCATCGAGCACCAGACAGGCTTCACCGAAGCCGCGCTGGCCGCCCACGCGCGAAGCGGGGACGCCGCCACGGGCACGGGTGAGGTAGTTGTACACGGTCTGGGCGCGACGCGTGGAGAGGCGATCGTTGTAGGCGTCCGAACCGTACGGGTCCGTGTGGCCTTCGATCGACACAACCCAGCTCGAACCGGCGGGCGAGTTGAGCTGCCCGATGACCCAGTCGAGGGTGTCGCGGCCGGCGCGGGTCAGCGTGGCCTGGTTGAACGCGAAGTGCACGTCCGACAGGTTGGCGACGAGGCGCGCGGCTGGCGGCGGCGGCGGTGGTGGCGGCGGCGCGTTGCAGATCACCTGCACGGTGCCGGAACGCGTCTCATCCGCGCGGGTCATGGTCGCGGTCAGCGTGGCAGTGCCGGCGCTGACGCAGCGGTAATTGCCGTTGCTATCGACCGTGGCGACCGACGGGTTGCTCGAGGTCCACACGAGGGCACCAGTGACCGGGCGATTGTCTTCGTCGACCGCCGAGGCGCTCGCGGAGCCGCCCTGGCCGACCATGTGCGTGCCACCGCCATTGACCGTGAGCCGCCAGTCCGGGCGACGAACGGTGATCTGGTGCGTGCCGGACTGCATCACGCCGCCCATCATCCCGGAGCAGGTGATCGTCGCAGTGCCCGGGGACACGGCGGAGACGCGGCCATTCGCGTCGACCGTCGCAACGTTCGGGTTGTCGGACGAGCAGGTGTAGTTCTTCAGCTTGGACAGCGGGAAGGAAGCACCCTTGCCATCGCGGGCGGTCACCTGCAACTGCTCGACCTCACCCACCCGGTGCCGGCTCGAACCCGGGGCAACGGCGAGCGACCACACGGTCGGCGACCCCGGGCAGTTGCCGCGGATCATCGTGCCGAAGCCAGCGCGCAGGCCGAGGTTGACCGCCGTACCACCTTCGGAATTGCCATCGACAGGCGCGGCCCCGTTGAAGTTCGGCGACGGGTTGTAGTCACCCACGCCGTCCACGCGGAAGTTCCACTTGTCGTTCATGCAATACTTGATGCCGACGAGTCCGGTGACGGCATCTTCGTACTCGTTTGGCTGGACGAAGCCCGGGGTGATGGTCTTGGTGCGGCCCGAGTACTGGTTCTGCTGGTAGCCGGCACCGATGAGAAAACGGGTCTTCTCATTGAGCGGGATGCCGTACACAAGGCGCGCGGCCCAGGGGCGCAGGGTCAGCGAGGTCGTGGTCGACCCATCTTCCCAGTCGGCCTTCCCAAGCTGGCCATCCACTTCGGCCGCGAGGTTCTTGAGGAGGTACAACGCCAGGCGGCCGCCAATGGTGGGGCCGTTGGCGATGTTGAGGTCCGAATCCTGAATGGTGAACTGCCCGAACGCGCCAACCTCAAGGTTGAGGGGCCGCTGGGCTACGGCCGTCTGGGTTGCCGTCAAGGCAACCAGCGCGGCGAGGCCGGCTACGATCTTTCGCATGTAGTTCCTCTGGTGGGAGGCGGAGTGGGCGTGCCACGCGTGTCGAACGCGCAGCTCGCAGGTGAACGGGGGTCGCGCCAGAAGTAAGACTATTATAACGAGACCGGCCGTTTGTCACCACGGATTGGGGGTCTTCTGGCCTCCCTCAAGACGGTCCAACTGCTAGTGGCGTCAAGATTTGGGTCAGATCCCGATTCCGGATTCTAGCCTGCGCCTGGCGGGTTCTGGTCGACGCGGGCACCATGCGGGTCGACGCGCGCAACGCGGACGTTCACGTCAATCCCGGCCGACTCGTACGCGGCACGCACGGCGTGCGAAACGCGCTGGGCCCCGACATCGCTATCGCACGCGGCGAACATCGTCGGCCCGGCCCCGGAAATGCTCGCTCCCAAGGCCCCGGCGGCCATGGCTGCCGCCTTCGCGCCTTCAAAACCGGGAATGAGAGGACTCCTCGCCGGTTCGGCCACCTGGTCGTCCAACGCGCGCCCCAGGAGCGGGAGGTCGTCCGCGTAGAGGGCGGCGACCAGGGCGGCGACATTGGCCATCTGTCTCACCAGGAGCGCCCGATCAACCTGGGCCGGCAGCACGGCGCGCGCGTCCGCGGTCCGAAGCTCCTGGGCCGGATGTGCGATGACGAGGCGCAACCGGGTGGGGACCGGGAGCCGGACGATGTCGACCGGATCAACGGCCCGCACGAGGCAGATGCCGCCGAGCAGGGAGGGCGCAATGTTGTCCAGGTGCGCCCCCGCCACTCGGGATTCGGCCTCCAGCGCCGCCCGGATAAGGCTGTCCCGGTCGCACGGGCTGCCTAACAAGGCGTTGGTGGCGACCGCGCCAGCGACGGCCGAGGCGGCGGACCCGCCCTGTCCTCCAGCCAGAGGCAACCCCTTCCGAACCGAGAGGCCGATCGCGCGTCGCGGAAGTCGCAGGCCCCCGGCGATGGCGAGGCGAAGGACGGCGGATGCGGCGATGGCACTCGCGTGGAGCGTGGGGTCCGTCGGTAGGGCGGGGTGGCCCGGATCGAGCACCCGGACCCCATCGCCCTCGAGCCATGTCGCCGTGACACTGTCGCCCCCACCACTGATCGCGGCCCCGAGAATGTCGAGCCCGGGTCCGAAGTTGCCAATGGAACCAGGGACGTGGCACGCGGCGATTTCCATGAGCGGCATGGGCGGGTAAGAAATGGCTCGGCGGCCGGACGGCAAGAGGGAGGGACGGTGATGGCGAACGGCTGACGGCCGTCGGCCACGCGCGGGGGAACACGTGGCAGTTCGCAGCGTGCGCCCACGCTCCACCGAATTTCTCGACGACCGACGCATCGCTCCCTACCTTTCGGCGTGCAGTAGTCCCCCACCCACAGGTTCCTCATGCTTGTCCATTCCCGTTGGCGCCGCCTGGCATCCCTGGGCCTCGCGGTGACCGCGTCCGCCGCGCCGCTGCATGCGCAAGGCCGCATCACCAGTCCCAAAGACCACTTCGGCTTCGCGATCGGCGACGACTATCGACTCGCGACCTACACACAGTTTGTCGACTACTGGAAGAAGCTGGATGCGGAGTCGGACCGGATGGTGGTCCAGGAGATCGGCAAGACGGCGGAAGGACGGCCGCAGCTGATGGCGATCGTGACGTCACCCGAGAATCACCGCAACCTGGCGAAGTACAAGGACATCGCGACGAAGCTGGCGAAGGGTGAGGTCGGCGAGGCCGAAGCGAAGCAACTGGCGGCCGAGGGCAAGGCCGTGGTGTGGATCGACGGTGGACTGCATGCGACGGAAGTGCTCGGTGCCCACCAGCTCATCGAGACCAACTATCGCCTCGTGAGCTCGACGGAGCCGGAGATCCTGCGTTTCCTGAATGACGTGGTCATCCTGATGGTGCATGCCAACCCGGATGGCATGGAGCTGGTCTCCAACTGGTACATGCGCAAGTCGGATGAGCGGCAGCGCTCGTTTGGGGACATCCCGCGGTTGTACCAGAAGTACGTGGGGCACGACAACAACCGCGACTTCTACATGGGGGCGCAGCCGGAGAGCGAGAACATCATGCGGATCCAGTACCGCGACTGGTATCCGCAGGTGATCTACAACCACCACCAGACCGGCCCGGCCGGGGCGGTCCTCTTCGCGCCACCGTTCCGCGCGCCGCACAACCACAACATCGACCCGCTGGTGATCTACGGCATCGACCTGCTGGGGACGTCGATGCACACGCGCTTTGCGGTGGAGAACAAGCCGGGGGCGGTGCGTCGCGACCAGGCCGGGTACCAGACCTGGTGGAACGGGGGCCTCCGGACGGCGCCGTACTTCCACAACCAGCTGGGACTCCTGACCGAGACCATCGGCAGCCCCACGCCGATCGAGATTCCGTTCACGCCCGAGAAGCTCATCCCGCAGGAGAACTACGTCTTCCCCATCACGCCCCAACGCTGGCACTTCCGGCAGTCGATCGAGTACTCCGTGACGGCCAACTGGGCCGTGCTTGATGTGGTGTCGCGCCACCGCGAGCAGTTCCTGTTCAACATCTGGCGCATGGGACGCAATGCGATCGAGAAGGGAACGAAGGACACCTGGACTGACTATCCGCGCCGCATTGCCGCGGTGACGGCGGAAATCCAGCGGAACCGCCAGGCCCAGGCGAGCGACAACTCGTTCATGACCACGCAGGGCGGTGGCGGTGGTGTGCAGCCCGCACAGTATTTCGCATCGCTCCGCAAGCCGGAGTTGCGTGACCCGCGCGGCTTCATCATGCCGGCGGACCAGGCGGACTTTGGGACGGTGACCAAGTTCATCCAGGCCCTGCAAAAGGGTGGCGTCGTGGTGCACCGGGCCCGCAGCGCGTTCAGCGCCGGGAGCAAGCAGTACCCGGCCGGGTCGTACGTCGTGAAGAGTGCCCAGGCCTTCCGCGCGCACGTCATGGACATGTTCGAGCCGCAGGACTACCCCAACGACCTGCAGTATCCCGGCGGGCCGCCCAAGGCGCCGTATGACAACGCGGGGTACACGCTCGCGTACCAGATGGGGGTGCAGTTCGATCGGATGCTTGACGCGTTCGATTGCCCATGCGAGGAAATTCGGGGGATGGCCACGGCACCCGCCGGCCGTGTGACGGCCGGGAACGCGGGGTGGATCGTCGACCACGCGGCCAACGATGCCTTTGTGGCGGTGAACCGCGTGATGAAGGCAGGCGGCGAAGTGAGCTGGATGAAGGCGGCCTCCACGGTGGCCGGCCGCACGTATCCCGCCGGAGCATGGTTCATCGCCAACCGGGCGGGGGCGCGCCCCATCGTCGACAAGGTTGCCGCGGACCTCGGCGTCAGCTTCGATGGCGTGGCGTCGCGCCCGACGGGCGACGCACTACGCATGAAGAACATTCGCGTCGGCCTCTGGGATCAATACGGCGGGTCGATGCCGAGTGGGTGGATGCGCTGGATTTTCGAACAGTTTGACTTCCCGAATGTCCGCCAGGTCTTTGCGCAGGAGTTGGATGCGGGCAGCCTGAACAGCAAGTTCGACGTGCTCGTGTTTGCCGATGGCGGGATCCCCGAATCCGACCGTGGTGCGGGCGGTGGGTTTGGCGGGCGTCAGCCGCAGGCAGCCGATGTCCCGGAGGAGTTCCGGGCGCACCTCGGCCGCGTCACCATCGAGAAGACCGTCCCGCAGCTCAAGGCGTTCATGGAGAACGGCGGGACGGTGATCACGATTGGCGGGTCGAGCGCACTCGCGCAGCACCTGGGGCTCCCGGTGCAGGACCACTTGGTCGAGCGTACCCAGGCTGGGGCCGACCGACCGATCCCCCGCGAGCGGCTCTTCGTGCCGGGCTCGGTGCTGAATGCGGCGGTCGACAACACGCATCCGTTGGCCCATGGACTCCAGAAGCGCGTCGACCTTTTCTTTGACAACTCACCGGTCTTCCGCCTCGGGGCTGATGCGCCCATGAAGGGCGTCACGCCAGTGGTCTGGTTTGACACACCATCCCCGCTGCGTTCGGGTTGGGCGTGGGGTCAGGGCTATCTCAATGGTGGCGTGGCCGTCGCTGAGGCGGTCGTGGGCAAGGGCCGCCTGTACCTGATGGGTCCCGAAGTCGCGAACCGGGCGCAGCCGCACGCTACGTTCAAGCTCCTCTTCAACGCGATGTACTACGGCCCCGCGATTTCGGCGGCGATGACGAGCATTGTCGGCATGGATCGGTGATCGGTCGCACGATCGGTCGGTGACGGGGGGAGCACTGCGGTGCTCCCCCTTTGTCGTGGCGGGTGACCGGGGTCGCGGATGGGCCGTCGATAGGGGACTCCTTCCACGCCCATGCCTCGCCATCTCGCCCTATCACTCGCGCTCAGCTCACTGCTCGCCTGTTCCAGCGACGAAGCCTCGTCGCCCCCGCCGCCGGTTGCCGTGGCCAGCATCAGCATCGCCGGGATGCCGGATTCGGCCATGGTTGGCGACGTGATTCGGCTGACGGCCGCCACGCGCGACGCGGGGGGCGCGACGCTCACGGGTCGCGCGGTGACGTGGAGCGCGACGGATACCCTACTGGCCTCGGTGGCGGCCGACGGAGCCGTGACGGTCCGGGGGCACGGCCCGTTTTCCGTCACGGCCACGAGTGAAGGGAAGACGGCATCGGTGCCCAGCCGCGGGGTCCTCGCGCGCGTGGTCGATCGTTTTGCCTACGCGACGATTGCCGGCGTCGCGGGCAGCGCAACGGCGTCCCGCGTGATGAACGCGACCGGCGGCGGGGTCCGGGCGACGATGAACGCGTCGGGCGACGCGGTCGTCACCTTTGAGCGCCTGGCGCGGGCCGAGGCGGGATGGCGTGAAACCATCATGGTGACCCGAACCGGGTCGATCGCCACGCGGTGTCACCTCAATGGCTGGGGCGCGGCCAGCAACCGGCGGGACCTCGAGGTGTCCGTGTCGTGCTACGCCACCGATGGGACGAAGCTGCCCGGCACCTTCTCCATCCTCGTGGTGGGGGCGAACACCCTGCAGGGCCGGCACGGCTTTGTGGAGAGCACCGATGCCGCCGCGACGCACACGCCAGCGGCCGATCGTGGCTTCAACTCCTCCGGCACGCCGATGTCGATCACGCGGTCCAGCGCGGGCCGCTACCGTGTGGTGGTGGGCAACGCGCGCCCAGCAGGAAAGACCGAGAACTACTTTGTGACGACCATCGGCCCGGATGCGGGCACCTGCCTGCTGAGCGGGTGGGCGTTTGGGGATTCCAGCGACGTGGACTGCACGGTGCTTGGGGCGGCGCGGGCGGACGCGCGTTTCTCCCTCCAACTCATAGAAGCTGGTCGTGCGGGGCGCCGCTGGGCCTATGCGTGGAACAGCCTGCCGGCCGGCTCCCTGGGTGTCGAGGCATCGGTGAGCGCCTCGTATGCTGCCAGCTCGACCGCCCAGGTGGCCGCGGTCACCCGGCAGGCGGTGAACGGCGTGACCAACGGCGTGTACGACGTGCGCTTTCCCGGACTCGGTGGCCTGGTCGGAAGCCCGTTCAACATCCAGGTCTCGCCGTACACAAGTGGGAGCGCCACCTGCGTCCCCGGGAGCACAAGCGCCGCCAGCGGTGGCGCCGACCTGCTCGTGCGTGTGGAGTGCTTCGATCGCTACTCGTTTGCGCCGACCAACGCCTATTTCACCATCCTCGTGATCGAATAGGTCACAGCACGTCTCGCGTGTCGGTGGACTTCCGGGGTGTCGACCGCATTCCACTGACACCAGGATCGGCGCGCCGCTGACAGCTGCGGCGTCGCCGCCGCCTTAGCATGGGTCAACCTCGACGACAGGCTCCCTCATGCTCAAGATGGTGGAAGGCGACATCCTGCTAACCGATGCGCAGGTCATCGCACACGGGATCGCTCCCAACGACGACTTCAAGCAGGGGCTCGCGCTGGCCCTGCGTGAGCGATGGCCCGCCATGGTGAAGGACTTCAGACACTACTGCCACACGGATAAGCCTGGGGCTGGCGGCGCGTGGATGTGGGGCGCCGTCGGCGGCCTTCGGATCGTCAACCTCCTCACGCAGGAAGCGGCCGAGACCCCCGGCGGGCGGCCGGGACGCGCACAGCCCCATCATGTGCACCATGCACTCCGTGCCCTGCGGGAGATGGCGCAGCAGGAGCGGTTCGAGAGCATCGCGCTGCCGCGCCTGGCGACCGGGGTTGGCGGTATGGAGTGGGAAGAGGTCCTACCCGAGATCCGGAAGTACCTCGGCGATCTCGGCATCCCGATCATCATCTACACGACGTACACCCGGGGGACGAAGGCCGCCGAGGGGCTGCCGGAACGCACACACGCCTGACCGGCGACTCAGGTCGTGGGATCGTGCCGCGCGCCTTGCCATGGGGTGCGCGGCACCGACATTTCAGCGTCCGTCACCTTCCGTCCGGAGTCTTCGATGCGTTTCCCTGTCCTGGTGGTCGCGACCGCCACGCTGACCTCCCTTGCTGCGGCCCAGAGTTATACGGTGGCCGACCCGGTCATCCGCCGGCTGTATGAGTCCGGGATGCAGCAGTCCCAGGTGGGGAAGCTGCTGCAGGTGCTTAGCGATTCGATTGGGCCGCGACTGACAGGATCACCGGGACACAAGAGCGGGAACGAGTGGCTGGCGAAGACCTACACCGCCTGGGGGATTGGGGCGACGACGCCGAGCTACGGCACCTGGAAGTCGTGGCGTCGCGGGGTGTCCCACATCGACCTCGTGGCCCCGCGCGTGCGCTCGCTCGAAGGGACGATGCTCGCGTGGAGCGCCGGGACCGGGGGGAAGGACGTCGAGGGGGAGGTGGTGATCCTGCCCGATGTTCCGGATTCCGCGGCGTTTGTGGCCTGGTTGCCCCAGGCGCGCGGCAAGTTCGTGCTGATCTCGATGCTGCAACCGACCTGCCGTCCCGATGACAACTGGGAGCGGTTTGCCACGGTCGAATCGTTCGCCCGGATGCGGGCCGCGCGCACCGAGGCCCAGACCCAGTGGAACCGGCGGCTGCAGAAGACCGGGTATGGGACCGGACTCGGGACAGGATCGTTAGGCGTGCGGCTGGAGCAGGCGGGCGCGGCCGGCGTGGTGGCGTCCCGCTGGTCCAACGGCTGGGGGGTGCAGAAGGTGTTCGATGCGCAGACCACGCAGGTCCCGTCGCTCGATGTCGGTTGCGAAGACTACGGCCTGCTGTACCGGCTTGCCGAGAACCACCAGGGGCCGCGACTGCGCGTCCGCGCGCAGGCCGACTTTTTGGGTGAGTTGCCGGTAGCCAACACCGTGGCGTCGATCCCCGGCACCGCCAAGCCGAACGAGTATGTCATGCTGTCCGCCCACTTTGACTCGTGGGACGGCGGGAGCGGCACGACGGACAACGGGACGGGCACGGTCATCATGATGGAGGCGATGCGCCTGCTCAAGCAGCACTATCCCAACCCGAAGCGCACCATCCTCGTGGGGCACTGGGGAGGGGAGGAGCAGGGGCTGAACGGATCACGCGCCTTTGCCGCCGACCGGCCGGAAGTGGTGCGCGGCCTGCAAGCACTGTTCAACCAGGACAACGGGACCGGGCGTATCATCAACTTCTCCTCGGGTGGCCTGACGACCGCGGCTGGCAATGTTGCGCAGTGGATCGCGAGTATCCCATCCGAGTTGACGCGTGGCATCACGCTCAACTTCCCGGGATCCCCGGCGGGCGGTGGCTCCGACCATGCGTCGTTTGGTTGCGCTGGCGCTCCGGCGTTTGGCCTCGGTGCGCTCGACTGGTCGTACGGCACGTACACCTGGCATACGCAGCGCGACACGTACGACAAGGCGGTGCTGGACGACCTGCGGCAGAATGCCGTGCTGGTGGCCATGCTGGCCTACCTCGCCAGTGAGGACCCGGAGACCGTGTCACGGGACCGGCGCGTCTTTGATCGGGGGGCTCCCGCGCCGACCGCCGCTGGCGGGCCGCCGAGTACCGCAGCGTGGCCGACCTGTCAGCAGCCCATTCGCGATTCGAAGGGCTACCGTCGTTAGGACGGCGGGATGCTGCTCAATCTGTTTGACTATGAACGTGCTGCCCGCGAGCGCGTCGCGGAGTCGGCGTGGGACTACCAAAGTGGTGGTGCCAACGATGAAGTGACGCTGCGCGCGAATCGCGCCGCGTGGGACGCGCTCGCCATTCGATATCGCACCATGGTCGACGTCTCGACGCGATCGATGGCGACCACGGTGCTCGGCGCCCCCGTGGCGATGCCGGTCCTTATTGCCCCAACCGCGATGCAGAAGCTGGCCCATCCCGAGGGGGAAGTCGGGATGGCGCGCGCCGCCGCAGCCGCGGGAACGTTGCTCGTCGTGAGTACCACTGCAACGACAGGTTTGTCCGAGGTGGCGGCGGTGGAGCCGGCGGCGCCCAAGTGGTTTCAGGTGTACGTGTACACCGGTCGCGAACACACCGAGGCGCTCGTTGCCCAGGCCGTGGACGCCGGGTATCGCGCCCTGATGTTGACGGTGGACACACCGGTCCTTGGGCGGCGGGAGCGCGACATCCGCAGCGGTTTCACCCTGCCTCCGGGCCTGCGGATCGCGAATGCCGTGGAGGCCGGAATGGGCGCGGTGCCCACCGCCACGGGAGAGGCGAGCGGATTGATGCGCCACTTCAGGGGGCTGCACGACCCGTCGATTTCCCCGAGGGACATTCGCTGGCTCCGGGACATCTCTGGGCTCCCGGTGGTCGTCAAGGGAATCGTGCGCGGGGACGACGCGCGCCGCGCGATCGATCATGGGGCGAGCGCCATTGTGGTGTCGAACCACGGGGGGCGACAGCTCGACACCGCGATCGCCACGGCGCGCGCCCTGCCCGAGGTGGTCGCCGCGGTGGACGGCCAGGTCGAGGTCTATGTCGACGGCGGAATTCGCCGGGGGACCGACGTCCTCAAGGCGCTGGCAATAGGGGCCCGGGGGGTGCTCCTCGGGCGACCTCCCATCTGGGGATTGGCGGTAGACGGCGCCGCGGGCGCGCGGCACGTCCTGGAGTTGCTGCGTGACGAACTGGACCTGGCGATGGCGCTTTCCGGGTGCCCCACACTGTCCGAAATCACGCCGGATCTCTTGGTGGGGGCCGACGCGCGATAGGTTTCCCCGACCCGTTCCCCTCGCGCCATGAACCTCGCTCGTCTGATCCCCGCCGCCGCCCTCTGCCTCGCGGGCTGCCTCCCCAACGACACTACGGACGTGACTATCCCCGACCCGATCGCCCTCGAGCAGCAAACGTGGGGCAGCACCCTGAGCATCTCCCTCGCTTCGTTCACCAAGCTGCCCTCAGGCGTCTACATGCTGGATACGCAGGTGGGCACCGGCGCCACCCTGTCTGGGCTGCAGACGGTGCGGGTGTATTACACCGGGTACCTGGCCAACGGGACGCGATTTGACGGGAACGTCGGGGCCGCATCCCCGGCGGTGTTCCCCCTCGCCAACCTGATCCAGGGGTGGCAGGTGGGGATGCAGGGGATGAAGGTGGGCGGGCGTCGGCGCCTGCTGATCCCGTCGTCGTTGGGGTACGGATCCGCTGGCGTCGGTCCGATTCCGCCTAACGCGAACCTGGTCTTTGACATCGAGCTGAACGGCATCGCGTGAGCCGCGCGGAAGGGGCGGTGGACGCGCCGTTATGGCGTCCGTCCGCGGATCGCATCGCGGCGAGCCAGCTGGCGGGGTTCCACCGCTCGCTGGTCGGTGCCGGCGTGTTGTCCGATGAACCCTATAGCTACGCAGCGCTCCACCGGTTCTCGATCGAGGAGCCCGCCGCGTTCTGGGGGGCGGCCTGGCGGTGGTGCGGTGTGATAGGCGACTGGCCCGAGGGTAGCCCCGTCGTGCAGCACGCCGAGCGGATGGCTCCTCCAGATCCTGTGCTCGGGCCGACGTGGTTCCCCGAAGCCCGCCTCAACTTCGCGGAGAACCTGCTGCGTTTCTCGGATGATCGGCCCGCACTGGTCAGCTGGACCGAGGCGGGTCGGCTGGAGGGGCTGACGTACGCCGACTTGGGGCGTGCGGTACGGGAGATGTCCGTGGCGCTGGCGCGTGTGGGGATCGTGCCCGGCGACCGGGTGGTCGGCTTCCTGCCCAATACGGTGCACGCGGTGATCGCGATGCTGGGCGCGGCGTCGCTCGGCGCCACCTGGTCGTCCTGCTCACCGGATTTTGGGGTGAACGGGGTGCTGGACCGGTTCGGGCAAGTGGCACCGAAAGTGTTGATCGTCGCCGACGGCTACCGATACGGCGGCAAGGTGCATGATTGCCTGGAGCGCACGCGCGGGATCGTGGCGGCGATCGACGCGATCGAACACGTGGTCGTGGTCCCCCTGCTGGAGCGGCTCGGAGGCACGCGCGGAGATCTCGCCGGAATCCGTGGCGGGGTGTGGTGGGATGCGTTTGTGCGGCCGAGCTCAGCCGCGCGGGGGGCCCCCCCCGAACAACACGATACGATCACCCCGTCACGTGAGCATCACGCGTCGACGGCCCGGCCCTCGGTCGGCGTCACGCCGCCCCAGGCGTTTCCCCGGTTTCCGTTCGATCACCCGCTGTACATCATGTACTCGTCGGGGACGACCGGCCTGCCCAAGTGCATGGTCCACGGGGCTGGGGGCACCCTCCTGCAGCACCTCAAGGAGCACCAGCTGCACGTCGACCTCACGCGCGACGACACCATCTTCTACTTCTCCACCTGCGGCTGGATGATGTGGAACTGGCTCGTCTCGGCCCTCGCGACCGGGGCCACCGTCGTTCTCTACGATGGTGCGCCGATGGCTCCCGCCCTGCGCCCCGGTCGAGGAGAAGCCGCCCCTGGGCCGGACCTGCTCTGGCAGATGGCCGAGGAGGAACGGATCACGGTGTTCGGGACCAGCGCCAAGTACCTCGCGCTCGCGGAGAAGGAGGGGCTGCGGCCCCGGCAGACGCGCGACCTCGACCGACTGCGTGCGGTGCTCTCCACCGGGAGCCCACTCGCACCACCATCGTTCGACTACGTGTACCGGGACATCGGGGACGATCTCCAGCTCGCGTCGATCAGCGGCGGCACCGACATCATCTCCTGCTTCGCGTTAGGCAACCCGACGGCGCCGGTGTGGCGTGGCGAGTTGCAGGCGGCGGGGCTCGGCATGTGCATCGACACCTTCGACGAGCGCGGGGCCTCCGTGCGCGGGACCCCGGGGGAACTGGTGTGTACGCGACCGTTTCCGTCCATGCCTGTCGCCTTCTGGAACGACCCCGACGGCGCGAAGTACCGGGCCGCCTACTTCGACACGTGGCCTGGGGTGTGGCGCCACGGGGACTGGGCCGAGTGGACGGCGCACGAGGGGCTCGTCATCACTGGTCGGAGCGACGCGACCCTGAACCCCGGCGGGGTCCGCATCGGCACCGCAGAGATCTACCGCCAGGTGGAACAGTTGCCCGAGGTGGTGGAGAGTCTGGTCGTCGGGCAGGAGGTTGGCGACGCGCGCGAACGTGATGTGCGCATCGTGTTGTTTGTCCGCTTGCGCGAAGGCGTTGTGCTGGATGATCCACTCCGGGACCGCATCCGCCGGCACATTCGGGCGAATACCAGTCCGCACCATGTACCGAAGGTGATCGTGCAGGTGGCAGACATCCCGCGCACGATTTCCGGCAAAATTACCGAGTTGGCGGTGCGCGACGTGATCCACGGACGGCCCGTCAAGAATACCGACGCGCTGGCGAATCCGGCCGCGCTGGAGCTGTTCCGCGACCTCCCGGAACTCCGACCGGGCTGAGCCACCGATCAGCTCGCGGTGCTTGGGGGCGCCCGTCGCCCACACTCCGGACATGAGCCTCCCCCGGAACGGCGGACAAGATGCCGCGCTCGTTGAATCCGGCGGCTGGCAGGGCATCGCGCGACTGTATTGCGGCCCCCGTGTTAGGTCGTCCTCATGTATGAAGTCGGTGGGACGAACGGTCGAGACTATAGCGAATGAAGGTGGTACTGGTGACGCGAACCGGAAGGCACCCGGACGACGTGGTGCGTCCGGGCGGCGCTGGCGTTCGCGTGGGCCCGCGCAGGATGGGATTCACGCTCATCGAGCTCCTGTCCGTTGTGGCGATCATCGGGGTCCTTACAGCCATCGCGGTTCCCCGCGGGCGCGACCTCGTGGAGCGCGCCCGTGTGGCGAAGGCTATCGGAGACCTGCGCGCGATCGCCCAGGACCTGTCCGGATTGGACTCGCTTCCCACCTCGTTGGCGGCCATCGGACGCGGTGCCATGCTCGATCCGTGGGGAAACGCATACGTCTACAATCCGTTTCCGCCGGGCAAGAAGGGTGCGCCCCCTGGGGCGCGGAAGGACCGATTCCTCGTGCCGATCAACTCGGCGTTTGACCTGTATAGCAAGGGGAAGGACGGCAGCTCGGTGTCGCCGCTGACAGCCGCACACAGCCGCGACGACGTCATCATGGCCAACGATGGTGGGTACTTTGGACTCGCCAGTCGGTACTGACCTCCTCGGCCGCCTGGGCGGCGTGCGCTCGCGCGTCGGTCAGCGCTTGCTCGCCCTGTTCATCGCGTGCGCACTCGTTCCGGTGGCCGTGCTCGCCATCTGGTCGCATCGACAAGTGCGCTCCGCCCTCGTCGAACGCGCCGTGGGGCGGCTCGAAGTCGCCGCCAAGGAACAGGCCGTTGCCGTCGTCGATCGTGGGCTTGGGATCGCCGACCTCCTTCGGGCACTCGATGCAGCGGGGACCACCTTCACCGGCCTGGACAGTACACGCCAGCCGCGCACCTGGCGAAGCGCGGTGTGGACAGGTCCGCGACTCACCGCTGACGAGGAACGGCACCTGGCCGCGGGCCGACCGATCGTCGTCCTGGATTCATCGGCGCACGGCATGGTGCGATTTGTCCACGCCGAGCCCGGCGAGCAGGCAAGGTGGCACTGGGGCGAGGTCCCACTCGCTCGACTCCTCGGGTTCGACGCAGGCGAAGACACCGACCCGATACTCTGCGTCACGAGTACTGCGGATGGCCGCGTGCTCCAGTGCTCGGCCGGGGCAGACCAGGCAAGGGCCGCGGGCGCCCTTGCGGCCACGACCCCGGATTGGCTGGTCGCTCGGCGAGCCATCTTTCTGCGGTATGAATTCGCGTCCCCGGACCTCGAGCTGATTGCCCTGCGGAGCCGCCAGGACGTGGTCGCGGCGGCTGGCGACATGGGATCCCTCTTTGGCCTCGTCGCGGCGCTCTCGATGCTGGTGGTGTTCTTCACCGGCCATCAACAGATTCGCCGAATCACGGCCCCCCTGGATCGCCTGACCGCGGCCACGGCGCGGATGCGCGATGGTGAACGTGCGGTTCAGGTTCCGGAGCAGGGAAACGACGAACTCGCTGCGCTGGCGCGCAGCTTCAACACCATGTCGACCGCCATCGCGCGCCAGGTGGGGGCGATGACCGCGTTGGACGAAGTGGACCGAGCGGCGCTCGACGCCGGTGACCGTGAGCGCGTGTCACAGGCCGCGCTGACGAGCGTGGCGGCGCTCGCCCCGGTACGGGAGGCGCTGGTGATCATTCCGGCGGAACGAGACAGCGACGCGACGACGATCCTCCGTGCCGGACACCCCGTCTCACACGTCAGCATGCCAGCCGCCATGTGCCCCATTCGCAGCGGCCGCTCATTCTCGTCCACGGAGTGTGGCTCACGCATGGCCCTCCTTGGCGTGGCCGGCGCGCAGGAGTTGCAGTGGGTGATGGTCCCGCTGCGGCATGGTGCGCGCGTGGAAGGTGTGGTGGCCGTTGGGACGATGCAGGGTGTGGATGACGCCAGTGAACACGCGCATTTCATTCACCAGGTGAGCGATCGCCTCGCGATGGCGCTGGCCAACCGGCGTCTGGTGGACGAGTTGGACGCATTCTCGCTGGGCACGTTGACGGCCTTCGCGCGTGCTGTCGACGCCAATTCGCCGTGGACCGCCGGTCACTCGGAGCGGGTAACGAACACAGCGGTTGCCCTGGGAGCGCAACTCGGCCTCGATCCGCGCGAGCTCGACCTCTTGCGACGAGGAGGACTCTTGCACGACATCGGCAAGATCGGCGTCCCGGCAGCGATCCTGGACAAGCCGGGACGCCTGACGCCTGACGAGATGGCATCCATGCAGCTGCATCCGGTGATTGGTCATGACATCCTCTCCCCGATCCCCGCCATGCGCGACGTCTTGCCGATGGTCCGCCATCACCATGAACGAATGGATGGCGCTGGCTACCCCGATGGGTTGGCGGGGGCGGCCATCCCGGTCCTCGCGCGCGTCCTGGCGGTGGCCGACGTCTACGACGCCCTGGCTTCGGATCGACCGTATCGCCCCGGGCTCACCCCGCCGGAGGCGTTGCGGGTGATGTCCGGCATGTCGGGACCGCATCTGGACCCCACCTTCTTCAAGGCCTTCCTGGCGTTGCAGGCCGGGCGAGTGTTGGCCACGCCAAGGCCGGCGGAGGCTCCGTCGATGATGTCCCCATTGGAGGTGGGCGTGTGAGCGATCCCCTGAACAGTCGTCCTGCGAACCCGCCGGCCGAGGCACGGGCCTCGACCGTGAAGGACGGTGACTTGGCGACCCCGATGGAGCTGCGCGACTTTCTGGAGCAGGTCGGGACGACCATGCGGCTGCCGTCCCGGACGACGGTCTCGATGACTGCGGTGCGCGAAGCGCCCGCCCCCAGGGCTCGCAGCCGCCCCGTGTTCCTGCCGTTGCTGGCGCTCGTGTCGCTGGGTGCATGGGCGGTTCTTGAGCTGCAACCGCCACCGGTGGCGACCGTGCCCACGACACTTCACGGCACGTGGGTGACCGACGATCCGCGGTATGCCGGTCGGACCCTGGAGCTTCAGCTTGAGCGCGTGACCGTCCGGTACCCCGGCGGCAACGAGACCACGACGGTTCGATCGGTCGATGTGCAGTCGCGGGGCGACACACTGGCCGTGATCCTGCGGCACGGGGACGCGGTCGCCCCACAGGAACTGTCCTTTGCCCTCGTGCCGACGCCGGAGGCGCACCTGGTCCTGCGCAATCCGGAAGCGGTGCGGTGGTACCGCGTGGCCGTTGGCGGCGCCTAACGACCGAGTCGCGGGACGGCGGGTGTGGTCGGCAAGGATCGCGCCTCGATGATGGATCGGGCTCGCGCGGCCAGGCGTTCGACGATCTCGCGCGCCGACCGATCCTTGTCCTTCTCGATGTGCCGGTTGATGGCGCGCGCAAAGCCGTATGCGCCTAGCGCGACGAGTGCGAAGACCGGGGCGGCGAAGAGGAGGGACTTCGTGGTGGCTGCGACGGCACCGAAGGCCGCCCCACCCACGCCGCCGCCAACACCCCCCGTCACCCCGCCAAGCACCCCCTGGATGGTACTCTTGAAGTCCTCGTAGGCACGAATGGTCGTTCGGCCGTGGCGTGAGGTTACCGAGACCTGGAGGCGGCGCGGCATGCCGTTCGGCGTCATGAGCGGGGCGGTGAACTCGATCGTGCGTCCCCGTGAGTTCACGTTGCCGAACTCCCCAACGGCGCGACGCATCTCGTCGGCGATCTCGTCGAGTCCGTCGTCGTCGAGTTCTCCCGGGAGGATGGCCTCGTACTCGACCCGGGTGCGCGCGGCGGTCCACTTGCCGGGTTGGGCTTCCATCCCGGGACCCGGCCGCACGAGTCCCGTGCTGTCGGAGCCGCGGCGCTCGGCCAACGCGCGATCCACATACCGGCGATCAATGCCTGCCCCCGCCGCGGCGGCGACGACATCGTCAACCTGAAAGCCGGTGGTGAGCGCCGGATCGGCCGGGGTGGCGCGCGTAAGCGCGGCCGGTGGCACCTGTTGCCCGGTCATCTCCTGCAGGAGTGCGGCGCGCTCCCACACGGCTTGCGCGTCGGCGGACGAGAGCAGGTCGGCCGCGGGGAGGGGTTCGGCGAGTCGAGCGTGTGCTCGTTGGAGTGCCTGCTGGACGTCGGTGGAGGCGGCGAAGCGAGCCGCGGGGGACTTGGCCAGCAGCCGGTCCACGACCTCGGCGAGCGCCACGGGCACTGCGGGAGCAAGCGAGCGCAGTGGCGGGGCGGGGCGCGTGACGTGGGCGACGAGCACGGCTGATGGCGTCTCGTGCTCAAAGGGAAACCGCCCGGACAACATGTAGAATGCAAGCACGCCCAGGGCGTACAGGTCGCTCCGGCCGTCGACCTTTTCCCCGCTAATCTGCTCGGGGCTCATGTAATGCACCGTGCCGAGGACCGTCCCGGTCGCGGTCATGGGGGCGGATTCGGCGAGCCGTGCGATACCAAAGTCCGTCACCATCGCGCGGTCGTCGATGGTGTCGAGGAGGATGTTCTCGGCCTTGATGTCCCGGTGGACGACCCCTCGTCCGTGCGCGTAGCCTAACGCGCCTGCCACATCGGACAGGATCGCGATGGTCGCGGCCGGCGAGATGGGGCCGCCGGACTTGAGGCGCTGCGCGACGGATTCCCCGCCGATGAAACCCATCACGAAGAAGACCAGCTCGCCCACTTCCTCGGCGCGGTGGATCGGGACGATGTTGGGATGGGTGAGGGCCGCCGCCGTTCGCGCCTCGCGAATGAAGCGTTCGCGGACGCCGGCATCTGACGCGAGGTGGGCCGGCAACGTCTTGATCGCCACATGCCGGTCCAGTCGGATATCGCGCGCCAGGAACACGATCCCCATTCCGCCACGCCCGACTTCCCTCTGCAGGTCGTACTGACCGCGGAGCGCGTCCTTGAGACGGTCCATTTCCCATGTCGACATTGCGGGAAGTCTAGGGTGGCCCACGACGGTGGGGCAGGGCGACCTACGGGACGGCCAGCCCGGATGATTCGCCACGCGTCGTTCTCGCCGCCTGGCGGACCAGGTCGAGAAAGGCGGAGACCACCGGGTTGGCGTTGTCACGGCGCCAGGCGGCGTCGATGTGCGAGGTGGCGGCGGGATCGCGGATCGGGAAGTACTTCACGCCGCGCCATCCCATCTTGCGGACGGACGCTGGGATGATCGTCACCCCGATGCCGGCCTCGACCAGGCTGACCGTGGTGTACAGCTCGCGACTCACCTGACGCACGCGGGGGGCGAACCCGGCCCCAGCGCAGATGGCCAGCACCTGGGCGTGGAGCCCCGGGGCGAGGTCCGCGGGAAAGAGCACGAAGTCCCGGTGGGCCAGCTCGGCGAGCGATAGGCGCCGTCGCGTCGCGAGGGGGTCACGCCGACTGACTGCAATAAGGAGTGGCTCGGTCATCACGGTTTCCGTGACCAGGAGCGGATCAGGGGGCGGGTGCCGCAGGAATCCGACGTCGAGGTCGGCCGTGCGGAGGGCAGCGAGCTGAGGGCCAGTGGCGAGTTCGCGGAGCTCCAGGTCAACGGCCGGGAAGAGGTCTCGGAACTTCCGGATGATCCGTGGGAGGGCGAGGAACATGACGGATGCGGCGAAGGCCACGGTGATGGAGCCGGACTCGCCACGCGCCGCGCGCTGGGCCTCCACGACGGCGTGCTGGGCGTCGCTGAGGATGCGCCGCGCGCTGGAGAGGAAGGCGGCTCCGGCGGGAGTGAGTGCGACGTGGCGGCGTGAGCGCTCGAGGAGCAGGACGCCGAGGATGGCCTCGAGGGCCTGGACCTGCTGGCTCAAGGGCGGCTGGGCTATACCCAGTCGTTCGGCCGCGCGGCCGAAGTGGAGTTCCTCGGCGACCGCGACGAAGTACCGGAGGTGTCGGAGCTCGAATCCTTTCATATCGACCAGATATCACAGGGCGGTTGGCAATATATTGGACACCACCACGGTCGATCGTGCAGATATCGTCACGCCCTGTCACCCACGCTGCCCATGACCAGCATCCTTGCCGCGCCCGAGACGGCGCATGACACCTTCCCGATCAACGGGACCGACTACATCGAGTTCTGGGTGGGGAATGCGAAGCAGTCTGCCCATTACTACCGGACCGCGTTCGGCTACGAACTCGTCGGCTATCGCGGGCCGGAGACCGGCGTGCGCGATCGGGCAAGCTACCTGCTGGTGCAGGACAAGATTCGCCTGGTGCTGACGACACCGATGGGGCCCGAAGGGGTGATCTCCGACCACATCCGGCTGCACGGCGATGGGGTGCGTGACCTCGCGTTCTGGGTGGACGACGCGCGGGACGCGTATGCGAAGGCGATCGAACGTGGGGCGGTGAGCGCCGGGGAGCCGCAGGTGATGACGGATGAACACGGGGAGGTCGTCATCGCGGCGATTCGCACCTATGGCGATACGATTCACTCCATCGTGGAACGCCGGAACTACCGGGGGCTCTTCCTTCCCGGGTTTGTGCCGGTGACGTCCGAATACAAGCCGTCGCCCGTCGGGCTCAAGTACGTCGACCATTGCGTGGGCAATGTCGAGCTGGGCAAGATGAACCACTGGGTGAGCTTCTATGCCGATGTGCTGGGCTTCTTCAACCTGCTGACCTTTGACGACAAGGACATCTCCACCGAGTATTCGGCCCTGATGTCCAAGGTGATGTCCAACGGGAACGGGCGGATCAAGTTCCCGATCAACGAGCCGGCGTCGGGCAAGAAGAAGTCGCAGATCGAGGAGTATCTCGACTTCTATCGCGGCCCCGGGGTGCAGCACATCGCGGTCGCCACCGACGACATCATCTCCACCGTTCGGGCGTTGAAGGCGCGTGGGGTGGAGTTCCTGCGCACCCCGGGGACGTACTACGACGAGGTGTTCGACCGCGTCGGGAAGATCGATGAGGATACGACGGCATTGCGCGAACTGGGGATCCTGATCGATCGCGACGACGAGGGGTACCTGCTGCAGATCTTTACCAAGCCGGTCGAAGATCGCCCGACCCTCTTTTACGAGATCATCCAGCGCAAGGGCGCGAAGGGGTTCGGCAAGGGGAATTTCCGGGCCCTGTTCGAGTCGATCGAGCGGGAGCAGGCCGCGCGCGGGAATCTCTAGCCGCCCACACGTCATTCAACGTCCACGGTTTCCTCATGCCGATCTACCACCAGCTGGGCACGTTCCCGCAGAAGCGTCACGTGGTCTACCGCCGCCCTGATGGCGGGCTGTACGCCGAGGAATTGATGGGGCACGAGGGGTTCATCGGGACTTCGTCGCTCCTGTACCACACGCATCCGCCGACGACGATTCTGCGGGCACGGAAGGTGGCGAACGTGAAGTGGGAGGCCGACGAGGACACGTCGCTGCGTCACCGGCACTTCCTCACCTCGCGCGTGCGCCGGGGTGGGAGTGCCACCATGAGCCGCATTCCCCTCCTGTTCAACGCCGACATCGCCATGTCGTACGTCGAGCCGGACGTGATCGACGCGCACTTCTACCGCAACTCGCAGGCGGACGAAGTGGTGTACGTGGTCGAGGGCACGGGAGTGCTTGAGTCGGTCTTCGGTGATCTCCCCTACAAGCCGGGAGACTACATCGTTATCCATCGCAACATCCTGCACCGCTGGCGCCTCGATCCGGCGGCGCCGAGCAAGTTGCTGGTGATGGAAAGCGCCGGGCACATCCGCTGGCCGCGGCGCTACCGCAACGAGTACGGCCAGCTGCTCGAAGGGGCGCCGTTCTCGGAGCGCGACATCCGCCGGCCGCAGGTGCTGGAGCCCAGGGACGAACGTGGCGAGTTCTCGCTCTACGTCAAGCAGTACGACGCGATCAACGAACTCGTGCTGGACCACCACCCGTTCGACGTTGTCGGCTGGGACGGGTATTTCTACCCCTGGGCCTTCAACATCCACGACTTCGAGCCGATCGTGGGGCGCATCCACCAGCCCCCGCCAGTGCACCAGACCTTCCAGGGTGATGGGTTCGTCATCTGTTCGTTCTGCCCGCGGCCGTACGACTTCGACCCGAACGCGATCCCGGCGCCGTACAACCACTCCAACGTCGACTCGGACGAGGTGTTGTTCTACGCGTCGAGTGAGTTCATGAGCCGCAAGGGGATCGAGTACGGTTCGATCACGCACCATCCCGACGGGCTGCCGCACGGGCCGCACCCGGGCCGGACGGAGGCGAGCATCGGCGCCAAGTACACGAACGAGTTGGCGGTGATGATGGATTCGTTCCGTGCACTCAAGGTGGCGAAGGACGCCATCGCGATCGAGGACCCGAAGTACCACTTGAGCTGGATCGACCAGCAGCACGCGGCGTTCAGCCCGCCAACCAGCTGAGTGATTTGGGTTCTCCCGGACCGAAAGTATGGCCTGCGGTGCGAGGGGTCGGCGATCGAGCGCCGACCCCTCGGCCGTTCACGGATGCGGGAGCGATGCCGCCGGACGTCAGCGAGGCGGCAGCGCCCCGGCGACGAACCGTCCGACGGCGTGGCCCTGGGTGAGCCCTTCCTCCGCTGCGGCGCGGAAGTGATAACCCACGTAGACCCGCGACGCCGCGTTTTCGCTGGCTGCCTGCGCGAGGGAACGGAAAGACCGCGTGACGACCGGCAGGGATGCACTGGTCGTGCTGAACAGCCCGGTGTCACGTCCCAGCGCGTCGCGGATGATCGAGGCTGCGGCGCCGCCTGCACTCGCGTGGGCACTCGGCCAGTCCGGAACGGGAGGCGTCGGGAACGCGAGCACCTGCCATCCCGGCTGTGTCGAAGTGTTCGGGTTACCGTCGCTGTCGGCCAGCTCAACGGCGGTGACCGGACGCCAGAAGTTGTGGTAGTACTTGGATTCCAGGGTGGTTGCGTACACGTCGAACTCGCCCATCTGCAGCAGTGCGAACAGTCGTGCGGCCGCCCAGCCATTGAGTCCGTGTTGGATCACCAGGGTGCGCGCGATACGGTTCCACGCGGCCGGCGAATTCTCGACCCAGAACAGCGCGATCTCGGACTGTTCAGCGGTTCGCGCAGCGCAGGCCACGCACCCCAGCGCCTTCACCTCGTTGAAGTCGCGCGTGTACCACGGCGTCAGGACTGCGGCCGAGTTGGTCGCGGCGCCGTAAGGTGCGCGACTCCGGAAATGCGACGTCGACGGGACCAGGAATGGGGTCACGGTCGTTCCCCAGACCGATCCGTCGGCAAAGCCGCCAGTCCCAAAAAAGTCGAACGCTGGCGTATTGAAGGGAAAGGTGAACTGGTAGTCCCCCACAGCCTGGCCGGGGTGGTACGGGGCGACGCCCCCGCCGGCGGTGCCGTCGTTTGCCCGCCGGGCGAGGATGGCGGCGGCGGCACGCTGCCCGATGGTGACGCCGGCGATGACATCCGGACCCGGAGCCAGCTGGGCCATCTGGGTGGCGTACCACGCGTCAGTTGAGCCCTGCGCGCTCGGCGCGGCTCCGACGATGGCATCGTGAGCAGCAGTGAGCACCGCGGCCACGGGGTTCCCAGCTGAGTTCACCGGTCCGACGTCAGCGTACCGCGCGTACCGCGGGCGAATCGCGTTCAGGGCATCATGGATGGCGACATTCGCGATCGCATAGAGTCGCGCCTCGACAAATGGGGCGAGCGGCGCCCCGGGTGGTACAAGGGATGGGGCGGCCGCGATAGCCTGGGCGTTGGCTGCCAGCACGGCGGCGAGCGGCTCCTGCGCCGTCAGGTAGACCGCTGGCGCGACGTGGGCGCCTGAGGGCGCGGTTGTTGGGGCGCGGCCGTCCGACGAGCAGCTGGCGCTCAGCGTGACAAGGACCCACGTGGTGAGTGGTACGATTCGTCGTGCGCGTGACATGGCAGTGCCTCATTGGAGGTGTGACCGCGAACAGCGGCGTGTGAGGCGCAGGGTGGAGCGTACGCGTGAGCCAGGTGCCGCGTGGTGGCGAGGTGCGTGTGAGGTGGCCGTTCACCCGGCCAAACGCCCTTTACGGTCACGGGGAACGCGGCCTACCTTCTCGGCATGCTCGTCTTTCGCATGCTGGGTGAAGCGCAGTTGGCAGACGCCGATGGCCGACAGTTTGACGCCCTCCTCCGCCAACCCAAGCACCTGGCGCTCCTGGCCGTCCTCGCGATGCCGCGACCCGGTGCGTGGCACCGACGCGACGTGCTGCTCGGGCTCTTCTGGCCTGAGCAGGACCAGGCCAAGGCGCGGTCGGCCCTGCGCAGCGCACTCTATACAGTCCGGCGGCACTTGCCGGACGGCGCGATTCGGACCCGCGGAGATGACGAGCTGAGCCTTGATCCGGAAGCCGTCACCACCGATGTCGCGGCGCTGGAACGGTCCCTTGAGGCCGGGGACAGTGCCGCGGCGTTGGCCGGGTATGTCGGCGATCTCCTGCCGGGCTTTTTTGTGACGGACGCGCCGGACTTTGACCGCTGGCTGCAGGGCGAGCGTGACCGGGTCCGGCGGTTGGCCAGTGCGGCCGCCGCGCGGTCCGCCGACGAACACGCCATGGCCGGGCAGCTTTCGGCGGCGGTGGCAGCGGCGCGCCGCGGGGCCGAGCTTGCCCCAACCGATGAAACGGCGGCCCGGCGATGGATCATGCTGCTGGACCGCGACGGAGATCGTGCCGGCGCCTTCGCCGCGTACGAATGGTTGCGCAACCAGCTGAATGAATCGCTCGGCGTCCGGCCGTCCGCGGAAACGGTGGCCCTCATGGACGGCATCCGAACACGCCGGGATTCGCGATTTGGCGAGGCGGAGCTGTTGCCGGGCGTGGCATCCCGCGTCGAGGAGCCGACGCCGGTGGCTGGGACCCAGGTGGCTCCTGCCGCCGACGTTCGTGTATCGGAGCCTTTACCGGCCGCCGCCCCGAGACGCTCCCGGTGGATGTGGCCCATCTCCGGATTGGCTGCGGTGGCTGTGGTGAGCTGGGCGGTGTTTCGCCCCTCGCCTGCGGAGCACGACCTGCGCGGCCACGTGCGCACGCTGGTGATCGCGCCGATGGTGAACGAAACGGGCTCGGAGAACCTCAGCTACCTGGCCGCAGGGATTGCGGAAGGGATCGGTCGGCGCCTGGACGGCGTGGGCGGACTGGAGCTCCGGTCCAGCGCGCGGGCGCCGGCGAACGACTCCCTCGGGCCGGACGATTTCCGCCGAATTGGGACCGACCTTTCGCGTGTGGCGGTGCTGCGGTCATGGCTCCGCCTCGCGGGGGACACGCTCGTCGTTCGCGCCGCCTTGCTTAATCCAGCGGAGGGGCGCCTGACCGAGGTTGCCACCGCGAGATTCACCGTGTCTGGCATCGGTGGGGCCGAAAGCCGTATTGCAGCAGCGCTGGCTGGTATCCTGTTTCGGCGCTCGCTAGCGTTGCGGGAAGAAGCCGCGCGCATCGATCCGGAGTCATACCGCCTGACCTTGTTGGGCCTCGATCGACTGCTTGGTGTGCGGATTGACATGGGACCGGCGCAAGAGCATTTCGAGGCCGCGCGGCAACGCGACCCCAACAATGCGCGGGCGTGGGCGGGGCTCTCCTCGGTGTGGCTCAGCAAGGCGAACGCGGACCGGATCCCCGCCGAAGAAGGGTTCCGACTCGGCGAAAGCGCTGCGAGGAGGGCGCTGGAGATTGATCCACGGCAGGGTTCGGCGCTCGCGAACCTCGGGGTGGTGAAAGCGCTTCGCGATCGCGACCTCTCGGCCGGGTTGCGTCTGGTCGATTCCGCGACGATGGTCGAACCGTCCAATGGTGAAATCTGGCTGCTGAAGTCCGTCTTGCTCCGCCACGCGCATCGTTGGGAGGAGTCGCGTGACGCGATCCGAATCGCGCAGCATCTGGACCCGCTGTCCGACACCTACCAGGAGCGCGAGGTCGTGCTGCACTTCTGTGCGGGCCGGCCGCAAGACGCAGTCCCCATTCTGGAGGCCCAGCTGGCTTTGCGACCGCGCTCCGTCCTTGCCCTCACCGGGATGCAGCGCGCGCTGGGGCTGATGGGGCGCTACAACGATGCACTCGTGATGTGGCGGCGTGCAGCAGCGGCCTCACGCGACACCGCGCTCAGTCGACTGCTGGCCGAAGCGCGTGGCCGGCTGGGGTACTTTGCGGCCCGGCACGCCCTCGGTCGTCGACAACTGATCGACCTGGAGCGTGCCGCCTATCGTGGTCGGGTACCCGAGATGAGATCGGCCTTCCTTGCGGGTGACACGCTGCGGGGGTTCGCCGCACTGGACCAGCTGGAGCTGGAGCGATCGCCGGCGCTATTTCGGTTCGGCTGCAACGGGGACAACGATGAGTTCCGCGAGCATCCACGCGTGGTCGCCACCCTGCAACGCGTTGGTCCCTTGCGGTAGGGCGTCGCCGATGAGCTAGAAGGCATACCGTGCGCCCAGCTGCAATCGCCATCGTGAGGCGTCGAGCACGGCGCGGTTCCGCGCGGGCAGGAGGGCCTCACCGCCGCGAGTCGTGGGGACGGCGTAAACCGGGCGGTTGCGCTGGGCGTCCCACCCGGTAACGTTAAGCAGCGGAAGGTCCTCCCGCGCCGACGTCTCGCGAACGATGCCCCATCGGCGGTTCAGGGCATTCAGGGCGTTGAACAGGTCAACGTCCAGCTCCAGCTTCCTGGCGCGCGGTATCGCGACGGCGCGCGTGAGCCGCAGGTCGAGTACCCGCGAGGCGGGGTTGCGGCAGCTGTTGCGAGGGGCGATCCGGCCGCGGTTCTCCGCCAGGCAGCGTTCCCCGCTGATAAATGCATCAAGCTCCCGGAACAGGTTGCTCCGTGTCCGGCCCGGTGGGGTCGAGTCCGGGAGCGAGAGGGTGATGTCGGTGGAATCGCGGGGGATGTACGCGAGGTCGTTGCGCGTCCCCCCGTCGGCGTTCACGTCCCGGTTCACCGTGTAGGCGTACGGCAGCCCGGACTGCAGCCGATAGAGCACGGTGACGCGCGTGGACCGTCCGATGGGCAGTGTGGTGAGGGCCGTCAGGACATGTGGGACGTCCCTTCCCGAACGACGCAACGCACGTTGCTCAAGGCTTCCGTCCACCGGGTTGTTGCGGAGCATCAGCAGGCCATTGTTCCCCACGACGCTCATGACGTCCTGTGTACGTGACCAGGTATGGCTGACGCGGGCGATGCCGGACGTGCCCCATCGGCGGCTCACTGTCGCGGACGCAGCGGTCGCGTTTTCACCGGAGACGTTGTAGAACCGGTAGACGGGGCCGATCGCGGGATCGCGGCGGGCGATCCGCGGCGCACCGTTCGTTGCCAGGCTGCCATACATCGCCCGACCCTCTGCCGTCGTTCCTTGCCGCACGAGGTTTGCGTCGGTCACGGCCAAGTTGTCGGATGAACGCGTCCACAGCAGGTCAACGCTCGCCGTGAGCCCCCAGCCGAGCACCTGGTCCCCGCCGAGGGCGACCTTGGTCGCACGCTGTGCACGAAATTCGGGCTCGAACACCGAGACCGTCGGCACGCTGCGGGTTCCCTGCGCGAGGCAGGCGGACGGGAGGTTCCGGATGTCCGTGGTGACCGGGGGCACGGTGCCGGGGCCCTGGCAGGTGAGCGTCGAGGACTGCTGCCCCGTTCCCAGGAACGCATTGCCCAGCCACACGAGTGGGAGGCGACCCACGAAGGTGCCGACCCCACCCCGGATCACCGGATGCCGCGCGGACTGCGGAGTCCACACGAAGCTGGCCCGCGGCGAGAACACCGCAGACGTCGCGGGAAAGCGCGAGGTGTCCAGGCGATCGAGCGCGGCGTTCGCGGCCAATGCAGGATTGCGGGCTGGTGTGTTGAGGCCGGTATAGTCGTAGCGGGCGCCGACGGTGACCATGAGCGCATTGGTGAGGCGCCATTCGTCCTGCGCATACACCGAGAGCCAAGCCGCCGACATTCGAGCGCGCGGCCCACCATTGAGGGGGAGTGTGACCTCGTATTGGGATGGGGTGTTTCGCGAGAAGGCCTCCACGCTGGGATAGGTCCACACCCCCCATGCGCCGCGGACGAAGTTGTCGTCCGTCCATGCGAACAGGTTCTGGGTGCCGGCCGTGAGGAGGTGCCGATCGAGTGATACCGTGGTGTTGCTCGTCGCCTCCAGCGAGCGGTAGCTGGTGCGCAAGTCCTGGGCGCTGACGACGGAGCCGGCCGCGAGGTAGTTCCCGGGTACGTCGCCCTGGACCAGGAACAAGGGTGTCCGTTGCTGGGAGTCGTTGGCGTCCCGGACTACCGAAGCGCTGAGCTGGCCTTCGTGCGTCAGGCGTGACCAGGTGCTGACGGCCTTGAGACTGGTGGTCAAGATGCGGGAGCTCAGGGTGCTTCCGCTGCGCGACAGCTGAAAGCCATCGCTGTTGGTCAGGTTCCGTGTCGTGCGCGCCAGCGCCTCGGAGCGCGCGGCCACGACGCCGTGCGTGGTGGTCACGATGTGCCGCGGTGACGCTTGCCAGGAGAACTTGAGAAAGGCGTTGACGTTGGGTTGATCGAGGGTGACCGCATCGGCCGTCCCGGGATCGAAGCCCAGCTGCGAACGCGTGAGCGCCGTGACGCGGTCGGCGGAAGTCCGCGAGATGCCGGTGGTCGGATCTGAGATGGGAGCGACGTCGTATGGGCGCCGGCGTTGCTGCACTTCCACGAGCGCGAAGTAGTGCACCCGGTCGCGGACGATTGGGCCGGCGCTGCTGAGGCCGAGTTGCTGCTGTTCGAAGGCCGGCTCTCGCGCTCCCGTGCTATCGCGACCGGTCAAGCTGCCGCGCGAGTAAAGGGAGTAGACGTTGGTCGCTCTGTCGTTGGTCCCGGAACGGGTGACGCCGGCCAGGAGCCCACCAGTAAAGCCCCCATGGCGAACGTCGAACGGCGCCACACTGATGCGCAACTCGTCGATGGACGCGAGCGAAAGGGAACGCGCGCCAACACTCGATCCCGGAGTGATCCCGGTCCCAAAAAGGTCGTTGGCCACGCCGCCGTCGATCACGACACTATTGAATCGGGCATGTTGTCCCCCGATCGACTGCGCGGTGCGTCCCGTCGCCTGCGAGGCGAGCGCCAGGAGAGTCGTGAAGTCGCGATTGAGTACCGGCACGTCGCGAACCATGTCCCGCGACAGCCGCAGGCTTGGGCCGTCCGTACTCACCTCCCGGGCATCCCGGGACGAGACGGACACCGTCGGCAAGCGCGTGGCCTCGACCGGACGGAGGATCAGGCGAACGACCACCCGTTCGCCGAGTCCGGCCTGAACGGAGTCGACCAAGACGGGTTCGAAGCCGATGGCGCGTACTTCCACACGGAACAGGCCGACATCGACGTGAGGGAAGCGCGCGACTCCGTCTCGCCCGGAGAGGCCACGGCTTATCCCGCCGCGGAGGAGATCGCGGAGCACCACGGTCGCTCCGTCTACCGGCCCTTCCGCACGCTCCACCTGGACATGAAGGGTCGCGTGGCCCATGCCCTGCGCCCGCAAAGGCGAAACAGGGGAGAGCAGGAGCAGGCACGCTGCTGCCAAAAAGGCGCACGACTTCACTTGAGGGCGAGGTGGATCATGAGACAAGTAGGGTGCGGAGCGCAGCAAGGGCCCGCAACCCCTGCGAATCTGACTTCGCGGAGGGCTCACGACGACCTCACGGGCACCTGACATCCGGCCTGTAGCCTTGGTCGTGACGGCATTTCGGCGTCGTCTCGGTCTTCACACCAGGGTCTTGAGGAGGCGAGCAAGTGTGGACTTGCGTTCGACGGCATACGGGGACCTGGCACGGACTCGCGAAGGTCGCTGTCCGAGCTGGCGGGCTCGTGGGATTGGGCCGGCCAGCATCTGGAGGCCAAAGATGATGCGGCGCCGCCGTCATCCGGGGGTGCTGGTGTGTCGCGTGGCGCGACTGCTTCGCGCCGCCGTCCATCTCGGAGCCGTGGGCTGGGTGCTCGCGTGTGGCGCACCCCGCGAGGTCAGCGGCCCTGCCGCGGTCGTCTCGCTCAGGATCCCTGGCGAAGGGCAACGACTGCTTGAGGTCGGAGCGGCTGTTCAGCTGTCGGTCGTGGCGGTGGACGCGCAAGGCGGGGAGGTCTTGGTCCGCGGGACGTGGACATCTTCGGACGCCGGTGTGGCGCGCGTGGACGCGCCGGGGGTCGTGCGCGCGGTAGGGGTTGGCCAGGCGACCATAACCGTGAGCCATAGCGGGCGTGCGGCGACGGTGACGGTGTCGACCGTTCCCAGCGGACTCCGCGTGCGCCTGCGCCCTGATGGAGCGGCCGTCGTTGTGGGCGAGACCTATCAGGTCGTCGCGGAGTTCCTGGGTTCGAATGGCGCGGTCATCGCGGTGCCGTGGGATGTCCGCTGGGACGCGTCAGACGGTGCTGCGTTGTCGCCGGGGGACGAGGAGCACACGATGTGGTTGCGTGTGGTTAGCGCAGGTGTGCTCGACCTGACGGCGAGGTCGGGTCGGCTGAGCGCAACGCTTCGTTTGAGGGTCCTCACCCGGGACGAGGCACGACTTGAGGTCGTGAGTTTCACCGTGTGGGCGGATTCGCTCGCGGAGGGGCGGATGGCGTTCTACCCCGACCTGGTCGTCGTCGCGCCGCTCGACGTCGTGGTTGGCCGGCTGGACTTCGTGAACTTCGGCGCGGGGGCGTGCGGGTCGGCACCCCTCGCACGCGCGGCCACCACGCCCCTGTTCGACTTCATTCCCTACGACTTCTACTGGCGAGGCGCCGCGACTGCGCCGCGCACCCCGGTCGAGGCAATCATCACCTACCGGCACACCGACGGAAGCCACAACACAGCGCGGGCGACTGGTGTGGTACTGATGCGTCCACGAGCTACCGTCATCGACTACGGCACCGCCGGCTTTGTCTGGAACAGCTGTTGACGAGCAACCCTTGGTTGTGGATGCCTGATTCCTGCGTCACGGCGAGCCGACGCGCGTCTCCACGAACGGCGCGACCCAACCCAGCCTCAACGTGCCCAAGTCGAGGATCGCTACATGGGATCAACGGCTCGCTCACGGCCACCTGACGTAAGAGATCGAGACTGTACTCCGACTGGTCCGGCTGTCGGAGGACGGGCGGTGGACGGACGGCCGGGACCGTTGACCCGCCCCGTGGCGCCGGTGACGCGATCCTGACGGTCCTGCGCGTACGGCAGCGCAGGGGTACCCCCTTTCCATGAGGTGCATGTTGAACGATTCCCGTTGGTGGCGTGGGCGCTATGGCGCCGTCTGTGTTGCCGCGCTCGGCGGCATGCTGGCCTGCGGCGCGCCGCACGAGCCGTCCGGACCACCCCCAGCAGCCGTGCTTCGGATTCCGGGTGAACCCCAGTTGTCCCTGAAAGTTGGTGCAGCGGTTCCGCTATCGGTCGTTGCGTTGGACGCGCGTGGTGCCGAGGTGCCCGTCGTCGGAACCTGGAGTTCATCTGACACCGGTGTGGCACACGTGAACACTGAGGGAGTCGTGCGTGCGGTTGGATATGGCGAGGCAACCATCACCGTGCTCCATGGCGGGGGGGGCGCAACGGTGCTGGTGTCGACACATCCCAGTGGCTTGCGCGTCCGACCGGCTCCGAGCGGCGTGACCGTCGAGGAGGGAGACTCCCATGTGGTTGTCGCCGAGTTCTTCGATGAAAATGGCGACGTCATCGTGGTGCCATGGGATGTCTACTGGGAGGTGTCAGCGGGCGTCCCGTTGGTGCCCGGGGGCGTCAAGCAAACGCAGCTTCTTCGAGAGCTGCCCGCCGGCGAGGTCGACGTGATCGCTACGTCAGGTCCGTTGCGCGCATCGCTGCGATTGCGTGTCCGTCCTGGGGGGGAGCCGAAACTCAGGGCCCATCAGTTCACGCTGTGGGTTGACGCGCTTCCCGGTGGGCGGATGGCCTTCTACCCGGACCTCCTCGTCGTCGCGCCGTTCGACGCCACGATCATGCAGCTCGACTTCAAACGAAACCGAAGGAGCCTGTGCGCCACCGTGCCGGTGTCGGCCGGAGTCGTCACGCCGCTCTTTGACTTCATCCCCTACGACGTGTCCTGGCAGGATGAGGCGATCCCTCTGGGCACTGCGGTGGACGTGCACATTAACGTTCAGCGCGCCGACGGGAGCCTGCAGGCGTTTCTCGGACTAGGCCTCGTGACCGCGCGCGAGCGCAGGCTGAGCGACTACGGCATAACCAACCACCCGTGGGCCTTCTGCTGATGACCGCGTCGCGGATCGAGGAACCCCACGACCCCCGCACGCCGGGGCCGCGCGCGGAGGGCCAAGAGTCTGACATACACGTCCAGCGACACATGCTACGACAAGACGCCAATGCGGCGAGCGCACCGAGATTGCATTCACCGCGGCCAATGGCAGCGAGGCACTGCCGGCGCTGCTACGCTTTGGTGGCGCTCGTGGCGTCGCTTGCGTGCGACAACTTGGTCGGAACGGACGACCACACCCTTCGCATCCGTGGGCCCGCCGACGTCTCGGTGCCGATCGGGGGAACGACGCAGCTGTTCGCGATCGCCGTGGATGAGCGATCGCGCGAGACGGTGGTCAAGGCGGAGTGGGAGGCCTCCGATCCCAACGTCGTCAGTGTCAGTCAAGGGGGCGTCCTGATCGCACACTCGTATGGGGTGGCCGAGATTATAGCGCGCGCCGATGGGCGGATTGCCACGGTGCAGGTGCGAACCAGACCTGCGGGGCTGGCGTTGCGCCTGGTCGGCGGAGGCGATGTCGTCGAGGTTGGTGAAGTGTATCGGGTCCTCGCCGAGTTCCTCGACGTCAGCGGTGCCGCAGTCCCGGTGCCGATCGAGCTCACCTGGTCCGCCAGCGGTGTGACCACCCTCGCGGGTTCCAGCTCGGCGGGTCAGCACACCGCGACGCTGCGTCTCATGTCACCGGGACAAGTGGCGGTGCGCGTCGACGCCCCCGATGGCTCGTTCGCTCGCCTGACGCTTACGGCGCTGAGCGAGGCAGATCCGGTGGTCCTTGCGGAGGAAAACTCCCTGCTGAAATTCCGCGGGACGGGGGATCCGTTTTACGCTCCTGACCTGGTCCTCAGGGCACGCCTTCCTGTCACGATCACGCGACTGGAGTTTGTCGGCCACGCCGCGGCGTGCGCCAGCGTAGGGTTGTCGCGTGACCGCACCACACCCTTGTTTGACTTTCAGCCGTACGATTGGGGGTGGACGGCGCCCTCCCTGCGGGACGGTGAAGGAGTGGATGTGGACATCAGCATGGAGCTGCCGAGTGGACGGAAGCGCGTGCAGCGTGTGCGCGTCACGGTGGCGTCCGCCACGAGTGTGAACGACCGTGGCGTGGAAACCTTCCTATGGGTGGATTGCTGAAACACGCTTCTCGTGACAGCGTGAAGTCTTCGAATGCGGCGGTGGCTTTCGTGGTGGTCTCCGCCGGAGGCGTTCCTGCGCTCCGGAACAGCCTCTCAGGCCTCATGTGTCGTAACGACGGGGAATTCTCGTGAGTAGGGGGAAACGCAAACGGTCCATTCAGGGCCGGTGCCGATCCCCACGAGGCCCAAATGCTCACGCGACGCGTCCCGCACAGGCCGGTTCGCTCCTCCCACGCCGTTGCCCGAGCGATCGTGGTCGCCGTTGCTCTCCTGACCGGATGCGACGCTGACGAACCGTCGGCGCCCAAGGTCTTCGAGCCAGCGACTGTTGAGATGTGCGAGGTCACGGGTGCGGCCCCGGTCCTCGTCCTCGTGCCAGCGAGCGAGGTGGCCGCGCGCCGGCAGCGAGGGGACTACGTCACCAAGCTCCTGGTCGATCCCTCGAAGCCCCAACAGGCCGACAGCATGCACTTCCGGCGTCTCACGGACGCCCTGGATGTGGCGCGGGCGGGCCGCGTCTCGCGGAAGGAGCTCACGAGCGCCGCGTGTCGGATCACGATCCTCGTGGCCGTCGGTACGCTGCGTGGGAGTGCCGCCCCCTCAAGCGATCCTGCCATGGAGCGCTTCCCGCTCCGTATCGACGTTCCGGATGTCACCGTCAGGGGGGCGCTTCAGGTCCAGCAAGACGAAGATGGCCTGGCAAGAACACCAGCGGGCGGCGCCCCCACCACGAGGATCGAACCCTCGCCAGCCCTTGCCGTTGTCGGTGCGGTCGGAGGCCAGCCAGGGCTCTCGCAGCCGATCTTCGTCGTGGACGGCGTGGCCGATGGAAGCCTGGGCGGGCACCGCGCCGTCATCGAGGGCTTCACCTTGACGTCCGGGCATGCTCCCGGTGACTCCACCGTCGGCGGCCAAGGGATTCTGTCACTCCGGGTACGTGGACTCCTGGTGCGCAGCAACGAGTTCCAGGGCAATTTCACTGAGCGCATCGACCTTCGCGCGTCCGACGGCGACGTGCAACGGAATGTCTCCAGTGGTACGGGCAACTCGTGTGACTTCTGCCTCGCCGGTCCCGGCACGTATACGGCCACGGGGAATCGGCTCGTCGGTGGCGGGATCCCCGGAATCTACGTCTCCCCGACAGTTGTCCTTCCCGTTCCCGGTGGTGTTGATCAGTACCTACTCCCCAACGAGGCGGAGGTGAACGCGACCATCTCGAACAACCATGTCGGGGACCACCTGCGGCGACCGGTCGGCACGGGGTTGCGGCTGAGCGCGATCGGTGTGGGGGCGCCCAATGTGAAGGGACACGTCCGCGCGTCGTTGACGGACAACGTCCTCGTGAACAACACCTTCGGTATCATCGTCGAGGCGGGTTTTCCAGTTGCCGGCTCACGGCTCCGTGGCGACATCACCGTCGAGATCGGTGGCAACGACATCTCCGGGAGCTGCCAGGCACCGATCCTCGTCTCGTTCAGCCGACACACCACCGGACTCGGCCTCACCAATCAGCCCTACCTCCAGAACTCCACCTATTCACTGGTCATGGATGGCAACGCTGCCTGGGACCAGCAGGCCTGGTACGCCCACACGCGGGATCGAGGGAATACGCTCACGGTGAATGGCGGTGTCGTCGCGCCGGGGAGTCGTTCGGCGTACGAGGCGACCGGCTGCCCGAGGTTCGGAACGGCACGGATTGGTGAGGCGATGGACGATGTGGTCGCTCGTCACTGAGCAGGTCGTCGTTTCTGGAACCGAGCCCAACGATGAGTTGGGGCGCTCGGGGGGCCGGACGTTGCGGGTGCTTCGCCGGGTCGGCACCTTTAGCAGGACCCCGCGTGTGTCCGCTGCTCGCGAGCGGTGGGGTACCCTGCCTTCAGACCCTCCTGTCGCCCCCGACCTCGTGACCGCTGAGCCGCACCCAGTCGACCACGAAAGCCCGCGCGAGGCGCTTGACCGGCTCACCCGTGAGGTCTACGACGAGCTGCGGGTGATCGCTCGGCGTCAACTCGCCCTTCGCGCCGGCAGCGGGACGTTGTCGACGACCGGCCTGGTGCACGAGGCCTGGCTCAAGCTGCGGGCGCAGGATCGCATCAGCTGGAAAGACGAGATGCACTTCCTGGCCCTCGCGAGTCTCGCGATGCGCCATGTGCTGGTTGACCGCGCCAAGGCTCGATACACGCAAAAGCGGGGCGGATTCCCTCGGCATCAGGCGCTCGATCTCGACATTATTCCGACCGACGATCAGCCGGAACTCCTGCTGCAGCTGAACGACGCAATCGATCGCCTGGCCGCCGTAGACCTCAGGCTGGCCCAGGTGGTGGATTGCCGGTTTTTTGGCGGACTGAGCGACCAGGAGATCGCCACTGCGATGGGCGTCACGCCGCGGACGGTCCAGCGTGATTGGCTCAAGGCGCGCATGCTCCTGCGGCGTGCGATGGCGCCATGAGCCGCGACGACTCGTTTCTTCCTCCACAGTGGGAATCGATCGCGCCGCAGCTTGATCGCCTCCTGGAGGCCGACCCGGGTGGCCGAGCGCAGCTGCTCGCGGAGATCACCGGCGAAGACGCTGAGCGCCGCCGCGTCCTTGAGCAGCTGCTGGCGGAGTGCGAGCGTGACATGCCCCTGCTCGATGGCTTGGCGAGCGACCGCCTGGCCGACCTCGCGCGCGCCGGCGACTCGTTGGATGTCGAACCGCCGACCATGCTTGGCGGGCGCTACCGGATCGGCGATGAGCTGGGGCAGGGAGGCATGGCGCGCGTCTTTCGGGCGGAGGATATTCGGCACGGACGATCGGTCGCGGTAAAGGTGATCCGCCCGGAATTGTCGGCGTCGTTGGGGCGCGGGCGCTTCCTCCGCGAGATCGAGATGGTGGCCCGGCTGCGCCATCCGAACATCATGCCGCTCTTTGACTCCGGTGAAGACGACGGTGTCCTGTACTACGTGATGCCGCTCGAGGCGGGGGCATCACTCAAGGCACGACTGGCCCACGGGGCGCCGCTCTCGCTCACCGAACGCCTGTCCATTCTCCGCGACGTGGCGCGCGCGATCGCCCATGCGCATGCGGAAGGCGTGGTGCATCGCGATATCAAGCCGGCCAATGTGATGCTCTCTGGCGGCGCGGCAGTCGTCGCCGACTTCGGCATTGGCAAGGCGATCACGGTCGCGCGCGATGCGGGCGCCGACGCGCACGTCACCTCCGAAGGCGCGATCATCGGCACCCCCGCCTACATGGCCCCGGAACAGGCAGCGGGCGATCCCGGGGTCGACCATCGCGCGGACCTGTATTCCTTCGGTTGTCTCGCCTACGAGGTCCTGACGGGGTTCCCGCCATTTCGTGGCACGGCGCCGGAGATCCTCGCCGGTCACCTTGGCACACCGCCCCCGTCCCTTGCCGCGCTACGCGCCGATCTTTCGCCGTCTGTGGTGCGAATCGTCGATCAGTGCCTGCGCAAGGCTCCGGCCGAGCGACCGGCGTCTGCCCGTGAGGTGCTCGACGTCCTCGAAGCACCGATCATGGCACCGGCGCGTCGCCTGCGTTTCCCGCGCGCGACCCTCGGTGTGGCCGGCGCGGTGCTGGTTCTTGCCGTCGGCGTGTGGCGCGTTAATGCCGGCGCCGTCGTCGCATCAGGACAGGCTTCGACCTCGTTGTCACCGGTGGTGCTTCTCCCCTTTCGCAACGCGGAGCGTGACACGGCCCTGGACTACATGGCGAGTGCCCTCCCGTCGCACGTCGCCGAGCAGCTCGGGGCACCTCCAGACGTGCTCCCGTTCATTGCGACCCGGGACCTTGAGGCTGCTCGAGACAGCGCCAGGCGGGAGCGCCTCGGCAGTGCCGGCGTCCGATCCATCGTGGAGGGGGAGGTTCACCGCGTCGGCGACTCCGTGGCGAGCGACGTCCGCGTCGTGGACGTCACGACAGGAGAACGGAGATTTCATGTGCGGGTCTCGGCCGGCTCCCGGCAATTCGCGGAGCTCGTCCGCCTCCTCACCGATTCCTTGCGTGCGCGCCTTGCGTTGCCGCCTCCTCCGGTGGGGCCACCCGAGACGAAGGTTTCGGAGGCGTGGCGCCTGGTGTCCGAGGCCGAGTACCTGGCTCGTCTCGATCCATCCGACGCTCGAGTCCAAGCGTTGTATAGCAGCGCCAGTTCGCTGGATCCGGGGTGGTACCGCCCGTTTATCGGATTGTCGGACTACATGGGGATTGCCATCGTGGCACAAGCAGGCACCCGGATGGATTCGTCGCGGGCGTCGATGGCAGAGTACTACGGCCAGTTGGCCCTCACGCACGCTGTCGCGTCGCCCGCCGCGCTGGCTGCGGCTCGCATCCGGCTTGCGCTACCGCGTTTCCTCCTTGGCAAGGTTGCGGAGTCCATGTCAGATGCCCACATCGCGGCATCGCTCGATTCGACGGACTACCACACACAGTCGTTGATCGGCGCCTGGTTCAAGTGGAGCGGTCAACTGGATTCCGCATGGAAGTACAAGGCGCGCTCGCAGCGACTGGCGCCGTGGAATGCCGCGGAGCTTGTCGGCCTTGCGGCCTTGCAGCGCTGCGCGGGCAACCGCCATGAGGAGCTGGAACTGCTCACCCGCGCCGTCGACTTGTTGCCGAATCGCGAGCGGTTGGTCTGGTTGGCCGAAGCGCTGGCGGCCGCTGGGCGGTTCGATGACGCCGTGGCGGCATTGGAGCGGGCCACGCCTGACGAGATCCGCGCCCTTCGCGCACGTGCCGGTACAAAAAACGGAATAGCGCAGTGGCGCCTGATACGGGAGCACCAGGCGCGGGCGAGGCTCGCGCGACTGAACGCTCAGGGTGCATCGCCGCGTCGCCTGATGATGGAGTGGATCGAAGCCTTTGAGGGAACGGGGCAGCGCGACTCGGCCACGGCGGTCCTGGCCGAGTGGATCACGTCGGGGGCGCCGAAGTTGAGTCTCCAGCGCTTCTGTATCCATCCGCTCGATGCCTTTCGACGGGATACCAGGGTGCAGGCCCTGGTACGGGCGAGCTCGTGGCCGCTCGCGGAGTTCGACACCGTGAGGATGCGTGAGCTCGCACCTACCCTCCGCTAACGAGGCAGCGGTGATACGCCCGTGTCGGAGGTCGGCGGAGGCGCGGGCCGGTGGTTGGCGTCCTGGCCCGATGCGGCGCATCGCCCTGCTTGGAATACTCAGCCTCGCAACTCGTGCGGGCGGTCAGACCCTCTCGGCGATCGAAGGGATGGTGCGCGACCCCACGGGGCGCGCGGTGGCAGGTGCGACGATCGTGCTCGTCACGGCGGACGGCGACACCGTCCGCCGCGTGGCGACACGTTCGGATGGGGAATTCCTCGTGCTCGGCCTCGAGTCCCGGCGATATACGCTCAGGGTGCGTGCCCTCGGGCTGACACCGATCGACGACTCGCTCGACGTGGCGGTGGGACAGCGCCTGCGACTCGACTACCGCATGTCGCGGGCGACCACCCTCGCAGCCATCGAGGTGCGCCAGTCGCGCCTGTCCACCCAGGAGATCAATCGGCGATCGGTGTCGTCCGTCATCACGGCAGGCCTCGCCGAGGAACTGCCGTTCGCGAGGCCGAGTCCACTGGCGCTGCCGGGGATCCTCCCCGGTGTGCGCTCCTACGCGCCCGTGCGTGGTCGTTCGTTCCCGACGGCGGGCGCTGGCCCGCCGTTCCGGCTCGTGTCCTTGTACCTCGACGGCATCAGCCTGAAGAACATGACCGGCGGGAACCTCGTCGGCATACCGCAAACGGGAGCGCCCTTCCCGCAGGGCGCAATCTCCGAGATGCGCTTCTCGCTGAGTGCGTATGGCGCGGAACAGGGGCATGGGTCGTCGTGGGGCATCAACGCGGTCACGCACCGCGGAGACGACACCTGGCGGCGTACCGTGTTCGCGCGGGTGCAGCCCGTCGGCGTGACCGCAAAGACGTTCCTGGAACGCCAGCAGGGCCGCCCGGCCGCCCCGGCGCGTCAGGCCATCCTGGGCGGATCGGCGCGCGGTCCGATCGGAAGCAGACTCTACTATGCTGGCACGGTCGAGCTGAGTCGCCTTGGCGACTACGCGTCCGTCAATCCCTCCGACGCCTGGGCGTCTTATCGAGGGAGCTTCGAGACGCCGGGGTTCAATGCGACTGCGCTGCAGCGCCTGACCTGGGTCGCCGGCCGTGCGCACGAAGTGGATGCGCTCTGGCTGCATCGGACGTATGACGCGAAGTCCGGCATAGGGGAAAAGGTCGCCTACGACGCAGGCGTTTCCCAGCGATTCAATATCAACGTGGCGCAGTTGCGGTCGAGGCGGTCGGGCGAGCACAGCGAAAGCGAGTGGTCCGCCCAGCTCGTGTCGTGGGTTCAGAAGGAGAGTCCACTCGTGCCCGGGGCGCAGCGCGTCTACCCTGGCATCACCCGGGGGGAGTCGCGATGGCCGTTCGACCTCACAGAGGTTCAGGCCCGCCTGGTGCATCGCGGCGCGCTCGCGGTCGGGACCCGGCGTCGCCATCTGCTGCGATACGGCGCGGAGGTCGGGCGATTTCTGGCTGACGAGTTCCGGCCGATCAATCGCGACGGGGCGCTCCGGTTCGACACGGACACCTCGATGCTTCCCTCCAGCGCGGTGGTCTCCCTCGGCTTCCTCGATCCGTCCGGCACGGGTGAGGCTCGTGTGCGCTACCGCGGCACCACGATTGGCGCGTGGGTGACTGACGAATGGCGACCCACGAGCCGTCTCCTGCTGACCGCCGGCGTGCGCTACGACGCCGACCTGAACCTCCTCAACAACGACTTCGTGTCGCCGTGGGTGAACGACTCGGTGCTCACGCGCGCGAGTGTGCTTCGCGGGTTTCTCGCTGACGGACGGCGCCAGGATGACCTCGACAACCTCGCGCCGCGCGTGTCATTGTCGTACGACCTGCAAGGCCGCGCGCGGACGTTCGTGCGCGCGGGTTTTGGGCTGACGTTCGACCGGGCGTTTACTTCACTGGTTGCCCAGGAGGCGCGCAGCGCGCGCTGGCGCACCTACACCTTCCAGAGCCCTGGCACGAGCGACATTGAAGAACTCCGGCGTCGTGTGGCCGCGGGGTTGGCACAAGAGAACGTTTCGCCCACGATGGTGAAGGCCACGCTGCAAGCTCCCGAAGCACGGTCCGTTTCGGTGGGCATCGGCCATCGCCTCACCCCTGACTGGGCGCTCAATATCGATGTCGTGCACCAGTCCCTCCGGCACCTCGCGACGCAAAGGAACGCGAATCCCCGAGACACCACCCGGAGGCGAGTCCTGAGCCCGCTGTTCGGTGACATCGTCCTCTGGGACGACAACGCCCAAGCCCGGTACGACGCGCTGCTCGCGCACCTGACGTACGAGCGACCACAGGCTCAGCTGCAAGTCGCCTACACTCTGGCTCGAGCCCGCACGGACGTCCCGGGTACCGGAGCTCAGGCCTTCCCGCTCGCGAGCCGCTTCGCCATGGAGCCAACCGTTCAGGACGAGCGTCACCGCGTGGTCGTGTCGGGTTTCGCGCGCCTGGGCTGGGGCCTGACGCTGTCCACGATCACGACACTCGCGTCGCCGCGGCCCTACACGGCGATCGACGGTCGTGACCGGAACCGGAACAACATTCCCTTCGACGATTTCGCCTTCAGCCAGCGCACCACGCGCCCTGGGAACGCGTGGCGCAACTGGTATCGCAACGTGGACCTGCGTGCGGCGCGCTCAGTGGCCTTCGGCGGCGCGAGGGTGTCCCTCAGCGTTGATGTCACTAACGCTTTCAATGCGGCCAACATCAGTGCGTACGGAGGGCAGTGGTTCGAGAACAGCGTGCTCCGCCCGATCCCCTCATTCGGGATGCCGACCGAGGCGTTCGCCGCGCGTTCGGTGCAGTTCGGGGTGAAAAGCGTATTCTGATCAACGCTCAGCGGCACGGCGCATCCCGGTGAGCCGATCTCGACCACCATCCACTCGCTGGTGAGGGTGGGCGCATCCTCCGTATCGTTAGACGATTGCGGTCGCGCACCGGCGGACGACGAAGGCGGCCTCCCGATGTTCCGGGAGGCCGCCTGGTCGTACGGGCTAGGGCAACGGAGCGACCAGGTCCAGGTCTGCGGCGAGGGCAAGCGCCGCCGCGCTTCGGCCCAGCGCAAGTCCCGCGTCTGTATCGAAGCGGAAGTGGATGCCCGCGTAGAGTCGCGAAAGGCCCGACTGCGCGGCGAGGTTGTCCAGGCGTCTCCGCTCGCTGGGGAAGAAGGCCGTGAGCACGCCGTTCGCCGCGCCCGAGACGCACGAGTGCGCTGCCGGGTACGAGGGGTGCGGTGGTGCGGGAAACACCGTCACAAGCCCCGGGTCGGCCTGTGGTGGGCGGATGTACCAGTAGGTGTACTTGGCCTCGAAGCACCCAATGACGGCATCAAACGCTGCCGCGTTCATCAGGAACATGATCCGCGCGGCCTCTGCGTCCTCCCGGTGGTGCGCGACGATCAGGTCGCGCGCGACGCGCATGATGGTGGCGTTGGACCGCGGCGACTGGTTCACGTTCCAGTGGTTGGCCAGCTCGATTTGTGCCGCGGTGCGTGTATTCGCGATCGCGCGCAGTTCGGCCAGCGCCGCCGAGTACTCCGGACCGCCGAACGCCGGGGGCGGAGGAGGCCGTAGCTGGCTGCCCGACGACATGAAGAAGGGACGAGCGCCAAGCCCACCGCGTGCGATTGGCCCGCCGGTGTAGATCCATCGGCCCGGTCCGACCGGCGGCGGCCCAACTGGTGGGAGCAGCGGGTCCGTGAGACCGATGCCGTCGCCTTGAGCAAAGGTCAACACCCGTGCACCGATCGCGCGCCCGATGGCCTCGCCCACGCTGAAATCCGGGGGTTGGCCCCCCGGCCACGGTGCAGAGCGTTCCTGCACGTCAAGGGCTTCTTCGTTCGCCGCGACGTCGAGTGGGAAGAACGCATTGAGCACCGCCACCGAAGCGCCCGCGATGGCCGCGGTGACCGGAGGATATGCCCCGGGCGTGGCCTCCGCGGCTTCGGACGCCCGGAACTGTGCGTACGACAGGTACGCGTACATCCGATTGACATCCACGCCGCGTGCGGCAGCGAGCGCCGTGGCCCTCTCGTTCCAGCTTACTGTTGCACCGACATCCCAGAACTTGACCGCGCTGTACGCCACGGTCGCGTCTCCTGGGACGACGGCACGTACTGTCGTTGGTGGATCGGTGCAGGCCGCGAGGACGAGCAGCACCGCAGCGGCTGCCATGGGTTTGGTGTTCATGGACACTCTCCGAAAAGCTGGGGACCGAGGCCGAGTTCCGCCTCGCAGGACCAGACACGAGGAAGGAGGACGCTGTGCGACACTTGAGCCCGATCGTCCGTGGCACCCGCCGTGTCACCGCCATGTGGCCCCATGGAGCGATGTAGGTCGCTGGCAGCGCCCCTGCATGGCGACGGTCGGCACCCCGCTCAACGCCGTCGCAATCGGCCGGGCGCTCCGGCTGCTGCATGTCGCAAGGAGGCGGATTTCTCGTGTGTAAACGGAAGACTCGGCCCGATCGGCCCCGCGCCCAGGTGGCCAGCCGGGAGGGGAACCAGCGCGGTGGCAAGTGCCGCCACGTGCTTCGCGGTCGAGCTGGTTTGGGGGCATTCCATGGGAGTTGAGACCGAATGATTGAGACACTTACCACGAGTGGGAGTGACACGGAGCCGCAGAGGAAGCGAGCACGCCGCTGCGGAGGGTGGCTTGCCGCCCTGTGCCTTGTCCTGGCCTGCGCCGCGCCACAGGAACCGGTCGGACCGCCCCCCGCCGTCGCCCTCCGGATTCCGGGTGAACCCCACCGGAACTTGACGGTTGGCGTGGGGATGGAGCTGTCGGCCGTCGCGGTGGATGCGCATGGCGGCGAGGTGCTCGTCCCAGGGACGTGGCGTTCGTCGGATCCCGGCGTGGCGCGCGTGGAGTCACCCGGGGTGGTGCGCGCTGTGGCCTATGGGATGGCGACAATCACCGTGACCCACGCCGGACGCTCGGCGACCCTGTCGGTGTCGACGCATCCGCACGCACTTCGCGTGCGCCTGCTGCCCACTGGAGCGGTCGTCGAGGAAGGGGAGGAGTACGATGTTGTCGCCGAGTTCCTCGATGCCAACGCCGTGGTCATCGCAGTGCCGTGGGATGTCACCTGGGATGTGACGGGAGGCGCCGCATTGGTACCTGGGGGCGCACAACAGGCGCAACGGCTGCGCGCGGGAGGGGCCGGAGCACTCGACGTGGTCGCCACGGCCGGCGGGTTTCGTGCGCCCCTGCGGCTGAACGTTCTCCCCCGGAACGCGCTCAGGCTCACGGTGTCGCACTTCACCCTATGGGCCGACGTGCTCCCGGACGGCCGGATGGCCTTCTACCCCGACGTGGTCGTGGAAGCGCCGTTCGAGGCCACGATTACGCGGCTCGACTTCGACCGCCCGTCGATGGCCGTCTGCACGGTCGCGGCTGTCGTGCCTCGGGTGGCCACGCCGCTCTTCGACTTCATTCCGTACGACTTCTCCTGGAAGGGCGTGGCGATCGCACCGGGCTCCACCGTGGAGTTAGTCATCACCACCAAGCGCCCCGACGGGAGCGTCCAGACGGTCAAAGCACAGGGCCAGGTCACGATGCGGAACTTCGGGGTGATCGACCATGGCACGGGCAACTTCCCATGGGAGGTGTGTCGATGATTGGGACGCAGGTGGTGGGGGGAGTATCAGTGCGAAGTGGTGCACCGTCGTCCGGGCGGTCCATGGTGGCCGACCCTCGGAGACCGCTGGGGCGCCTTCGCGCGACCGCCCTCGGTCTGCTCTGCGGTGTGCTGGCGTGTTCGCGGTCGGACGAGCCGGCTGCGCCGGCCGTCCCAGCGGTTCTTCGGATCCTGGGGAGTCCCCAGCTGTCGCTCAAGGTCGGGGCGGAGCTGCAGCTGTCGGTCGTGGCCGTGGACGCCGAAGGCGCCGAGGTGCGCGTCGCCGGCGCGTGGAGTTCGTCGGACACCAGCGTGGTACGCGTGGAGACGCCAGGTTTGGTGCGCGCCATTGGCTATGGCGAGGCGGATATCACGGTGTATCACGGCGGCGGGAGCGCGACGGTGTTGGTATCGACCACGCCCGCTGGGCTTCGCGTGCGAGTGTTGCCCGCCGATGGGATCGTTGAGGAAGGCGACTCCTACGTCGTGGTCGCCGAGTTCCTCGACGTCAACGGTGCCGTCATCGCGACGCCATTGGATGTCCACTGGGAGGCGTCAGTTGAGGCACTGCTGGTCCCCGGGGGCGGCAAGCAGACGCAGGTATTGCGCGGACTGCGCGCAGGTTCGATCGACATCGTCGCGAGGTCCGAGCCGTTTCGCGCATCGGTGCGGTTGATGGTCCGGCCGGAGGCCGAGCCAAAGCTTAACGTGCCGACCTTCACCATGTGGGTCGACGCGCTCCCGGATGGCCGGATGGTGTTCTATCCGGACCTTGTTGTTGTTGCTCCGTTCGAGGCGACGATTCTCCGGCTGGTCTTTGACCGGACGCCCAAGACGTTGTGCGCCACCGCGCCGGTGTCGCCGGGGGTCGCTACGCCGCTCTTCGACTTCATTCCATACGACTTCTCCTGGCGGGGTGAGGCCCTCCGTTCGGGTACGGTGGTTGAGGTGCAGATTACGGTACAGCGCGCCGACGCGAGCCTGCAGGTGGTGCGCGCGCTCGGCGTCGTCACTCCATGGGACCGTACGGTGGTCGACTACGGTACGGGAGGCTACCCGTGGAACGTGTGTTGATGCACAGCCCAGGGCCGCCGGCGCGTGGTGGGCGTGGGATCCGTCGCGCGGCGCGCCGTGATGGGGAACGACAATGGATGGTGACGAGCCTCGTCATCCTGGGCGCCTGCGGAGGGACGACCGACGTCGGTCGCGCGTACGAACGTATTGAGGTGCGTGGCGCCGGCGCCGTGGCATCGGCCACATCGGTCACCCTCGCAGTCTATGGCATCGACGCCCGGGCGACGGCGCATCGGGTGCGCGCGACGTGGAAGTCGTCGGACTCGACCGTGGCGGCGGTGGACCGCGAGGGCATGGTCACCGGGCGGCGGGTTGGTGAGGCCCGCGTTCGGGCCACGGTTGGGGCGCTGCAGGCTGAACACCTCATGCACGTGCGGCCCGCGTCGATGGAGCTGCAACTTGTTGGCACTCTGGGCACCACGGAACCGTACGTGCCCTCGGGGCGACTGTTCACGGCGCGGGCGGTGTTTCGGGACGCACGACAGCAGGTGCTCGAGGTGCCGTGGCCCGTCGGCTGGTCGGTGGAAGACGCCAGGGCGGGGGCCGTGCGCTCCTATGAGTCTCCGCTGCAGCGGGAGGCCACCGTGCAGTCCGGCGCCCCGGGCCTCATGACCCTCCGCGCGTCTGCCCAGGGCGTGGGGGCCACCCGCGTGGTTGGGGTCTACACAGCAGATGCCGAGCCGCTGGAGATCCTTGAGACCGTCGTTGTCGTGACGGATACCGAGGCCGGCGGCTGGGAGGCGGCCCCGGTGCTGCGGGTGCGCGCCCTGGCCAGCGGGATGCAGGTCAGGCGGGTCCTGGTCCAGGGGGGGCCACTGCTGTGCACCGTCAACGCGCTGACGCGGGCGCAGGCCACGTCGTTGTTCGGCGAGCAGCCGTCTCACTACACGTGGAGCACCATCGGTCCCCGTCCCGCACAGGGTTCTGAGGTGCGCATGGAGCTGGACCTGCAGTATCCCGACGCGCGCATCGTGCGGCGGCTGCTGACGGCCAGGGTGGAGGTCCTTTCTCCCGGCACGGTCGTCGATCCCGGCGTGCGCGGGATGACGTGGCAGCCCTGTGATGAACGCTAGGCCGCCAGAGCGCTGACTCCCCTCCTCGACGTTCAGGTGGCTTGAAGGGGCGACGCCATTTCGGGTCGGGATCGAGAGGATCAACCGGGCGGGGGCAGTTCACGTCTCTCTGTTCACGACGAGGGCCTTGATTGTCGCTGGTGGGGGGCCGCACCTTGGGGATCACGCCACGGCTCCCATGCGACTCCTTCCGTTCGTCCTGCTGTGTGTTTCCAGCGCACTTGATGCCCAACCAACGCGCGACTCGTTCCTCCCGCGCGCGCGACGCCTCATGCGCGAGGCGCCGTTCATCGACACGCATAACGACCTGCCCGAGATGATCCGGCTCAAGGCCGCGTTCGACCTCGAGAAGTACGATCCCGACAAGTCGCTGCCCGACATCGACACCGACATCCCCCGCGCGCGCAAGGGACTGGTCGGCGGCCAGTTCTGGGCCGCCTACGTGCCGTCCCAGTACGAGGGCGACGGTGCGGGGAAGATGGTCCTCGAGGAAATCGACGTCATCCATCGCATGATCGAGCGATCACCGCACCTGGAGTTCGCCACTACCGCGGCCGACATCGTCCGCATCCATCGCAAGGGGAAGATCGCCTCGCTTATCGGCATCGAGGGCGGCCACGCGATCGACAACTCCATGGGGATGTTGCGCGCCGTCCATGCGCTGGGCGTCCGCTACATGACCCTCACCCATGGCTCATCCACGGCCTGGGCCGACGCCTCGACCGATGCGGCGAAACACCGCGGCCTTTCGGCCTTCGGGCTCGAGATCGTGCGCGAGATGAACCGCCTGGGGATGATGGTGGACATCTCGCACGTGTCGGACGGGGTGATGAGCGCAGTGGCGGCGACCAGTGAGGCGCCCCTCTTCTTCAGCCATTCCTCCGTACGCGCCATCGCTGATCACCCCCGCAACGTCCCCGACTCCATCCTGATGAAGGTCAAGGCGAAGGATGGCGTGGTGATGGTGAATGCCTTCCCGGCCTTTGTCGACTCCGCCAGCGCGGTGGCGATGCGTGATGTCTTTGGCGTGCAGCGGCGCTACCAGGCCCAGTGGCCGAATGATCCGCAGAAGGTCGATTCCGCTTTCCTGGCGTACATCAACGCCATTCCCAATACGACGCTCGACAAGTACGTCGACCACATCGACTACATCGCGAAGCTCATCGGGGTGCAGCACGTGGGGATCGGGGCCGACCTCGGGGCCATCGACAAGCACCCCGCAGGGCTGGACGACATCTCGATGTTCCCGAACCTCGTCGCCGAGTTGCTGCGCCGTGGGTACACCGACGCGCAGGTGAAGGGGATCATGGGTGGGAACGTCTTGCGCGTGATGCGGAAGACCGAGCTCGTGGCGCGCCGCCTCCAGCGCACGCGCAAGCCGAGCGTCGCCCGCATCACGGAGACGAAGGTCGCCCAGTAGCTGGGGCGCGCACGCCGCTGGGAGAACGCAGAGGCAAGGCCGCCTGACGAGTCCCGGCGAACGCCGGGACTCCGCGGCCCGCGTGCGGCTGCGCTACTTCCCGAACGACGCGATCGCCTGGCGCGTGAAGTCCGAGAGCACCAGCGAGCCGCTCATCCCTGCGCGTTCGGCGAGCAGGGTGTCCCAATGGTCGGTTCCCTCCCAGAAGACCTGCTTGAGCTTGGCCATCGCCGCCGGGTGTGACGCTGCCAGCTTTCGGCAGAGGTCGCCCACGGCGACGTCGAGCTGCTCCTGCGTCGCGGTGACCCGCGCGTACAGGCCGACCTGTTGCGCCCACGACGCATCGCGCCAGTCGTAGTCCACAGACATGGCCGTGTAATGGGCGAGCCCGATCTTGTGCTGGATCGGCGGGCCCACGACAAAGGGGCCAATCCCGATGGCGAGCTCGCTCAGGCGGACCGCGCCGGATTCGTGGGCGATGCAGTAGTCGGACGCGGCGATCAGGCCGACGGCCCCCCCAGCCGCCTTTCCGTGGACCCGGGTCACGATGAACTTCGGGCACCGCTTCATGGCCAGGATCACGCGCATGAAGCCGGAGAAGAATTCTTGTCCCTGGGCCGCGTCGCGAATGGCAACCAGCTCGTCGAACGACGCGCCGGCGCAGAAAGGCCCACTTCCGGAGGACTGCAGCCGCACGACCCGCACATCGTCGCGCCGTCCCGCCTCCTCGATGGTCGCGGCCAACGCGCGAAGCAGGGCGCCGGGGAGGGAGTTTCCACGCGGGTGACCGAAGGTGACGGTTCCGATCCCTTCGCTGACTTCGAGGGAAACCTGGCCGGCGTCGATCGTCATGGGAGCTGGGGAGGATGGTGGCGTCGCGGCCGGAAACTAGCGCCGTCACGGCGGGGGCGCGGGATCGGTCATTTCGCTCTGGCGCCTTCACCCGACACCCTTGTCCGGCGTTTCACGTTGCGGTGTGCGGGCGGCCCCCTGTTAGATTGAGCGAACCCGTTGTGGCGTCATGGGTTGGACGCCGGTCTTACTCTCGAAGTGGAGCCCAGAAGGATGACGGTTGCCGCCGCCGAAGACCCGGTCAAGCTCTCGGAATTTGAGGCCCGCCTTGAGCGGGGCGAGACGATTGAGCCGAAGGATTGGATGCCGGAGAAGTATCGCAAGCAGCTCATCCGCATGATGAGCCAGCATGCGCATTCCGAAGTGGTCGGGATGCTGCCCGAGGGGAACTGGATCACCCGGGCGCCGAGCCTTCGCCGGAAGATGGTGCTCCTCGCCAAGGTGCAGGACGAAGGGGGCCACGGGCTCTACATCTACTGCGGAACAGAGACGCTCGGGGTGGGCCGTGAGGAGCTCATCGAGCAGCTGCTGGCCGGCAAGGCGAAGTACTCCAGCATCTTCAACTATCCCACGCTGACCTGGGCGGACATCGGTGTGATCGGCTGGCTCGTGGACGGGGCGGCGATCGTCAACCAGACCATGCTGGCCAAGACCTCGTACGGGCCCTATGCCCGTGCGATGATCCGCATCTGCAAGGAAGAGAACTTCCACAAGCGGCAGGGCTACGAGATCTGCTCGGTAATGGCGAAGGGCACGCCGGCACAGCGGGCGATGGTGCAGGACGCCGTGAACCGGTGGTGGTGGCCGTCGCTCATGATGTTCGGCCCGTCCGACGGGACCTCGCCCAACTCGGCGGAGCTGATGCGGTGGCGCGTCAAGCGGGAGACCAACGATGCCCTGCGCCAACGGTTCGTGAACCTCACGATTCCCCAGGCGCAGGCGATCGGCCTGACCGTCCCGGATCCCGACCTGCGGTACAACGCCGAAACCGAGAACTGGGAGTTCGGTGCGATCGACTGGAGCGAGTTTCAGGCGGTGATCGCCGGGAACGGCCCATGCAACCGGGAACGCCTGGCCGCGCGTCGCAAGGCGCACGACGAGGGCGCCTGGGTCCGCGCGGCGGCCGAGGCACACGCCGACAAGCAGGCCGCGCGCAACAGCGAGCACGCCGCCTGAGCCCCTTACCGAAGACACGCGATGTCGACTGAGACGCAGTGGCCGCTTTGGGAAGTCTTCACGCAGGAAGGTGACGCCGCCCCACATGAACATGCGGGGAGCGTGCACGCCGTGGATGCGGAACATGCCATGCAGAACGCCCGCGACGTGTACGCACGGCGCGGCAAGGTGGTGAGCCTGTGGGTCGTGCCTACCGACGCAATCTCGGCGTCCTCGCCGGGTGATGCGGGACCGCTGTTCGACCCGGGATCCGACAAGGCCTACCGGCACCCGCAGTTCTACAAGAGCCCGCGGGGTGTGAAGATCTTCTAGGGTTGGGCAGGGACGAGGTGAGTGGCTCACGTACTGCACAAGGGCAACGCATGACCGAGGCAAGGGCACAAGCAGCGATCGCAGCGGGGGTGGCCCCGACGGGACCCACCGCGGGTGTCGCAGGCAATCCGTTGTTCGAGTACCTCTGCCGCATGGGCGACGACCGACTGGTTCTCGGCCATCGCCTGTCCGAATGGGCGGGGCATGCCCCGATCCTCGAGGAAGACATCGCCCTCAGCAACTTCGCGCTCGACTTCGTGGGCCAGGCCGCCGCGCTGCTCAAGCTCGCGGGCGAGGTCGAGGGCAAGGGACGTGACGAGGATGCCCTCGCCTACCATCGCGATGAGAACGAGTTCCGCAACGTGCTGCTCGTCGAGTTGCCCAGGGGCGACTTCGCCTTCACGATGGTGCGGCAGTACCTGTTCGATGCCTTCGATGTGCTGGCGCTCGAGCGGTTGGTGAAGTCCCGCCACGAGGTGCTGGCTGGCATTGCGGCCAAGGCCCTCAAGGAGGCGAAGTACCATGCCCGCCACTCGGGCGAGTGGGTCGTGCGCCTCGGCGACGGGACCGAGGAGAGCCATCGACGCACGCAGGCGGCCCTCGACGCGCTGTGGTCGTACCCATCGGAATTCTTCGTTGCCGATGGAGTGGACGCGGCGATGGTCGAGCAGGGGATCGGGCTCGACTTGCCGTCACTCAAGGCCCCCTGGGAGATCACGGTGCGCGAGACGCTGACGCGCGCGACCCTGACCGTGCCCAATGACCCGCGCATCGTCCGCGGCGGGCGGCTCGGGCGGCATTCGGAACACCTGGGCCACATGCTCGCCCAGATGCAGATCCTCCCGAGGTCCCACCCCGGCGCGCAGTGGTGAGTCTGCGCGGGATCCCCTGAGCATGACCTGGACACCGGCTGAGATCCGCGGCTGGCTGGATGCCGTGAAGGACCCCGAGGTTCCGGTCGTGTCCGTCGTTGAGCTGGGGGTCGTCCGCAAGGTCCTGGTGGACGGGGACGCCGTGACCGTGGAGATCACGCCGACGTACACCGGCTGCCCGGCCATGAAGGTGATGGAAGAGGAGATCCTGGCCTGCCTCGCCGAGCATGGAGTGACAAACGCCAGGGTGCAGACGGTCTTTCGCGAGGCGTGGACCACGGACTGGATGAACGACGAGGCGCGCGAGAAACTCCGCGCCTACGGGATCGCCCCACCGCAGCACCTCGGCGATCCGGGGCTCGTGACCCTGCGCCGGAACGTGCCGGTCGTCTGCCCACGCTGCGGCTCGCACCAGACCATCCGCCAGAGTGAATTCGGCTCGACCGCGTGCAAGGCGTTGTACACGTGCCGCGAGTGCCGCGAGCCGTTTGACTACTTCAAGGCCATCTGATCGCGGGGGGCCGCGGACCCGCGGTGCCGGCTGGTCGGACGGCGCGCGCTGACGTGGTCAGGTCACGCGGAGGGCCTGGGGGAGCACCTCGAACGCCAGACGCCCTATCGCCCCAGGCACCTCGCCATCGACCTCCACCGGCGCCGCGCTGAGCGGCTCGATGACGACGTGCCGCGCCCGCCGCTGGTGTACCCAGGGGAGGTGCTGATGGAGCCCGGGGTACACGCTGGGGAGGAAGGCGAGGACGCCCGGGCGCGGCAGGGCGTCGATCCAGACGACATCGAGCCAGCCATCGTCGATGCGGGCCGTTGGAGCGACCTGCATGCCGCCGCCAAAGGTGTGGCCGTTGCAAACGGCACAAAGCAGGACGGTCACCTCGAACGGCGGTTCCTCATCCAGGGTCAGGCGCAGCCGGTGCCGCTGGAGTCGCGTCGCTGCCGCGATCCCCTCGAGGAGGAAGGCGAGGGGGCCGAGCCGTGCCTTGGTCACCGTGCCCGCGTGGGTGCGGACGGCGACATCGGCGCTGATCCCGACCGATGCGATGTTGGCGACCACCGCCCGCTGCGCGTCCCCGGTGGGGGATCTCCAGGTGAGTCGCGCGGCGTCGATGAACCGTGGATCGCCGACGCGTGCGCGGGCGATCGCTGCGTCGAGGCCGGCGGGCACGCCTAACGAGCGACGCATGTCGCCCCCGGTGCCGCGGGGAATAAGGGACAGGATCGGGCCGGGCCCGGGACCGGGCTCGAGGCACCCCTCCACGACCTCGTGCCAGGTGCCATCTCCACCCACGACGAGCAGGTGCGAAGCCCCCTCGTGCGCGAGGGAGCGGGCCAGGGCGGTCGCGTGGCGCGGCCCGGTGGTGCGGTGCGCGCGCATGTCGGGAAACGACGCCGCGAGTCGCGCTTCGATCTCGACCAGCCGCGCGGCCGTGGCCCCGCCGGCCGACCGTGGATTGATGATGGCGTGGACGGTCACGCCGGCCACATCGACACACGGCGGCAGGCCGCGATGACGGCCTCGACCTGCCGATCGCGCTCCTCGGCGCTCCATCCCGCCACGGTGGACGCGGCGTCGGCCCAGGCGCTGAGATGCTGTGCGCGGGTCGCGGTGGGGAGGTGCGCGGTGAGGACGGCGAGGTGTGTTCGTCGCAGGACGATGTCCGCGAGGCTGGTCGCCATCTCTTCGTTGAGCGCACGGGCGATGGCGTTGGTGTCACTCGTCGCGTCACCGGGGATCGCCGCGGGGCTCCAGGGGAGTGGTGCGGATGCCGTGGTGCACGAGGGCAGAGAACGACCGAGGAGCCGCTCCACCCGGTCGACGCACTGCTCGGCGACCGCGCGGGACGTGGTCCACTTGCCGCCAATCACAGAGAACATCCGTGCGTCCAATTGGGTAACCTCGGACCGGCGGGACGCGGCGTAGGTGTTGCCATTGGAGGCCGCCAGGGGGCGCAGGCCAGCGTAGGCCCATGCCACATCGTCGCGCGTGAGCGCGGCGCGTGGCAGTCCGGTGTTGATGACCCGCAGGAACGCGGCGATATCCTCCTCGGATACCCCCACGTCATCGGGATCGCCGAGGAACGGCTCGTCCGTGGTGCCAACGAGCGAACGCCCGTGCCAGGGGATGACGAAGAAGTGCCGCCCGCCCACCGGGACCAGCAGGGCGACGTCCTTGGTCAGCGCCCGCGTGACGAGGTGAATGCCCTTGGACCGCATCACGCGTGGCGGGGACGGCGCCCCGAGCTGCCTGGCCACGAGGTCGGTCCACGGGCCCGCCGCGAGGATCGTGACCTGGGGCGAGACGCGGATCGTGGCGCCGCCAGCACCGTCGACCAGGTCCACCGATCCTGTGCCCGTACGACCGGTCGCGGACATGTAGTTCACGCAGACCGCACCATGTGCAGCGGCATCGGTCAGGCACGCGATCGCGAGTCGCTCCGGCGACTCGGAGATCGTGTCGTGGTACACCAGGCCCGCGGTCACATCGGGGCGCTCGAGGACCGGGGCGCGCTGCAGCACGGTGTTTCGGTCCAGGTGGCGGCTGCGGGGAATGCGCGCGGTGTGCACGACCCCGCGATTCCGGTCCCACGACAATGCATCGTAGGCCATCAGGGCCAGTCGCATCCACGCCCCGTTCAGGGACCCCAGCGTTGGCAGGATGAACGGCGCGGGCGCGACCGCGTGCGGCGCAATGACTCCCCAGATCCGGCGTTCACGCAGCGATTCCCGCACGACACTGACCTCGAGGTTCTTGAGGTAGCGGAGGCCGCCGTGGATCAGGCGCGAGGTCGCCGCGCTGGTGCCGCTGCTGAAGTCGTGGCGATCCACGAGGGCGACGGAGAGGCCTCGCCGGGCCGCATCGCGCGCGATGCAACAGCCGGTGATCCCTCCGCCCACCACGAGCAGGTCGAAGGATTCACTGGCGAGGCGGGCGAGGGCTGCGGCGCGGCTCGGGAGTCCCATACCGGACAAGGTCGGCGATTGCCGCCGCGGTGGCAATCCGCCGTTCGAACTGCGGCGTACCAGCTGGGGTGGATCCTCGGGCCCCGACTGGCGGGCCCCTGGTGGCCGGTGACGCCACACACCTGACGACGGGAGCAGGGCGCGCGAGCGAGTGAGCGGTCCGCCAATCCACCAGGTGCCGAGCGGCGTAGCTGCCGTGAGTGCCCACGACTCGTCAGGCACGTCGACACACAACTAAACACTCTGGAGGCATCATGTTGTATCGCACCACGGTGCGCCGGCGCACCATCGCGGCTGCGGCCGCGTTGACCGTGCTGGCCGGCGGGATCACCGCCACCGTCGTCCTGGCGTCCGATCACCAGGACACCCCCGAGGTCGAGCTCAGCCCGCGCATGGACATCAACGATGTCTACGCGTTTCCGGGCTCCAGTGCGGACCGGATCGTGCTCGTCATGACTACCTCGTCACCCATCACGCCGGCCCAGGGCGCGACGGCCGGGTTCGACACCAACCTGTTGTACCAGCTCAAGGTCGACAACACCGGCGACGGCGTTGAGGATCGCGTGTTGCAGTTCACGTTCACGGGGTCCGGTCCCACCCAGCAGGTGACCATGCGCGGGCCGGTCGCACCGGCGATGACCGGCCAGATGACGACGCTCGTCTCGGGCGCGCCATCGGTGACCGGGGCGACCAACACGAACGTGGCGAGCGGGAACGTGCAGCTGTTCGCCGGGCTCCGCGACGACCCGTTCTTCATCGACCTCGAACAGTTCTTCCGCATCATCCCCGACCGCAAGCCGGCCACGGGCGCGCTCTCGCAGATCCCGGACACGCCGACCGCGAGTGGATGGCGCGCCCCCGGACAGGCAGTGGACTTCCTGCGCGGCCTGAACACGCTCGCGCTCGTTGTTGAGCTGCCGGCCTCGCAGCTGACCGGCACCGGCACCGGCAAGATCGGCGTCTGGGGCACCATCTCGCGCTAACGCACCTCCCTCCATCCAAACACACAGGAACCGCACCATGCGACGCCTTATCCTCCCCCTCCTCGCTGTCGCCGCGCTCGGCGCGTGCTCTGACGACGATGAGACTCCCGTGGGACCTGTCACCGGTCCCCGCGTCTACAACCAGGTGGAACGCCTCGGCAACCCGCTCGTGAGCGAGGTCTTCCTCGCCAAGCGAAACCATGGCTTTCACAATGCCGGCGCCCCCACCACGGACGTCGCCAACCACAGTGCTGAACTCCGGGCCTTTGTGAAGACGGTGGCTGGTCGCCAGGACAACGTGGCCAACACCCTGGCCTCGGTCCTCCTGCCGGACATGCTGATCGTGCAGGTGAACAAGCCGGGGAACACGGCCGGTTGGTTGACCTGGGCCCTCGCCGACGGCTACGGCGGACGCAAGCTTAACGATGACGTCGTGGATGCCGGGTTGGCCGCCATCTTTGGCCCGCTGCTGAGCCCCGCCAACGTGACGACTGCCCTGGTCACGGACAACGTCAGTGCGAATGACAAGGCGTTTGGCACCACCTTCCCGTACCTCGCGGCGCCGCAATGAGCCGCCGGGCCCTTCCGTTCGCAGTCCTCGCGGTGGCAGTGGTATCTGCCACCGCCTGGACTGGGGTGGTGCGCCCCGCGCGACGAGCCGAAGCCGCCACGCTCGCCGCTCGCGCAAAGGCACAGCAGGACTACCAGCTCCGCACGGACGATATCGCCTTCTATATCAAGCGCTCGGAGGAGGACCCCCAGAGCGCCGAGGATCGCGCGATGGTTGCGGGGCTGCTGCTTCAGCGGGCACGTGAGGGAGGTGGGCGGGCAGACTGGGAGCTGGCGGAGCGTTATGCGACGGCCTCGCTCGCGCTGCGCAGCAATCGCAACGGCAAGGCCCGGCTCGCCCGGGCGAGCGCGCTGCTGGCCCAGCACAACTTCGCCCCCGCCCTCGGTGAGGCGCAGCGGCTGGTCGCCGAGGCGCCGGAGGAGCCACGCTATCGCTCGCTGCTCGCCGAGTTGCATGTGGAGATGGGGAACTACGACGCGGCCGGCGCACAGTTCGACACGCTGACGCCGTACCTGGCGGAGCTTGCCGTGGCGCCACGTTATGCGCGATACCTGGAGTTCCGCGGCGAATCGCGGAAGGCGCTGCGTGTGCTCGAAGGGGCCGCTGGCGTCGCACGCACGGAGACCGACCTGCCCCGGGAACAAGTGGCCTGGTTCGGGCTGCGACTGGCCGACGCGCAAATGCGCACCGGACTGATGGATGTCGCCGCGCGAACACTGGCGGCCGCCCTCACCCTCGTCCCGGATGACATCCGGCTCTGGTCGCTCAAGGCGCGCTGGCACGCGCAGCGAGGAGAGTGGCGGGACGCACTCAACGCCATCGACAGGGTCGGGGACAACGCGGACATCCAGACGATGGCACTCGCCGGCGACGCCTGGGCGGCGTTAGGCGATTCCGCGAAGGCGGCGGCGCTGTGGGGATCGACGGAGCGAGCGGCGCTGGAGAACCCCGAACCGTTCAACCGGCAGTGGACGCTCTTCCGGCTCGAGCACGGGATCGAACTGACGGCCACACGTGCCCTGCTGGAACGCGAGAGCCTCGAGCGCCGTGACGTCTTTGGCCTCGGCCAACTGGCCCTGGCCCGGGTACTGACGGGCGATCCCAGGGCCGCCGTGGACGCGATCCAGGGGGCGCTGGCTGCGGGGACCGCTGATCCATGGCTCTGGTATGTGGCAGGACGGGTGGAGGAGGCGAACGGGCGGGCCGGTCATGCGGCGACCTGGTATCGGCGCGCGCTGGAGATGCATCCCCAGTTCCACCACCGACTCGCGGCCGACGCCGAGCGGCGATGCAAGGAAATGGACCGATTGGGAATGTGAGGATGATGGCGGACCAGTCCACAGCTCCCAGGTTGGGGTCATCCTCAGCCTGGGAGACCTTGTATGCTCGTTCCGAACGCAGCCGTTCCGGCCTCGGCATTCATCGCGGCGGACCTGGGTGGGGCCCCACGAGCGCCACGCGTGTTGCAGGATCGCGCGGTGGCGTCCGTCCTCGCCGCCTTCTTTGCCGTGCATCGTGAACTCGGGGGTGGCTTCCTGGCGGGGGTCTATCATCGCGCCCTCGCGCTGGAGCTCCTGCAGCGCGGAATCACCTTTGAGCAGGATGTCGGGTTGAGCGTCTTCTACAAGGGGACGAAGGTGGGGCAGTATCGCGCCCCGGTGCTGGTCGAAGGGCGGGTCGTGGTTGACCTGCGAGCCGCGCCCCGTCTCGAGTCGAGTGATGAGAGGGAGCTGAGCAACTGCCTGCGGGCGAGCGGATGTGAGGCGGGGCTCTTGCTCAACTTCGGCGTGGCGGCGTCCTTCCGGCACGTGGAGCGTTAGGCACTGCCCGGGCGCCGCGTCCAGAGCACGACCACGCCGCAGGTTGAGCGCGAGCGCTGGAAGAGGATCGGCGCTTCGGCGGCGCTGCGGTACACCTCGATGGCCTCGAGCGAGGCGACATTGTACGCGTCGAGGTTGGGGGGTTCCGCGGTGCCATGTACCCAGATGGGGAGGCCGTCCAGGAACACGTTGAAATAGCAGGCCTTGGGAAAGGGGACCCCGTTGATGCAGCTCATCCAGGGCTGGCGTTCAATGGCGCCCGAGCGACCGCCGGCGGCAGCCCACCCGCCACCACAGTCGACCGGGCGCTTCACGAACTGGATCCCCGCGGAACGTCGCAGGGCGTTCGTGACGGTCGAATGTTCCTGCTCGGCGAGGACCTCCCGAGGGAAGAAGCGACCGATTCCCGCGCGTCGTCTCGTCTCGAACTCTTCGCTCGCCCAGTCACGGCGTGCGCCCTCCACCACCACGGCGCTCAGCTCCTGCGCGTTGGACTGCAGTTCGAGCACGAGATGGATCGTGTCGTCGGTGGCCAGGACGAGCGATCGCGAGATGGGGAAGTAGCCGATCGCACGCACCAGCAGGCGGAAGCGTCCACCAGAACCCGCCGAGACCTGGAAGCGCCCGGCGCTGTCGGTCAGCGCCATCGGGGCGGCGGCTGGTTCCAGCATGACCTGTGCGCCCGCGACGGTACCGCGTGGGGCGCTAACGACTCCACGCACCACGGATTGGGCGGGCGTCGCGACGGTGAGGCACAAGGTGGCGACGATGGCTATGGCACAGCGTCGCCTGACGTGCGAAAGGTCCACGGACCCTCCGTGTAGGAACTAACTCGCCAGCAACTCAGCGACTCGCGCCCGGATGACCTCGACGGACGGGAGGACCGCGTCGAGCAGGATCGGGTGATACGGCATGGGCACGTCCTCGACACACAACCGATCGACAGGCGCGTCGAGGTGCCAGAACGCTTCCTTTGCCAGGGTCGCGCCAATCTCGGCACCGAACCCGGAGGTGAGGGTATCCTCGTGCACGATGAGGCAGCGGCCGGTCTTCTTGACAGATGAGAGGACGAGCTCGCGGTCCCACGGGGCAATGGTGCGCAGGTCGATGACCTCGATCGACGCGTCCATCCCTTCGGCCGCCTCGCGACAGCGGTGCACCATCGCGCCCCAGGTGACCACGGTCAGGTCGTCGCCGGCGCGGACGACCCGACCCGTGCCTAACGGCAATACGTAATCGTCGCCCGGGTACCGCGCGCTCCCGTCCGACGTCATCAGGAGTGCGCGGTGTTCGAAGAATATCGTCGGGTTCTTCGAGCGCATCGCCGCGCGCAGCAACCCGACGGCATCCGCCGCGTTGCTCGGGAAGGCCACCTGCCACCCGATCGCGTGCGTCCACAACACCTCGGCGCTCAACGAGTGCCAGGGGTCGCCGACATCCTTGCCGAAGCCGCCCGGCAGGCGCACCACGATCGGGGCACAGAACCGGTTGGCGGTGCGCCACCGCATGGTGCCGCAGTTGTTGAGCTGTTCGGTGGCCGGATCGGCATACTTGCGGAACTGGATCTCCGCGACCGGCATCAGCCCGGCGATGGCCATTCCCACGGCTCGCCCGACGATCCCTTCCTCCGAGAGCGACGTGTCGAAGACGCGGTCCACGCCAAACTGACGCTGTAGGCCCTCGGTCACCAGATGGACGCCGCCTTTCACGCCGACATCCTCGCCGAACACCAGCACGCGAGGGTTCCGCTCCAGCTCGATGCGGAGGGCGCGGCGGACTCCCTCCGCGAGGCGTAACACCTCACCCTCTGCTGTCGGCTGGTGCGCCGCGGGCAGCGCTGACAGCTCGGCCTCTGGCACGCCGCCCTGTGCCAGCACGTCGTCCGGGCCTGACGCCTCGTCATAGACCCAGCGCTTGATCCGCGTCGGGTCGGGCAGGACGCGCGCGCGCGCGGCGTGCAGGGCGGCATCGACATCGCGGGCGACCTCCGCTTCCAGGTCGCGCCACGCCGCTGGGCTCATCATGGCAGGGACGAGGTAGTCCTTGAGGCGCGGCAGTGGGTCGCGCGCGGCGTCCGCCGCGATTTCAGCCTCAGTGCGATACCCCTTCTGGTTGTCGGGTCCCGAATGACTGGAGAGACGAGGGACCGTCAGTCGCACGAGGGCCGGGCCCGCGCCGGAGCGCACATGCGCGGCGCACTCGGCCAGCAGGGTGGCCGCCTCGTGCGGGTTGCACCCGTCCCCGTCGCGGATGAACAGGTTGCCGAACGAGGCCAGGTTGCGCGTGATGTTGCCGCCCGGGGTCTGCATCGTGCCGCGCACGGAGATGCCGAGGTCGTTGTCCTCGATGTAGAACAACACCGGGAGATTCAGGGTGGTCGCCATGGTCAGCGCGGACCAGAACCCGTTGGTGGCCACGGAGCCGTCGCCGCCTAACGCGACCCCCATGGCCCCGCGGTGGGCCTCGCTGCCGAGCACGTCGCGGTGGTACGTCGTGGCCTGCGCCCAGCCCACGACCGGGGTGTACTGGGACCCCACGTCGCCGGACATGGGCAGGACCGTCGGGGTCCCGCGTCCGGGCATGTTGCACACGACGCCGATGTCGCGACCGTCCGAGAAACCTCCCGCCCGACCCAGGGGGCTGCCGAGGGCGTCCTCGAGTGTGAGGCCGAGGGCGAGGAGCGCGGGGCGCGAGCGATAGTACGCGCCGACCCCGTCGTGGGGGTGATCGAGGAGCGACCCCAGGATGACCTGGGCCATGTCGTGACCACGGGCCGAGAACTGGTACAGGACGACGTGGTCCTTCGGTACGGAGGCGCGGTTCCGATTGGTGGTCTCCTCGACGTCGTCGAGCGCGCGGGAACAGAGGGTATGGTATGCGATGCGGCGCCAGTCGAACCCGGGGACCGGGGTGGTGGGGCGGGTCCGGGCGGCAGGGCGCTTTGGGGTCGTCTTGGACGGCATTACGGGCAGGACGAGGCGAATTGGGGCGGGGGCGGGCCAACTCCTCATGGACTTGGCGGTCCGGCGGTAAGTTTCAACGCCGGCCGCGGCGGAAGCGACGGAAATCTACACCGGGCCCTCGGTGCAATGTGCTGCTACATATGGAGATAGAATGATGATGGTCGGCTCAATGCTTGGCAGCATTTTTCGATCGGGGGGGGGCCCCCGGTGGCCTCCCCTTCGGCGCTCGATTCTCGTCGCAGCCGCGGCCGCCTTTGCAATCACGCTCCCGGCCCAGGCGAGGCGCTCCCCACTCGTCCACATCGCACATCTCGAGGATACGCGCCCCCACGGGGCGCGCCTCGACACGCTGCGCGCCTACCTGTCCCATCGCGAACCCGGCGTCCGGGCCGCTGCCGTGCGCGCCATGGGCCGCCTTCAGCGCCCCGAGGAACTCCCCAACATCTATGGGCGCCTCTCCGACGTGCCGGCTGTGCGCCTGGAAGCGATCAATGCCGTCGGCCAGGCCCTCCGTGGCCCCGTCCAACCCGGGAGCGCGATCGTGCGTGGGGCGCTGGATTCCCTCGTCGGTGCGGCGCAGCACTCCCGGGCGCTGCCACAGGTGATCGGTGCCGCCGCCCGAACCATCGGGCGCCTTCCACACGGCGACTCCCTCAACGGGCGTCGCGCCGCTTCGGCCATTGTTGCACTCAACGCCAGCGCACTTCCCCAGGCCGAGGGGGTGCTCCACGGGCTCTATGCCCTCGCTCGTGCCCGACGCGCCATCGGCAACCTGCCAGACGATGCGCTCGCGGTCGCCCGGGCAGCACTCACCCGGCCCGGAGCGAGTGAAGGCGCCGCTCGTGTGCGCCGGCTCGCGATGCTCACCCTGAACGCGGCGGGTGCCGCCTCGCCTGAGCTCGTCAGCGCCGCCATGCGCGATGCGGACGACCAGGTGCGACGGTTGGCGGCCGTGGCGCTGGCCACGCGAGCGGACGCCGGCCGGGCCGCGCAGTTGAATGCACTCCTCAAGGACCCGTCGGCCATCGTGCGCCACGAAGCGGTTCGTGCCTGGCGTGCGCTCGCCGCGTCGGAGGGGTGTGGGCCACTGATCGGGGCGGTGGGTGACGCAAATCCCCACGTCATGCTGGCCGCGATCGATGGGATGACGGCCGCGTGCCGCGATCGCCAGCGTGTTGCCGACACCCTCCTGAGCCTGATCGACGCGTTCCGGTCGGACAATTCCACGCGGGCCACGGGGCGGCCGGGATGGCACGTCCATGCGCACGCGCTGGTTGCCCTCGCACGCACGGATACCGGGCGCGCGGCACCGATCGTTCGGCGCGAGGCGCGTGACGCGACGTTCTGGGGAGTGAAGGCCTACGTCGCACGGGCCGCACAGGTGCTGCGGGACACCGCGGTGCTGCGGGCACTCGCGGGCCCGGGGCATGGGAACCCGCGCGAGGTCGCGTTAGGCGCACTGGCCACCGTGGGAGGGCATGCGTTCGACGACCTCTTCCTCGCCGCCCTTGCCGCCCCGGAGTACCACGTCGTGGCGGAAGCGGCGCAGGCCCTGAAGGGTACGCCGAATCCCGCCCGGGCCGTGGACGCACTCGCGCAGACGCTGGATCGCCTGACGGCCGAGGACCGGGACAACAACCGGGACCCACGGGTCGCCATTCTCGAACGACTGGAGGAGTTGGGCGATCGCTCGCTCGCTGCACGCATGGAACCACTGCTCGCCGACCGCGACACGGCCGTGGCGATCCGCGCGCGCGGACTCCTTACCAAGTGGATTGGGCGTTCGCCGGAGGTCACGCGGCGCCATCTCGGGAGCGAAGAGGACATTGCCCCCCTCATGACCGGCGAATGGCGGGCGCGCGTGACGATGCGTCGCGAGACCGGCGGCGGGGTGGTCGAGCTCCGGCTCTTCCCGCGCGAGGCGCCGTACACGGTGGCTCGCTTTGTACGCCTCTCCCGTGCGGGCTACTTCAATGGGCTGACTCTGCATCGGGTCGAGCCGGGCTTCGTCACGCAGGGGGGCAGCCCCGCGGCCAATGAATACGTCGGGGACGGCCCGTTCATGCGCGACGAACTCGGGCTGCGCTCACACACGCGCGGAACGTTCGGCATCTCCACGCGGGGCCGCGACACCGGCGACGCCCAGTTCTTCCTGAACCTCACCGACAACTACCGACTCGATCACGATTACACCGTGTTCGGCGAGATCCTGCGCGGCCGCGACGTCGCCGAGGGGATCCTCGAGGCCGACGTGATCGAGTCGATCGTCATCCTTCCCCCGGCGCGTTAGGCGCCGCCACCCCGTCCTGTTGCCATGTCCCTGGTCCTCACGGAACGTATCGACGGCGTCGTTCGCCTGACGCTGAACCGCCCGGATGTCCTCAACGCCTTCAACCTCGACATGGCGCGTGCGCTGCAGGAAGCGCTCGACCACGCGGCGAGCGATCACGGCGTGCGCGCCGTCATCCTCACGGGAGCCGGGCGGGGCTTCTGCGCCGGGCAGGACCTTGCCTCGGTCGACATGTCGCCGGGGGCACCGCCGGTCGACCTCACGGCCTTCATTCGCGACCAGTACAACCCCGTGGTCACGCGGTTGCGCGAGATGCCCAAGCCCGTGATCTGCGCCGTGAATGGCGTCGCCGCGGGTGCCGGGGCCAACATCGCCCTGGCGTGTGATATCGTCGTGGCGGCGGTAAACGCGAGCTTCATCCAGTCGTTCGCGAAGATCGGGCTGGTGCCGGATAGCGGTGGCACCTGGACGCTTCCGCGCCTCGTCGGGCACGCGCGGGCGACGGCCCTCATGCTCCTTGGAGACAAGCTGCCGGCAGAGATTGCGCAGGAGTGGGGGCTTATCTGGGGGGTCCACGACGCCGCGCATCTGCAGGCAGGCGCGATGGAGCTGGCCACCAGGCTCGCGAGCCAGCCGACGCGCGCCCTTGCCCTCACCAAGCAGCTGCTCAACGCGTCGAGCACCAACGACCTCGCCACGCAGCTGGCCCTCGAGGAACGCCTGCAGGGTGAGGCGGGGCGCTCGGCCGACTTCACGGAGGGCGTGCGCGCCTTCCTGGAAAAGCGCGCGCCCAACTTCACGGGGCGATGACGATGGATCCCCGGGTCATTGGCGTGGTCGGGGCCGGCGCGATGGGCGCCGGCATTGCGCAGGTTGCCCTGCGACACGGCCACCGGGTGGTGATGGGTGATACCAACGACGTGGCGATCGCGCGCGGTCGCGCTGGCATCGAGAAGGCATTCCAGCGCGAGGTCGAGAAGCAGCGCATGACCGACGACCAGGCCGCGTCCGCGATGGCCATGCTCACCCTCGCGGACACGAGTCGCGGGATGGATTTGTTCGCGGGGTGCCACGTGGTGATCGAAGCGATCGTCGAGCGGCTTGAGGTCAAGCAGCAGTCGTTCCGCGCACTGGAGGATGTGGTCGGCGATGCCGCGATCCTCGCGACCAACACGTCCTCACTCTCCATCGCCTCGATCGCCGGCGTGTGCGATCGGCCGGAACGCGTCCTGGGGATCCATTTCTTCAATCCCGCGCCGATCATGCCCCTGGTCGAGATCGTGCCGGGCCTGCGGACGGCAGGCGACGTGGTCGCCGAGGCGCGTCGGCTCGTCGACGGGTGGGGCAAGACCACCGTGGCGGCGGCCGACACGCCGGGCTTTATCGTCAATCGCATCGCGCGCCCGTTCTACTCGGAGGCCCTGCGCCTCTACGACGACGGCGAGGCGGACATGGCGACCATTGATTGGGCCATGCGGGAAATCGGCGGCTTTCGCATGGGCCCCTTCGAACTCATGGACTTCATCGGCCACGACGTCAACTACTTGGTGACGGAAAGCGTCTGGACGGCGATGTACTACGACCCGCGCTACAAGCCGTCGCTCACGCAGAAGCGACTACTCGAGGCCGGGTTGCTGGGCCGAAAGTCCGGTCGCGGATTCTACGACTATGCGGACGGCGCGAGCCGCGAGGCGCCGACCACGGACCGGGAGGCCGGCGAGCGGATCTTCCACCGCGTCCTGGCGATGCTGGTCAACGAGGCGGCCGACGCCGTGCACCTCCGGATCGCGAGCGCGTCCGACGTTGAGCTGGCCATGACGCGCGGCGTCAACTACCCCCGCGGACTCCTGCAGTGGGGGAACGAGGTCGGCCCGGAACGACTCCTCGGGATCCTGGAGTCCTGCCACGCCGCCTCGCCCGATGGGCGGTATCGCCCAAGCCCGCTTCTGCGCCGCTGCGTCGAACGCCAGGCGCCTCTGCCGACATGACACCCACACCCCAGGCGCTCGCGGAGCGCGTGCTGGCCCGGATGCTCGAGGGTGATGCGCTCTCAGCATGGCTCGGGCTCGAGGTGCTGTCGATCGCCCCGGGACAATGCGCATGCCGGATGACGGTCCGTCCGGAGATGGTAAACGGCTTTGGCGTCTCGCACGGAGGGATCGTCTTTTCCTTCGCCGATTCCGCCTTTGCCTTCGCGTGCAACACCCATGGCCGGGTCACGGTGGCCGTGGACAACTCGATTACCTATCCCGCGGCGATTCATCCGGGCGACGTGTTGACCGCGGTCGCCGAGGAAGAGGCTGCATCGAATCGGCTTGGCTACTACCGCGTGGTCGTCCGGAACCAGAACGCCGCGATCGTCGCGTCGTTTCGCGGGACGGCGTACCGAACGAGCAAGCCCCACTTTCCAGAGGACGCCTGATGGACGCGTATGTGATTGATGGTGTGCGCACCGGGATCGGCGCGCATGGCGGTTCGCTGGCGGGAGTGCGCCCCGACGACCTCGCGGCGCATGTGCTGCGTGCCCTCGTGGCGCGCCATCCCACGCTGGATCCCGCGGCGATTGCCGACGTAGTGATGGGATGCGCGAACCAGGCGGGCGAGGACAACCGGAACGTGGCGCGCATGGCCCTGCTCCTGGCGGGGATCCCGGAATCGGTGCCTGGGGAAACGGTGAATCGCCTCTGTGCCTCCGGGTTGAGCGCGGTGGCCAGTGCCGCCCGCGGGATTCGCTCGGCGGAAGGGGATCTGTACCTCGCCGGGGGCGTCGAGAGCATGACGCGTGCCCCGTACGCTGTCTCCAAGAGCGGCACGGCGTGGGGACGCGACGCCCAGATGTTCGACACCTCGCTCGGCTGGCGTTTCGTCAATGCGCGGATGCAGGCCGAGTACGGGATCGACTCGATGGGACAAACGGCCGAAAACGTCGCGGAGTTGCTGGGGATCTCCCGCGAGGACCAGGACGCGTTTGCGCTCCGGTCGCAGCAGAAGGCGGTGGGTGCCCGGGACGCGGGGCGGCACGCCATCGAGATCCTTCCCGTGCCGGTCGCCGGGCCGAAGCGGGGGACCACCGTGGACTATGCGGCGGACGAGTTCATCCGCCCGGAGTCGTCGTCCGAGGGACTCGCGAAGCTCAAGCCGGCGTTTCGCACCGACGGTAAGGGATCGGTGACCGCCGGCAATGCATCCGGGATCAATGATGGGGCCTGCGCGCTGCTCGTGGCGTCCACGGCTGGAGCGAGCCGCCACGGCCTGGTACCCATGGCGCGCATCGTGGCGACGGCGGCCGCCGGGGTGGCGCCCCGCGTGATGGGGCTCGGGCCGGTGCCGGCCACGCGCGCGGTCCTCGCGCGGACGGGGCTGTCGCAAGACGACCTGTCCGTCATCGAGCTGAACGAGGCGTTCGCGGCCCAGTCCCTGGGATGCCTCCGGGAGCTGGGGATCCCCGATGACGACCCGCGCGTCAATCCCAACGGGGGCGCCATCGCCCTCGGTCACCCGTTAGGCATGTCGGGCGCGCGGCTCGTCCTGACCGCCGCGCGCGAGCTGCAGCGCACCGGGGGGCGCTACGCCCTGTGCACGATGTGCATCGGCGTGGGGCAGGGGATGGCAATGCTCCTCGAGCGCTGCTGATCGTGGCCAACGTCTTCGCCTTCAACGGGTATGTCCCGGTCATTCATGCGTCGTCGTTCGTTCACCCCAACGCGACCGTGACGGGGAATGTGGTGATTGGTCGCGACGTGTACGTGGGCCCAGGCGCCGCCATTCGCGCGGATTGGGGAGCGATCGAGATCCGTGCTGGCTGCAATGTGCAGGAGAACTGCACGATCCATGTGTTCCCCGGGGCGACGATGGTGCTTGAGGAAGGCGCGCACATCGGGCATGGGGCAGTCATCCACGGGGCGAACATCGGTCGGAACGTGCTCGTCGGAATGAACGCGGTGGTGATGGACAACGCGCAGGTTGGGCCGAACTCCATCATTGGTGCGCTGACCTTTGTCCCGGGGGAGACCGTCGTACCAGAGCGAACGGTCTTTGCCGGGAATCCCGGGAAGGTGATCAAACCGGTCTCCGACGAGATGCTGGCTTGGAAGACCGCCGGGACGCGACTCTACCAGCAATTGCCGGCCGAATGTCATGCCACGTTGCGGCCGGTGGAGCCGCTGCGTGAGGTGCCTCCCGACAGACCACTGCAGGACCCGAAGTACGCCACCTGGAAGCAGACGCGGGGCGGAGGATGAACGGGTCACGGTGCGAGCCGTAGCCCGATGCGCGCACGGCTCAGGGAGCGACTGAGCGGCCTCGTCAGGCGCGACGTCGTGTCCTTGCCGGTGGTGGGTTCCGGGGGTAACTCCCCAGCGACCTCAGCCCCCCGACTTCGATGCGCCGCTCCGTGCTGCCCCATGCTCTCCTTGTGGTGTCGGCCCTTTTCACCGTCCTCCACGCCCAGGGCGACTCCACGCGACGGACGGCCCCGGACAGCGACCTGCCGCTGATCCCGACGCGTGCCCTGCAGTTCACGACGGACGGAGGGGACCTGGCTTTCGCTCGACCTCTCCCCGGACGGCCGGACTATTGTCTTCGACCTGCTGGGTGACCTGTACACGTTGCCCGTGACGGGTGGCCAGGCGACCCGGATCACCAGCGGTTCCGGGTTTGATGGCCAGCCGCGCTTCTCCCCCGACGGGCGCACGATCGTGTTTGTCAGCGATCGCTCGGGAAGTGAGAACCTCTACACGGTGGACCCCGACGGGAAGAACCTGAAGGCCCTCACGACGGGGCGCGGGCAGGCCTACATCTCCCCCGACTGGGCGCCGGATGGCGAGTACATCGTGGTATCCCGTGCAGGCAACCTCTGGCTCTACCACCGCAACGGCGGCAGCGGCCTCCGGCTGACCGGTCAGACGCCGCCGGCAACGGGCGGTGGCCCCGGGGGCGGAGGCAATGCCCCGAGCAACTTCATGGGCGCGGCGTTTGCGCCGGACGGTCGGTACATCTACGCCGGGGCCCGGACCGGGCCGGCGGGCTACAACCAGATGATGGGCTCGTCGCAGGTCGTGTTGTACGATCGCGAGACCGGGCGGGTGGCGACCCGCACTCTCAACCTCGGCAATGCCGTGCGCCCTGCGGTGAGCCCGGACGGCAAGTGGCTTGCGTACGCGTCGCGGCAGATGGCGGTCACCGGGCTCAAGGTGCGCGACCTCGCCACCGGTGATGAGCGCTGGGTCGCCATGGATATCCAGCGCGACGACATCGAGTCACGCGGTTCGCGCGACCTGTTGCCGGGGTATTCGTGGACGCCGGACTCTCGCGCGATCGTGCTGGCCCACCACGGCAAGATCTGGCGGCTCGATGTCGCCACGGGGAAGCAGGACCCCATCCCGTTCACGGCGCGGGTGGACCAGATGCTGGGTGAGTTGGTCGCCTTTGAATACCCCATCAACGACTCGCTCCTGACGGTGCGGCAGATCCGCGGGGCGCGTCCCTCGCCCGATGGCAAGCGGCTGGTCTTCTCTGCACTCGATCGTTTGTACATCATGGACCTGCCGTCCGGCACGCCACGACGCCTGACGAGTGGGACGGAGGGCGAACACGCCCCGGTCTGGTCGCCGGATGGGCGATCCATCGCCTACGTGACCTGGACCGAGGAGGGCGGCGAGGTCATGCGCATCGCCGCCGATGGCGGAACGCCGCAGCGCCTGACGACGCAGACGGCGTACTACGACGACATCGCCTGGTCGCCGGATGGCGCACGGATCGTCGCCCAACGCGCGCCGCGCACGCAACGGGCCATGGTCAATGACGAGATCAATCCCAAGCTGGTGATCACGGACCTCGTGTGGATCCCGGCCACGGGAGGCGCGGCGACCTTCATCACCTCGCTGACCAACGCCGGTCGTCCGCACTTCACCAACGAAGGAACACGGGTCTACTATCAGGAAGGCAACGACGGGCTGGTCTCCGTGCGGTGGGACGGCACGGATCGCAAGGCGCATCTTCGGCTGACGGGATTCGCGGCCCCTGGTGGTGCCGGCAATGCGCAGCCGCGCCAGGCGCAGGAGATGTTCATCTCGCCGGACGGCAGCCGCGTGCTCGCGCTCGTTGACAACAAGGTGTTTGCCGCACCGCTCCCGGTGACCGGCGGCACCACCCCGGTGATCTCGGTCCAGCAGCCGACGGGCGGGGCCGTGCCCGTCCGACGACTGTCCCGCATTGGCGGGGACTTCCTGGGGTGGATGCCGGATTCCCGTGGCGTCCACTATTCACTGGGGCGCGCGTTCTTCCAGTACGACCTCGCGCGTGCGGAGGCACTGGCCGCCGATTCCGCGCGCAGCGCCCCGCGCCCTGCCCCCGGGACGCCAGCGCGGCCCGTCTACGACGCGACGCGGACCGACATCACCGTCACGGCGGTGAAGGACCGTCCGTCCGGCAGCGTGCTCCTGCGCGGGGGACGGATCATCACGATGAAAGGCGACGAGGTGATCGCCCGCGGGGATGTCCTCGTCACCAACAATCGCATCGCCGCCGTCGGGCCCTCGGGGCGCGTGCGAGCCCCCGCAGGCACACGCACGATCGATGTCTCCGGCAAGACCCTCATGCCGGGGTTGATGGACATCCACGCCCACATGTGGCCGCAGTGGGGCGTGCATTCCCCGCAACCCTACATGTACACAGCCAACCTGGCTTACGGCGTCACGACCACGCGTGATCCGCAAACCTCGCAGTCCGACGTGGTCAGCTATGGGGACGCCGTGGACGCCGGGCAGATCCTCGGTCCCCGCGTGTACGCCACCGGTCCCGGCATCTTCGCGTATGACGATGTCTCGAGCGCCGACGACGCCAAGGAGGTCATGAAACGCTACTCGGAGTTCTTCCTGACCGAGACGATCAAGCAGTACCAGGCGGGCGACCGCCGGCAGCGCCAATGGATCGCCATGGCCGCGAGGGAGCAGCGCATTACGCCGACCCTCGAAGGCGGCCTCGATTTCAAGAAGAACATGACCGAGGCGATGGACGGGTACGCCGGGATCGAGCACACCCTCCCGATCGCTCCCATGTACAAGGACGCCCTCGAACTGTTCGCGAAGAGCGGCACCACCTGGACCCCCACGTTACTCGTCGAGTACGGCGGCCCGTGGGCGGAGAACTACTGGTACGAGAGCTGGGACATCCTCGCGGACAAGAAGCTGGTGCGCTTTACCCCGTTCTCCGAGCTGGAGCGGCGCGGGTTGCGCCGGCCGCAGTGGTTCCGGGAGAACGAGTACTCCTTCAAGCTCTTTGCCGAGCAAGCGAAGAAGCTGGTCGAGGCCGGTGGCAAGGTGGGACTGGGCGGCCACGGGCAACTTCAGGGGCTCGGCGTCCACTGGGAGCTGTGGACCATTGCCAGCGGTGGAATGAAGCCGCTCGACGCGTTGCGCGTCGGCACGATCTTCGGTGCCGAGGCCATCGGGCTGCAGAAACACCTCGGCTCCATCGAGGCCGGCAAGCTGGCGGACATCCTTGTGCTCGACGCGAACCCGCTCGACAACATCCGCAACACCAACGCCATCCGCTACGTGATGAAGAACGGGCGGCTGTACGACGCCAACACCCTGGCCGAGGTGTGGCCCCGTCAACGCGAGATGCCGCGGCAGTGGTGGATGACGAACGACACCATGCCCGGATCGCGTTAGGCCCGCTGGCGGCGGGGCGGCCCGGGGCCACCTCGCCGCGCGGCGTTGCTTACTGCGGCGGGGCGCTCGCCTTGGAGTCCGGGGTGCGCCGGTCCGCTGCGCCGTAGGCGGTCTTCGTCGAAGCGTCGTAAACGATAGAGTGGGCATCCCCCTGGCGGCTGCCCACGCGAATCGTGTGTCCCTTCGCCTTCAGCCCCTCGATCGTTGCGTCATCCGCCACGCCGGTCTCGAACGAGGCCGCGTCCGGCAGCCACTGGTGGTGCAGGCGGGGAAGGTCTACCGCCTCACGCGCGGTGAGTCCGAACGCGGCGACCCCAAGCACGACGGACAGCGTGGTGTTGGGGATCGTCCGCCCACCCGGGGACCCCGTCACCAGCCGGAGTTGCCCGTCCTTCGCCACGATCACCGGTGACATGGAGCTCAACATGCGCTTCCCCGGCGCGATCAGGTTCGGTGGCGTGCCGATATCACCGGTCAGGTTGGTCTCCCCCGGCTTCTTGTTGAAGTCCCCCATCTCGTTGTTCAGGATGAACCCGGCCCCGCGGACGACCACGCCGGAGCCATACCCTCCTTCGAGCGTGTAGGTGTTGCTCACGGCGTTGCCCCAGGTGTCGACCACGGAGTAGTGCGTGGTCTCGTCACTCTCGTCGGCGGGCACCGTGATCAATCCCTTGCCCAGTACCACGGAGGTCGTGCTTTTCGTCGTGTCGATGCCGCGCGCCAGCTCGCGCGCGTAGGCCGGGGAGATCATCCTCGCCACCGGCACCTTCACGAAGTCCGGGTCGCCCATCCAGCGCGCGCGGTCGCGATACACCCGCTTGGCGGCCTCGATTCTCAGGTGCAGGAGGGCAGGGTCGTTGGCATTGCTGAAGCGCGAGACGCCGAGGGCCTCGAGAATGTTCAGGGTCTGGATCACCACGGCGCCGCCGGAGCTGGGCGGAGGCATGGAGATCACCTCGTGGCCGAGAAAGGTGCCCTTGACCGGGGCGCGCTCCACTGCGCGGTATGCGGCGAGGTCGCGCTTGGTCATGATGCCGCCATTGGCCTTCATCTGGCGGTCGATGGAGTCGGCGATCCAGCCGGTGTAGAACGCGTTCGGGTCCGTGGCGATGGCGCCTAACGATCGCCCGAGGTCGGTGAGGCGCAGCGTGTCGCCTTCCTGCCACTCCGCGCCCCCCGCCTTGCCATACGCTTCGCGCGTCGACGGGAAGCGCGCCCCACTGCGTCGGACGAACCCGTTGAGGCTCTCGGCGAACCCCTTCGACACCCGGAAGCCGTTCGCCGCGAGCTCGGCCGCTGGACGCACAACGTCGGCCCACGGAAGCTTGCCGTACTTCTGGTGCGCGAGGGCGAGTCCACGGACCGTGCCGGGCACTCCGGGGGCCAGCCAGCCAGCGGCCGTGAGCGAGCGATCGATCTTGCCGTCGGCGCCGAGGTACATGGTGCGCGTCGAGCGCAGGGGGGCCTTCTCGCGATAGTCGATCGTGGTGGATCGCCCATCGGCAAAGCGAATGACCATGAAGCCGCCACCACCAATGTTGCCGGCGCTGGGGTGAGTCACCGCGAGCGCGAATCCGGTCGCGACCGCGGCATCAATCGCATTCCCGCCTTTCCCGAGAATCGCCGCGCCGACGTCGGATGCGATGTCGGAGGTGGAGACCACCACGCCCCGTGTTGAGGTGGCATCGCGCTCCTGCGCGGTGCCTGCCAACGGCACGAGGAGGGCGAGGAAGAATGGACGAAGGCGCATGGGGAGGGGGCTGGCGTTGCCGAAGAACCTACCCCTCGTGGCGGACATCCTCCACCCTTGCGAGGCCCCGCCCGCCGCCACCATCTCCCGCTGCCAGCGCTATCCTGCCCAGCGCGAGGTATCGCGGGAGCGTTCCGTCGAGTCCCGTCGCCCTCAGTCCCTCGCCTCGCTGGCGTCATTGCGACCGGTGCGCTGAGGCCCGCCGCCGAGTCGCACCGGGAGCCAATAGCTGACCTTGAGGGAGAGGAAGTTGTCGCCGGCGGCCCGCGTCGTCTGCCAGAGTTCGTTGAGGCGAACGGCGTCGCCCACCGCCTCGCTCGTGCGGCGGTTCTGCTGCCACACCAGGAAGAGGGTGCTGCCAGGTGTCCACTCCCACCGCATCACCAGGTTGGAGCGGAACGACAGGACGTGAAAGTCGCGATTGTCGAGCGTGAAGCTCTCCGCGCCGTCGGTGATCGTCCGGGTGCCCGCGCTGTCCACCAGCTCGCGGGTCCCATTGGTGCCGTACTCCCGGAGGAACTTGCTGCGAGGGGCCTCCAACTCGCCGAAGCGGGAGTACTTCCCCGAGGACAGGAACGGCTCGGCGTACGCCTCGAGGGTGAGGTTCGGCGAGAAGGCGTAGTTGGCGCGGAATCGATTGGAGATGGTCGTGCGATCGATGAACGCGAAGATGTAGCGTGAGCCGTAGGTTCGCGTGCCGCCGGTCACGGTGGTCACGTACTGCCGGGGATCCGTCCCGCGCTGGAAGTTCGGCTCCGTGGACAGGGACCAACGCGGAGCCGGCCGGAGGGTAAGCTGGCCGCCAACGTTGCGGCGCCAGGCACCGAACTCGTCCGTCCCATAGCCGCCGTTGATGCGCCACCCGGTGCGCGCACCAAACGGACCGTTCAGGCGGATCTCCTGGCGAAACTCGCGTGCGGTCCCCATCAGGGGGCCGCCTCGAGTCAGGGCGTCATTGATGGTTGGAAGCTCGAACGAGGTACGCAGGTTGAAGTTCCAGAAGTTCTTGAAAGTCAGCGAGGTGTTCTGGCTCCAGTTGTTCTCCTGGTGGATCCCTGCATAGTTGTATGCGCCGCGGGTATCGAAGCCGAGTCGCCAGTTTTGCAGGTAGCGCCCGGGGATGGTCTCGCGGATCTGTATATCGGCGTTGTACTCGACGTCGTCGGTGGACTGGAGGCGGCCCAGGTCGTTGATCTCGAACCCCGGGGACTCGAGCTTGACCTCCGCGCCCCAGAGGATGCGACGCCCGGCGTCCTTGTCGGCGCGAAACTGCGCGGAGTAGCCCGAGAGCGACGTGCGCAGTGGGTCGTACTTGAAGTGCGTGAGGTCCGGACGCTGGAGAAAGCGGACACTACCGGTCTGTAGTCGGCGGATGGCCCCTGTGTCGCCCGCCACGTGCGACCCGGCGACGAAGCCGCTCAACGCATACCGCCCTTGCTGGAATCGGAGGCGCCAGTCGAAGCCCCCGTAGTACGCTTCGCGAGCCATCAGCGCCCCGAGGACCGGGTCACCGCCGACGTCGCGACGGACGGCGGTGATTGCCGCCCCGAGTGTCGACGCCTGGGAACCAATCTCCTGCTGCAAGCGAAGCACACCGAACGCCGCGCGTGGCTCCACCGCGACGGTGCGGGTGATCGCGGAGTCGAGTGAGTGCGTGCGCGCGTTTTCGGCGGCCGTGACCGCGAGCAGCCCACCAACCGACAATCGTGAGGGGAGACGACCGGTCAGCTTGGTGGCGCCGAGGATGGTCGAAGAACGTGGAATATCGACGAAATCACCGCTCGCACTGCCTCGTGGTGCGGCGCCGATCCGTCGGGAATAGAAATACCCAGCCCCCGGGCCGCGAATCATCTCCGCTCCTTCCACGAAGAACGGGCGTCGCTCGTCAAAAAACGTCTCGAATGCGGAGAGGTTGACCTCGGCCGGATCTGCTTCAACCTGGCCGAAGTCGGGATTGACCGTCGCGTCCAGGGTGAGGTTGGAGCCGACGGCAAACTTGGCGTCCATGCCAAGCCGGCCGGCGTACGGGTGATTGAGCGGGTTGTTCGTGACCGCCGTGGCGCGCCGCGTGGCGTCGCCGGCGACATACGGGACCAGCTCCACCGGGCGCATCGAGCGCACTCCTTCGATCCCCTCCAGCGTCCCGAAGCGCGAGATGTATCCGGTTTCGCGCGGGGGAATCATCACCCACTGGATGTCTTCGTTCTTGTCGGGCATCCAGCGATCCACCTGGAACCCCCAGCGCTGCTGATCGTTAGGTGGAAAGCGCAATTGGGAGAAGGGGATCCGCATCTCGGCGGTCCAGCCCGCGGAGTCCGAGGCGGCGGCGGCATTCCACACGGGGTCGAACTGGCTCTCACGGCCGCGCATCTCGTCGTCCTGCGTGTGGCGCCAGTCGGAGCGCACGCCAGCGACGGACACCCCAAAACCGACTCCCGTCCGGCGGTCCATCTGCGGATCGAACGTGACCACCAGGCGCTCCGCGTTCCCGAAGCCATCGCGTCGAGTCACCGTCCGCGAAATGTCCGCGGGGTTGGCGCGATGCATGCGCGCGCCGATGTACAAGGACTGGTCGTCATACAGCACCCACACCTCGGTCTTCTCCGTTGGCTCGGTGCCTTCCCTGGGGCGCTGTTGCAGGAAATCCGAGATCACCTGGGCCGCGGCCCACTCCCCGGGCTCGAGGCGCCCGTCGACGCGTGGGGCGGCTCCCGACACGCGCGCGGCTCGGGCCACCTTTGTCGATGGTTGGCCGAAGGCGATTGCAGGGGCGAGTCCCAGGATCAGGACGGCGCCGAAGTTGAATCGGGACAAGGGTTTCCGCGGAAGAACGTTCAGAACGGAGGACGACCAAACATCGCCCATACGCAACACCCCGCGCCAGCGTTACCACACACCTCCCCGTGGGCCGTCCAGACGGTTTGTTTTCGGGAGCCCGGCCGCCTTCGTTGGTCGCTGGTCACCCTCACTCTGCAGCCTTCCACATGCGACTCCGTAACTACACGCTCGGCCAATGGGTCGAGGGATCGGGCAGTCCGACCGACCTCTTTCACGCCGTCACGGGCGAAAAGATTGCCGAAGCCAGCTCGGCCGGGCTCGATTTCGGCGCGATGGCCGACTACGCACGTCGTGTTGGGGGTCCCAAGCTGCGCGCGATGACGTTCCACCAGCGCGCCCTCATGCTCAAGGAGATGGCGCGCTACCTGATGGAGCGGAAAGACGCGCTGTATGCGGTCTCCGCGGCCACCGGGGCGACCAAGGCCGACTCCTGGATTGATATCGACGGGGGAATCGGGACGCTTTTTGTGTACGCGAGCAAGGGACGGCGGGAGTTCCCCAACGAGACCTTCCATGTGGATGGCCCCATGGAGGGGATCTCCAAGGGCGGCACCTTTGTCGGGCGGCATATCTGCGTCCCCCTCGAAGGGGTCGCCGTGCATATCAACGCTTTCAACTTTCCCTGCTGGGGGATGCTGGAAAAGCTCTCTCCGTCGCTGCTCGCCGGGGTGCCGGCGATCGTTAAGCCAGCCACACTGACCTCGTTCCTCACCGAGGCCATGTTCCGGATGATGGTCGAGAGTGAGATCTTCCCCGAGGGCGCGATTCAGCTGATCTGTGGTAGCGCGGGCAACCTGCTCGACCAGCTGGGGTGCCAGGATGCCGTGGCATTTACCGGCAGCGCCGACACCGGGCGCAAGCTCAAGCAGCACCCGAACATCGTGGAGCACTCGGTGCGGTTCAACATGGAGGCCGATTCGCTGAACTGCTCCATCCTGGGTCCGGATGCCACACCGGGGACCGAGGAATTCGACCTGTTCATCAAGGAGGTCGCGCGCGAGATGACCTCCAAGGCGGGGCAGAAGTGCACGGCGATTCGCCGCACCATCGTTCCGGATCGGGTCATGGAAGATGTCGTCAAGGCGTTGAGCAAGCGCCTGGCCGGGGTCACGGTGGGTGACCCGTCGGTGGACGGAGTGAAGATGGGTCCGCTGGCCGGCCGCGCCCAGGTGAGCGAGGTGCAACGGGCGCTGGATGGGATCCGAGGGGGAGCCGAGGTGGTCTTTGCGCAGGAGGGTGCGCTGGTGGGGGCCACGGCCGAGCGCGGGGCGTTCTTCCCGATCACGTTGCTCGCGTGCAACGCGCCGCTGTCGCAGACCCAGGCGCACGACATCGAGGCCTTCGGGCCGGTGAATACCGTGATGCCCTACACTAACGTGGCCGACGCGGTGACCCTGGCCCGCCTCGGGAAGGGTTCGTTGGTGGGGTCGGTCTTTACGGCGGATGACCGTGTGGCGCGGGAGCTCGTGCTCGGGGTGGCGCCCTTCCACGGCCGCGTCTACATCCAGAATCGTCACGGGGCCAAGGAGTCGACTGGGCACGGGTCCCCGCTGCCGCACCTGGTCCACGGTGGCCCGGGACGCGCTGGTGGCGGCGAGGAGATGGGCGGGGCGCGTGGGGTGATGCACTACATGCAGCGCACCGCGCTGCAGGGCTCACCGACCACCATCACGGCGATCACCAATGAGTGGATGCCGGGGGCGGCCCAGCCCACGGACCGGATCCATCCGTTCCGCAAGCACTTCGAGGAACTCGCGATCGGTGAGACACTCGTCACGCACCGCCGGACGATCACCGAGGCGGACATCGTGATGTTCACCGGAGTCTCCCACGACACCTTTTACGCCCACACCGACGAGATCGCCGCGCGGGAGTCGCCGCTCTTCGGCAAGCGGGTGGCGCACGGCTACTTCGTGCTGTCGGCGGCGGCCGGGCTCTTTGTCGATCCGGCGCCGGGACCGGTGCTCGCAAACTACGGACTGGAGAGCCTCCGGTTCACCAAACCGGTGTATGCGGGTGACACGATCCGGGCGACGCTCACCTGCAAGCAGAAGACCGCCAAGGAGACGCCGGTCGACGGGCCTCCCCAAGGGGTGGTCGCGTGGGAAGTCCACGTGCATAACCAGGACAACGACCTGGTGTTGACCTACACGATTCTCACCCTGATTCGCCGGCTTCCCACGCCGAGCTGAGGACGCCTCCATGCGCATGCGTCGTGGGGCAATGGTTGTGGCGATGGCCCTCGTCGCCCGTGACGGTCGCGGGCAGGCCGCTCCCCCGGCTGACCTGGTGCTGTACAACGGTGCCGTCCTGACCGTGGATGCGAGTGACCGGGTGGCCGAGGCCGTCGCCGTGCGTGGCTCGCGCATCGTGGCCGTCGGCACGACGCAGGAGGTCCTGCGGCTTGCCGGCCCTGCGACGCGGCGGATCGACTTGAAGGGCCGGGCGGTCACACCGGGGCTGATGGACGCCCACGGGCACTTCTCGGGAGGCGCGGGGGACCTGGATCTGCTGGACCTGTCTTATCCAAAGGTCCGCAGCATCCGGGAGCTGGTGGATAGCGTCCGCGTGCGCGCGCGCGCCGGCGGTGCGGGCACCTGGATCACCGGCCGCGGCTGGGACGAAGGGAAGTTCACCGAGCGTCGGCTCCCAACGGCGGCCGACCTCGCCGCTGCCGCAGGGGGTCGTCCGGTCTGGCTGGTCCAGACCATGGGACATTACGGCGTGGCGAGCCCGGAGGCGTTGCGCCTGGCCGGGATCACGAAGGACACGCGGGACCCGCCAGGCGGCACGATCGATCGCGGGCCAGACGGCGCGCCGACGGGTGTCCTGAAGGAGTCGGCGATGGGGCTCGTGAGTCGCCTCGTCCCACGCGGCACACGGACGCAGCTCGAGGCCGGGATGGCGGCCCTCGCCAGGCAGTTCAATGCGGAGGGAATGACCGGGGTCAAGGATCCGGGCATTCGCCAGGAGACCTGGGATGCCTATCGCGCCGTCCAGTCGCGTGGGGAACTCTCGCTTCGCGTCTTTACCCTCTGGCATGGTGGGCGCACGCTGGAATCCGCCAGGGAAGTGGCGACGCGCATCGCCCCGACCACCCGGCCTTACGAGTCAACGGGGGATGATCACCTCATCTCCGGCGGTGTGAAGCTGTACATCGATGGCTCGGGCGGGGCGCGCACCGCGTGGCTGTACAACGACTGGAACAAGGACTTCCGCGGCGTGGACACCGGGAACACCGGGTACCCCACCACGGACCCGGCTATCGTGCGGCAACAGATCCGCCTGCTTCACGACGCCGGACTGCACGTCTCCGTTCATTCGATCGGAGACCGCGGGATCGACTGGACGGTCGACAGTTACGCCGAGGCGTTGCGCGCGACGCCTCGTGCCGGGCTGCGGCACGGGATCATCCACGCGAACATCCCGACGGACCATGCGATCACGGTCATGGCCGACCTCCAGAAGCGGTTCGATGCGGCGATTCCCGAGCCATCCGCGACCTTCATGTGGTGGATCGGCGACACATACTCCTCCAACTTTGGCGAGCAGCGGTCGTTGCGCCTCAATCCCTTCCGGACCTTCCAGCGCCAGGGCGTGCGTTGGGCCAACGGTTCCGACTTCGGGGTGACTCCCTTTCCGGCACGCTACGGGATCTGGGCGGCCGTCGCCCGGGAGCCGCTGCTCGGCGTCAACGGCAAGACGCCGTTTGGCCTTGCCGAGTCCGTCGATGTGCGGACCGCGCTCCGGGCGGTGACGATCGAGGTGGCACGGCAGATGTTCCTCGAGAGCAAGGTCGGTTCGATCGAGGTGGGCAAGTACGCCGACCTGGCGGTCTGGGACCGGGATCCGTACACCGCCGCGACCGCGCAACTGAAGGACATGCAGTGCCAGCTCACGGTGTTTAACGGCCGGGTGGTGTTTGACCGGTCGACCTCCATTCCCCGTCCGTAACCGTTTCCTGATGCCTCGTCCCACCGCGCGTTTTGCCCAGCTCCCGGCGTATCCGCTCGCCCATATCCCGGCCCGCAAGCGCGAGTTGATTCAACGTGGGGTCGACGTCATCGACCTGGGCGCCGGGGACGCGGACCTGCCCCCCCCACCGGCCGCCGTGGAGGCGCTCCAGCGCGCGGCGACGACCCCGGCGATGAGCCGCTATGGCTTCAACCTTGGGCATGTGCCCTATCGCGAGGCGATCAGCGGCTGGATGCATGAGCGATTTGGCCAGTCGTTCGATCCACTCACCGAGGTGGTGCCGCTGATCGGGTCCAAGGAGGGATTGGCCCACATCGCCTTTGCCTACCTCGGGGCCGGCGACGTGGCCGTGATTCCCGAGCCTGCCTACCAGGCATACCTCGGCGGGACCCTCCTGTCCGATGCGCTGCCGCAGGTGTACGCCCTGCGTCCACGCACGCGGTTCCTGCTGGAATTGGATGAATTGCCGGGGGCCGTCGCGGCGCGCGTGCGCGTGGTCTACCTCAACTATCCGAACAACCCGACCACGGCGATCGCGCCACGGGACTACCTGGAGCGCGTCGTCCGTTGGTGCCGCGAGCGCGACGCGCTCCTGGTGTACGACAATGCGTACTCGGAGCTGGCGTTCGACGGGTACGTGCCCCCGTCGATCTTTGAGGTGGACGGCGCGCGCGAGGTGGCGATCGAGTTTCACTCGCTCAGCAAGACCTACAACATGACGGGGTGGCGGTGTGGGTGGGCCGCGGGGAGTGCCGCCGTCGTGGGAGCGCTGGCGAAGGTGAAGACCTTTGTCGACACCGGGGCGTTCATGGGAGTGCAGGCGGCCGGTGCAGCGGCGATCGGGAGCTACCGGGAGTTTGTCCCGGGGAACGTCGCGACCTTCCGGGAGCGTCGCGATGCGGCGGTGGCGGCGTTTCGCGCGAACGGCTTCTCGGTGGAGTCGCCGCAGGCCACCATGTACCTGTGGATTCCACTCCCGGACGGGATCCCTTCCGCGCGTTTCGCCGAACGATTGATGGACGACGAAGGCGTGATCGTCCTTCCCGGGTCGGGATTCGGGGCAGGGGGAGAGGGGTTCTTCAGAATTTCCTTCATCGCCCCTCCGGATCGGCTGCGAGAGGCTGCCGCGCGCGCCGGTCGTGTGCTCGCCGCCATGCAGGCGACCACAGGTTGATTCTCGTGTGCGTCGCTCACTCTCCTGATCAGTGCGGCCCCGCACATCCGTCGTCTCCCGCAAAGGGTCGCGCCGTCGACGCCCACGCGGCCGCGAACCACTTGCCCCTCCGCTTCCGGATGGCAAGCTTCTCATGACCCGCCACACACTGGAGCAGACGGCGCATGCGCATTGACCCGAAAGGCCGAAGTCGCGACATCGAAGATCGTCGTGGCGCGGGCGGCGGCGGAGGCTTCGGCGGCATCGGGGGTGGGGGGGGGATGCGGCGCGCCGGCGGACTGGGGATGGGAGGGTTCATCATCCTCCTGATCCTGAGCCTGATCTTCAAGCGCGACTTCATTTCGCTCGCCGGCGGCGGCGGCGGGGCCGTGCCGGCTGGACCCGCGGCGCAAGCTCCGGTGCAGGACGCAGCGGAGGAGCCACTCGTGCTTCGGCTCGGTGTGGTGCTGGACTCCGTGCAGGACTACTGGGCGCGGGCGTTGCCGGCCATGGGGACGCAGTATCCACGCGCGACGCTCGTACTCTTTCGTGGTGGCACGCAGACTGGGGGGTGCGGGTTCGGGGAGTCGGCGGCGGGGCCGTTCTATTGTCCGGCCGATGCCAAGGTATACATCGACCTCGACTTCCTGGAGGAGTTGCAGCAGCGATTCCGGGCGCCCGGTGATTTTGCTCAGGCGTATATCCTCGCCCACGAGATCGGTCACCACGTGCAGAACGTGCTGGGGACGAGCGACCAGGTGCGGGCGGCGCAGCAGCGCAATCGCGGTCAGGCGAACGAATTGAGCGTTCGACTCGAGTTGCAGGCCGATTGTTATGCGGGGGTATGGGGGCACCTGGCAGCCCGGCAGGGCTGGCTCGAGGAGGGCGACCTCGAGGAAGGGCTGGGAGCGGCGGCCGCTGTGGGCGACGACCGGATCCAGCGCCAGACGACAGGGCGGGTGAGCCCTGAGAGCTGGACGCACGGCTCGTCGGAGCAGCGCATGGAGTGGTTTACGCGAGGATTCCGGAGTGGGCGCCCAGATGCCTGTGATACCTTTGGTGGTTAGGCATGCGGCGCTGCTGCTTCTGGTGGTTGGCGCCACCATGAATGCTCAGGCGGCCCGCCCGCGGGCGCGCGAGCTGGGGGTGGCGCCGGGGGTGTTTACCCCGGGTGCCCTCAACGCCATTACGGACGTCGCTGGCGTGACGGTCGGCCAGGTGACCGTGGCCGAGGGCGACTCGGTGCGCACCGGGGTGACCGCGATCCTGCCCCACGGGGAGAACCCGTTCCTGAGTCGGGTGCCGGCGGCCGTGCACGTCGGCAACGGGTTCGGGAAGCTGCTCGGGGTGACCCAGCTTCGCGAACTCGGCGAACTCGAGACGCCGATCCTGCTCACGTGCACGCTTTGCGTGTGGAAGGCGGCGGACGCAATGGTCGAGTGGATGCTGGCGCGGCCGGGGATGCAGGGGGTGGGTTCGATCAACCCGGTGGTGGGGGAGACCAACGATGGTGTGCTGAACGCCATCCGGTCACGCCCGATCCGCATGGAGCATGTCCGCGCCGCGCTTGAGGGCGCGCGCTCCGGACCGGTGGAGGAGGGCGCCGTTGGGGCGGGGGCGGGCACCGTGGCCTTTGGGTGGAAAGGCGGCATCGGGACGTCGTCCCGGGTGTTGCCGCAATCGTTAGGCGGGTATACGGTCGGCGTCCTCGTGCAGTCCAACTTTGGTGGGGTGTTGCAGGTGCTCGGCGCGCCCGTCGGACGGGAACTCGGCCAATACGCGTTTCGTGGCGGGGCCGATGACGAGGTCGGGGACGGCTCCATCATGATGGTGGTGGCGACCGACGCACCGCTCTCGGACCGCAACCTCGGGCGGGTGGCCGCGCGGGCGATCATGGGATTGTCGCGGACGGGCTCGTCGGCCTCCAACGGGAGTGGCGACTACGTGATTGCCTTCTCCACGGCTTCCGACGTGCGCCGCCAGCTGCCGGCGCCGGGCACGGGGAACGCGCCGCCGCGCCGCAACGTGGAGGAAGTCACGAACGACGCGGTTTCCGCGCTCTTCCAGGCCGTCGTCGAGGCCACGGAGGAAGCGATCTACAACTCCATGTTCAAGGCGGTGACGGTGACCTCACGTGGCCGCACGGTGGAAGCGCTCCCGATCGACCGGGTGCGCGAGATCCTCTCGAAATACGGCATCCGGTGATCACCCGATTCGTGCTCCTGGTCGCCTTGGCCGCGATGGGGGCGTGCGCGCGGCGTGCCTCCCTGCGCGATCCCGGCGCCGCGGCCTACACGCGGACTGCGCCCGACTCCTTCGACGTCCGCATGGAGACCACACGGGGCACGATGGACGTCCGCCTGCGGCGCCACTGGTCCCCGCTTGGCGTCGACCGGTTCCACGCCCTGGTCCGGCAGCGGTACTTCGACGACGTGGCGTTCCACCGCGTGATACGGAACTACGTGGCGCAGTTCGGGATCCATGGTGACACGGCGGTGACCCGCGCCTGGCGTGGCCGCTCCATCCAGGACGAGCCCGTTGTCGCCCCCAATCGCAAGGGAACCATCTCCTACGCGCGTGGGGGAGCGAACTCGCGTTCCGTGCAGCTGTTCTTCAACACGGTCGACAACACCCCGCGCTTGGACACCCTGAACAGCTTCGGCTTTCCACCGATCGGAGAGGTCGTGGCGGGGATGGCGGTGCTCGATTCCCTCAACTGGGAGTACTCCGGGACGCGGGGTGGGCAGACCTTTCCGGGGCCGTCGCAGGACTCGCTCTCGCGCGTCGGGAACGCGTACCTCCGGCGCAGCTTTCCACGGCTCGATTACATCGTGCGCGCGCGGGTCGTCAAGCGCTGGTAGGGCTGGGGGCCCCCCCCCGATTTCAAGATGCCGGCCCCGCGCCGATCCTCCATCATCGTTCCATTTCGGTTGCTAGCAGGATCCCGCGGAACCTCCACCGGGTCCGGCGGTACACTCCCTCACGAGCGACCAACTCCTTCCCTCGGACCCATGCGCACTCGATCCGTTCTTCTTGCCCTCGCCGTCTTTGCCACGGCGCCCACGGCTCAGGCGCAAGGCCTCTCCCTCTGGCTTGGTGCCGGTCGCCCCGTGAGCGATAGCGGCGCCCTCAAGTTCAAGACCTCGGACGTGTACGCTGCGGCGCAATTTGACCTGCCCGTCTTCCCCATGGCCCTGCGGGTCGAGGGAATGGTGGCCGGCTCCAACCTGCGCTCGGCCCCCCGCTCTTATTTCGCCTCAGCGGTCTTTCCCGTCCGCCTCGGCATCATGACGCCGTACGGCATCGCCGGGTATGGCGCGTATTCCTATGGCAAGGTCCAGGAAACGCGGGGGTACAACTACGGCGGCGGGGTGCGCCTCGGCATGGGTCGCACGGGATTTTTCGCCGAGATGCGGCGCCACGAAAAGTTGAACAAGACACAGGGCACCATCGGCATGACGTTCTAGCGCCACGCCCGGCGCGAGCGGGTTTCCCCAGCGGCGCGGAACGCACAGGCGCGCGGTGGCTCCAAGCCATCGCGCGTTTTGTGTTCTTGTGGGTTGACGGCCGCAGTTTACTGCCCCAAGGTGCGGGTGCTCGCCCCGACCCCAGCCCTGTAGAACTCGTGACGCCCCAACGTGCCTCCCTGCTCGCCCTTGCCGCCGCCCTCGTGTCTTCCTCCGTGGCCGCGCAGCCCCTGGTCGACCGCTACCGACCGGCGGCAGACCGCATCATCGCGGCCGCGCTCGCGGACAGCGCCGCCTGGAAGCGCGTTGCCGAGTTGACGGAGCGGTTCGGGCATCGCTTCAGCGGCAGCGCCAGCCTCGAGCAGGCGATCGACTGGATCCAGGTGCAGATGAAGTCCGACGGGCTGGACAACGTGCGCGGTGAACCGGTCATGGTGCCGCACTGGGTTCGTGGACGCGAGTCCATTGAGCTGGTCTCACCGCGTCGGGAGTTACTTCCCATGCTGGGCCTCGGCGGTTCGATCGGGACGCCGGCAGCAGGAATCACCGCCGACGTCATGGTGGTCGCGACCTTCGACGAACTGAAGGCACGCGCCGCCGAGGCCCGCGGAAAGATCGTATTGTTCAATGCTCCGTTCACGAATTACGGCGCGACGGTTGCGTACCGCCGGAACGGCGCCGTGGAGGCCGCGCGGGTCGGTGCCGTGGCCTCCGTGATCCGCTCGGTCACGCCGTACTCCATGCGGACACCACACACGGGCAGCATGGCCTATGACTCCGCCGTGCGGAAGATCCCGCACGCGGCGATCGCCCCGGAGGATGCCGACATGATCGCTCGCATGATCGCCCGCGGAGATCGCGTGCGGCTCAAGGTGACGATGGGGGCGCGGACCCTGCCCGACGTGATGTCGCGCAACGTGATCGGTGAGCTGCGGGGCACCGAGCGGCCGGAGGAGGTGGTCGTCATGGGCGGCCACATCGATTCCTGGGACGTGGGTCGCGGGGCGATGGACGATGCCGGGGGAGTGGTGGCGGCGTGGGAGGGGATTCGCCTCCTGAAGGCGCTCGGGCTGCGGCCGCGGCGCACGATTCGCGTGGTCGGATGGACGAACGAGGAAAACGGGATGCGCGGCGGGAACGCCTATCGCGACGCGCATCGCGCGCAGGCGCGCAACCATGTCCTGATGATGGAATCCGATGGCGGCGTCTTTTCCCCCCGTGGGTTCGGCTTTACCGGGACGGATTCTGCCTTCGCGATCATCCAGCAGGTCGGCCGCCTGCTCGAGGGGATCGGTGCCGGCGCGATCACCCGGGGCGGAGGGGGCGCAGACATCGGCCCGATGATGGAACTCGGGGTTCCTGGCATGGGGCTGAACGTTGATGACACGAAATACTTCTGGTACCACCACACGAATGCCGACACGATCGACAAGATGTCCCCGCGGGAGGTGGCCCTGTCGACGGCGGTGATGGCCATCATGGCGTACGTGGTGGCGGACATGCCGGATCGCCTGCCGGGGGCGGCCCGCTAGCCGACTTGTGCGATGACGGACCTGCCGCAAATTTTTTCGGCGCGGCGGGAGCGCTCGCTCCGGGGCCGCATTCCCTCAGGAGCCCTGCATGGCGAAACAGGACGCGATCGAGCTGGAAGGAACCGTCACCGAAGTCCTCCCCAACGCGACGTTCCTGGTGACCCTCCCCGGAGGACACGACGTCCTCGCCACACTCGGCGGCAAGCTCCGGCAACATCGCATCCGCATCCTCGCCGGTGACATCGTCAAGCTCGAGGTCTCACCCTACGACCTGAACCGCGGACGCATCACCTTTCGCTACACCAAGCCGCCGCAGCACGGGTCGTAGTCGCGGGTTGCCTAACGCCGGAACCAGAGCCCGGCGCTCACCAGCAGCAAGACGGAGAAGAGGGTCGCGAGGCCGAAGGCCTTCATGGCCGATCCCGCCGTGGTCGTGTCGAAGTGCGTGAGGCGAATGGTGACGCTGTCGGCCTGGGGTGAGCGGTTGCCGAACCGCAGCTCCCAGGTACCCGGCTGGTCAATGCGCATGCTGAAGAGCAGGTCGAGTCCCGGACGGTTCTCACGTGATTGCGCGCGTTCTGACGTGGCCCGTTGTACCTGGCCCGTGGCCCCGGTTTCCCGGTTCCTGACGGTGACCTCCCACGCATCGACTGCCTTGATCGCCTCTCGCGAACCGATCCCCACGGCGCGATACACCCCGGCCTGAGGCAGCAGAATGAGGTTCATGGAGTCGACGCGGAACGTGGCGCTGACGTCCCGGTTGACCCGCTGGCCGGTTTCGCGCACCGCGCGCACGGCGGCCCAGCCGGTCAGCAGGCAGGCAGGGAGGGTGAGGTAGACAAGTCGTCGCACGGTGGGGCAAGGAACGCCGATCGCACCCGCGAGGCAAGTCCCGACCCGATCGTTGCGCCGTCACCCACCGGGACCCCGCGACCACTTACCCTCTTGCCCCACCTTCCTGCATCTTCGCCGTCCTTCCACACCGCCGCCGCCATGTCGATCGTCGAGGACCTCGACCGCCAGCTCGCTACCACGTACACCCGACGCACTGCGGCGTCCCGCGAGCTGTACGAGCGGGCCCAACGGGTGCTCCCCGGTGGGGACACGCGCACCGGGACCTTCTTCCTCCCGTACCCGACCTTCATGGACCGTGGGGAGGGGTGCGAGCTCGTCGATGTGGATGGCAACCGGTATGTCGATTTCCTCGGCAACTTCACGTCGCTCATCCACGGCCATGCGGAGCCGCGCATTGCGGCGGCGATCGCCGAACAGGCCCGCCGGGGCACTGTGATGGGATACCCCACCGAGGCGCAGGTCGCGCTCGCCGAGCTGCTGGTGGAGCGCGTGCCGTCCGTGGAACGGGTGCGGTTCTGTAACAGCGGCACCGAAGCCGTCATGAATGCCATCCGCGGTGCGCGCGCCTTCACCGGGCGTCGGATGATCGTGAAGGTCGAGGGGGGATACAACGGTGCCTACGACGCCGCCCAGGTCTCGGTCACCCCGGGGTTCCATTCTCCGCCATATCCCAGCGGGATCGCGGATGGACCCGGCGTCTCACCCGGCATCGTGAGCGAAGTGCTGGTCACGCCGTTCAACGACCTCGAGACCTTGCGCTGGATCCTCGAGCGGTACGGGCGTGACGTGGCCGCCGTCCTGGTGGAACCGATGGTCTCCTACGCGGGGATGCTGCGGCCGGACGACGGGTACCTGCAAGGCGTCGTTGACGCGGCCCATGCGGTCGGGGCGCTGGCCATCTTTGATGAGATCGTCACGTTCCGCGTGGGATACGGTGGCTTGCAGGGTCTGGCGGGGGTCGCGCCAGACCTGACGACCTTTGCCAAGATCATTGGGGGTGGCCTGCCGGTCGGCGCGTTCGGGGGGCGGGAGGAGGTGATGGCGGTCTTCGATCCCCGTCGCGAAGGGGGCGTGTCCCACAGCGGGACCTTCAACGGGAACAACGCCACCATGGCGGCGGGGCTGGAGGCGATGCGGATGTGGACCCCGCTGGCCATTGCTCGCCTGGATCAGCTTGGTGAGCGATTGCGCCGTGGACTGCAGCGAGAGATCGACGTCCGCGAGGTGCTGGGCTACGTGCAGGGGATGGGGTCGCTCTGCCATGTGCATTACTGCACCGGTCCGGTTCGGACCTATCGCGACGCGCTGCGGTCTCCCAAACACTGCGCCCGTCTCATGCATCTGGGACTCCTCACCCGCGGCTTCTTGTGGGCATCCCGAGGGATGACGGCGTTGAATACGGCGATCACGGAGGCCGAGGTCGATGCCCTGTGCGTCGCCTTCGGGGAGGTGCTCGACCTGGGGCGCGACATCTTTCCCCGTGTGGGGTCGACCGAGCCAGCGATGGCGAATGCCTGAGGGCGCGACTGGCCGGATTCCGTCGCTCCCACCCTCGATTCCGCGGCGTCGGAGCTGGGGGCGTCGCGTCGTCGGCGCGTCCGTGCTTCGCGCCATGGGATGGCGGGTCGTGGGGAGCTGGCCAGATCTCCCCAGGTTCGTCGTCGTCGTCGCGCCTCACACCTCCAACTGGGACTTCGTTGTAGGGTTCGCGGCCTATCTCGCCCTTGAGATCGACGCGAGCTGGCTGGGGAAACACACCTTGTTTCGATGGCCGGCTGGGCCTCTGCTGCGGTATTTCGGGGGCATTCCGGTCGTGCGCACCCAGGCGACGAACGTCGTCGACTTGCATGTCCGGGAATTTCAGTCGCGGGACCAGCTGATCTTTGTGGTGGCGCCTGAGGGAACGCGCAAGCGGACCCCGGAATGGAAGTCCGGGTTCTATCGAATCGCGACCGGTGCGGGGGTCCCCATCCTCCCCGTGGCCCTGGACTTCGGCGCGCGCCTGGTGCGACTCCTCCCCGCGTTTGAACCGACCGGGGACTATGCGGCCGATCTGCCCCAGATCAAGGCGAACTTTACCCGGGAGATGGCCCGCTGCCCCGATGGATATTGACGGGATAGCCTGATCGCGGGCCGGGGTCCATCTTCTCGGGGTCCTCTTTTCCGCCGGGTCGCGCCCGGAGGGGTCCCATGCTGCGTTCCGTACGAACCTCGCTTGCCGCCGCTGCGGCGTTCCTGCTCGTCCTGCCGCTCGCCGCGCAACCGCGGGGGCAAAAGGTGCTCGATCCGTCGGATTTGGCGACCTGGCGTAACCTGCGCAACGCCACGACATCGAACGATGGCCGGTGGTTTGCTTACATCACGGCGCCTAACGAAGGCGACGGCGACGTGGTCCTTCGCGGCACCACCGAGGGGGCGGCGGAGAAGCGATGGCCGGTAGGCGAACCCGCCGGCCCCGGAGGTGGGGGGCCGTTCGGCGGCCCGGTCGACGCGCCGGTGGCGATCTCCGGCGACTCCAAGTGGCTGGTCTTCACCGCGTATCCGAGGGCCGCAGACGCGAAGAAGCTGCGACGGGAGCGCAAGCCCCTGCAGAACACCGTCAGCCTGGTGAACATCGCCACCGGGGAGAAGCGCGACTTCGAGAAGGTGCGCCGATTCGCGCTGGCGGGCGAGTCGCCAAACTGGCTCGTGCTGCATCGGTATGCTGCCGAAGGGGCAACGGCGGCGGACCTGCTCCTTGTGGACTTGCGTAACGGCGTGGTCTCGACGATTGGGTCCGTGGGCGAATGGGCGCTCGATGAGCCGGGGGCACACCTCGCCTGGACCACCGAGGTGCGCGACCGGATCGGCAACGGGCTCCAGTTGCGCAACCTGGCCACCGACGTGGTGAAGTCCCTCGACAGCGAGAAGGCGCTCTACCGCCGCCTGTCGTGGGCGGACTCGACCTTCGGCCTCACAGTGTTGCGCGGCGTAGTGGACAGCGCAGCGAGCGATACAGCCTATACGGTGGTTGCGTGGACCGGCACGCCGGGCTCACCAGTGCGCAGCACCTTCGCGGCCACGTCGTCACCCGATTTCCCGACCGGGATGCGCATCTCGCCAGATCGCGCAGCGCGCTGGGCGGCGGATCGCAGCGCGCTCTTCTTTGGCCTGGCGGAGCGTCGCACCAGCCCGGAATCGAAGACCCCGCGACCGGATGTGCGGCCGGTCGCGGGCACACCGGGGGCGATGCAAACCCCAGCCGGTGCTGGCGGCAGTGATGATGACCTCCCGACCCTGGTCATCTGGCACGGGAAGGGGGATCCGCGCCTTCAGTCGCAACAGCAGGTCGAGGAAGGTCGCGACAAGACGTTCTCCTACCTCGCCCAGTACCGGGTAGCAGAACAGAAGTTCATGCAACTCGGCACGCCCGAGCTGCGCGATGTGACCCTGACGCCCTACGAGCGGTTTGCCTTTGGTGTCGACCGTCGGCCGTACGAGCGGCGAGATGCCATTGACGGGGGCCAGCGTCGGGATATCTACGCGATTGACCTCAAGACCGGTGCGCGGTCGATGATTCGGCAGACCGCGCGGTTCAATTTCATCCCGAGTCCCGACGGGAATCGCGCGCTGTTCTACCACGACGGCGAGTACCATGTCTACGACTTCCTGTCGAAGGCCACGACGACGGTCACCAGGGGAGCGCCGACCAGTTTCGTCAATACGGAGGACGATCACAACGTGGAGCGTCCCCCGGTTCAGCCGCTGGGCTGGGCGGCTGACAACCAGTCGGTCCTGCTGTTCGACAACTACGATGTGTGGAAGGTCGGCATTCGTGGTGGCACGTTCGCGAACCTCACGGGGAACGGACGGAAGGATCGTATTCGCTACACACGCCGGGTGGTGATCAATCCGAAGGAGAAGGGGATTGACCTCACGCAGCCGATGTACCTGCAGACCTACGGCGAGTGGACCAAGAAGGAAGGGGTGTCGGTCGTCCAGCCTGGGCGCGCCGGCGCGACCTCGCTGGTGTGGGATGACGCGAAGTATTTCGTTACCCGTGCCCGGAACGCAGAAACCTGGGTCTTCACCCGGCAGACGTTCCGCGACTTCCCGGACTACTTCGCCGCCGATCGGCCGACGCTCGCAGCGGCCCGTCGGTTGACCACGGCCAATCCCCAACAGGCGGAGTTCGCCTGGTCGAGCGGAACGCGCCTGGTGGACTACGTGAGTGACAAGGGTGACACACTCCAGGGGGCGCTCTTCCTTCCGGCAGGGTACGAGCCCGGGAAGAAGTACCCAACTATGGTGTACATCTACGAGAAGTTGTCGCAGAGCCTGCATCAGTACGCCGTGCCCAACGAGACGCGGGCGTTCAACCCGAGCGTCTACACGAGCCGTGGGTACGCCGTGTTCATGCCGGACATCGTCTACAAGATCAACGACCCCGGAATGTCGAGTGTATGGTGCGTCGTACCAGGGGTGAAGGCGGCGATCGCCACGGGGATCGTGGATGCGGCCAAGGTTGGGCTCCATGGGCATTCATGGGGCGGCTACCAGTCGTCCTTCCTTGCCACGCAGACGGGCAAGCTGTTCGCGGGGATCGTGACCGGCGCCCCCCTGACCGACATGTTGTCGATGTACAGCTCCGTGTATTGGAACACCGGGAGCGCCAACCAGGGGATTTTCGAGAGCTCGCAAGGGCGATTCACGGGCGGGTACGTCGAGAATCGCGACGCCTACATCCGCAACTCCCCGGCGTTCTTCGCCGACAAGGTGCAGACCCCGGTCATGATCCTCCACAACGAAAAGGACGGGGCCGTGGACTTCAACCAGGGGATCACCTGGTTCAACACCCTGCGCGAGCAGGAGAAGGACGTCATCATGCTGCAGTATGTGGGCGAGAACCATGGCCTGCAGCTGCCCAAGAACCAGAAGGACTACACCCTGCGGATGACCGAGTATTTCGATCACTTCCTGCAAGGCAAGCCTGCCCCCGATTGGCTGAAGAACGGGATCCCGCGGCTTAAGATGGAAGAACACCTCAAGTCACGACAGAAGAAAGTCGCGTCGTGACCGTCGCGGTCGTTGGGTGCGGCGTGATTGGCCGCAGCTGGATCCGCGTCTTCACCCGGGCGGGGCACCCCGTCCGGGTCTTTGACGTCTCGCCGCAGGCGATCGAGCAGGCGTTGGCCTGGCACGCGGTGGCCGCGGCGCGGGATGGCCGCGGGGGCACCGAGCCCCAGGGGGCGACCTCCCTTGCCGAGGCGTTAGGCGGAGCGGTGTGGGTCCAGGAGAGCGGGCCGGAGGCCCTCCCGGCCAAGCAGGCCCTCTATGCGGAGATGGACTCGTGCGCCGCGCCGGAGGCCATCCTCGCGTCGAGCACCAGCACCCTCGACATGACCGAGATCTCGCGCGGACTCCGCGGCGCCCGGCGATGCGTCGTGGCCCATCCCGTCAATCCACCACACGTGGTTCCCGCCGTGGAACTGCTGGGTGGCGCGGTGACCGACCCCGGGATTGTTGCACGTGCGAGCGAGTTCCTCCGTGGCGTGGGCCAGACGCCCGTGATCCTCCGGCGCTACGTCCCCGGCTTCCTCCTCAATCGCATGCAGGCGGCGCTGGTCCGTGAGGCCATCTCGCTCCTCGATGGCGGGGTCGCTGATGCCGACGCGATCGACGCCGTGATTCGCGACGGACTGGGCCTCCGGTGGGCCCTGATGGGGCCCTTCGGGGTCGCGAACACGAATGCGGACGGCGGGGTGCGCGAGTACTTCACCCGGTACGGGGCGAGCTTCCGCTGGCTGATGGATGACCTGGGTAGCACGCCGTCGTTTGACGCGACCACCATTGAGCGGATTGGGGCAGGGGTCGACGCCATGTATCCCGGGGTGTCGCACGAGGCACTCCGTGCCTGGCGCGACCGTATGGTGGAACGCATCACCGACCTCAAGCGCGACGACCACCCGTGACCCGCGTCGCGATGATCGGGGCCGGGACGATGGGACGCCGCCTCGCCGCGGACTTCGCGCGATGTGGCCACGACGTGGTTCTCCATGACACCGAGCCGGCGGCGATCGACCGTGCCATCGCCTGGTGCCGCGGCGTTGTGCAGCGGTGGTGCAATGAGGGGCGCGTGCCGCACGCGGATGGTGAACGTATCGTTTCAAGGATCAGCCCCGCCAATTCCATCGCGTCGGCCCTCCGGGATGTCGACTTTGGCTTTGAGAACGTCCCCGAGCGCCTGGAGCTGAAGCGCGCCGTGTTCGCTGCGGCTGCCCCGTTCGTCCCGGCATCCACCATCCTGGTGTCGAACACGTCGGCCCTCCCAGGTTCGCTCTTCGCTGATGCCACGGGATGCCCGGACCGGCTCATCAACGCCAACTTCGGGCATCTCGGCCACGCAAAGGTCGAGGTCATGGGGCACCCGGGAACCTCGCCGGACACCCTGCAGCGCATCGTCGCGTTCCTCACGTCGTGCGGTTTCGAACCCCTGGTGCTGGCCCGTGAGCAGTTCGGGTATTCGAGCAACCGCATCTGGCGTGTGGTGAAGAAGGAAGTCCTTCAACAGCTCGCCGCCGGGATCACGAGTGCGGAGAATATTGATCGCGCCTGGCAACTGGACTGGGGAGTGCCGATCGGACCGTGTGCACTGATGGACCGGATCGGCCTCGATGTGGTGGCGGATATCGAAGCCGCGTATGCCAGTCACTTCGGCGATGCGTCCGAGGCCGCGCCGCCGTTCCTGCTCGACATGATCCGCGCGGGCAGGCTAGGGGTGAAATCGGGGGAGGGTTTCTTCCGGTACCACGAGACGCCGACGGGTTGACACGCCGAGTCCAGTCCCCATTTCTCGCGTGCCGTCTGCCGTCTGCCGTCCTTCTTTCAACCGTATCCTGAGTCATGAACCACTCCTGGCGCTACGCTGACACCTTCGAGTACCTCGAGCGCGTGGGCAAGATGCCCCCCGTGATCATCTGCTGCGCCTGCAATGGCGGCGTGCAGGGAAAGGAGTCAAACTCGGCGCTGCCGGAATCCGCAGAGGAGATCGCGGCGTCAGTCGGTGGCGCGTATGACGCCGGGGCGAGCATGGTCCACGTCCATGCGCGGGACCCACAGCATCTCACGCGGCCGGCCACGTCCACCGAAGTCTGGCTCGACGTCAACACCCGAATCCGGCAGCGGTGCCCTGACATCATCATCAACAACACCACCGGCGGCGGCCCGGGCATGACAATGGAGGAACGCCTCCGCTGCCTGCCGGCTCGTCCGGAGGTCGCATCGCTCAACCTGACGCCGGACATGAGCAAGTTCCGGCTCAAGGCGCGGCCCGACACCCTCCCGGATCCCCATCCCGAGGTCGTCTACGACGACTGCATCCCGTTCTCCTACAAGCTCGTGTCGCAGTTCGCGGCCGCGATGAAGGCCCAGGGCGTAAAACCGGAACTCGAGACGTATCACAGCGGCGGGAGTTGGGTCATGCGCGACCTCATCGCCCAGGGGCTGATCGAGAAGCCCTACTGGATCCAGACCGTGATGGGGTACCAGACGTCGAGCTGGGCCACGCCCGAAAACGTGGTCAACCTCATCCGCGAGTTTCCGGACGGCACCGTGTGGCTGACCTCCGGAATTGGCCCGAACCAGCTCCCCATGACCACCATGGCGCTGATCCTCGGGGGCCACGTACGGGTCGGGCTCGAGGACAATGTGTACTATCGCCGCGGCGAGCTGGCCACAGGGAACGAACAGTTGGTTGCCCGAGCGGTGCGGCTGGCCCACGAGCTAGGCCGCGACGTGGCGACCCCCGCGCAAGCGCGCGCCATGCTCGGCCTTTCGGCAACACCCAGCGCCTATTGACCACCTGTGACAGGCGGGCAAGCCTCAACCTGCCGTCTGCCGTCCCTTACCCCACCCCCGTGACCACGCTCAAGCGCGAAGTCGGCGCCTTCCAGTTCTTCGCCTTTGCCTTCGGTGCCGTGGTTGGCGTCGGTTGGGCCGTCGTGCTCGGCGACTGGCTCCGACAGGCTGGACCGATCGGTGCCGTGCTTGGTCTCGCGGCGGGCGGACTCTTCATCATCCTGATCGGGCTCTGCTACGGTGAGATTGCAGCGCTCATCCCGGGCAGCGGCGCCGAAATGGCGTATGCCTACGAGGTAATCGGCGAACGCAGCGGGTTCCTGATGGGGTGGTTCCTTGCGTTCATCTACCTGACCGTCGGCGGATTCGAGGCGATCTCCATCGGGTGGATCCTCGGGGCCCTCGCGCCCGGCGTCGAGGGACCAGTGTTGTACACGAGCCTTGGGTCCGAAGTGCGGGCCGGGACGCTCGCATTCGGCGTGTTGGGAACCGTGGCGTTGGGCTGGCTCAACGTCCGGGGGATCAAGGCATCAGGAAAGGCACAGGATGCCCTGGTCGGCGTGCTCCTGGTGATGGCCGTGGTGTTCCTGCTCTCCGGGTTTGTCCGGGGCGACGTCGCCAACCTGCAACCGTACTTCGTCCGCAGTGCCTCGGGGTCGATCTGGCCCGGAGTGCTCGCGCTCTTCATGACCGCATCTTTCTGGTTCGGCGGGTTCAACGTCGTGCCGACCATGATGGAGGAACGCGCCGACTCCACCTCGTATGCGAAGGTCGGTCGGATGATCGTCCTCGCGATCGTCATCGGCATCGTCTTCAAGACCGGTGTGGTGATCTCCGCGGCGATGACCATGCCCTGGGGGGAGTTGGTGGGGGCGAACATTCCAGCGGCGACGGCGTTCGAGAAGGCGTTCGGGTCGGTGTTCCTTGCGAAGCTTGTCCTCCTGACTGCGCTGCTCGCCCTGCTGTCGACCTGGAACGCGATGATCATCTGCTCGTCGCGGGTCCTCTACGCACTGGGTAGGGCCCACTTCATCCTCCCATTCCTCGGGCGTGTGCACCCGCAGCACGGATCGCCGGCGAATGCCATCATCGTGTCCTGCGCGGGTGCCCTCCTGGTCACGCTGCTCGGGCGCAATGCCATCCTCCCTATCGTGAACTCGGCCGCGGCCTGCCTGGCAGCCGGGTACATGGTCAGTTGCTGGGCAGTCATCTCGCTTCGGCGCTCGCGTCCGGACGCGCCGCGCCCCTTTCGCGTCCCTGGGGGCGTTCCCACCGTGGTGATCGCTCTCGCCTCCGCGGCTTTCTCGTTCGGACTCGCGCTGTATCAGCCCTGGGCGGATGCCAAAGGACGACTCCCACTCGAGTGGATCATGCTGGTCGCCTGGGCTGCCATCGGCGCGGTTGCCTGGATGGTCGCCGCGCGGGTGCGAGCGGGTTTCGATCGCGAGACGCGGCGTCGTATCATTCTGGGCGGCGCGGACACCTGACCGCCCGTCGACACTCTTTCCGAAGGACTCCATGCGTCGTGCTCTCGCTGTCCTCGCCATCGCACCAGCCATGCTCACCGCACAGTTGCGCGGGGACGCGCTGCGGGGAAAGATCGATTCCATCCTCAACGCGCCCATCCAGGCCGGGCGGGTCGTGGGTGCGTCCGTCGCGGTGGTGCGCGGCCGGGACACCCTCCTGGTCAAGGGATACGGCAAGGCGAACATTGAGCTGGATGTCGCCACGCCGGCCGCCGGCACGGCCATTTATGAGATCGGGTCGATCACGAAGCAATTCACCGGCGCCGCGGTGATGCAGCTCGTCGAGCAGGGCAAGATGAGCCTCGACGACGACGTCACGAAGTACCTGCCGACCTTCAAGACGGGCGGGCGACGCGTCACCATTCGCCGCCTGCTGGATCACACCTCGGGCATGCGCAGCTACACGGAGATTGCGGCCGCCCGGAACTTCTTTGCCCTTCCGCTGCCCCGCGATACGATGCTCCGCGTCGTCGAAAACCAACCCTGGGATTTCGAACCTGGTGAGGAGCAGATCTACAACAACTCGGCATTCTTCCTCGTGGGGCTGGTGATCGAGAAGGTGTCCGGGATGCCATATGCGGACTACGTCAAGCAGCACCTGTTCGATCGTGCCGGAATGCCGAGCGCCCACTACTGCTCCGAGACGGCCATCCGGCGCGGCAAGACCTCTGGCTATGATTTCGACGCCACCGGGCCGATCCAGAAGCGCCCGCTGAGCCACCAGTGGCCGTATGCGGCTGGCTCGTTATGCATGACCGTGCGCGACCTGGTCGCCTGGAATGAGGCGCTGCATCGCAGCACCAAGATCATGTCCGCCGCCTCCTACAAGGAGATGATCCGACCGGACACGCTGAATGACGGCTACCGGGTCGGGTACGCCAAGGGACTAGCCCTCACCCCGGTCGCTGGCCATCCGTCGCTGCATCACGGCGGCGGCATCAACGGATGGACTACCGATAACCTCTACTTTCCGCAGGAGTCGTTGAGCGTCGTGGTCTTCTACAACACCAGCGGCCCCTCGGGCCCCGGTGAGGCCGCAGAGGCGATTGCAAAGGCGGTCCTTGGCGAGAAGCTCCCGGTGGCTGTTCCCGTCTCGGGGGATCCCACGCGCTTTCGTGGCACCTTCGCCGGTCGTGGCAGGGGTGTACCCCAGCAGCTCGCGATCGAGGTCACCGACGGACGTGTTGAGGTGGTGCGCGGGGCGCAGCGTCGGCCGCTCGTCCATGTCGGCAACAGCACCTTCATGCTCGGGGCGACGAAGTTCGTGTTCTCTGAGCAGGGCGGGCGCGTGGTTTCCCTGCGCGTCGATGGTGGAAGCGCCAACAACGTACTTCGCCCACGCCCCTGACCATCCTGTGGGAATCCCCGACCGCACGTCGGGGGTTCCCTGTCAGCGGCACCGACAACTCGCGCGAGTTTGTCGGCCATGTTATTCCAGACCATCCTCGAACCGTTCCGCGTCCGGTCGGTTGAGCCGATTCGGCACACGACCCGCGAAGAGCGCGCCCTCGCGCTGGCGCGCGCCCATCATAATGTCTTCCAGCTCGACGCCCGCGACGTCCTGATCGACCTGCTCACGGACTCCGGGACCGGGGCGATGTCCGCGGCGCAGTGGGGCGCCATGATGCAGAGCGACGAGTCCTATGCCGGCGCGCGCTCGTTTCATCGCTTCCGCGACGTGGTCGCCGGCGTCACCGGACTCCAGCACGTCCTGCCGACTCACCAAGGACGCGCCGCCGAGCGCATCCTGTTCTCGACGGCTGCACGGGCGGGGGACATCGTTCCCAACAACACGCACTTCGACACGACCCGCGCCAACATCGAGGATCGAGGGGCGACGGCACTGGACCTGCCGTGTGCGGAGTCACGAGATCCCGAGGCCCTGCACCCGTTCAAGGGGAATATCGACCTGGTGGCGCTCGACCGCGTGCTCGTCGATAACGTCGGACGAGTCCCGCTCGTGATGATCACCGTCACGAACAACTCCGGCGGCGGGCAACCGGTGTCGATGGCCAACCTGCGTGAGGCGCGGGCGATCTGCCAGCGGCACGGCGTGCCACTCTTCCTGGACGCCTGTCGGTTCGCCGAAAATGCATGGTTCATCAAGCAGCGCGAGGCGGGGTATGCGGATCGCACGCCACGAGAGATCGCGCAGGAGATGTTCTCGTATTGCGACGGCGCGACGATGAGCGCCAAGAAGGACGGCCTCGCCAATATCGGCGGCTTCCTGGCCATGAACGACGACGCACTCGCCCAGCGGTGCCGCAACAACCTCATTCTCACCGAGGGGTTTGTCACGTACGGCGGCCTCGCGGGCTACGACCTCGAGGCGATTGCCACCGGGTTGACGGAAGTGCTCGATGAGGAGTACCTGCGGTATCGCGTCCGCTCGATCGCATACCTCGCGGAACGGCTCCAGGCGGCCGACGTCCCGTTGCTCCTGCCGCCTGGTGGGCACGCACTGTACCTCGATGCCCGCCGGCTGCTCCCGCATATCCCGTGGAACGAGTATCCCGCGTGCGCGCTGGGTGCCGTCCTGTACCTCGAGGGTGGCATCCGGGCCGTGGAGATCGGCAGCCTGATGTTTGGACATCATCCCGATGGGACGGAGCATCCGGCGCCGCATGAGTTGCTGCGCCTCGCGTTCCCACGCCGCGTGTACACGCAGAGCCATGTGGACTACGTGGCCGAAGTGCTGGCCTACGTGCGAACGCGTGCCGCGTCCATTCGCGGGCTCAAGATCACCGAGCAGCCCTCAGCCCTGCGTCACTTCAGCGCGAAGCTCGCGCCGGCGCACGGAGCGTTGCTGGTGGACTGAGCTCGCGGCGAACGGCGACGGCGACGCAGGCAGCCCGCTGTCCGCCGTCTGGAGCCTGCCGTCTGCCGTCTGCCGCCCGCCGTCTCGCGTCTTGCGTCTTGCGTCTCCCGTCTACTGTATGATCCCTAACGCCCGCCAGCGCCTGATGACATCCGCGAGCACGGTGGGGAAGTACCCCATTTGCGCCCGTTGGTCCGCCGTAGGTGGCTCGGAGATGCGCACGACGTTTCCGTAGAGGGCCGCGAGTCGCTGGGTCAGCTCGCTCGCCGTCAGGGCGACGTCGGCCACTTCGGTCAGCCGAGCCGCGAGCCGCCGTCGTTCGGCCTCGGGCAACGCGGCGAGTCGCTGCTGTTCACGGCGCGTGGTATCCGCCATCGCGTTCGCGGCCCGGTACATCACCGCCACGCTGTCGATGGCGCCGAACCAGGCCACGCGCTGCTCGGCGGTCAGCGACACGCGGGGATCTTCACGCACCTCGAAGCGCTGCTCAACGTGCTGGCCATGCAGGGAGAGTCGCGCCGTGTACGTCCCCGGGGCCACAAAGCGCCCCGTAAGTCCTCCACCAAATCCTTCGTCGTCGGCGCCCGCGCGTCCTGCGGCCACCGGCGGGAGCCTGAGGTTCCAGGTCACACGACGGACGCCGCTCCCCGGGCCCGCGTCGATCGGCACGCTGGCGAGTTGCGCACCGGCGGCGTCGTGGATTGTGACCCGGGCATTCTGGGAAACCGAGTCGCGCGCCCACAAGTCGATCACTGCCCCGTAGGCGGGGTTTTCACCGCGGAAGTACATGTCACCGGTGTGGGCGCGGATGCTGGCCATCCGCTTCATCACCGCCGGGTTGATCGTGAAGAGATGGGCGGCCGCCTTCTGGATGTCGGGGGTGACTTCCTGGATGGCATTGATCTGGTCAAGGACCCAGATCCCGCGGCCATGCGTCCCGAGCACGAGGTCGTTCTCTCGCGGCTGGATGGTGAGGTCGTTGATGGGGACATTCGGCATGTTGTTCTTGAGCGACCACCACTTCGTACCACCATCGGTCGTCACAAACAGGCCGAATTCTGTCCCGAGGTAGAGCACGTTGGGGTTCTTGAGGTCCTCACGAATGGCGTGCATCACCCGGAAGGCCGGCAGGTCCCCGACGAGGGAGGTCCAGGTCTGGCCGTAGTCCGTAGACTTGGCGAGGTAGTTCGTGTAGTCGTTCGCCTGGTGGCCGTCCCACGCGACATACACCGTCCCGTCGGCATACCGGGAGGGCTCGATCGCCTTGACCCAGGTGCCCTTAGGGACAAACGGTGCCTTGCCTGTCAGGTCCGTCCAGGTCTTCCCGCCGTCGCGGGACACCTTGAGGTTGCCATCGTCGGTGCCGCCATACAGCAGTCCCTTCACCCGAGGCGACTCGGCGAGGGCCGACGTGGTCGGGTAGTAGGAGACGCCATCATCGAGGGAAGGGGTATCCTCCTGCGGCGTCTGCCCCATAATCTTGAGGGTCCGGCGGTCGACCCCGGTGGTCAGGTTCCCCAGTGATTCCCAGGTGTCGCCACGGTCGGCGGACTTGAGCGCAATCGCCATCCCCCCCATGACCGTGTTCGCATCGTGCGGCGAGATCAGGAACGGGGAGTTCCATCCGGCCGGCGGGATCTTGCGGCCGACCTTGGGGTCCGGGGCGCCCCAGTTGCCGAGCTTTGGCCCTTCGCCTTCCTTCGGCGTCGGTCGCAGGTTCTTCGCCTCGAGGGTCTTGAGGTTGACCTTGGTGATGCCGAGGTATTGCGAGGAGACGTAGACCGTCTGGTTGTCGGTGGTGTCCACGACGTTGAAGAAGCCGTCGCCGCCGCCCACCCGGAACCAGTCCTCGTTCTGGATCCCTTGTGTGGCGTAGGTCTCGTTGGGGCCGCACCAGGAGCCGTTGTCCTGCAGTCCGCCGCAGACCAGGTACGGTGTTCCGGTCGACACACTGAGCCGGTAGAACTGCGAGACGGGGATGGTGCTCACGTAGAGCCACTTCACCCCCGGTCGTAGGAAATCCCGATGCCGCCATCGTCGGCCTTGATGAGGTGGCGCGAGTCCTTCGGGTTCACCCAGATCATCCGGTCGTCCCCGTGCAGGGTTTGCCGCGGTTCGCGCCAGGTCTTGCCGGAGTCGTCGCTCACCGAGTACTGCACCTGGTAGAGGCGGCTCTGGTCGCTGGGGTCGACGCGGATCTGCGACGAGTACCCGGGGCGGGGGTTCCACGTGCTCATGTGACGCCACGTCTCGCCACGATCCTCCGAGCGGAAGACGCCCCCGCGCCGCTCGCCGTAGGACACCGACGAGGTGTACCGCTGGCCTTGCTCGAGCGAGATGTACACGACCTTTGGATCCTTGCGATAGATCGAGATCCCGATGCGTCCCCAGTTGCCACTCGGGAGGCCCGTGACCAGGCGCTTCCAGCTTGAACCCCCATCCTCGGACTTGTAGAGTCCGCTGCCCGGTCCACCACCGACGAAACCAAACGGCTGGCGGCGGCGCTGGTACAAGGCGGCGTAGACGATGTTGGGGTTCGTCGGGTCAATCGCCACGTCGGCGGCCCCCGTATCCTCATCCCGCTGCAGCACCGGCGCCCACGATTGTCCGCCGTCGATCGACTTGTACAGCCCGCGCTCGCGGCTTGGGCCCCACAAGGCCCCCATCACCGCCACGAAGATCGTGTTCGAGTTGGTGGGGTCCACGGCAATGCGCGCGATATGCCGACTCTCCCGCAGCCCGGCGTGCTTCCACGTCTTGCCGGCGTCTGTCGACTTGTAGATGCCATCACCCCAAGAGGAGCTCTGGCGATTGGTCGCCTCGCCGGTGCCCACCCACACGATCTTCGGGTCCTTCTGATCCACGGCGAGGGCACCGACCGAATGGGTGCCCTCATTTTCGAAGACCGGGGCCCAAGTGATGCCATTGTCCGTCGTCTTCCAGACCCCGCCCGTCGCGCTCGCCGCGTAGAACTCGAAGGGGTTCGCCTCGTTCACCGCCACGTCCGTAAAGCGTCCGCTCATGTTCGCTGGCCCGATGTTGCGGAGGCGCAGGTGACGAAAGGGGGACAGCGATGCCGCCGGCTGCGCCGAGCGTTGGGTCGCCGCCTGGGCCGGGGTCTGGCCGCGGGCCGTCACTCCGCAAAGGGTCGTGAGGGCAGGGAGGATCAGGGTGACGAAGGGCCGCATATGCATCGAGCAGGAGGGTCTGGGAGGACTGCGGGGCGAACGCTACCCCGCGGCTCAGGGGGTCGGAAGGCAGGACTACGGCCGAGATCCAATTGTGGGCTGGACAGGCGCGGCATTGGGCGATATTTATCTCACTGCCAAGATGTTTACCTCCGTACTATCCCACAAAGACTCCGCATGCGAAAAATCCTCGTCCTCGCCGTTGCCCTCGCCGTGCAGGCACCTGCCACCCTTAGCGCCCAGGCGAGCGCGTGGGCGATTGATGCGGCGCACTCCGAGCTGACCTTCCGGATCCGGCACTATGTGACCAAGGTCCGCGGGACGTTCAGCAAGTGGTCCGGGAGCATCTCGGCTGATCCAAGGAACCTGGCGACAGGATCAGTCAATGTCTCGATTGACGCGAAGTCGATCGACACCAACAACGAGAACCGCGACAACCACCTCCGGTCCAACGACTTCTTTGCCGCTGACTCCTTTCCGACCCTGGAGTTCAAGAGCACCTCTGTCGCGGTCCGAGGCGAGGAGATCACGATCCAGGGAACGTTGACGATCCGTGGGAAGACGAAGCCGGTGACCCTCAGCGGCTCATTCGGCGGGATCACCAAGGATGCGCAGGGGAAGGACCGTATCGGGTTTGAGGCGTCAACCAAGATCAACCGGATGGACTACGGCGTCTCCTGGAACCGTGCGGTCGAGGGTGGCGGCATCATGCTGGGCGACGAGGTTGAGATCAACATTACCATCGAAGCGGTGAAGTCCTGACCTCACAGCAGCACGCCAGGTGAATAACCGGGGTCGCTTCGGAGATCACGTTAGGTGTGATCTCCGAAGCGACGGAATTGCTGTGGTTTAGGCGCGGTACGGCCAGCTCAAGAAGCGAGGACCACCCGCTCATTGGAGTCCCAGCGACCCTCGTATTCCATATACCGCGCCGCCTCGCGCGCGAGATCATCTCCGTGAAGACGCCGGATCACGTGTAGTGACATGTCGATCCCCGCGCTGACTCCGGCGGAGCAGACGACCTGACCGTTGTCCACATAGCGTGCACTTTCGTGGATCGTCGCGCGCGGTGCCACGGCGCGCAATTCATCGAAGGCCAGGAAGTGCGTGGTGGCGTGCAGGCCATCGAGCAGCCCGGCGGAGCCAAGCACCAACGACCCCGTGCACACGGAGAGGACGGCTTCGGCGCGCTTGGCAGCGGCTCGCACCCACTCCAGCACGACGGCGTTCTTCATTTCCCGGCGCGTTCCAAAGCCTCCGGGCACCAGCACCAGGTCGAGCGCGGGGCAGTTCGCAAAGGAGTGCGTCGGCATGACGAGCAGCCCGTTGCGGGCCGCGATTGGCTGGCCCCGTTCGCTTACGGTCACCACCCGAAACAGGTCCAGTTGGTGCCGGCGACCAGAGACGGAGAAGACCTCGAACGGTCCGGCGAAGTCCAGCACCTCCACCTCGTCGAAGATGAGGATCCCAACCGTCCGCGTCATCCGGGGGGAGCCGTGAGGGCGGCCTGAAGCGCTTGCGTGAAGGTGCTGTCGTTCTGTCGGATAATCCCGAGCCGGCGCCACCGAATCACGCCCGCGCGGTCGATGAGATACGACGAGGGCACGCCCAGCGCCTGAAACAGCGTCTGGACGCGCTCATCGGGGTCACGCCACACAGGGTACGTCATTCCGAAATCCCTCATGAACCCGCGAATCGTCTCATCCTCCCCCTGGGTATCTACAGAGACGCCCACGAGCTCGAGTCCACTGGCGGCATGTTGTTCGTGCAGGGACTGGAGGTAGGGGATTTCTTCGCGGCATGGGGCGCACCACGTGGCCCATACGTTCAGCAAGACCACCTTGCCCTTGAGCGCAGTGGTCGAGACCGAGTCACCCGAGAGGGTGGTCGCGGCGTAGGGCGGTGCTACGTCGCCGACGAGGGTACCGGGCTCGGGCCGGCAGGCGACGATGGCCACCGCGACAGCGGCAACCGCGCGCCTCATGGGAGCGCCTTGGCGGGCATCCTGCCCATGAGAATCCGGGCCGTGTCGCCAGGGACCGTCCATGCGGCCACGAACTCCGTTCCGCGCTGGACGAGTTTCGGGAATCCGCTGGCGCGCGCCCCCGTGGTGGTCGCCACGGTCATTGGCGTCCCCAGGGTGCCATCGCGCCGGGCTCGTCGCACCCGGACTTCGGCCGCTTCTGGTGGAACCCGCTCCAACCAGGAAATCGCCGCACTGCCGTCCGGCAGCAGCTCAACGTCCACGCGCCCGGCCGGATTGCCGCCGTCCACGACGGTGGCGGCGCCGAAGGTTGCGCCGGCATCCAGCGACCAGGCCACCTTCACATGGGCCGTATCGCGAGCGCCCGTGAACCAGGCGACCACGACGGTGTCGCCGCTCGCGGCTATCGCCGGACCGTTCACCGGACAGGCCGCAATCTGCCAACCGTCTTCGTGCACTTTCGCCGGTGGGGACCAGGTTCCGTTCACCTGCCGCACGATCGCGATGTCGCGCACCTCATCCTCAGAGCGATCCCGATAGACCACGACGGGTCCACGCGCAGTGAGCGCGCTGTTCACCTGGCAGCACTCACAATTGCGCATGTCCAGCGCAAGCTCGGCGCCTAACGAACCGTCACCCGCGATGCTGGTCGACTGGACCGTCATCGCCCCCTTGCCGTGGCCATCGCCTGCATTCATGTGGCGGCCGTCGAGCCACGCGGCATGGACGGTGTCACCGCCGCCCGGCCAGAAAGTCAGAAAGCCGTGTTCGGCCTGGCGGCCGTCGCGGTGGAGCACCTGGGGCGCGGTCCAGCTCTTCCCCTCATCGGTCGACCGAGCCACGCGAATGTCATAGGCATACGTCCCTGCGCCACTGCGCTGGAGCCAGTGGACCACGAGCCCGCCGGACGGCGCGATCGCCACCGCGGGGAAATCCGCCCAGTTCACGAACAGGTCCCTCCGCTCCACGATCGTCGCCGGCGGTGACCAGGTGGAATCGCGCAGGTGCGCATACTTCACCGCTGCGGTACTGTCACCGGTGCGTTCGATCCAGGTCATGTGGACCACCCCTTGGGGATCGACCGCGAGATACGGCTCGGCGGCGCGAGGGCCGCTTGGCGTTGCCATCGCCGTGAACCCTGCGGTGGGAGTGGGCTCTTCGCTGCCGGCGCAGCCGGCGACGAGGACCAAGGCGAAGCGGCGGAGTCGTCGGGACATAAGTGGGGCCGTGGGGAAGGGAATCTAGCGCCCGGTATCCTGCCGAAAGACCTCGCCGGCCTTCATGACAAACCGCACGCGGCGCGTTGCCCCGATGTCCCGGGTGGGGTCCCCATCCGTCGCGACGAGGTCGGCGAACAACCCGGGCTGCACGGCACCGATCCGATCCGCCATCTGAAGGACACGCGCCGTCGTGCTGGTGGCAGCCTTCATGGCCTGCAGGGGGGGCATGCCGTAGTCCACCAGTAGTTCGAGTTCTCGCGCGTTGTCGCCATGCGTGAACACCCCGACATCACTTCCGTTGCAGATCGTCACGCCGGCGGCGCGCGCAGCCGCGAAACTCGCGCGCTTTGCCTTGATGCGCGCGGGTTCGGCATCGACACCCTTCTTCCAGCCGGCATACTGCGAGGTGGCGTCACCGGCCGCGAGAGTCGGGCAAAGGGCAACACCACGAGCGGCCATCAGGGCGAAGACTTCCGGTGTGCCGCCGTCTCCGTGTTCGATGTTTGTCACCCCAGCCAGGATGGCGCGGCGCATTCCCTCCGCCGAGGAGCTATGCGCCACGACATGTCGTCCGCTGGACGCGGCGATCTCGACCGCGGCACGCAGCTCGGCCTCGGTGAACGCGGGTCGGGCGTCGTTGTTGGGCCCCCACCGATAATCCGCGTAGATCTTGATCCAGTCGGCGCCGTGCCCGATCTGGTTGCGCACCTCGGCGACGAGTTCCTCCGTGTTGCCCACTTCCACGGCGCCCTGCAACACGTCGACCTCCGTCGAGAACCCTTTGGGGCCATAGCTGCCGCGCCCGACAATGGCCTTGGTGGTGACCAGCATGCGAGGGCCCGGGATCACCTTCCGTTCAATGGCCTGCTTCACGCCCACGTCCGCCCATCCGGCGCCTTCCGTGCCGAGGTCGCGAATGGTCGTGAATCCCGCCATCAACGTATTCCGCACGTGCACGGTGGCGCGGGCCACCCGGAGCGCGGTGGACTCCTTCAGGACCTGTTCATCCCATGTTGCCTCGTTGTAGGGATGCAGGAGCACATGGGCATGGGCCTCGATCATCCCGGGAAACAGCGTCAGTCCGGGAAGTTCGATCGTCCGTGCGCCGGCTGCGGCCCGCACCTCGGCCGGTGTCCCCACGGCGGCAATGCGGTCGCCGCGCACCAGCACGACCAGTCCCTCAACAGGGGCATCTCGAAGTCCGTCCCATACGCGGGCCGGGCGAAGCAGGATCTCCGGGGCGGCCGACTGGGCGGCGGCCGTCACTCCGGTCAGGGTCAGGCACGAGGCCAGGAGAATTCGACGCATCCCGCAACGTGCGCGCGGCGTCCGGCCCGCGCAACCGCCATCAGGGAATGCCCACGTCGAAGGTGCCGACCAGGCGCAGCGTGCCCGTGCCAGGGTTGAGCGTACTGGGGGGCAGGCTGACGTCGAACGTGCCCACGACGCGGGACGCCGTCACACTCGAAACAACAAACGATCCCGTGCTTGCCGCACCAGGGCCGCCCCAGTTGGTGTTGGGGCCGAGCTGAGTCGCCAGGAGGGTCCGCTGCAGGCCACCTCCCAGCGCATACGAGCCGGGACCGGAAAAACCGGCGAGCGTGAGGACCAGGTTGTAGCTGGTGTTCGACAGGATCAGGCCGAGGGTGCCGGAGGTCGGTCGCGATCCCATCACGATCGTCGCGGCGTTCCAAGCCGTCCCGTTGATCGTTCCGGTGAACTTGCTCCCCGCATTCGGGGCGAGCGCGATGGTGCCCGCCGACGTCACGGGCAGGTCAAACGCTCCATTGGTGACTGTGCGTGTACCCGTGGCGTTCGTGACCGACGTGGCGACGAACGAAAAGGTGCCGACGATCCGCGTGGCGGAGACCGTCGTGAAGCTGATCGTCCCGGCGTTCCCGGAGAGTGCGGTACTCCAGGCACCTCCCGACGCGGTGACGGACGCGATCGCCCCCGGCACCGTGGGGCCAACGCCGATCGGGTAAGTGCCGGGTCCTCCGACATTGAAGGCGTTGATGGCCAGCCCGGTCCCCGCGGCGCTTCCACCGGCCAGACTGAAGGTACCGTTGGGCGCCCCGATTGCCGTCGCGGTTCCGGCAGGGGCGGCGAACGCGGTGCCATCGATGGTCGCCGTCAGCCCGGAGTTCCCTCCCGGGTTCGGCGGATTGGTGGGTGACTTGCCGCCGCAGGCGGCGGCGATCACGCACGCACAGGTGGCGACCAGTCGGGGACGGTGTACGCGGGACATGATACCTCCTGGGATGCTCACCCTATTGCGCAGGACCTGGTCGTTTCCCCTCACGGGCGCGGGGTGGGCACGTCACGATTTGGGGTCAACTTGCGGGACCTCGGTGACGCCCCCCGAAACCACAAAGGCCATCACATCGGAACTGGACGCCTCCAGGCGCCGGACGGACTCCCGCGGAAACACGTACATCTGGCCCGAGAAGTTGTATGAGTGGGGCATGTACACGCTGATCCATTCCGCCAATCCGAGCTGCTCCAGCGATTCCTGCGTGACGAACCCGAGGGCGTGGGCGGAGCTGTTGTCGAAGAGCTTCACGACAACCGGCTTGTCGAACCGCCGCTTCTCCCCGACGAAGGCGTTCACAAAGTCCCGGATGGACGAGTAGAGCAACCGGACGAAGGGGAGGCGCTCCATCACGTCGTCGAGCGCGGCGACGAGGCTTCGAGTGATGAACCCCGAGGCCAGGAACCCGAACAGCGTGACGAGCGCGACGGTGACCACGAAACCGGCGCCGGGGACCGGGAGGCCCAGCCACCCGTCGACGGTGCGCAGGACGAGCACCACCACATACAACGTGATGGCGACCGGGGTGAGGAACACCAACCCGCGGAAGAAGTAGCCGACGAGTCGTCGACCCGCGCTGCGCGTCCGGGACACGGGACGTCCGGCGGGCCGTTGGCCGGGATCAGGCATGGATCCCTGGCACGCTTTCGACGGGGAGGCCCGCAGCGACCCACGCGGTGTAGCCACCGGCCAGGTTCGCGACGTTGGTGAAACCGCGGGCTTCGAGGAGGCTCGCAGCAATGGACGACCGCCCGCCGCCCTGGCACTGGAGCACGACCGGACGTGCGGCATCCAGCTCCCCAAGCCGCGCTTCCAGTCGGCCGAGCGGGATGTGCGTGGCCCCGGCGAGGTGTCCGACCTCGTATTCATCCACCGCGCGAACGTCCACGACCTGCGCGCCGGTACTGGCATGCAGGGCGGATGCGTCCACCTGCGGAATGGTCGCGGTCGCCGCCGCGAGGGCGTCCTGACCAAACCATCCAGAGCAGTCGTCGAGCCCGATCATCGCCAGTTCGGCGACGGCGGACTGTGCGCTGGCGTCCCCGCCGTCGGTGAGGAGGTGGAACGGCTGGTCGTACGGCACCAACCACCCCGCCCAGGTGACGAACGACGTGTTGAACGGGATGTTGATGGTGCCGCGAACGTGCCGTTCGGCGTACGCGGCCGCGGGCCGGATGTCGATGACGCGATGTCCGCTGGCCAAGGCCGCATGCAACGCCGACGCGGGACGTGGCAGGGGGAGCGGCCGCGCGCCGAGGATGCGCGGCCCTTCCTTGTTGAGCCGCTTCATCATGGCGAAGTAGCGTGGCGGGTCCGGCTGTCCGTGCAGCACCGCCTCGATGAACGCTGCGCGATCCGAGTGGCGCAGCGCCCAGTTGGCCACCTTTTCATACCCGAGTGTGGTGGATGGGACGGCGCCTAACGCCTTTCCGCACGCCGATCCCGACCCGTGTCCGGGCCAGACTTGCAGGAAGTCCGGATACGTTGCCGTAAACGCCTGGATGGAGTCGAAGAGCTGCGCCGCTCCCGCGCGCATGGTGCCGGCGACGTTGGCCGCGCGCTCCAGCAGGTCGGGGCGGCCGACGTCACCGACGAAGAGGAAGTCGCCGGAGAAGACCCCCACCGGGTGCGCACTCGCTGGCGTATCCGTGCACACGAACACGATGTGCTCCGGCGTGTGCCCGGGGGTGTGCACCACGTCCAGGCGCAGGTTCCCCACGCGGATTTCGTCCCCGTGGCGAAGCAGGCGGGCGCCGTCCGCGGCGGCAAAGGCGTACTGCCAGTCGGCGGTTCCCATGGCGCTCAGGAGCAACCGGGCCCCTGCCGCATGGGCCAACTCGCGGCTCCCCGACAGGTAATCGGCGTGGATGTGCGTCTCCGTGACCTGGGTGATCCGCATTCCCTCGGCGGCGGCGGCGGCCAGGTATGGGGCGGGATCGCGGTTCGGGTCGATGACGATCGCCTCGCCGGTCCTCTGGCACCCCAGCAGGTAACTCGCCTGCGCGAGCCCCTCGTGGTAAAATCGCTTGAGTAGCACTTCGCCCCCTCCCGCAACGCGGGCGTGGTGTGATGCGTTCCGTTCGCGTGCGGCCGTAAAGTTGGTCGATCCGCGTCGGCGCAACCAGCGGTCTGCCCGTTCCCTTCCTGTGAGGAGAAGTTGCCCATGCGCGCGACGTTTGTCCGTTGGACCATCTGCCTGCTGACCCCGCTGGGGGTCGCCGCGCAGGGGAAACGTGCCCTCACCCAGGACACATACGACAGCTGGAAGCAGATCCAGGGCGCGGCGCTGTCCGCGGATGGCAAGTGGGCCGTGTACACGCTCACTCCGGTCGTCGGCGACGGCGAAGTCGTCGTCCGCGCCACGCAGGGGACGACCGAATATCGTGCGCCGCGCGGTTGGACCGGCCGGCCAGTGAATACGGTGAGGGTCGACTCCCCGTTTGTCGCGGTGCCGGCCCAGGTCACGGTGGATTCTCGCTACGCGGTGTTTCTCGCCTATGCCCCGATGGCGGAGTTCGACGCCGCGCGACGCGCGCGACGTCCGGCCGCACAACAGCCGCGAGCGTCGCTCTCAGTGATGGATCTCGCGAGTGGCCAGGTTACGCAGGTGCCTCGCGTGCGCTCATTCCGCCTCGCGCGCGAGTCGGGCCAGTACCTGGTGTACCTGCTCGAACCCGACGCCCCGCGGGACTCATCGGCGGTGCGTGCGGTCGCGGATTCCATCAGTCGGCGTCGTCGCGACTATGGATCAACCCTGGTGATACGCAACATGCGCGACGGCACGGAGGACCGGATCGGCGACGTGACGTCGTACACGGTGGACGACAGCGCGCGGTACGTGGCGTACACGGTCGCGTCGCGCACCCCGCAGTCCGATGGTGCCTACCTTCGCACGCTCGCGACAAAGCAGACGGCAACGCTGATGGCCGGGGAAGGGGACTACAAGTCGCTCGTGATGGATCGCGCGGCGACGCAGGTGGCGTTTGTGTCGAATCGCGAAGAGTTCAAGGCGGCGAAGCCGCGCTTCGCCCTGTACCACGCCGGCGTGCGGACGCCGACGGCGACCCTCGTGGCCGCGCCCGGATCGGTGGATGGTCTCAGTCCGAGCGATCGCGGACGAACGGAGTTCACACGCGACGGATCGGCGATTGTGTTCGCAATCGGGCATCCGCCGGCCGACACGATTCCCACCGACTCCCTGTCCGACAAGGCAATCTTCGACCTGTGGCACTGGGAAGACGACCGCCTGCAGCCAGCGCAGAAGCTCACGGTGGCGCGGGATCGCGACCGGACCTGGGTGGCCGTCCACGCGTTGCGCACCCGCAAGACGATGCGCGTGACCACCGACGACCTGCCGCAAGCCACGGTGAGCGACGATGCCCGGGTGGCCCTCCTCTCGACCAATACGCCGTACGCGGTGGAGGCGATGTGGGGGGAAGGCGGCAATGACGTCTACCTCACCGACCTCGTGACGGGAAAGCAGTCGCCGGTCGCGAAGCGCCTGGAGTTCAATGCTCAGCTCTCGCCGGGCGCGAAGTACGTGACCTGGTTTGCCGAAGGGCAGTGGCATGCCTACACGGTGGCAACAGGTCAGGTGAAGTCGCTCACCGCGGCGCTGAAGGGGGTGCGGTTCGACCAGGAAACCCACGACTCGCCGAGTACCGCTCCCGCCTGGGGACTCGGCGGCTGGACGCGGGATGACCGGTCACTCCTGGTCTACGACCGATGGGATATTTGGGAGCTCGATCCGGCGGGCGTCCGGGCGCCCCGCATGGTGACGGATTCCGCGGGCGTCCGTGCCACGACGACCTTCCGCGTCGTCGACACCGATCCGGATGACCGGTTCATCGATCCGGCGCAACCGCTGCTGCTGCGCGCGTTCAACGATGAGACCAAGGGATCGGGGTTCTACCGCGAATCCCTCGCGGCCAACACGGCACCGGAACGGCTGGTCTTTGGCGACCGCAACTACGGGAATCCATCCCGGGCACGAAAGGCGGAGCAGTACCTGCTGACGCAGCAGACCGTCGCGGAATTCCCCAACCTGTGGACCGGAACCACGCTGGCCGGGACCACGCGCATCACGGACGCCAATCCGCAGCAGCGGGACTATGCCTGGCCCACCGTTGAGTTAGTGCGGTGGACGAGTGGCGATGGGGAGACCCTCAAGGGGCTGCTCTACAAGCCTGAGGACTTCGACGCCAACAAGAAATATCCGATGGTGGTGTACTACTACGAGATGCTCTCCGACGGCCTCCACAACTACAACGCGCCCACCGGGCGCAATGTCGTCAACCCGTCGGTGTACACGTCGCTCGGGTACCTCGTCTTCTTCCCCGACATCACCTACGAAATCGGGTGGCCCGGCCCCAGTGCCGTAAAGTCGATCGTCCCGGGGGTGCAATCACTGATCGCGCGGGGGTTCGTGAACCCGAAGGCGATCGGGATCGCCGGACAGAGCTGGGGCGGCTACCAGAGTGCGTACTTGATCACACAGACCAACATGTTCGCGGCCGCCGTGCCCAATGCCCCTGTGGCAAACATGACCAGTGCCTATGGCGGCATTCGCTGGGAATCGGGGATGGCCCGCGCCTTCCAGTATGAGAAGACCCAGAGCCGGATCGGCGGGTCGTTGTGGGAGGCGCCGGTGCGCTACATCGAAAACTCGCCGCTCTTCCATCTGGATCGTGTAACCACCCCGGTGCTGTTCATGCACAATGACGCCGATGGTGCGGTGCCGTGGTACCAGGGGATCGAGTTGTTCGTGGGACTGCGTCGCCTGAAGAAGGAGGTGTATATGCTCAACTACAATGGCGACGGCCACAATCCGCGCAAGCGTGCCAACCAGAAGGACATCGACATGCGCATGCAGCAGTTCTTTGCCAACAAGCTCAAGGGCGAGCCGGCGCCGGAGTGGATGGTGCGGGGGATTCCGGCGGTGGAGAAGGGTCGGGACCAACTGAACCGCAAGATTATTCCGTAGCCGCGTCGCACGCCGACGTCGAGGCGGGCCCGGGCGCATGTCTGGGCCCGCGTACCGTTTGTGTGCGGGTAGTCGCCAAGGCGCCGGCGCCACTCGTTAGGTTTGGGCCATACATGGTGCCCACCGGACCGGCCTCCATGGCGAGCTTGCCTCCAAGGTCTTCCCCGTGGCACTCCGTGCACTTGGCGGTCGCGGTGGACAGGTAACGCCCGCGCGCGAGCGTCGTCGAGTCGGTGGGGAAGGTGAGTCCAGGAAATACGCCTATCCCTTGCGCGCGGATTCGCGGCGGTAAAGGTCAGAGGACCTGTGACCGACGGGACGGTACCATCAGCAGCCCCGCCGCCCTACCTTATTGCGCGCCATGACCAGCACTCGACCCACTGCGACGCCACCGGCGGCCGCCCCAGAAGCTCCGGCTCCCACCTGGACCGTGGAGGACGCCCGCGCCCTCTACAACATCGAGGGATGGGGCGCCGGCTTCTTCGATATCAACCCGCAGGGACGCGTCGTCGTCCGACCGGACGCCAATCACACGGGACGCGCCGTCGACTTGTACGAGCTGGCGGTCGACCTCGAGGCGCAGGGGATCCAGCTCCCGGTCCTCTTCCGTTTCTCGGACATCCTCCAGAAACGGATCGAGACGCTGAGCGAGGGATTCGCCGCCGCCATGAAGGAGTGGGAGTACGGCGGCGGGTACACCACGGTCTACCCCATCAAGGTCAACCAGCAGCGCCACGTGGTGGAGGAAATCGTCGAGTTCGGCCAGAAACATGGCGTCGGGCTCGAGTGTGGCTCCAAGCCGGAGCTCCAGGCGGTCCTCGGCCTGGCGGAGAGCACCGAGCACATCATTGTGTGTAACGGCTACAAGGACGAGGAGTTCATGCGCCTCGCCCTCATGGGGCAAAAGCTCGGGCACAATGTGTTCATTGTTGTCGAGCAGCTTTCCGAGCTCGAGGTGCTCCTGGCGGCGGCGGAGGACCTCGGGGTTCGTCCCAACGCTGGTGTGCGCATCAAGCTCGCCTCCGAGGGCGCTGGGCGTTGGGCGCAGAGCGGCGGCGAAAAGAGCAAGTTCGGGCTCAATACGGCCGAGCTCATGAAGCTCATCGATCGGCTGCGCGAGCTCGGCCAGGCCGACATCCTCAAGCTGGTGCACTTCCACCTCGGCTCGCAGATCACCGACATCCGGTATATCAAGACCGGGCTGCAGGAGATCTCCCGTTTCTACATCGAGCTGCACAAGATGGGGATCGGGATCACGCATGTGGACGTGGGCGGTGGGCTGGGGGTCGACTACGACGGGACCAACTCCACCAACCAGGCCAGCGTCAACTACACCCTGCAGGAATACGCCAGCGACGTCATTTACACGTTCGCTGAGCTGTGTCGGGAGAACGAACTCCCGATGCCGCACATCATCAGCGAGTCCGGCCGGGCCCTCACCGCGCACCACGCCCTCTTGCTGCTCCGCGTCACCGACGTGGAGACCCAGGGGCACTTCACGGAGCCGTCGCTGACTGAGGACGACCATATCCTGCTGCACGAGATGGTGGAGGACTACCGCACGCTGGCAAAGAAAAAGCTGCCCAAGCGCAAGGTCATCGAGATCTACCACGACGCCTCGTTCGACAAGGAAAAGGCGCAACAGTTGTTCAATAGCGGGGTGTTGTCCCTCCGCGACCGAGCGATTGCCGAGACGACGTATATGGCGACCATGGCGCGCATCGCCCAGGTCGTCCTGGAGAACGGCAAGGGGTTCGAGGAGATCATTCCCCAGGTCGAGGCCAGCCGGGTCGACCGCTACTTCTGCAATTTCTCGCTCTTCCAGTCGCTGCCGGACAGCTGGGCCATCGACCAGCTGTTCCCGATCATGCCCATTCATCGCCTGGATGAGCGCCCGGATCGCCGGGGGACGATCCAGGACATGTCCTGCGACTCCGACGGCAAGATCGATCGCTTCGTCGGGGGCAAGGAAGGGAAGCCCAGCCTGGAGCTGCACCATTTCCGCGATGGGGAGGACTACATCCTGGGCATCTTCCTCACGGGGGCCTACCAGGAGATCCTGGGGGACCTGCACAACCTCTTTGGCGACACCAACGCGGTGCACGTGCGTCTTACGGACACCGGGTACGAACTCACCCACCTCGTGCGCGGCGACACGGTGACCGAGGTGCTCGACTACGTCGAGTTCACGGCGTCCGACCTGCTCACCACCTTCCGTCGCAAGGTGGGGAACGCCCGGGACCTCACCCGGCAGGAAGCGAACACCTTCATCGCCGAGTACGTCGCCGGGCTCGAGGGATACACCTACCTCGAGGGCGAGGCCGCCCGCTAGCGGGCCGCGGTCGCCCCGACGCCCGTCGGGGTGGCTTCGCGCTTGACAGGACGCCCCAACTCACTGTAGCCTGCTCCCCGGAACATTTCCGGGGAAGGTATGGCGGACGATCTCGAGCTGATGCAGGGCACGCTGGACGTGCTCGTGCTCCGGGCCCTCCTGTGGGGCGAACGACACGGGTACGCGGTCGCCCGGTGGATCCGCGAAAGCAGCCGGGACGCGCTGACCATCGAGGATCGGGCGCTGTACGTCGCGTTGCATCGGCTCGAGGCGCGCGGCGCCGTGTCGAGCAGCTGGGGGGTCTCCGAGAACAACCGACGCGCGCGGTACTACGCGCTCACCGCAACCGGGCGTCGCCTCCTGCGCACGGAGACCGATCGCTGGAGCCGATACGTGGCGGCGGTAGGCGCGGTGCTCATCGCCAATGCCGACGGGGGGGCCGCGTGAGGCGGCCCCGCTGGCTGGTGCTCCCCCGGCACTGGGGGCGCGTCTCCCGGGAAATCGACGAGGAGATCGCCTTTCACCTGGCCCAGCGTGCCGGCGACCTCCAGCGGCAGGGGTATCCCCTCGCGGAGGCCCAGCGGATCGCGGCCGAGGAGTTCGGGGATGTCGACGCGGCCCGTGACGAGTTGCGACACTTCGATCGCGTCACCGTGGGCCGCGAACGGTCGGCGATCGCCTGGCAGTCCCTCGCCGACGATGTCCGCGGCGCCCTGCGCTCCCTGATCCGGCACCGCACCTTCACCGCGGTGGTCATCGCCATCCTGGCCGTGGGGATCGCCGCGAGCGCGAGCATGTTCTCCCTCGTTGACCGCCTGATGTTCCGGCCGGCACCCAACATCCGCGATGCGGGCCGCCTGGGACACGTGTATCACACCTTCGAGGTGCCGTCCCGCGGGACGGTGGTCCAGCAGACCCGGAGCTACCAGGACTTCCGGTCGCTCCAGGGAGCGCGCGACGTGTTCCAGGACGCCGGCGCATGGTTCACCACCCGAGTCACCCTGGGCCGCGACGAGAGCCTGCGCGAGGCGTCGGCGATGGTCACCGATGACGCCTTCTACCGGGTGGTTGGGGTCGCTCCGTTCATGGGGCGCACCTTTGCCCCCGCCGAGGTGCAAGAAGGTGGGGCCGACGTCGTGATCGTCAGTCATGGGTTCTGGACGCAGGAACTGGGGGGACGGTCGGACGTGCTCGGCGCGTCCGTCGACATCCTCGGGCGGCGGTTCACCGTGATAGGCGTCATGCCGCGCGGCTTTCGCGGCCTTGGGCTCGCGGCGATCGAGCTCTTTCTCCCCCTGCACTCGCGTGCTCCGTTCGGGGCGCGCGGCGATCGGCGCTGGGTCACGGATGCCTCGTGGCAGTGGCTGAATGTCGTGGTCCGTGTGCGCGACGGTGTCTCGCCTACCGCCGCCGCCGAGCGAGCGACGACCCTCTATCGCGACCTGCATGCGGTGGCGCCGCTCGATCGCGCATCGGTGGTGCATCTCGGTTCGGTGCTCCCGGGACGTGGCCCGGGGACGCGAGGGGGCGTGGCGGTCGCCTTCCTTCCGCTCGCGGTGAGTGCCCTCCTCCTGGCGATGGCGACGGCGAACGTCGCGACCCTGTTGTTGAATCGGGCGGCCGCCCGTCGGCGCGAGACGAGTGTACGCCTCGCGCTCGGGGTCTCCCGGGCGCGGCTGGTGCGGGCGCACCTCCTCGAAGGGTGGGCACTTGGCCTTGGCGGGGCCGTGGTCGGGCTGGTGTTGGCCGCTGCGCTCGTGCGGACGCTCCACGTCCTGATCCTTCCCGAGGCGGACCTGGACGTTGCGCGCCTGGACATCCGAGCCGTCCTTGTGTCGTTAGTCGCGGCGACGGGGGCGGGGCTGCTTGCGGGCCTGGCGCCGGTCTCGGTGTTGTGGCGGCGGGACCTCGGTGGCGGCTTTGCGACGGCCGGGCGTGCGGGAACCTCCGCCGGCGCCCTTCGGAGCGGCCTGGTGGCGCTCCAGGCCGCAGTCTCCGTCGCCCTGCTCGTCGGCGCCACCATGCTCGGGCGCAGCCTGTTCAACGCCACCCGGGTGGAACTGGGCTTCGACCCCCGTGGACTCTACGCCCTGTTCCCGGATCTCTCGCGTGTGCCGGTGGCCGAGCGCGCCGCCGTGCAGGAGGCCCTGGCGAGGCAGCTTCGGACCACCCCATTGGTCCAGTCGGTGGCCGCGAGCAGCACCGTGCCGTTCTGGATGAACCGCCAGGTCCGCGTGCGTGGCGAGTCCGACACGCTCCCGCGCTTTCTCGACGGGCAACCGTCGCTCACCGAGGCGGATCCGGAGTACTTCGCCACGCTCGGGGTCCGGGTGGTGCGCGGTCGTGCGCTCCTCGACGAGGACACGCGCGGGGCGGCGCGCGTGGCGGTGGTGAACGAGGTGATGGCGCAGGCGCTGGCGCCGGGCGGCGAGCCGATCGGCCGGTGCCTGTACTACGGGGATGACGTGGAGTCCGGGTGTGTGCGGATCGTTGGGGTGATGGCCAACACCCGGCGGTACTCGATCGGGGACGACGAGCGCAGTGCGCAGTTTGTCATCCCGCACGCCCAGGGGGACCACGCCGGAGGATCGGCCATCCTGGTGCGCGTCCAGGGGGCGTCGGCCGACCTCGAGGCCCACCTCGCCGTCGCGCGGCGTCAGGACAGCCGCATCGGGCTGATCCGCGTGCAGTCTGTCGCGGGGCAGGTCGACGCCCAGGTCCGGCCGTTTCGCGTGGGGGCCCAGCTGCTCTCGGCGTTCGGGATCGCGGCCCTGGTGCTCGCGGGGTTCGGCCTGTACACCGTGGCGGCGTACGATGCGACCCATCGCGCGCACGAAATCGGGGTCAAGCTCGCCCTGGGCGCGACGCCGGGGGGGCTGCAACGCGACATGATGCGGCGCAGCCTGGGCACGGTGGGGTTGGGGGCCGGCGTGGGGCTCATCGCGGCTTGGGCCGCGAGCGGCGCGTTGTCGCCCCTGCTGTTCAAGGTGGGGCCGCACGATCCGGCGCCGTACCTGTTGGCCGGGCTGCTCTCCCTGACGGCAGGAGGGATGGCCGGATGGCGTCCCTCGCGGCGTGCGAGTCGCATGGACCCGCTCAGTGTGCTCCGTGCCGAGTGATGTCGGGCGAGGGGTCAAGAGCCCCTCGCCCGCGGTGGATCACCCGTTGAACCGCGCCGATACGGCCGACCAGTTCACCACGTTCCACCACGCGCCGATGTAGTCCGGACGGCGGTTCTGGTACTTGAGGTAGTAGGCGTGCTCCCACACATCGAGCCCGAGCAGGACCTGGCCCGGGGCAATGCCTTCCATGATCGGGTTGTCCTGGTTGGCGGTGGAGACCACGCGCAGGCCCGCCGGTTCCTTGATGAGCCAGGCCCAGCCGGACCCAAATCGCCCCGTGCCGGCGGCCGTGAACTTTTCCTTGAAACGCCCGAAGTTGCCGAAGGCGGCATTGATCGCGTCGGCCAGAGCCCCGGTGGGCTCCCCGCCGGCGCTCGGCGCCATGGAGTTCCAGAACAGGGTGTGGTTCCAGTGGCCGCCGCCGTTGTTGCGGACCGCGGTGCGAATGTCCTCGGGGACATTGGCCAGGTCGGCGAGTAATGCCTCGAGGGGGCGCTCGTGGAGGGCGGCGTGGGTGTCCAGGGCGGCGTTCAGGTTGTTCACGTAGGCCTGGTGATGCTTGCCGTGGTGGATCTGCATCGTCTGCGCGTCGATGTGCGGCTCGAGCGCATTGTGGGCGTACGGGAGGGCGGCGAGTGTGTGCGGCATTTCGGTTCCGGCGAGGGGGACAGGGGAGGGTACCTGATTCGTCGGGACGGCTCAAGGTGGCGCTGGCCTGAAGGGCAGACGGGGATGCCAAGCGGCAGTGGGCAGCGGTGGGCGGGGTGCGACCCCCGAGGCTTGGCACCGCTCCGCGCCTCATCCCAGGAAGCAGGGGTGGGGGCCCTCGATCTTGCCAACCGCCACGGCCGGGGTAATCTGGAGGAGATCCCCTAAAGGAGTGTGGCAATGCATCGGCTTCTGCTGGGCGGCCTGTTCATTCCGCTGACCCTCGCCGGACAGGGCGTGCGCGACCTGCAGATAGACCTGCGTATCGAGGTGGAGGATGGGCCGGCGCAGCCGATCGGGGAACTGCGGGATTTCACCGTCCTGGCCGGCCGGACCTTCGTGCTCGACTTCAAGGAGCAGGTGGTGCACGTGTTTGGGCCCGTGGGGACGTTCGAACGGACGACGGGGCGCAAGGGGAGCGGCCCCGGCGAGTTCCGCAACGCGAATGGCTTGCTCGCGGCGCCGGATGGCACGGTGTGGGTCAACGATCCGGGGAATGCACGACTCACCGTGCTGAACGGGGATGGGACCTTCCAGCGTCACCATACTTTCACGGCGAACATGTACGGCTTCCGCTGGGAGGGGGTCTTCGACGACCAGAAGCGGCTTCGCGTTATGGCCTTCAATGTCAACGCGCAGAACGATGAGGCGCGCACCCTGCGACTGGATCTGTCGGCGCGAGTCCTCGATACCATGCCGACGCGGCGCGTCGCGGTTTCGCCGGGACGAACGAATACCATCACCATTGAGCGCGCGGACGGCGGGAAGCAGTATCGCACCTATCCGTTTCGGGTTCCGGCTGGCTCTGCGTTCGACCCGCAGGGATTTTCCTGGGGGATGGCTGGCGTGGATGAGTACCGTGTGGAGAAGCGCCGAGAGGACGGTGTGGTGGTTGCTTCTGGTGAGCGGCGAATCCCGGCGACGCCGATCCCGGAGGTAGTCCGGAACGCCGAGATTAAGGCACTTGAGAAGTTGACATCCGGCGCGGTGCGCCACGACGCCGACTTCTCTCGTATCCCCAGGCACTTCGCATTCGTTCAGCAACTGGCTGTCGACGACCAGTCACGCCTCTGGGCGCGCCGCGTCCTCGCGGATAGTACGCGCAGCGAATTCGACGTGTTTACGCCGGACGGGAAGTACCTCTGGTCCGCACGCGTCGCGGCGCGCCTCGCGCCGTTCGGACGACTGATCGTCCGGGACGGGGCGCTGCATGCTGTCGCCCTTGATGACGACGACCTGCCCACGATCATCCGGGCCCGGATCCCTCGCTAAACGCCGGTTCGGGGCTGTTGAGTGATCGCAACGCCGCCTATCCTGTCGTGTATCCTGACCGATGGGCCGCGTGACCCCACTCCCAGATCCGCCGCGCCAAGCGCTCGAACGCCTGCACGTGCACCTGGTGCCGCACACGCACTGGGACCGGGAGTGGTACCGCACGGCGGAGGCGTTTCGTGTCTTGCTGCTCCCGCTGGTGGATGCCGCCCTCGCGAGGCGCCAGCCCTCTCTCCTCGACGGTCAAGCGATCGTCCTCGAGGACTACCTGGATTGGGCGCCGCACCAACGCCAGCGCGTTGCCGCGGCGTTGCGCGCCGGCTGGCTCGAGGCCGGGCCATGGTACGTCCTCGCCGACAACAGCATCCCGGGTGGTGAGGCGCTGGTTCGCAACCTGGCGCTGGGGCGCGACTCGTTAGGCAGGCTCGGCGCCGGCGCACCGCCCGTGCTGTATTGCCCGGATACCTTCGGGCACCCTGACGCCGCACCCACCCTGGCCGCAGGGTTCGGCCTACCGATGGCCATCCTCTGGCGCGGGTACGGCGGGCGCGGGTGGCCGGAGGGGGATGCGGCGCGGTGGCGCAACACCGCGGGTGACGAGGTGTTGCTCCATCACCTGCCGTCGGCCGGGTACGAGTTCGGTTCGTCGCTCCCGACCGAAACGGGGGCGATGGCGACGCGCTGGGCGGAATTGCGCGAGACCCTCGCCTCCCGGAGTGGTTCGGGGCACCTGCTCGTGCTCAATGGAGCCGACCACCACGCCCTGCAGCAGGGCTTTGACGAGGCGCGCGCCGCGCTGTCGGTCGCGGCACAACCGGCGACGGTCGCGATGGGAGGATTGCGAGGATTCGCCGAGGCGCAGGTGGCCTTCGGGGCCACCACCCAGCTGCCGAGCGTGCGCGGTGAACTCCGCGCCTCACCTTCCTATGTCTGGACCCTGGGCGGCACGATGGGCTCGCGGGCGCACCAGAAGCGGACGAATGCCCAGCTCGAGCGCCTCCTGTCGCAGGATGTTGAACCCTGGCTTGCCTTGTGCGCATGGCAGGGCGAGACACTCGGTGGCGACGCCCTCGATGGGTTGTGGCGGCTCCTGCTGTCGAGCCACCCACATGATACCCTCTGCGGCTGCTCGGTCGACGCCGTCGCCGTCGCCATGGACGACCGCAACGCGCGCGTGGACGCCGGTGCGCGCGCCCTCCGCGAACAGGCGTTAGGCAGGGTGGCCGGGGTCACCGACGACCGCCCGGACGGGCTCGAGCCGCCGCGACTCCTGCTGTGCAATCCGGTGCCGCGTCGCCGTGCGGGGGTGGTGGAAGCGATCGTCGACCTGCCGCTGGCGCGGGTCCCTATTGGATTCGGGGCAGCGGCGCCGGCGGCCCCGCGTGAGGTGCCGCGATGGAGCGTGCACCGCGGCGGTCGGGCGCTCCCCATGCAGCGCCTGACGAGCGAACGCGTCGTCGTGCGCGACGAGGCACCGACGCGGTATCCCGTCACACGGCTGGTGGAGCGGCATCGCGTGTTGCTCTGGTGCGAGGACATCCCCGCGCACGGCGTGACCGCGCTGGAAGTGGTGGAGCGCGCGGGGCGTGCGGAAGCCCCGCAGCCGGTGTGGGTGGAGCAGCAGACCCTGGACAATGGGCTTTTCACGGTCCGGTGGGATCCCTCGTACGGCCTGTGCGTTAGCGGGGCGTGGGGTGAGTGGCGTGACCTCCTGGGCGTTGAGTCACAGGGCGAACGCGGCGACCTCTACACACACTCTGCGATTCCTGGCACCCACGAGATGGCCGTCGTCAGGTCCGTGCGCGTGACGTCGCGCGGTCCGCTGCGCGCCGAACTCACCGTGAGCCTGCGCGTCCCCATCGCCGCGCGCGACGTGTCACACCCCACCGGGGAGACCACACATCACCGCCGGGCGTCCACCGACCTCACGGTGCGCGTGCAGCTCGACGCCGGCGTCCCGTGGGTGCGCCTCGTGATCGACGGTGAGTCCACGGCACAGGACTACCGGCTGCGGGCCGTCATCCGCACGGGCTGCGGGGGGGCGATTCACCATGCGGATGCTGCCTTTGCCCCGGTCCGACGGCCCTCACACGCTCCGCTCCCGCACGACGGGGACGTGGAGCGCATCGCCGCCACGGCGCCGCTCCACCGGTTTGTGACGTGTTGCGATCGCGCCGAGGGATGTGGCCTCACCGTGTATTCGGATGGGTTGGCCGAGTACGAGGCGACGCCGGAGGGGACCGTAGCGGTTACCCTGCTGCGCGCTGTTGGAGAGCTGAGCCGCGCCGACCTCCCGGAACGCCCGGGACACGCCGGGTATCCGGCGCCGGTGCCGGCGGCCCAACAGCGGGGAGCGTTCCATGCCACACTCGCGCTCCTGCCGCACGGAGGGGATCACGCCGATACCCACGCGGCGGTGGAGTCGGTGGCAGCCGATGTCCTGGTGCCGCCCTATGCCGTACCGATGCGCCTGCCGGTGGCCACCCACGTCGAGGGGGTGCGTGTGGTGGGAGATGGGGTGCGGTGGTTGGGGACGCGTCCGGGTGCGGGGGAGGGAACACTCCGCGTGCGCCTGGTGAATGTCACCGACCGGCCCCGGCCAGTAACCCTCACCCTTCCTGGCGTGACCGCCGCACGGCGGCTCCGCCTCGATGACACGCCACTCGGCGTGCTCGCGGTCTCCGGCGACCGCGTACGGTGTGACATCCCGCCGTACGCGGTCGCGACCATTGAGTTGAGCCGCGGGGAGCTGCCTAACGCTTGACCTCGAACTCCTTCACCCCCTTCGACGCCCCGTCCAGCCACACTTCCACCTTGTACTTGCCCACCGGCCAGCCGCTCGGCTTCACGAGGTGAAACTCGGAGACCGTGCCCATGGCGCCAGGGCCCGGGGCCGCGATGGCCTGCGTGGTGGAGTCCACCGTCTGTCCCGTCTGGAAGCTCCACTTGGCCAGCAGCATGGCACCTGGGGCCGTGTTCTCCGTGGCGACGGCAAGGTAGAGCGTGTCCTTCGGGGCAAAGACGCTCGTCGTATCGCTGACGCGCTTGTTCTCGCCGAGGTGCCGACCGATCTCCACCGCCGTGACCGTCGCAACCGGTGCGGGGGCCGCAGCGACGGGGGGCGTCGTGGCGGCTGGTGCCGCGTCCTTCTTCTTGCAGGCGACGGCCATCACCGCGAGGGCGGCGATGGCAAGGGATGAATAACGCATGTAGGGTCTCACAGCTGGGGAAGCTTGATGACCCACCCGATCTGGATGAGGTCCGGGTTCTTGATCACGTCGCGGTTCGCCTCGTAGAGCGCCTTCCACTTGCTCGCGTCACCGTAGTGCCGCTTGGCGATCTTCGACAAGGTGTCGCCCTTCACGATCGTGTACGTGGGGACGGCTGCTTCCTCACGGGTCATCGCCTCCGACGAGCTTCCCCGACTTCACGTCGGAAAAGTCGGGGAGTGGCTCCCTGGGGTTGGTCATCGCCGCTTCAGTCCGCGAGGACGAAGGTGACCTTCAGGGTGACGCGATAGTTCGTGATCTTGCCCTTGTCGCAGTCCACCTTGTAGCTGGCGACCCAGGCGCCCTTCACGTTGCGCAGCGTCTTGTTCGCGCGCTTGATCCCCACTTCGATGGCGTCGTCAAACGACTTCTTCGACGAGGAAATGATCTCGGTCACCTTGGCAACGGACATGGCGCTCTCCGGGTAGTGGCACGGCGGGATGGCCGTGCGGGTTGGAATGCCCCAAGAAACCGTCTCTGTCGGCCCACGGCAAGGCGCTCAGCGATTCCCGGTTCGCGATGCGGTGGGGTCGAGTCCATCGCCCAACTCGGTGCAGAGCAGCACGGTGACGATGAGGGCGAGCCCTGGTGCCAGGGCGACCCAGGGTGCCGTCACGATCAGGTCGCGTCCCCCGGCGATCATGTTGCCCCAGCTGGGCGTGGGCGGCTGCACCCCGAGTCCAAGGAATGCCAGCCCGCTTTCCATGAGCACGGCGTTGCCCACCCCCAGGGTCGTGGCCACCAGGGCAGGACCGGCAGCGTTAGGCAACACGTGCCTCACGAGGGTGCGCAAGGACCTGGCGCCCCCCGCCCGGCTGGCCTCGACGAACCCGACGGACCGCAGGGCCAGGACCTCCGCGCGGACGAGGCGCGCGATCCCCATCCACCCGGTCACCGCAAGGACCACGATGACCGTCGACAGCCCGGGAGACCAGAGCGCGACGCACAGCAGCAGGAGCACGAGCCGCGGCACGGCGAGAAAGGTGTCCGCGATACTCATCAGGCAGCGGTCCACCCACCGTCCCGCCCACGCGGCGGACGCGCCGACGCAGACTCCCACCACGGCGGCCAGCATCGACCCGACCACGCCAACCAGGAGGGAGACGCGTGCCGCGAGCAGCGTGCGCACCAGGATGTCGCGGCCGAACCGATCGGTGCCAAGGAGGTGCCAGCTGCCGTTGGCATCCCGGCCCATCGGTGGCACGAGGCGCCGAGCGATCACATCTGTAATCGCGGTGGGGTCGTCGGTCGCGAGGGCCGGCACGAGCAGCGCCGCGAGGGTGAGGATCCCGAGGGAGATCGCCGCGGTCCGGCGGGTGCGCGTCATGTGCGGCGGCGGGGATCGGCCCAGGCGATACCGGCATCGGCCAGCCAGTTGGCGAGAATGACCATGGCCGCGTACACGAGGGTCGCGCCCATCAAGACCGGGTAGTCGCGCGCCCCAATGCTGGAGAGCAGGAGCCGGCCCATGCCCGGCCACGCGAAGACCCCTTCCACAAACACGGAACCGGCGACCAGCCCGGGGAGCGACAGCGCCAGCAACACGATCAAGGTCGGGCGCGCATTGGCGAGGATATGCGTCCCCCACACCAGCCGCGCATCTGCCCCCTTGGCTCGTGCCGTGCGCACCCAGTCCTCACCCGCCAGCGCCAGCGCGCCAGCGCGTGCATAACGAGAGATTCCGGCGGCCCCCACGGCCGACAGGACCACCACGGGCAGTACCGCGTGGCGCGCCAGGTCGAAGAGCCCGGCCAGCCCGCTGACCGTCCCACGTGGGTCGCGGAGCCCCATCGCCGGTAGTCGGATCGCTGCCGGCCACCCGGCGCGCGAGGCCACGTAGGTGAACACCGCCACCAGGGCCAGGCTCAACCAGAAGGTGGGCGCCGCGTACACCGTGATCGCGGTCGCGCTCACCAGGCGATCACGCCATGTCCCCGCATGACGCGCCTGCCACAGCCCAGCCGTCACGCCGATGGCAAAGGTCAACGACAGCGAGACGGCCCCCAACGCCAGCGTGATCGGGAGCGACCGGGCGAGCAGGTCACGCACAGGTTCACCCAGCGCGAACGAAACGCCGAGGTCGCCATGCCCCACCTGCGAGATCCATCGCACATATTGCCCGACCATGGACGCATCCAGCCCCAGGCTCGCCCGCAGGCGTGCCACATCCTCCGGCGTTGCCGTCGGCGGTATGAGGAGGTCGGTCGCGTCTCCCGGGGCGAGATGCGCGAGCACAAAGGTGAGGGTGACGACGAACCCGAACAGCAGGATGGACTCGACGCCGCGACGGAGCAGGGCGGGCACATGCGCATAATGCGCGTTGGCCGCCGGGCGTCAACGTGCGGCGTCATCTTCGTGCTGGTGGCGGCCGCATGTGCGCCGAGCCGCGAGGGACCCGCCGTCGCGGTCGTGGCGTCCGGGGCGGACCTCGAGTCGGCCAATCCGCTCGTGACCGTTCACCCCATGGCGCGACAGGTGCAGCGGTACGCGTTGTTCGTCACCCTCGCGCGCTACGCCGCGACCCTGGAGCCTGAGCCCTACTTCGCGCGTCGGTGGGAGTGGTCGGGCGATCGTCGCACCCTCACCCTCCACCTGTGGCCGGGCCTGCGGTGGCACGACGGCGAGCCCACTACGGCTCGCGACGTGGCGTTCACCCTCGATGCAGCCCGCGATCCCGCGACAGGTTATTACCGCAAGGGCGAGTTGGCGGGGATCGAGCGCGTCGAGGCACTCGACGACACCACGGTGGCGCTCGGTTTCGCGTCGCCGCCGCCGCGTTTCCCCCTGGTCTTGTGTGAACTCCCGGTCGTCCCGCGACACATCCTTGAGCATGTCCCGCGCGCGGAGTACCGCACCCACTCGTTTGCCCGCGCGCCCGTCGGCAATGGGCCGTTTCGATTTGTCGAACGGCGCCCCCGTGAGTCCTGGCGTTTCGCCCGCGTGGACGATTTTCCGCCGGCACTCGGCGGCCCCGCGGCGGTGGACCAACTGGTAATCGCCGTGGTGGACGAGGCGACCACGAAATTCGCCGGGCTGGCCAGTGGTGACTTGGACCTCGCGGGCATCTCGCCGGCGATGGCCGCTCTTGCCGCCTCGGATCCGTCGCTGCGATTGCTCACCTATCCGGTCGCGTTCACCAACGTGCTCGTCTTCAACACCACGCGACCGCCGTTCGACGATGCGCGGGTGCGCCGGGCGATTTCCGCCGCCGTCGATCGTGGTCGACTCGTGGAGGTCGCGCTGCAGGGGATGGGGGTCGCGACGAGCGGGCCGGTCTTTCCGGGCCATGTCGCCTGGGACTCGACGCAACAACACGCGAATGCAGCGGCGCTGCTCGACAGCGCAGGCTACACGATGGTCGATGGGCAACGACGCCGTGGTGGCGTGCCCCTCACCTTCGCGCTCCGCAGTGTGGGGAGTGGTGACAACGCCATGGAACAACTGATCCAGGCCGACCTGCGCGCCATCGGGGTGGTCGTCACGCTGCAACAGGTCGAGCTGGGCACCTTCCTCCGCGACGCGCGCGCGGAGCCCCGGGCCTTCGACGTGTTGCTGACGGGGATCCCCGGCGACCTCGCCCTCAGCCATGTGGCCGCGATGTTCGCGACGTCCCAGCGCGGCGGTGCGCTCGACTACGCGTCCTTCCATTCGGCCCGCCTCGACTCGCTCCTGGACCGCGCGGCGCAAGCGACCGGTCCGGCGTTGGGTGCGGCGTGGCGCGCGGTCAGTGCCGAGCTGCGTGAGGAGTCGCCGGTGGCGTGGTTGTATCACTCGCGTGGGGTCCAGGGCGCCCGACGCGAGCTGCAGGGCATCGAGATGGACCTTCGCGGGGAGCTGGTCAGCGTGACGCGCTGGCATTTCGGCGCCCCGGCGCGCGTGGTGCGGCCATGACCCTGCTCCTGTCGCCCGGCCAGCTCGAGGTACGGGGCCGGGTCGTCGCGGAATCGCTCCGACCCCTCGCGGAGTCCCTTCGCGTGGACCTCGCGGCGCTCTGCGGTGTTGAGCTGCAGTTGCCCGTGCACAAGGCGCGCTTGACGCGCGGGGGAGGGCGCTGCCCGGCACACGGTGTGTTGCTCGCCTTTGATCCATGGGAGCCGCACCGGCACCGGTGCCCGACCTGCGGTGTGGTGTTCACCGGGGAGGATCACGACCGTTGGTGGGTCATGAACCGGCAGCTCTGGCTCGCCGAGCGGGCGGTCCATGGGGCGGTCCTAGCGGTGCTCACCGATGACGCGGCGGCGCGCGAGGTGGCGGTGCGTTTCCTGGATGCCTGCGCCGGCCAGTACCTCTCGTACCCTAACGAGGACAACGTCCTCGGGCCGACCCGCCCGTTCTTCAGCACCTACCTCGAGTCCATCTGGACGTTGCAGGTGGCGGTGGCGCTGGACCTGCTCGAGTCTCGGGCACTTGCCCCGGAGGGGCTTGGGGGTCGCGTGCGCGACCGGGTGCTCGCCCCGAGTGTTGAGTTGATCGCCTCGTACGATGAGGGCGCGTCCAATCGGCAGGTGTGGAACAATGCGGCCTTGCTGGCGTGCGGTGTTGTGCTCGATCGCGAGGCCCTCGTGGAGCGCGCCGTGACCGGGCGCTCGGGGCTGGTCGCACACCTCGACGCCGGGCTCCTCGCCGACGGCTCCTGGTACGAGGGAGAGAACTACCACCAGTTCGCCCACCGCGGCCTGTGGTACGGGGTCACGATGGCCGAGCAGCACGGAATCCCGCTTCCCCCGGCACTGGTCGCGCGCTTCCACGACGCCTTTGCCCTCCCGTTTCTCACCGCCCTCCCCGACTTCACCTTTCCGGCCCGTCGCGATTCTCAGTACGCCGTGTCGTTGCGCCAATGGCGGTTCGCCGAGTCGTGCGAACTGGGGCTGGCTCGCACGTCGGACGACCGGCTCGCCGCGGCGCTCGGGACCCTGTACGCGCCGGACGTCCCCGCGGGCGACACCGGGCGCGCCACGTCCACCGCTGAGGCGGAGCGCAACGGCCCACCCTGTCGGCTCGACCGATCATCGTTAGGCTGGAAGTCCCTCCTGTATGCGCGGTCGGCACTCCCCGACGCCGTCCCCGGCGGACCAGCCTCCGTGCACCTCGCGCACCAGGGGTTCGCCGTCTTTCGTCGTGACGGTGGCCGCGTCTACGCGGCGCTCGACTACGGACACCCCGGTGGTGGCCACGGGCATCCCGACCGCCTCAACCTCTGGCTGGTGGTCGGAACGTCGCGGTTCCTCGAGGATGTCGGGACCGGGTCATACACAGATCCGAGCCTGGCCTGGTATCGCTCCACCTGGGCGCACAATGCACCGTTGGTGGACGGCCGCTCGCAGCCGTATGGCGCTGGCGTGTTGCGTGGCTGGGGCGAGGCGCACGGGATCGGTTGGGTGGAGGCGACCTTCGAGCTGGTGCCGGGGCGTGCCCACGTCACTCGCCGCGTCATCGCGCTGGACAAGTGTCTGATCGACGAGTTTACGTGGGAGAGCGCCGATGACGTTGAGCTGTCCTTGCCGTGGCAGGTCGGGTGGGCGCTGGGCCCGTCCGAGGCGGCGGCCACTGTGCCATCCGGCGACCTGCCGTCGCCGATGGTCGCCCTCGGCGGCGCGACGGTAGCCCATCCGGTGGCCTTTCGCGCGTCGTTCGGGGGTGATGCGCTCGCCGGATGGACGGCCAGCGACGACCCGTTCGCCTGGCGGCGCGCTCGGGCCCCCGGGCCTCCGGGATCCGGCGACCGCGAGATCACGCTGTGGCAGGCCAAGGGGCGCCGTGGACGTTGGCGCACCGTGCTGGCCTGGGGTGGCGTGACGGCAGCGACCTTCTCTCCCGATACACTCGTGATCGAAGGTCCCGGCGGCGTCGCCCGCATCGAGTCGCGCGAGGGAGGGTGTGACCTCACGACCCCGGACGGGCGAGTCCACCAGCTCCGTCGGACTTCGACCGCGATGCCCTCGGCGACGGTCGACCGTGAACCGGCAGCCCCCGCGGCCCCAGCCTTTGTGCTCGCGCCGGGGCGACCGTTCACCCTGGAACTCAGCGAGCGACATTACCGACGCTCCGAGCAGGCATGGAGCCAGGCGGGTGCACCCGAGGCGACGCTTCGGGTCGCCGCCGGCAAGGCCTTCGTCGACATCGAGATCTCCGTGCGCAAGCTCGATCCGGTCTTCGCGCCACCGCGTGCGGCGAATCCGCTGGACAATGAGGACCCGGACATCAACTCGGACGGGATCCAGTTGTACCTGGATGTGCCCGGCGCCAATGCCACCGGGAGCTGGATCCTCGTCCCGGAGGCCCAGCCGCACGTCAGGATCACGCCGCGCGAGATGCGCGGGGCGGTGCCGCCCCTGACCGCCACGTGGCGCCTAACGCCAGACGGGTACCAGGTGCGCTGCGGCTTCCCGCGCGGGGCCCAGGGGCTCGGCGTGGATCGCCACTTCAGGTTGAACGTGGTGATCAACGAGATTTCCCGCCAACGGGAACGGCGGCGAGGGCAACTCGTCGCCACCGGGTCGGATGGGGAGTGGGTCTACCTTCGGGGGGACCGCGAAGACCCGCGCCGCATGTTGTCCTTTGAGATCCCAGATGCCTGAATCCATCCTGCACCGCGTCCGCGTGGTGTTGTACGAACCCCAGAATCCCGTCAACATCGCCGCGACGGTTCGCGCGATGAAGAACTTCGGCGTCCGCGACCTCGTGATGGTCCGGCCGACGCCGTGGAACGCGTATCGCATCGAGGGGATCGCCCACGACACCCTCGACATCATCGAACGGATCCGCGAGGTCGACACCCTGGACGAGGCACTGGGTGACACGGTGTTCGTCGCCGCATTTACCGCTCGCCGTCGGCGCGTGCGCTGGGAGCAGCACACTCCGCGCACCCTCACCGAGCCGCTGCTTACGCGTGCCGTAGAGGGACCGGTCGCCCTGATGTTTGGCCGCGAGGACGATGGCCTGCCGAACGAGGCACTCGATCGTGCGCATGCGTCGGTGACGATCCCCACCACCGAGCACGCATCGCTCAACCTTGCCCAGGCAATCGTGGTGACGTTGTATGAACTGCACCTCGCGGCCGGCGATGCGACGCGCCATCGCTTGCCGGCGCGCAAGAAGGCGCCGCCGGCACCCGCGGACCAGATGGAGCGCCTGTTCAAGGATCAGGAACGCGCGCTGGAGGCGGTGGACTTCTTCAAGACGCGCTTCCGCACGCACATCATGCGCAGCGTCCGGTCGCTGGGATTCCGCATGGACCCCGATGCCCGCGAGATCATGATGGCGCGCGCCATGTGGATCGAGGTCGTGCGGGCGATGAATCGCTATCGCGGGATGGCGGGGTTGCCCCCAGTCACCTTTGATGAAGCCGAGGCGGCGCGCGTGCAAGCGGAGGCCGACGCATCGCAGTAACGTTCCCCGATTCGCACGTTCACCCGATCCGATCCCTCGCATGGCCTTCAATCTGTTTGGGAAGCGCAAGGAGCCAACGCCCCCCCCCGAGGTGCCTGACGCGTCTGCGGAGGAGGAAGAGGGCGAGCTGGACGATGTGGTCCCGGAGGATGATGGAGGGGCCGTGGTGCTGGACGCGGAATGGCGCGACCGTGCGGCGGCGGTCATCCCCGGCGGCAGCTCGACGGGAAGCAAACAGCCCCATGCCCTGTACGGCCCGGACGGGGTGGGCCCCGCCCACTACGTGCGGGCGAGCGGGTGTCACCTCGTGACGGCCGGTGACCAGACGCTGGTCGACTGCACGATGGCGTTGGGGTCGGTGGCGCTTGGGTATGGTGACGATGCCGTGACGCGCGCCGTCGTGTCCGCGGTGGCGAGCGGCCACGTGGCCGGGTTGGCGCACGTGACGGAGGTGGAGGTTGCCGAGCGTTTGTGCGAGGTGATCCCGTGCGCCGAACGGGTGCGGTTCCTCAAGTCCGGTGGCGAGGCGATGTCAGCCGCGGTGCGCATCGCGCGCGTCTCGACGGGGCGTGAGCGCATCGTCGCGTGCGGGTACTTCGGCTGGCAGGATTGGTCGAGCGCCGGCGCGGGGGTACCCGAGGCGGTGTCTCACCTCGTGACCCGGGTGCCGTTCAATGACATCGCCGCGTTGGAGGCCGCCGTGAAGGCCGCCGGCAACGAGCTGGCGGCGGTCGTCATCGAGCCGGTGATTGAGGCGTTTCCGGACGTGGCATGGTTGGAGCGGGCTCGTGCGTTGTGCGACCAGGTGGGGGCCGTCCTCATCCTCGACGAGATGAAGACCGGGTTCCGGGTCGCGTTAGGCGGCTACCAGCAGGTGGCCGGCGTCACCCCGGACCTCGCCGTCTTTGGCAAGGCGATGGCCAACGGCTTTCCCGTGGCTGCGGTAGTGGGACGCGCTGCCGTGATGGACGCGGCGGGGCGCACCTGGATCACGTCCACGAGCGCTGGCGAGACGATGGCGCTGGCCGCCGTGCACGCCGTGCTCGATCGGTATCTCTCGGAGGACGGCGACCCGTGCGAAGTCCTCGCGCGCGCTGGTGGTCGCATGCGCGCGTCGGTGGCGGCGGCGATCGAGGCCTCCGGGGTGGAGGGAGTCGAGGTCGTGGGGCCAGACCCGATGTGGTTCTTGCGGTTCGCGGATGCCGGGCGTGAAAGCCGCTTCCTCGAGCGGGCCGCGTTCCACGGGGTGCTGTTCAAGCGTGGGGCGTACAACTACGCGTCGCTCGCCCACGATGACGAAGAGGTCCTCCTCGAGATCGAGCGTGTGGCCTCAACGGCGTTTGTTGAGGTGGTGGAGGGAGTGGCGTGACCACGCCGCTGGGTGGCGCGGAGCCCCTCATCGACGTGCATGCCCACTTCTTTCCCGAGGGGTCGGGCTACCACAATGCCCGGCACCTCAACGCGCGCCGGCTCGAGGCCGGCGAACGGATCGGGATTTCCTGCCATGTGGCGTCGATCCTCGGGAGTTGGGGGGCGACGTCCCCGACGTACTTCCAGTCGCCCGCCGACACCGTGCCGGCAAACGACGCCATGCTGGCGCTGCAGGGCGCCGATCCGCGGCTGCGGGCCTATGTCGCCGTCAATCCGAACGACGGCGCCGGCGCGATCGCCGAGGTGGACCGCTGTGCCGCCCGCGGAGCCGTGGGGCTCAAGCTCGCCGCGGCGCGTCGCTGCGACGACCCGGTCGTGGCACCGCTGTATGAATCCGCCGCGCGGTACGGCTTTCCCGTGCTCCACCACATCTGGCAGCACCGACGCCGGCACTGGCCCGGGCAGGACATCTCAGACGGGGCCGACCTCGCGCGTGCCGCTGCCCGTCATCCCCGTGTGTCGTTCATCCTGGCGCACATTGGCGGGGGAGGGGACTATGCCCACACCTTCGCCGCGGTGCGCGACGTGCCTAACGTCTACCTGGACCTGTCCGGGAGCGGGGTGGACCGCGGGATGCTGGATGACGCGCTGGCCGCGGTTGGGGCGCAGCGCATGTTGTGGGGCGCCGACATCACTCTCTGTACGGGCCTCGCCAAGCTCCGCGCCCTCGAGGTGATCGGGCTGCCGGCTGGCGACCTGGCCGACATCCGTTGGCGCAACGCGGTGCGGATCTTCCCGGCGCACGCCTTCCCGTCGCTCACCAGTGCGAGGCCCGCATGCTCGACGTGAACACCTTTATCGGGGGGTTCCCGTGGCGCCATGTGCCGCACCCCGAGCCTGCCGTCCTGTCGCAGGTGCTGCAACGCGAGGGGATTGACGGCGCGTGGGTGGGCCACCTGCCGTCTGCCTTTCATCGGGACCCGTCCCGTGGGAACGCGGAGCTGGTGGCTGCACTCTCGCCGTTCGCGCCGCGGCTCCGTCCGGTGCCGACGGTGCGGCCGGACTGGCCGTCCGCTGTGCACGAGCTTGAACTCGCCCGCCGCGCGGGAGCCCCGGCGGTTCGCGTCTATCCCCAGATCCTCGGCCTCGGTCCAGGCGATCCCGCCACGACGCAGGTCGCCGTGGAGGCCGCGAGACGCAGACTCGTGCTGGTGCTCACTGTCCGGTTCGAGGACCTGCGCCAACGGCATCCGATGGACGCGGTGCCCGACCTCAGCGCCGCCTTTGTTCGCGAGCTGGCGCGCGCATCCACGGGGTCGACACTTGTCGTGTGCGCGGCGTCGCGGGAGTTCATCGAAGAGGTGCATTGGGGGCTGACGCCCGCGGAGCGCGCACGCCTGTACTGGGACATTTCGTGGCTCTGGGGACCGCCGTCCGACGAGCTCTCCCACCTGCTGCGCACTATCGGCGCCCCCCGCTTCCTGTTCGGCTCGATGTGGCCCCTTCGGCTCATCCAGACGCCGCTCGCGTCGCTGGAACTGCGCGAGGCGGACGTGGCTGCCGCCCTGCTGGCAGATCCGGACAGATTGGGACATTCAGACGAAGCGGGGGCTCCGCCTTGAGGTGGCGCAACTCGTGGCGGCGCCGTCTCTTGCGCGCATTCACAACCCCGGGCATAATTCCCGGCGGCAAATCAGCTTGTGAAATTGTTCACAAGCCGAATCGTTCACTCGGACTTCCTTTCACCTCCCGGTCCTGATGACGAGCAGGAGCAAGTGGGCGCTGGTGCCGTCGTTTTTCGCTATTGCGATCGCGGCAACCATCCTCTCGGCGTACAGCGGCGCATCGTCGTCGCAGGGGGTGTCCCCCGTGCAGCCGATCAAGTTCCCCCATCCGGTGCACGTGAAGACGCTGGGGATGAACTGCCTCTACTGTCATAGCAGCGCGAACAAGTCCCCCGATCCTGGCCTGCCAGCGGTGGGGACGTGCATGGGCTGCCACACGCTGGTCGGGCCGAATCGTCCCGCGATGAACGGCCAGCCCGCGCGAACGAGCGAGGAGATCAAGAAGCTCCAGGCGTTTGCGCCGATCGGGCAGCCCGACAAGTGGAAGCCGATTCCGTGGGTGCGCATCCACAAGCTGCCCGAGTACGTGCGTTTCCCGCACATGCGGCATGTGAACGCCGGGGTGACCTGCCAGAGCTGCCACGGTCCCGTCCAGGACATGGCCCAGGTCCAGCAGGCCTCCTCACTCAACATGGGCTGGTGCCTCACCTGCCATGTGAACGGCTACCAGTTGAGCGAGGGGCTCAAGGCCGCGGGTGATACGGCGGGCGCGGCCGCCGCCACGGCGGTGGAACCAAAAAAGGCGCGGTATGACTGCGCGGTGTGCCACTACTAGTACCGGTCCGGTGGCGCCACCGCGAGTGCGGTGGTGCCTGTCCCAGAGCTTCGTGAACCGAGGACGCACTACATGAGCCACACACCGGAACCGAACGGCGTCAAGCGCCGACAGTTCCTCAAGGTGCTTGGAGCCGCCGGGGCGGCAACCACCGCCGTTGGGTGTACCAACGAACAGGTGGAGAGCCTGATCCCGTACCTCTCGTCGCCGGACAACACGGTGCCGGGAGTTTCGACGCTCTACACCACCACGTGTCGCGAATGCGCGACGTCGTGCGGCATCATCGCCGAAGTGCGCGACGGCCGCGCGATCAAGCTCGAAGGCCATGCGGACCACCCGGTGAACCAGGGGGCCCTCTGTGCCAGGGGGCAGTCGGCGCTTCAGGGCCTCTACAATCCGGATCGCTACCGCGGCCCGATGATGCGCGAGGGAGACAAGCTCGTGCCGACCACCTGGGACAAGGCCATTGATGCGCTGGTCGCCCGGTTGGGTTCGGCCCGCGGCACCGCCGGCAACGCGGTCTTTGTCACCGGGCCCGAAAGTGGCACCTTCGCGGGATTTCTGGATGGATGGCTCTCCGCCTACGGCTTCGGTGCGCACATCCAGTACGATCCCTCGGCCGACCTTGCCGTGGAGGCGTCAAACCGCGCGGCGTACGGTGTGGCGATGCCGAAGCTCGATTTTGCGGCCGCCAAGCTGGTGGTCTCGATCGGCGCTGACTTCCTGGATGGATGGGGAGCGAGCGTGCCCCAGCAGCTCAGCTTTGGTGATGCCCGCGCCAAGCTCGCCGACGGACCGCGCGTTATTTACATCGGAGCGCGTCGTTCACTCACCGGCCTCAACGCCGATACCTGGGTGTCCTGTATTCCCGGCAGCGAGGAGGCGATCGCGAGTGCGTTGCTCGCCGCCGTTGGCGGATCCGGGGGAACCATCGCGGCCGCCGCGCAGGCCAGCGGGGTGACGGAGGCCACGCTGCAGTCGATCGCCGACGAGCTGCGCGGCGCGTCGACCAGCCTGGTGGTCTCCGGCGTGTCGACGCCGAATGCTGGTGCGGTCGCTGCAACCTGTGCCGCGATCAACAAGGCGAAGGGCAGTGTTGGCGTGACGGTCAAGCCGGCCGAGGCGCACAGCGGCTTTGGCGGCGCCGTCGGGGTGGGTGGCCTGCAGGACCTGGTCACGCGTGCCAACGCGGGGTCGATCCAGGTTGCCTTCTTCCGCGGCGCGAACCCGGCGTACGACACCCCGAAGGCGATGGGCGTTGCCGCGTCGCTGGCGAAGGTGCCGTTCAAGGTGTCGTTCTCGAGTTATCCCGACGAGACGTCCGAGTTGTGCGACCTGGTGCTGCCGGACGATCACTCCCTGGAGTCGTGGGGCGATGCGCAGGCGGCCCCCGGCGTGATCGGGTTGCAGCAGCCGGTGATGGAACGGATCTTCGACACTCGGGCGACCGCGGATGTCCTGTTGCAGGTGGCGCAGAAGGACGCGGCCTTGGCTGCGCGCTACCCGCAGAAGAGCTACCGCGATGTCCTCGTCGCGAAGTACGGTGCCAACGCATTGACGGCGGCGCTGCCCAAGGGGACGATCGCCGGGACGATCGCTACGCGCTCGGTGGCTGCCACGGCGGCAACCGCAGCCACGATGGGCGGGACCGGGGAGTTCTTCCTCGTCACCTATCCGCACGCGACGTTAGGCATGGGCGAAGGCGCCAACAAGCCCTGGCTGCAGGAACTCCCGGATCCGGTCTCCAAGATCGTCTGGCAGTCGTGGGTGGAAATTCACCCGATGACCGCCTCGCGGCTGGGCGTGCATGCCGGTGATCACGTGACCGTGACCACGGCGGCGGGCACCATCACGGCTCCGGCGTGGCCGTACCTCGGCATTCGCCCGGATACGGTCGCCGTGGCGTTGGGGCAGGGACATACGAAGTATGGCCGCTATGCCGAGGGGATCGGCGTCAACGCGCTCGACGCGTTAGGCGCGGCCTGGAACGCTGGCGGCGGACTGGCCTTCACCCAGGGCAAGGCGACGGTGGCCAAGGCGGCCCAGCGCTCGGACCTGGTGACCCTCGAAGGGTCGGCGCGGCAGCACGGTCGCGGGATCGCCCAGGCGATCACGGTGGCCGACCTGGTCGCCGGTGTGCAGGAAGAACATCACGCGTTGCCCGGCGACGCGTCGCACGAGTTCCTCCCCGGCTTGCGTTCGCCGGTCGCGAACGACGCGCAGGGTGAGCTCGGCGATCCCACGTCGAAGGACAAGGGGATGTACGACCCGAATCACTGGAGCGGGATGGCCAAGCGCCGCTGGGCGATGACCATCGACCTCTCGCGGTGCACCGGGTGTTCGGCGTGCGTCACGGCGTGTTACGCCGAGAACAACATCCCGACGGTGGGCGCGCGCTGGCAGGGTCGGTCCCTGCGGCCGTTCCATACGAGCGATGGCGCCGGTTGGGATACCCGGCCCGGGGCCAACATCCTCAAGGGTCGTGAGATGAGCTGGTTGCGCATCGAGCGGTACTTCGAGGGGGGCGAGGATGGCGCCAGCGAGTTCGAGGCGCGGTTCGTCCCGATGATGTGCCAGCACTGCGGCAATGCCCCGTGCGAACCGGTCTGCCCGGTGTACGCGACTTACCACGCGCCGGACGGGCTCAACGTCCAGGTCTACAACCGGTGCGTCGGGACGCGGTACTGCTCGAACGGGTGCCCGTACAAGGTGCGCTACTACAACTGGCACGGGTACGCCGAGCCGAATCGTCGGCAGTACGCGTTCCCCGAGCCGCTGCACCTCCAGCTCAATCCGGACGTCACGGTGCGCGCGAAGGGGATCATGGAGAAGTGCTCCTTCTGCGTGCAGCGTATTCGCGAGGCCGAGAACCTGGCCAAGCTGGAATCGCGCGAGTTGCGGCCGGATGAGTTCACGACCGCCTGCGCGCAGGCGTGTCCGTCGCGCGCCATTGTCTTTGGTGATGCGGCCGACGAGAACTGGTCGGTGGCGAAGATGGTGAACAACGATCGCGGCTATCACGTGTTCAACGAACTGAACACCTTCACGGCGGTGGTCTACTTGAAGAAGGTCAACCACACAGCGCCAGGGGCCGCCGCGACGGCGGCTCCGGCGGCGGCCGCGGCGAATGGGGGGGCGCACTAATGGCTTCCTACATCGAGCCGATGCGGCCAAACATTGCGTCTGCCGACGTCCAGCTCCCGGCCGTCAAGGACTACGAGCAGGTCGATCGCGAGATCTCGGCGACCCTCAAGCCCACGAAGGGGTGGGGGATGGGGCTCGCCCTGGCGATCCTCGCCTTCCTGTGGGGCGCCGGCGTCTGGACCTACCAGATCTACTGGGGGCTTGGCAACGCCGGGTACAACCCGCCGGTCATGTGGGGGGTGTACATCATCACCTTCGTGTTCTGGGTCGGTATCGGGCACGCGGGGACGCTGATCTCCGCCATTCTTTATCTCTTCCGCGCCGGTTTCCGCACGACGATCTACCGGTGCGCCGAAGCGATGACGGTCTTCGCGGTCATGACGGCAGGTCTCTTCCCGATCATCCACATCGGGCGGCCGTGGAAGTTCTTCTGGTTGATCCCGTACCCCAACTGGCGACTGCTCTGGCCGAACTTCAAGAGCCCGCTAGTGTGGGACGTGTTCGCTATCTCGACCTACCTGACCGTCTCGGCCACGTTCCTCTACGTCGGCTTGATCCCGGACATCGCGGTGCTCCGTGACCGCGAGACGAACCCGGTGCGCAAGCGGATCCTGGCGGTGATGTCGCTCGGCTGGCGCAACTCGGAGCCGGAGTGGCGGCACTTCACCCGGATGTATCTGTTCCTCGCGGCCTTCTCCACGCCGCTGGTGCTCTCGGTGCACTCGGTCGTGTCGTTCGACTTCGCGATGGCGCTCACCCCGGGCTGGCACGCGACGATCTTCCCGCCGTACTTCGTCGCTGGCGCCATCTTCTCGGGCATCGGGATGGTCTTCACGATCATCATCCCGATCCGGAAGTTCTTCCGCCTCGAGCACTACGTCACCATCAACCACCTCGACGCGGCGGCCAAGCTCTGCCTCTTTACGTCGATGGTGGTGGGCTGCGCCTACATCATCGAGTTCTGGGTAGCGTGGTACAGCGGCAACATGTACGAGCAGGACTACTTCTGGAATCGCGTGTTCGGGCAGTGGTGGTGGGCCGCGTGGATCATGCTCACCTGCAACATGATCTTCCCGCTGTCGCTCTTCTCGCAGAAGCTGCGGCGCAACCCGACCTGGCTCTTCATCCTCTCGATCTTCATCAACTTGGGGATGTGGTACGAGCGCTTCGTGATCATCGTCCCGTCGCTCTCGCATGAGTTCGAGCCCTGGCAGTGGTCGAGCTACCTGCCGAGTTGGGTGGATACCTCGATCCTCATCGGGTCGTTCGGCTGGTTCTTCATGTGGTTCCTGCTCTTCATCAAGCAGCTGCCGGTCGTGGCGATCGCCGAGGTCAAGGAGATTGTGCCGCCGAAGATGAAACACGCGGCGGGCCATGGAGGGCATCACTAATGCGCCAGGGACTCGTTGCCATCTTCCCGCAGCTCGACGCGTTGTGTGACGCGATCGAGTCGCTCAAGAAGGACAAGATCGAGACCTTCACGGTCTACACGCCCGCTCCGCGCCACGAGATCGAGCATGCACTCAAGCCGCCGGCCAGCCCGGTGCGCCGGTTCACGCTCATCGGCGGCCTGCTCGGCGTGTCGTTCGGCTACTGGATCGCTATCTGGACGTCCGAGTATTGGCCGATGGTCGTGGGTGGTAAGGCGATTGCCAGCTGGATCCCGTACACCATCATCGGGTTCGAGGTCATGGTGCTCGTCGGCGCCCTGTCGACCGTCGCGGCCATGTTCATCAACTCACGCATCCCCAAGATCACCATGACCGTCGGATTCGATCCCCGGTTCACCAACGGCGACTACGGGATCTTCGTGCAAGCCGCTCCCGAGCGCCTGCGCGACCTCGAGACCAAATTGCGGCATCATGGAGCCGTGGAGGTGCGCGGTGAGAGCTGAACTCCTGAGACGGCAGCCGGCAGACAGCGGACGGCAGCTTATGCGCCGGCTCGCCCCTGCCTTGTTGCTGACGCTTGGTGCGTGTGAGTGGTTCACGGACTTCAAGCGCTCGCCGATGGTGACGACGTGGGAAAGCGATTCCATCCTCAAGGTGCGCGGCGCGCCGCAGGGCTCCGTGCCGACCAACGGGACCGCCGTGTCCGCGTTGCAGGTGTCCTACCTCGCGATGCCGGCGACGCTCGATTCGATCGCGGCGCTGGTGTCCAACCCGACGCCGGTCACCGAGGCCTCGCTGGCCAACGGTCGCAAGCAATACCAGATCAACTGCGCCGTCTGCCATGGTGGGGCCGGGGCAGGGGACGGTACCGCGACCAAGTACGGGATGATCCCGATGCCGTTAACGACCGACATGGCCAAGGGCCGCAGCGATGGCTACCTCTTCGCCATCATGCGGAACGGGCGTGGCGCCATGCCGCCGTATAACCGGATCGAGGAGATGGATCGCTGGGATGTGGTGAACTACATCCGCGGCCTCCAGGGCCGCATTGGCGGCGTTCCGATCGAGACCACGCCGCTGGCGATGCCCGGGGTGACGGGCGACAAGGTCCCCGGGGCAACGCCGCTCGGGCCGAACCGTTGGGCGCCCCATGCGGGTGGCTCGAGGCCGGCGATGCAGCAGGGCATGGACAGCACCGCGGCCGCGCCGCAGGGAGCGCGCTGATGAGCGCACATCACGGACATACGCCGACGCGCGAAGAGATCGTTCGCATGATCCAGGGCGAGCCGATCCCGGCACGCCTCAAGACGATCGCCATCGTGCTTGCCGTCGTCGGATTCGGCACCTTCATCGCCGGTGCGGCGATGGGCGAGGATCGCGCCTGGCAGGCGTTCCACGTGAACTGGTTGTTCTTCACGATTCCGGCGTCGGCTGCGGTGGTGTTTTCTGCGGTGCAGCGCATCACCACGGCGCGTTGGTCGCGTTCGGTGATCCGCCTGATGGAAGGGTGGGTCGCGTGGCTGCCGATCGCCTTCGTGCTGCTTCTGGTCACGGCGTTCTTCGGCAAGGGCCACATCTTCCCGTGGACCCACGAACACATCGCGATCGCCGAGAAGGCCCTTTGGCTCTCCCCTGGATTCTGGATGGCGCGTGTGATTGGGGTCTTCGCCCTGATCACGATCCTCAGCCTGTGGTACATCCGCTCTTCGGTTCGCCTGGATGTGGGACTTGTGCCGGAGTGGGGAGCGTCCTGGGCGAAGGGGATTCGCGACGGGATGCGCGCCGGCTTTGGTGAGGAACGCCGCGAGATTCACTCCACGCATTCTTTTCAAGGCAAGCTGGCGGTGTACCTGGCGTTGGTCTTCGGCTTTGGCTGGAGCATGCTCGCGTGGGACCTGTCGATGTCGATGGACTTCCATTTCCAGTCGACGATGTACGGCTGGCAGGTGTTCATGGGCGGCTGGCTGGTCAACCTGATGGTGTTCGCCCTGTTGATCCGCGGCTGGCGCAACTTCATGCGGGCGGGCGACGTGATCGGGGAGTCGCAGCTGCATGACGTCGGCAAGCTCTGTTTTGCCTTCACCGCCTTCTGGGGATACCTCACCTTCTCGCAGTACCTCGTGATCTGGTACGGCAACATGGGCGAGGAGACGCACTACCTGCGGCTGCGCATGACGGCCCCCTGGATCAAGATGGCGGTGTCGATCGCGTTCATGGTCTTCCTGGCGCCGTTCCTGGGGCTCATGGGCAAGGCGCCGAAGATGTTCACGCCGACGATGGGGTTGTTCGCTTTCTCGTCGATGCTGGGGATCTGGATGCACCGCTACCTCGAGATCTATCCCAACGCGCATCTCGATGCGACGTCGATTCCCTTCGGGATCTATGAAATTGGAACGACGGTAGGATTCCTTGGGCTTTGGGGCTGGAGCTACATGCAGTTCATGGATGCGTTCCCGCGCATGCGCGTCGTGCTGATGACGTCCAAGCACCGCGACGAGGTGCAGGTGCCGGTGGATGCTCGGACCATGGAGCCGCTGCCCGCGCACGAGTAGCAGGCCGGACCAGCTGGTGTGCAAAGAGGGGCGTCACTTCGACGCCCCTCTTTGCATTCCAGTGGTTGACCAAGCGGCGCACCGCGCGCACCGTGGTCTGCCGTCTGCCGTCTGCCGTCTGCCGTCTGCCGTCTGCCGTCTGCCGTCTGCCGTCTGCCGTCTGCCGTCTGCTAGCCCATCCACGCGAGCGCGTACCCCTTCTCCTGCGCCCGATTCACCGCGACGATGCCGGCAGGCACGTAGTGAGTATTCCCGATGGAGTTGGCCTTCACGTCTTCGTAGACGTCGTTCATCTGCAGCTTGAGCGCGGAGGCGATGATTCCCGCGTAGGCACGCGTCGCCATGTCGCAGACCGCGAAGTGCACCCCCCGCTTGATCATGGCGTCCAGCGTGACCCCGCGATTGGGCAGCTGCATGCCGTACCCGGTCGCCTGGTAGACGTTGACCTTGGGGGCCTCGTTGGTCTTCGGGTCGACGAACTTGATACGATCCGAGATCGGGGCGCCGTACTTCGCCCACATCGCATCGTTCCAGGCGAACGGGGTGGACCAGTGGCGCAGGCAGATCACGACCGCATGGTCGGCATCGCCGAGGTTGTAGCCGGAGCGGTTGGCGTTGTAGTAGTTCGACGCAAAGGTGATGGCGTCGCCGGCCCCGGTGGCGGTGGACGAGTCGAAGAAGAAGCGGTGCTTGCCGGGGAGGGCGTCGAGCCACTCGTCCTGTGGGTGGCGTTCGGCCTGCCAGCCCCGCGGCTCCTGCGCGTCCGAGGTGTTGGGGGTGGCGGCCATGGTGGCACCGAAGGCGCCGACGGCGGCCGAGAATCGGGTGAGGAAGTTGCGGCGGTCGGTCATGGGGGGCCCTCGGGCGGGTCTGGGTTCGTGCGAGGAAAGCTACCGGTGAGTCCGACGCGGCGGAGGATGGCGTCCCGCGAAAGGGCGAAGCCATCACCTCGCGCGCGACCAGATCGCAGGGACGACACCGATCGCACCACCGCCGGCGGCTGTCGGGTCTCGATTGGCGTTTCCGCTCTCTGGGTACACGACAACATCTCGAGTGTCGATTCCCCCCCAGACGGAGAAGTCATGAGAACGCTATTGGCGTCGGGAGCCGTAGCACTGATCATGGTCGGCTGCACGGACGCAGCCTCGGCGCCGGCCTCACCCAAAGCAGGCCTGAGCCCGAGCCTCGCGACGCTGGTCACGCGCGCAGCGGACGATGCCGAGCTGAACCAGCTGACCCAGGGCGTGCTCGACCTCAATTCGAGGATCATGTCGGCGGGCAGCATTACGACGAGCCAACAGGCCGAAGTCGAACGCCTTGCGACGGCAGTGAACACATGGCGGACTCGTACCGGTCGGACGGACATCACGGCTTCGTTGACCGAACGACGGGCGACTCTCCGGCAGAATCAAGGCGGGGGAATTTGCGACCAGATCCTTACGGCAGATCCCGCCACCAGGGAGCTGTGCATCCGCATCATGAAGTTGCACGATCCCGCATCCGGGGTGACGGTGTGCCAGTACTGGTGTTTCACCGTCCCGCCGAGCAAGACCTAGTCGGCGATCAGTTCGGCGGGGGGGCCTTCCGGGCGATGGGCCGCGAGGGCGACCCTGACCCTGATGGCGTGGCGTGCGTGCAACAGGATGGTCACCTACCTACCCGGTAAGGACCGAAACGCAGCCTAACGAAGCTTGCTGCTGATGGCCGCAGACCGGGACGGGTTGGGCGGGGCGGCCGCTATCGCCCGGGTTGGTTGCGACCGCCCCGCCCAACCCTCCTATTCAGGCGTGCACAACAGAAGCACCTGTTGGGCGGCGCAATAGATGTTCTGAGGTGGCAACGTCATGATGAACGGGTGCAGGAGATCACATGGCGTGTCCCACTAAATGCTTCAAGTCTTCGAGACTCAAACGCCGCGTGGGCGGCGCTTGAGCGGCGTCGAGTACATCACATGGGACGAAAATGCGCAGTGGCCCGGAGGCCGCTGCGACGTGAAGTCCACTCGCATGGCGGACTAGCGCGATGAACGTCACGAGCGCGGGCTTGGGACCGGCCGCCAGTACGTATGTGACTCACATTGACTCGGGAGGATGAAGAGTGGCCCGTCGGATCGTCTTCACGGCCAAGGCAGCTGCGCCACCCCCGGCCTATAGCCAAGCGGTCACGGCCGCCGGCTTGGTATTCGTGTCCGGTACTGCTCCGTCCGACCCGGTCACGGGTGCAATTACGGGAACCACCATCCAGGAGCAGACGCGGCAGTGCCTCGCGAACATCCAGGCAATTCTTGAGGCCGCGGGCAGCTCGCTGGACAAGCTGGTCAGCGCCACGATCGTGTTGGCGGACGAGGCCGATTTCGCGGGCATGAACGAGGAGTGGCTCAGGTGGTTCCCGTCCAATCCGCCCGCTCGCCAAGGGGCCAAGTTGCCGGTCCGGATCCCAGGCCTCAAAGTGTCGATCGCGGCGATCGCGGAGGCCTGACCCGCCCCCCGCGGCGACTGGCTCACCCTCATCGCGGACAAGTGGGCCCTGGGCCGCGGACGGTCGCGACCCGCGTGAAGGTACCGAATCGCTTCCGGCATGCGCGGGTGCTGGGCCGCGAAACGAAGCGATCCAAGCCGCGCCCGCGGACCCGGCCCGGCCGAACGCCAGCGGCACTGGGCGCGTACTGGAGGCTGTGCGGGCGCTGCCCAGATGATACCATCGGGGCGCCGTCCATTCCTCCACTTCGCCCTCACGCGAGGTCATTGCAATGCCAGCTCGTCGACACCGTCTCACGCGCGCCCTCCCCGTCCTCTTGCTGGCCGCGATGCCCCTGGCCGCGTACGCTCAGGTGGGATCCCGCGTTTCGACCCCCAAGGAGTTCCTGGGGAACAACATCGGGGACGACTACTTCCTCCCCACCTATGACCAGTTCACCGCCTACTGGCGCAAGATCGACAGCGAGTCGAACCGGATGCAGGTGATGGAGATCGGCAAGACGGCCGAAGGCAGGCCGCACCTCGCCGCCATCATTACGGCGCCGGAAAACTTCGCGAAGCTGGCTCGCTACAAGGAAATCTCGCAGACCCTGCAGCGCGCCCGCGGACTCACCGACGAGCAGGCGCGAGCGCTGGCGAAGGAAGGGAAGTCGGTCGTCTGGATCGACGGCGGCCTGCACGCCACCGAAACGGTCGGGGCGAACCAGCTGATCGAAACGAGCTTCCAGCTCGTCAGCCGCACCGACGAGGAGACGGTCCGCATCCTGAAGGACGTGATCATCGTGATGGTGCACGCCAATCCCGATGGGATGCAGATGGTGGCCAAGTGCTACATGCAGGAGCCGGTGCCGGAGCGACGCCGCGGGCCATGTTCGACGCGACTCTACAACAAGTATGCAGGGCACGACAACAACCGCGACTTCTACATGTCGAACCTGCCCGAGTCCCAGAACATGAACAAGCTCATGTATTGGGAGTGGCTCCCGCAGATCATGTACAACCACCACCAGTCGGGCCCCGCTGGCACGGTGATCTTCACCCCGCCGTTCCGGGACCCGTTCAACTACAACTTCGACCCCATGATCCCCATGGGGCTCAATATGGTCGGCGCGGCGATGCACCAGCGCTTCCTGCAGGAGAACAAGCCGGGCTTCACCATGCGCTCCGGCGCGAGTTACTCCACGTGGTGGAACGGCGGGCTCCGCACCACGGCGTACTTCCAGAACATCATCGGGATCCTCACGGAGATCATCGGCAGCCCAACGCCGTCGCAAATTCCGGTCACGCTCACCCAGGTCCTCCCCCGCGGTGACCTGCCGGCGCCGATCGAGCCCCAGGAGTGGCACTTCCGTCAGTCAATCGACTACTCGGTGACGGCGAACTACGCCATCCTCGACCTCGCGCAGCGCTACAAGGACCAATTCCTGTTCAACATCTACCGTATGGGCGCCAACCAGATCGCCCGCGGGACTCGCGACCATTGGACGATCTCCAACGAAGACCTCGTACGCGCCCAGGCGGCAGCGAAGGCGCCAGCGGCAGGTGGCGCGGCGGCCAGTGATGCCCCACCAGACTTCCCCGGCTTCAACCGTGGCCCGACGCTGTCCCTCGCCGAGTACAGGGCGGTGATGAAGGATCCTGCGCGGCGTGACCCGCGTGCGTATGTGATCCCCTCGACCCAGGCGGACTTCGCGACCGCCACGAAGTTTGTCAACACGATGCGGTACATCGGGGTTGAGGTGCACCAGGCCACCGCCGCCTTCACGGCGGGCGGAAAGAACTACGCGGCAGGTTCGTACCTGGTGCGCGCCGCGCAGGCGGGCCGCGCACATGTCATCGACATGTTCGAGCCACAGGATCACCCGAATGACATGGACGAGCGTGGGATTCCGCGGCGCCCGTACGACAACGCCGGCTGGACGCTGTCGTACCAGATGGGCGTGCAGTTCGATCGCTTCATGGACGATGTCACGGGGCCCTTCGTTGAGATCAAGGGACTGGCGACTCCGTTGGCCGGCACGGTGGCGAGCGCCAGCGGGGCTAGCGGGTACTTCATCTCCGGTGCCGTCAACGACGCGTTCACGGTGGCCAACCGCGTACTCAAGGCCAACGGCGAAGTGTATCGCACCACGAGAGCGGCAACGGCCAACGGCAAGACGTTCCCCGCCGGCTCGTTCTACGTGACGCAGAATGCCGCCACGGCCACCATCGTGCAGGCAGCCGCGAAGGAGCTGGGGATCAGCGTGGAGGGCACGACGACCCGCCCCGATCCGGATGCGACGAAGCTGAGTCCGAAGCGCATCGCACTCTGGGATACCCAGACCGGCTCAATGTCGTCCGGCTGGACGCGGTTGCTCTTCGAGCGGTTTGAGTTCCCGTACAAGGTGGTCTGCGGCGCAGGCTTCGACGATGCCGACCTCCGCAGCAAGTACGACATCATTGTCTTGCCCTCTGACGGCGCGTTTGGAGCAGGAGGTGGTGGACGTGGCGGTGCTGGAGGTGGACGAGGGGAGCCGCAGGGGGCACCCACCACGCCCCCGTCTGATCCGGACCTGCGCAGCCTTTGCGACGTGAACACGGGCACCGGAAACGGTGCCACCGCGCTCGCCAACGTCCGCAAGTTCGTGGAGCAGGGAGGCGTCCTCGTCGCCGCCGGCAATTCGGCGCGTATCGGCCAGCAGCTGGGCCTCCCCATCACCGACTACCTCGTCGATCGCCGGCCGGGCGCTCCGGATGTCCGGCTTGGCTCCGACAAGTTCTACGTCCCCGGATCGGTGCTTCGTCTTGCGGTGGACTCGACCGCCTCCGGTGGCCTTGGGCTGCAGGGGCACACCGACATGTTCTTCAACAACAACCCGGTCTTCCGGCTCGAGCCAACCGCGGCGGCCCGTGGCGTCAAGCCGGTGGCGTGGTTCGACACCGCCAATCCGCTGCGGAGTGGTTGGGCCTGGGGCCAGAACTACTTGCAGGGTGGCGTCGCCGCGGTCGAGGCGCCATTGGGCCGTGGCAAGGTCTTCCTGTTTGGCCCGGAGGTGACCTTCCGGGGGCAACCGCACGGGACGTTCAAGATGTTGTTCAACGGGATCTACAACGTGCAGCAGACGCCGGCCGTGGTTCCGTAAGGCATCGCAGCACCGGACGAAACACGAGGGGATGGGCCGCGGTGGCTCATCCCCTCGTCTCTTGCGGACCACACGGCGGCGCTCGGATGCGAGCGGCCCGTATCGCGATGCGGTGTTACTTCGCGCGTGCCTTCCACATGGCCAGCACTTCGCGTTCGCGTGCGGGGGTGATCCAGCGGAAGTTGGGCTGCTGCCCCGCCGGCAACTGGGCGAGACGGTTCGGCCAGTCGGCGAGCGTGTCGCGCAGCGTCTCGGCCATCGGCCGGAAGGTCAATCCTGCCGCCACCGCCTTGCGCACGTCGATCTGCAGGTGGTGGGTGTTGTCGCCCTCGGGGATCATCCACGGGATCGCGTAGGTCATCTTCTGCTCGCGCAGGAAGTCGAGATCGGTGACCCACACCAGCTGTGCGTCAGGCCGCAGCGTCGCTTTCGCTGTGTCGATGAACTCGCCCCATGAGAGCCGCCGAGCCGGCCCGGTGCAGTTCCAGGTGCCGCCGCGCTTCTCTTCGACGAGCTTGATCATGAAGCTCACGAGGTCGCGCACGTCGATGAACTGCGAGGAATGCTCCCGCACCCCGGGGACCAGGATCTCGCCGCCTGCTGCAAAGCGTTGGGGCCAGTATGAGAAGCGGTCAGTCGTGTCGCCGGGGCCAACGATGTAGCCTGGGCGCACGACGATGCCGCGATCGCCAAACGCCTGGCGCACGACCACCTCGGATTGCGCCTTGCGAATCCCGTATTCCGTGGACGTCGCAGGCTCGGTGATGACGGAGGCGGTTTCGTCGTTCTTTGGCGTCAAGTAGGGAAGAAAGACGCCGGTCGACGAGACAAAGAGGTACATGCCGGAGTTCTTGAGCAGCGCCGTAGACTGACGGACCCAGCGCGGGTCGGTGGCCGAGTCATCGAAGACCGCGTCCCAGGTCCGCCCCTCGAGGGACTTGAGGTTCCCCTGGGGGATGGTGTCGTTGATCATGCGATCGCCGACGAGGCGTTCGATGCCAGTCGGCAGGCCGGACGCATCGCGGCGACCGCGGGTGAAGATCGTCACCTGGTGTCCCCGTGCGACAAGCTGGCGGACGATGTGGGGTCCGATGTAGCCGGTGCCGCCGAGCACCAGGATCTTCATCGGCGCCACGGCGCGAGGGCCGCTGGGGCTGGCGTGCAGGAGACGGCTGGTGGCGAGGAGCGCGCCACCAGCGGCAGCACCGGTCTTGAGGAACTTGCGGCGGGAGTACATGAGGGCGGCGGCGTGGGGTGCGCTGGAAGCTAGCGCCGGGGCCAGCGCGCGTCCTGCGGGTAGGCCGGACCGGTCGCGCGCTGGGTCGGAACGCTCGCCCCGGCCCACGAGTCGAAGTTCCTGACCGGCGGGTCGACCCTTCGACGACGGGCGCCCCTCATCAGGGCGCCCGTCGTCAATCATGACCTGCTCGGAGCGTTAGCGCGACGCCGCCGCCAGACGCCGGATCTCGCCGGCCATGGTACGCACGCGAGCACCGTCCTTCGCTCCCCCGACATCCTTGTCCACCTGCTGCGCGAGTGTGGTCAGCGCTGCGGCACGGGCAGCGCCACTCCTCATCTCCGCCACGTCGAGCGCCGCGGAGATGGCGGTCGTGCGCTCAGACGCGAGCCCGCCGTTCCGCACCAGCTGGTCGAGATACGACCTGACAACCACGAACGCCGCCGGCCACGTCAGCTTTGGCTGGCTCTGCGGGTTGTACCGCTCGAAACGCACCAGCTTCGCCGCGGCAATCTCGTTGGCTGACAGATGCTCGCTCGGCGTCAGCTCCAGGATGTCCATGCCGCGATCAAGTTCGGACGAGACGATCATCCCGTTCCAGTAGTACGCCCCCCACGAGCCGCCGATGGCGTTGCCCCCGCCTCGAACTGAAGGGTCAACCGGTGTCACCGGCACGTCGGCGCCCTTCGGCGGATTGATGGCCCCGCGGTCGAAATACGCGATCTCGGAGGCGCTGTCGGGGTTGGTGAAGTCCATGATGTTCACGCCACCCTGGTACCACCCCTGCACGTACAGGTCGCGCCCAGGCACGGGGATGATCCCGCCGTTGTGCGCCACGCAATTCTCCTCGGCGGCCTGCGCGGAGCCGAGCTTGAAATACCCACGCTGCGTCTGCTTCTTCTTCCCGTCCAGCGTGATGATCGTGTTGCCGCCGAGCTCCTTCATGCTCGACGCCTGGCACATCGGGCCCGTGCCGCCGCCCCACTCCTCGGTCTGGATCAGCTTGGTGCCGTCGTTGCTGAAGGCCGCCGTGTGACGACCCTGGAAGTTGTTCGTGTCGACGAGCGCGTCGATGCGGATCGGCTTCTCGGGGTTCGTGATGTCCACGAGGATGGAGTGCGTCTGGCACGAGGCCAGGAGCATGTTCATTGCGGGGTACGAGGTCACGTCGTGGCAATTGCGCGGCGTGGTCGGCATCTCCATGGCCGGCGCGGGACGGTTGCGGCCGGCCGCCTGACGACGCGGGTCTACGGGCAAGCAGAAGCGCTTGCACTCGCCAGCGGCATCGAGCCCGGTGAAGATGCGCGCCCCCGGGATCACTTCCGCCTTCTCTGGGTTGTCCAGCGGCACCCGGATGATGTCCAGCATGAAGAGCGAGTTCGTCGGGTCAGCCGGATCGTTGCCATTCTTGCATCCCGCGAGCTCGGTCTCGGGGCGCGCGCCCTGCCCGCCGGAAACGTACAGGTAAATGGTCCGCGGATCCTTGGGACTCGGGACCAGGGTGTGCGTGTGCGAGCCTTTGCAGGTTTGCACGTTCTTCACGAGCTTCGGCGCCCGCGGGTTCGACACGTCGAAGATGCGCACGCCCGCCATGTGGTCCTTCGGATCCTGCACGCCCCCGTCGGCGCAATCGTTGCGGTTGCCGGCGCCCTCGGCGGAGAGGAAGAGCAGGTTCTCGTAGATCGTCGGGTCACCCTGCGACGTGATGCACTTGGTGGCCGACATCATCACCGGGTTTGCGGGATCGGCGATGTCCCAGATGGTGAATCCCGCGAAGTTGGCCTGGTAGATGTAGTGCGTGCCGAAGGCCAGGTCGGAATTGATGAACTTCAGGCCTTGCGTGGTGTCAAAGGCCGCCGGCTTCTTCGCGAACGACACCTGCTTCATGTTGCTGATCGCAATGCCCGCGTCGTAACGGCCGGGCTTGAGCGTGCTGCGGGGGTCCTTGTTGCTCGGGTACGTCTGTGCCGCTACCACATACGGCACCACGGCCGTCGACAGCAGCAGCATGAAGGCGCGTTTCAGTTGCATCGGGAGTTGGTCCGGTGGGGGAGACGGGGGCAATTCATTGGGGAGGGAGCAGCGACAGCAAGCGTCGCATGATGCCGATTTCGGCCGTCTGGGCCGTGACGACATCGTTGGCGAAGACGTTGGCATCCACTTCCTGGCCGGCACCCGGGGCCTTGAAGAGGTCCTCGACCATCTTGAGCGCGCCGGCGTGGTGCTTGATCATGCCGTCGAGGAAGAGGCGGTCAAAGGCCACGCCCTTCGCCTCGCTCAAGGCCTTGAGTTCGTCGGTGGTGAGCATGCCGTCCATCTGCATGTCGTGCCACGAGGCGGTGTCCGGGGCGAACTGCCCGTACCGGCGGAGCCAGTCCTGCATGATGTTGATCTCGGGCATCTGCGACTGGTCGATCTTGCGCGAGAGCTTGAGCACCTGCGGGTTCGCGCCATTGGTCTCCGCCATCTTGGACATCACGATGGCCTGGGCGTGGTGGGCGATCATCCCCTGCATGAACTCGACGTCGGCCTTCGTATACAGGGCCCCCTTGGGGATGACAATCTCAGGGCCCATGCGGTGCTTGCTGTGGTCCATGGTCGCCTGTGCGGAAGCGCGCGAGGCGCCGGCGAGCAGACAGGCAATGGTGAAGGCGGTTATCGGGCGAGAAGCGGTCATGGCAAATGTGCTCCGTAAGCGGGCTTGTCTATGCAGCAGGCTGGCGGGGACGGGCGCAAGGGGGAGCCTGGCGACTACGAACGGTACGGGGCGACCCTCCGGGGCGTTGATGGTGGGCCGGGGGCCGGGGCCGGGACTCCGGGCGCCGGAGGTGGGGGCACTGTCGGCGACCGAACGTGGTGGCTGACGGACGGATTACTTTCCTCACCCGGCCCGCCGCGGTCGCCGCGGTGCGTGGCTGCCCCGACTCCCCTGAGTAGCGCCCTTGAAGAAGATCGGATTCCTGTCCTTCGGACACTGGATGGCGTCCCCGCACTCGGCGGTGAAGACGGCGCGCGACGTCCTGCAGCAATCGATCGAACTGGCGGTCGCCGCCGAAGCGCTGGGGGCGGACGGGGCGTATTTCCGGGTGCACCACTTCGCCCGGCAGCTCGGCTCTCCGTTCCCGCTCCTCGCGGCCGTTGGGGCGAAAACGTCGCGCATCGAGATCGGCACGGGCGTGATCGACATGCGCTACGAGAACCCGTTCTACATGGTCGAGAACGCCGGCGCGGCCGACCTCATCAGCAACGGCCGCCTGCAACTCGGGATCAGCCGCGGCTCCCCCGAACAGGTGATCGAGGGGTGGCGTCATTTCGGCTACGCGCCGGCCGAGGGTACGACCGATGCGGAGATGGGTCGCAGCCACGCCGAGCTGTTCCTGGACCTGTTGAAGGGTGACGGCTTCGCCGAGCCCAATCCGCAGCCGATGTTCCCCAACCCCCCGGGGCTGCTCCGGCTGGAGCCGCATTCACCCGGGTTGCGTGACCGCATCTGGTGGGGCTCCGCGTCGAATGCGACCGCCGTCTGGGCCGCGCAGCACGGGATGAACCTGCAAAGCTCGACGCTCAAGGAAGACGAATCGGGTGAGCCCTTTCACGTCCAGCAGGCCCACCAGATCCGTCTCTTCCGGCAGGCGTGGAAAGACGCCGGCCATGCGCGTGAGCCCCGCGTGTCGGTCTCCCGTTCCATCTTCGCGCTGATGGACGACCGGGATCGGATGTACTTCGGCGGCGACCGGCGCGGCGACCACGTCGGCTTCATCGACAACATGCGCGCCGTCTTCGGGCGGTCGTACGCCGATGAGCCCGACGCGCTCGTCGAGGCGTTGCGGCAAGACGAAGCCATCGCCGAGGCCGACACCCTGCTGCTCACGGTCCCCAACACGCTGGGCGTGGAATACAACGTGCACGTGATCGAGGCGATCCTCACGCATGTGGCGCCCGCGTTAGGCTGGCGCTGACGCCCACCCCCCCCCCCCCCCCGAGCGCCCGACCAGCGCGTTGGACCGTTAGCTCCCCGCCTGGTCCAGCAGGCCTTGCAGCGCCGCCAGCGGCATCGCACCACTCTGCCGCGCCACCTCCTTCCCACCCTTGAACACGATCACCGTGGGAATCCCCCGGATCTCGAACGACTGGCTCGTCGCGGGCGCATGGTCCGTGTTGAGCTTGGCGACCAACGCCTTCCCCGCGTTCTTCGCGGCGAGTTCATCCACCGCCGGCGCCATCATCTTGCACGGGCCGCACCAGTCCGCGTAGAAATCGACGAGCACGGGCACCTGCGCATCCGCGATCGTCCGGGCGAACGAATCCTCGAACAGCGTGTACGGGCGGTCGATCAGGATGAACCGGGCGCACTCCCCGCACTTCGGCCGCTCCGCGGCACGGCTGGGGTCCACGCGGTTCCAGGTCTGGCAGAACTGGCAACGAAGGGTCACGGACATAGGGCAGGGAATCGAGACTCGGGGGAAGATGGTCGTCGGCGGCCCCGGTTCCAGTGGGGCTTCCCCGACCCGAGACCATCCACTCCCCCGACGCCCACCCGGACCCATTACCTTTCGGCCCGTTCAGGGGCGGTAGCTCAGCTGGGAGAGCACCTGGTTTGCAACCAGGGGGTCGCCGGTTCGATCCCGGTCCGCTCCATCGTGGCGCCCGGTTCCCGACAGGGGGCCGGGCGCCTTTCACTACACGGCTGGCGGCGTGGCCGGCCGTGCCCCCAACTTCGGCCATCATGACGATCCCAGGCGTCGGGGACCTTGCCCCCGACTTCACTCTCCGGTCGACCGGCAACGACCAGGTCACCCTCTCCTCGTTCCGGGACCGGAAGCACGTGCTCCTGGCCTTCTTCCCGTTTGCCTTCTCCGAGGTGTGCACGGCGGAGTTCTGCGAGATGCGGGACAACTGGGACCAGTTCGCCACGGGCGACCTCGAGGTCTTCCCGATCTCGGTGGACTCACCCCACGCGCTGCGCGAGTTCAAGGCCAAGCATGGGATGCAGGCGACACTGCTCTCCGACTTCAAGCGCGAGGTCTCGGCCGCCTACGGCACCCTGTTTGGCAACGCCGGCTTTTCGAACCGGGCGTACGTCCTCATCGACAAGGCGGGGGTAATTCGCTGGAAGTTCGTCGAGGAGACGCCGGGCACCCGGCGCGAGAGTGCGGAACTCCTCGCCGAGATCGCGAAGCTCGCGTGACCGACCCGATCGAGCTGCTCGCCCGCGAGGACAAGTGGTTCCTCGGCAGCGGGGACGGGATCATCTTCGCCCCGCCGTTTCCCGCGTGGCTCGATGCACCCGGATTCTGGGACGAAGGCACGGTCTACCAATACCAGGTGGGGCCGCTCTTCACGGTCACCTGGCTCGATGCGGAGGGGCGGGAGCGGCCGCTGCGCGTGGCGGGTCGGCGATGGACGCCGGCGGAGTTGACCGTGACGTACGACCTGGGCGATGGCGTCACGGCCCGCGAGGTGCGTTCGGTGCACCCCCGCGGGATCTTCGCCTCGGAGTGGACCGTGGAGGGTGCCGGGGCCGCCGTGCTGAATGCGGTCGCGTGGACGGTGCAGGACACGCGCGGGCTCGACGTGGCAGCCACGACCTTTGATGGCTCGCTCGGCTTCACCCGACGCGTCAGCGACCGACGCGAGGTGCCCATCGACCTGCGGTGCGAACTCGCGGTGCTCGGCGAGGCCACCAGCTGGTCCGCCACGTTATCGGAACGCAGCGCGCTGCAGCCGCATTGGCGTTACACCCCGTTTGGGGAGTTGTGGGAGTTGGATCGCCTGCCGTCGCGCGTGCGCCTCGAGGGGATCACCACCGACGGCCTGCTCTACGCGGCCGTGCATGCCCGGGTCGCGGCCCCCCTCCCCGTGCGACAGGTCGGCTTCGCCATGCGTGTGCGGCCACAGGAGGATCCCCGCCATCCGGGCCGCAAGGCCACCCCGTTAGGCATCGCCGCGATCCGCCAGGGCGGCGGGCCCACACCCAGCTCGGTGCCGGTGATTGTGCCGAATCGCCCCCTTCCCGCACCCTCGCTGGCGCGGGCGACGCGGCGGCGCTGGCGCGAGTTCTTCGAGTCGGTGCCGCAGTTCCGGTGCTCGGACCCCTACCTCGAGCGGTACTACTACTACCGCTGGTACGGCCTGTTCCTGAACAGCATCCAGGGCGAGGTGGGGAACTACCAGTGGCCGACGGTCTGCGAGGGGATCGGGTTCTTTCACATGCCGATCACCTACAGCGCCCAGTGTCATGTGCGGGAATTGCGCTGGCGGCAGGATCCGGCACACGCCCAGGGAGTGCTGCGCACGATCTTCGACCACCAGCGGCCAAACGGAGCCCTGCATGGGAGGGTGTACGTAAACCACCTGCAGGGCACGGACTTCTACCATGCGAACTGGGGCGATGCCTTCGAGGCCCTCGATTGCTTGCGCCCCGACGACGACTTCACGGCGCAGCTCTATCCCAGCCTGTCGGCCCACGCGGAGTGGCTCGTGGCCACCCGCGACCGGGATTCCACCGGGATGTTCGATGTCGTGGACCAGTACGAGACGGGGCAGGAGTACATGTCGCGCTACCAGGCGGTGGACGCTGGCGCGGACTCCTACGGATGGGAGAACCGGATCCGGCTGAAGGGGATCGATGTCACGGTCTATGCCTATGCCCTGTTCCGCGCTTTGGAGCGACTGGCGCCGCGGGTCGGGCAGCCGGGGGAAGCGCGCCATTGGGGTGGGTATGCGGCGCGCACCGCCCGTGCCGTGCGGGAGCGGATGTGGGATCCCACCCGGCAGATGTTCTCCGACGTTGATCCCCGCACCGGCCAGCGCACCGAGGTCGCCGCCGCCGTCTGTTTCTACCCGTACTTCACCGACCTCGCGACGGAGGAGCACCTGCCGGGGCTGATGGCGAACCTGCTCGATCCCGCCCGTTTCTGGACAAACTATCCGGTGCCGTCGTCGGCCCTCGACGACCCCCTCTTCTCGGCCACCGCCGAATGGAAGGGCAAGCGCCACGTCTGTCCGTGGAACGGCCGCGTCTGGCCAATGACCAATAGTCACCTGGTCGAGGCCCTGGGGCGGTGGGCCACCCCCGAGCGGCCGGAACTTCGGGCGGCGGCGGCGCACCTGCTGCAGCGGTTCGTCCACATGATGTTCCACGATGGCGACCTGCAGCGGCCCAACTGCTATGAGCACTACAACCCGCACACCGGTGCGGCGTCAGTGTACCGTGGGATCGACGACTACCAGCACTCCTGGGTGGTGGACCTGATCATCCAGTACGTCGCCGGCGTGCGCGTTTCTGCCGCGCAGGTGACGATCGATCCGCTGCCGTGCGCGGTGGAGTCCTTCGCCCTCACCGGTGTGCGCATCGACGGGCGCGAACTCACGGTGCTTGGGGAAGGGGGACTCCTCACGGCGACCTTTGGGGAGGTGACACACCTTGGGCGCGTTGGGGAGCCCATCGTCTTCGCGCGGTAGCGAGATGCGGGTCTCCCTGTGGATCCCGCCTAACGACGCCGAGGGGGCAGCCGCGCTCGCCTGGTGCGCGGCGAACGGGGTGTCGGTGGAGATCGTCTCACCGGGGCAGGCGATCGATACGGACGCGCTGGTGTGGGTGCATGCGGGGTCGCGCGTGCCCGAGTTGGGCGGTGACCTCGAGTGCACGCTCGCCGAGCATGTGGCGCGAGGGGGAACGGTCGTCCTGACCCTGCTGGCGACCCCGATCGCGCAGCGACTGGGCGCGCCGGGGCCTGCGCCCGAGCTTACGCGACCCGCCCGGTGGCGGCACGAGGAGGACCCACGCTGGCCCGCGGCCTTTCGTGAGTGGCCCGGATATCCGCACATCCGTGGCGTGCAGGGTTACGGGCCGCATCCGCTGTTTGGAGGGCTCCAGCAGGGGACATTCACCTGGATGGCGCGTGAGGGCGACGCGGTGGCTGGCACCAGGTACCGTCGACCCCAGTGGCCCGAGGGTGGGGTGATCGGCGTGGATCGATCGTACGTGCACCTGGACGCCGACGAGGTCGTGGCGTGGGAGTATGCCGTGGGTGAGGGCTCAATCCGTTGCGTTGGCGCCCATCTGTGCCTGACGAGTGGCGACCCGCTCCTGCACGCCCAGCGCGACACCGTGCTGCGCAACCTGTTGACGCGCGATTGGGGCTCCTCCGGGCGGGTCTGGTGGCCGGCCGCGAGTGGGCACCATGCCGCGGTGGCTCCCGTGCCGGCGCCTCGACCGCTGCCGCCGTTGGGCAGCGTGCCCTCGGCCGATCCGGCGATCCGGCGCGAAGGTTCACGCGTCGTGGCCGGTAACGTTAGGCACCCCGCATGGCCTGATGACCGGGACCGCGTCAGACGGGGTGCGGGAGTTGTGGCTCCATCCCCTGTGCATGCTGGATGGGGGGATGACCATCGCCAGCAGCGGTGGGGGTAACGGTGCGCGAGGTGGAGGTGAGCGGGGCGTCTGCGGCGCTGGCTGGAGTCGGAGAGTGGCACGCGGTGGGTGGAGACGCTGGTGGGTGATGTGCACGACGCCGCCTGGTACCATGAGATCTCGCCCGTGGCCGCGACGCAGGAAGCGATCGCCGTGGAGTTCCGCGTCCCACTTCGCCTCGCCTGGCCGATGCCGTCGGGGGCGCTGCGCCCGCTTCGTGTCGAGACGCGCGCGGATGCTGACCGGCACTCGATCCTCGTGTCGGGGAGCGACGGACAACATCGCGTGTGCATTTCTGGGGATGGGGTCGAGTCGGTGACCGTGGAGGCGGACGATGCCGCGCCCCTGGTCCGTGTGGTGGGCCGGCCCGGCGTTACGCTCCGGCTCGCGTGGCGCGCCACCGCCACCCAACACTTCGCCCCCCTTCGTGGCCTCGCGGCGGCCGTCGACGGCCAGGTCACGCGCGAGGCGTCGTTGCGCACACGCAGCGCGTCATGGGCCCACGACGACCAGGTGTTTGACGCAGGATTCGCGTGGGCGAGGACACGGCTCGCGAACTTCCTCACGAGCAACTTGCAGGGGCGCCACGGTCTCGTCGCCGGGTACGCCCCGACGCGGCCCGGCTGGAATCATTCACGCCCCGGCTATGCCTGGTTCTTCGGCCGCGACACCTGCTGGTGTGTCGACGCGATGCTGGCCCTCGGCATGTTCGAAGAGGCCCGAGCGGCGATCGACCTCCTCGCATCAACCGCGGATGTCACGGGCAAGGTGGCACACGAGGTGTCGATGAGCGGCGTGGTGCACTACGACGCCGCCGATGCGACGCCGTTGTTTGTGCGCGCCGTCGCCCAGTTTGCGGCCTGGACGGGCGACGTCGACACGGTGCGACGGTGGTGGCCGGCGGTGCGTCGGGCGGTGTCGTATGTGGCGGCGTGTGACCGGGACCACGACGGCCTGCCAGAGAACGACGGCATTGGCCACGGCTGGATCGAGATGGGGCCGTTGGGCGGCGGATCCGTGACCTCGTATGTGGCCGCGTGCTGGATCGACGCGCTGGGTCGGATCGCGGAGGTCGCCCAGGCTGTGGATCGGGAGTGGGTGCCGTGGCTGGTAGCTTCCCGACAGAAGGCAGTGGCGGCGATGGAAGGGCTTCGCCTGCCGAATGGCCGTCTGGCACTGCATCGCGATGCCTCCGGTCGGCTCGAGTCGGAGCTGACCGCGCTGGCCGCCGTGCCGATTGCGCTCGGTGTCGATCGTTCGTCCAGCAGGGATGAGGTGCTGCGCGCGCTGGCGCACCCACGTTTCATGTCGTCGTGGGGGCTGCGGTTGATTCCGGTCGACAGCCCGCGGTACGATCCAAAGGGTTATCACTCGGGGGCGGTGTGGCCGCTCTTCACCGGGTGGGCTGCCCTGGCCGACGCCGTGGCGGGCGAGGGGGATCGAGCCGTCGAGCGACTCGGGACGATTGCGGGATTGATCGGGCAGCGGAACCTTGGGGCCTTTGATGAGGTGTTGCATGGTGAGACCGGCGATGGAGCAGGGGTGTGCAGTGACCAGGCATGGTCGGCGGCGGCCCTGGTCTCCCCGATGATGCACGGCGTGCTTGGCCTCGCGCCGCACCCCTGGGGCGCCGGATGCGACCTGCGGGTGGAGCTCCCGCCGGCGCTGCACGGCCTGACGGTTCGCGGACTCCGCACCGGTCTCACCCGCTGGTCGGCTCGCTGGGAACCAGGCCGGGTGGTCGTCGAGCACCTGGAAGGGCCCCCGATCCACCTCCGCGCGAGCGATGCGCCGTGTGCGGTGCACCTTGGGGCGTCAGGCGACGCGCGGCGCCAGGCCACGTTGGCACTGGGGAATAGCTAGATGGCCGGCGTCCGGCTGCAACACCTCGTCAAGCGCTTCCCGGACGGCAGCACGGCCGTGGCCGGGCTGTCGATCGACGTCGCGGAAGGCGAGTTCCTCGTGCTGGTCGGGCCGTCGGGCTGCGGCAAGACCACGGCACTCCGGATGATCGCCGGGCTGGAGACGCCCACGATGGGGCGCGTCCTCATCGGCGAGCAGGATGTCACCGAGCTCCCGCCCGGCGACCGGGACGTGGCGATGGTCTTCCAGAACTACGCGTTGTACCCGCACTTCACGGTGCAGGAGAACATCGAGTTCCCGCTACGGATGCGGAAGGTGGACGCGGGCGAGCGCGGCCGTCGCGCGCGCGAGGTCGCCGAATCGTTAGGTATCGCTGCGTACCTCAGCCGGCGGCCGGCCGAACTCTCCGGCGGCCAACGCCAGCGGGTGGCACTGGCCCGGGCCCTCGTGCGCGAGCCGGCGGTCTTTCTGTTCGACGAGCCGCTCTCCAACCTCGATGCCCAGGTGCGGGCGGCGACGCGCGCGGAGCTGGTGCGGCTCCATCGGCGCCTCGGGATCACGATCATCCACGTCACGCACGACCAGGTCGAGGCCATGTCGATGGCCCAGCGGGTGGCGGTGATGCACGAGGGCAAGCTGGAGCAGTGCGCCCCCCCGATGGAGGTCTACGGGACCCCGGCAACCCTCTTCACCGCGCAGTTTGTTGGTTCGCCGCTCATCAACACCATCCCCGGGCGGGTGGACGGGCTCGGGAGCCGCCAGGTCTTCACTGGGCCGCTGACGATGGGGGTCCATGCGACCCCTGGCGACGCCACCCTCGCGGTGCGCCCTGAACACCTCCGCCTTGGCCCGGCCGACAGCGCCATCGAGGCGACGGTGGTCCTCGTGGAGCCGCTCGGCGCCGAGACGATTGTTCACCTGGCGCTGGCCGATGGGACGGAATTGCGCGCCCGCGTGCCCGGGCACGCCACCGTGGTCGCTGGCGCGGTCGTCCCGGTGTCCGTCGAGGCGAGCCAGGCCCTGGTCTTTGATGTGGCGGGACGCCTCGCCGGTCGGGGTCGCGCATGAAGTCGCCGCTGGTCGGGATGCTGCTCGCACTTTGTGCGTGCGGCCCCGACACGCCCGTCACGGTCCTCCGGATGACCTCGTGGCAAACCCCGGCCGAGAACGCGCTGGACCTGCCGGCGATCCGGGCGTTTGAGGAAGCGCACCCCGGGGTACGCGTCGAGAACGAGCCGGTGGCCAACCAGGCTGAGTATCGCGAGAAGGTGATCACGTCGATCGCGTCCGGTGCGCCGCCCGATGTCTTCCTGCTCGACAACATCGACGTGCCCGCGTTCGTGGACGCGTCGGTGCTGCTGGACCTCCGTCCGTTTGCGCCGCGGGTGGGCGTCTCGCTCGACGACTACTACCCGAACGTGCTGGAGATCTTTTCGCGCGGCCCGGCGGTCTATGCGTTTCCCAAGGGATTTTCACCCGTGGTGTACTACTACAACCGTGCCCTGTTCGAGGCGGCGGGAATTCCCGAGCCAACGGACGGGTGGAGCTGGGAGGAGTTCATCACGACGGCGCGCGCGCTCACCCGCGACCTGGATGGCGACGGGGTGACGGATCAATGGGGGACGGCCGTGATGCGTCCCTTCTACGCCTGGCAGGCCCTCATCTGGTCCGGGGGCGGAGATATCCTCGACGCGAGTGGGCAGCGCGCCTCCGGCGCACTGGACAGCCCGAAAAGCATCGCATCGTTGGAGTTCCTCACCTCGCTCGTGCTCACGCACCGCGTGGCCCCGCGACCAAACGCCTTTCGGGCGGTCACCGGGAACGAGAGCCGACTGTTCTACAGTGGACGGTTGGCGCTGCTCCCCAGTGGACACTGGTTGATCCCGAATATCCGGCCCCAGCTCGCCGCGGGCCGCCTCCGGTTGGGGGTGGTGTCGGTGCCCAAGGCACCAGGCGCGACGGTGGGCACGCCGCTGTTTGCCTCGGGGTGGTCGGTCCCTCGCAACACGACCCATCGCAAGCTGGCGGTGGCCCTCGCCGCTGCGCTGGCGGGCCCGGACGCGCAACGCGAACGTCTCGAGGCGGGCCTTGAGCTTTCCGCCATGCCGTCGGTGCAAGACGCGTGGACTCCCAACGACTCGAGTGGCCTGGACGCCGCCTTCGTGCGACAAGTCGCGTCGGGTCGCGCTCCGTGGGGGGCGCGCATCGCCCGGTTCCGGGAGGTCGAGGCCCAGCTTCCCGACATCCTCGACCAGGTCATCATCCACGGGCGGAGCGTGGGCGAGGTGGCGCGGGACGTGGCCCGTCGCCTCGATGCGGTACTCGCCCGATGACGGGGGAACGTCGCGCCGTTCGCTGGGGGACGCTACTCGGTGCGCTCTGGCTCGTTGGCGTCCTGGCGATCGTGTACCGAGTGGGCGTCGCGGCGGAAAATGCGCTTGCCCTGGAGGAAGCGCGGTCCGTGGCGGACTCGTTTGACTCGACCTATCGCCCGGCACGCACGGCGACGCGCTATGTCCCGGTGGCCGGCCCCATCAACACCGTCGTGCGCACGATGGCTCGGCCCCTGGGCTCGGCCGCGGAGCGCCTGCGCGAGGAGGAACGGGTGTTGATTTGGCAGACCTGGCGACAGCGGTTCATCAGCCTGCCCGTGAAGGACGCCGATGCGTGGGACATCGTGGGTGCCGTCGTCATCGCAGCCAATCCGGTGGACGTTCCCTGGATTGTGTGGCTCGTCGCTGTCGGGGCCGGCCTTCTGGCGTTAGGCCTGCTGCGCCGTGGCATGCGTCTCGCCGCGACCGACCGGGAGACGGCGCCCTACTACCTCGTCGCCGACGGCGTCGCGGTGCTGGCGATCGGGACGGCCGTGGTGGCGATCCTGGTGCGGGGGTACCTCCAGGATGTCGCGCTGCGGCTGCCGACGCCCACCGCGATGGGTCGGTTTGATCCCCTGGCGCTCCACCTGCCGAATGGGCGCCTCATGGCGCTGTTGGTCGCCGGCGTGTGGGGGGCCTGCACGGCGGGCATCCTGGGCACCGCCTGGCTCGCGTCACCGAGCCAATCACTCGCCGCCCGGCGCACGGCGCGCACGGCATGGGGGTTTCTTGCCCCGAGTGGGTTGCATCTCCTGGTCTTCACCCTCGGACCGTTGGTGTTTACCGCGTGGCTCTCGATGTACCGCTGGGACTTGCTGGCGACCGACCGGCCCTTCATTGGACTGGCAAACTACCGGGAGCTGGCACGCGACCCGCTGTTCTGGAACGCGTTGAAGAACACGGCGCTCTACTCGCTTTACGTCCCGGTCACGATGGGGCTCGCCTTGGGCGCGGCCGTGCTGCTCAACCAACCCCTGCGCGGCATTCGCGTGTTGCGCGCGATGGTGTTCCTCCCGGCGATCGTCTCGTACGTCGCCATTGCCATGGTCTGGCAGTGGATTTACCACGCGGACTACGGCCTGCTCAACCATGTGCTGCAACGCCTGGGGGGCTCGGGCCACGATTGGCTGGGCGATCCGTCCACGGCGCTGCCGGCCCTCATGGTCGTCTCCATCTGGGTACAGCTCGGCTACCAGATGGTGGTGTACCTGGCCGGGCTGCAGGGGGTGCCTGCCACCCTGTTGGAGGCAGCACGGCTGGACGGGGCGGGGCCCTGGACCCGGTTCTGGCACGTCACGGTTCCGCTGCTGCGTCCGGTGTCGCTCTACCTGCTCGTGACGGGGATCATCTGGTCATTCCAGGTCTTCGCGCTGGTCTACGTGATGACCGAGGGCGGCCCGGCGCGGTCCACAGACGTCCTGGTCTACCAGATCTACCAGAACGCCTGGGAGTTCCGGCGCATGGGGTATGCGTCCGCGTTGAGCTGGGTGCTCTTTGCGTTGCTGATTGGGCTCACGCTGCTGCAGTGGCGCCTGCTCAACAGGCGGGTGGAACATGCCGCGTAGCGCCCGCGCCCCCCGCCTGGCGCGCACCGCGACCTCGATGGCGGCCGTGGTCGTCGCGGTACTCATGGTCGCTCCCTTCCTCTGGATGGTGTCGACGGCGCTGATGGGAGAGTTCGAGGTCCTGCAGTATCCGCCACCGTTGGTCCCCGCTGCGCCACGCTGGACAAACTTCCGCGAGGCGCTTACCACGCTCCCGTTCGACCGGTTCTTCCTGAACTCCGCGATCGTGGCGGGGTTCACCGTGACCAGCCAGCTCGTCTGCGGTGCCATGGGCGGGTATGCCCTGGCGCGTTTCCGCTTCCCAGGCGCCCGGGCGGTCTTCGCGGTGTATCTGGCGGCGCTCATGGTGCCGAGCATCGTCCTCCTGATCCCGCGGTTCCTCCTGGTGGATGCCCTTGGCGCCGTCGACACCATGGCCGGCCTCGTGTCCGCCGAACTGGTGTCGGTGTGGGGCGTGTTCATGATGCGCCAGTTCTTCATCTCGCTGCCGCGGGAGACCGAGGATGCCGCGCGGATCGACGGGGCAGGGGAGTTCACCATCTTTGCGCGGATCGCCCTGCCCATGGCGAAGCCCGCGCTGGCCACCTTCGCCCTGTTCGCCTTTATCGACGCGTGGAAGGCCCTGCTCTGGCCCCTCGTCGTGACCCGGTCGATGTCCCTGCGGACCGTCGAAGTGGGGATTGCCTCATTCCATGGGCTCTACTACGCCAACTGGCCCTACCAGATGGCCGCCGCGGTGACGGCCTTGCTGCCGGTGTTCGCCGTGTTCCTGGCCACCCAGAAGTACTTCACGCGCGGGATCCAGCTCTCCGGGCTCCGGTAGTCCTCGGACGCGGCGTTTCCGCTGGTGGGAACGGGTTTGTTACCTCCTGGCAGCCTCATCGGTCATCATGACCGGGGGCGCGCCACACGCCGCTTTCTCGTGGCTCTGGAGACCTGGGAACATGGCTACAGCTCAACTCGACAGCACCGTTGCACCACATGTCCTGCTGGCTGATGTCGCGGCCGCCTTGGCGGCCGAGGGCGACATTGTGCGCAAGTGCATGCAGGTGCTCGACCATATCACGCGGGCGACAGGCGCGGGGGAATGCAGCTTGTGGTTAGTCACTCCACAAGGCCTCGTCGCGGCGGCGCGGGCGGGCACGATGTCCACCCCCGCCGCAGAACTGGCGCCCTTGCTGGAAGGGGGCGACGCGGAGATGGGGCCGTTGATGGTCCGCCGTCTCGCGGCCACCGGTCGTCGGCTGGGCGCCCTTGTCCTACGCATGGAGGGGGGCGTGCCGACCGACGTGGGGACGGCCTTCACGGCAGTCGCCAACATGCTGGCGCCGGCCCTCGCGTGGGCAGAGCAGTCCCGCGCGTTTGTGGCCGAAGCGGACAAGCGGGCGCGCCAACTCGACGAGGAACGACGGTTGATTCACCAGGTCGTCGACTCGTTGCCCGTGTCGCTCTACGTCGTGGACCGGGACTATCGCATCACGGTCTGGAATCGCAAGCGAGAGGCGGGATCCCAGGGGGTGAGTCGCGACCAGGCCTTGGGGAAGACCCTGTTCGAGATCCTGCACCGCGCGCCAGCTGAGAAGCTCCGTCGCGAGTTGGACGACGTGTTCCAGAGCGGCCGGATGCAGCAGTTCACCATGGAGTCACGCGCGACGGGGGAGCCCCGATCGTATCGGATCACCAAGATCCCGATGCAGGCCGCGGACGGCGAGCCGTTTTCGCACATCATCACCATTGGCGAGGACGTCACGGACGTCACGGCGACCAGTGAGCGGATCTCGCGCACGGAGCAGTTGGCCGTGCTCGGCCAGCTCGCCACCGGGGTGATGGCCGATGTCTCTCCGCCCCTGCAGTCCGTCTCGGAGGCCGCGGAGACCCTCGTACAGAGCCTGGATGAGTTGGCGCGTGATGGCGCCACCGTCCCTGATCATGCGACCGAGGCCGCTCGGACCGCGGTGCGTGAGATCGGACGCTGTCGCGCCATGATTGGCAGCCTGCTGGATCTCTCCCATACCGGCGACGGCGAACGAGTCCCCATGGAGGTCGGTCCAGTCGTCGAGCAGGCCCTGGCCGTGCTCCGCCCGCTCCCGGCGTTCGGCGCCCTCACGACGCAGGTGTTCGTGGACGCGGATGTCCCCAAGGTGCTGGGCGCGAGCGCGCACCTCCGACAGGTCCTGATTGCCCTGCTGCAAAACGCGGCCGAGGCCATGGAGACGTCGGGGACCGTGACCATTCGCGTGCGCGCCGGTCAGGCCGCGCACGAAGCGGTCATCGTCGAGGTCATCGATGAAGGTCGAGGCATCGCGCGCGGCGAACTCCGGCACATCTTCGAGCCGTTTTATACCACCAAGGGACCGGGACGTGGCACCGGCCTCGGGCTGTCCATCTGCCACTCCATCATCGCACGCCACAACGGGCGCATCGAAGTCGATAGCGCCGTGGGCGCCGGGTCCACCTTCCGCATCCTCCTCCCGGGAGCACCAATCCCATGACCGACTTGCACTCCACCGGGGCCTCCCCCTTCCTCACCGAATCGCGTTTCGACGCCCCCGCCGAAGAGAAGCTGGTGGCCAATGTGCCGACGCTCGAGGAACTCGAACGCGTCCACATTCGCTACGTGCTCGAGCGGGTGCGCTGGCACCAGGGTCGCGCCGCGGCCGTTCTTGGGATATCGTCCAAGACGCTGTACCGGAAGATTCGCCAGTACGGCTTCAAGCGACCCCACGTCACCGCCCCACTAGATAGATGAAAGTCCTGGTCATCGAGGACGACCCCACCGTCGGCAACTTCATCAAGCGAGGTCTTGAAGAGCAGCGGTGGGGAGTGTCCCTGGTGACCGATGGGGAGGCGGGTGAACGCGCGGCGCTGGACGAGCCGTTCGATGTGGTGATCCTCGACATGCGCCTCCCCGGCAAGAGCGGCCTCGACGTTCTCTCGACCTTGCGGGCCAAGGGGTTTGAGCGGCCCGTACTCGTGCTCACGGCGCAGGACGCCGTGGACGCCAAGGTGATGACACTCCGGGCGGGCGCCGACGACTACGTCACCAAGCCGTTTGCCTTTGAAGAGGTGCTCGCCCGGGTCGAAGCCCTCGCGCGACGCCCGCGGGCCCTCGCGAGCCCTGTCCTCCACATCGAGGACCTCGAGGTCAATCGAGATACCCGAGAAGTCACGCGAGCTGGCGAGGCTATCGAGTTGACGCCAAAGGAGTTCGCCGTTCTAGAGTATCTGATGCGTCACGCGGGGCGAGTCATGAGCCGTACGCTGATCACCGAGTACGCCTGGGGGTATCACTTCGACCCGGGGACGAACATCGTCGACGTGGTGATCAATCACCTCCGCAAGAAGATCGACGCGAAGCACCCCCGGAAGCTCATCACAACGGTCCGGGGAGTTGGCTACGTTGTGAAGTAGTGTGGTGGTCTCCGACAGGCCGGTCGTGCGCCGTCCGCCCGCTGCTCCATCGCCTCAGCCATCGCCGTGTCCTCGATCCGCACCCGAGTCGCCAATCGATTCGCCGCCTTGCTCCTGGTGGCGGTTGCGGCCTTTGCGACGACGGTCTGGGTGGCGCGCCTCACGGGCGTGTACAGCGACCTGGAGCGGATTGCTCGGCAGCGCGCGGATGTGGTGCTGCAGCTGGTGCGCAATGCCGGAAGCCAGAACTTCCAACTCGACGGCCAAGGACGCATTGTCGCGCCCGTCGGTGTCCTGAAGAACTTCCTCGACGCGCAGCCCGGGTACCTCAGGGTGTACGGCCCCGATGGGCGCGAGATCTACCGGTCGGCGTCCATCGGCGTGTTGCAGGCGTTCCGGGACGGGGAGGAGCCTGCCGATGTCTCGCCCTTCGATGTCGGCACCCTGCTGTCCGCGGCAGACGCCGCGCGTGCCGGGTTGAGGTCGGAGCGTTTCACCCGCCGTGGAGACGAGGGGATACTCGTCGGTGTGCAGGACTTGCGGCGCTTCACCGCCGTCGTGGGGGTCTCTCGCGCCGAGCTGCCCCTCGCTTGGCAGGAGATCCTCGGGAGCGCCCTGATCATCGTGCCCTTCGTGATCCTGCTGGCCTTCTGGGGCGCCCGGGTCCTGGCCGGGAATGTGTTGGAGCCCGTGGATCGGATCCGGCAGGAGGTGGAGGCCATCACCGACGGGCGCAGCCTGCATCGACGTGTGGCCGTGGATGTCGCCGGTTCGCGCGATGACGAGATGTCGAGACTCACGACCACGCTCAATGCGATGATCGGGCGGCTGGAGACGTCATTCGCCGGACTTCGCCGGTTCACTGCGGACGCCAGTCACGAGCTCAAGACGCCACTGACGGTCCTTCGGGCCGACGTGGAGCGTGCCATGAGCGCGTCCACCAGCGCGAACGACCAGGCGGTGGCGCTGGAAGAGGCGTTGCAGGAAACGGCTCGCATGGCGGCCCTGGTCGACTCCCTGCTGACCCTCGCGCGGGCCGACGAGGGTCGCTTTGACCTGCACCGGGAGCCCGTCGACCTCCGCGAGATCGCACAGGAGGTGTACGAGACGGCGGTGATCCTCGGGGAGCCTAACGAGTTGTCGGTCACGATGCCGCGGGCCGATGAGGTCACGGTGCTCGGTGACCGACTGCGGCTGCGACAACTCTTCCTGAACCTCGCGGAGAATGCGACGAAGTACACGCCGCGGAACGGGAAAGTGCAGCTTGCGCTTGAGCGGGAAGGGGAGACCGCCCAGTTCATCGTCAAGGACACTGGGATTGGGATCTCCGCGGCCGATCTTCCGCACGTGTTCGAGCGATTCTGGCGCGCCGATCGCGCCCGCAGCCGCGTGACGGAACGCGGGGGGAACGGGCTTGGGCTCGCCATTTGCCATTGGATCGCGCAGGCCCATGGCGGGGAGCTGACCGTGCAGTCGCGTCTGCACCGAGGGAGCGTGTTCACGGCGACCCTGCCGGTGGCGCCCGACGGCGCACCGGCGGCGGGCACCGACGGGGCGGGAGGGGCGCCGGCGCCGGGAGCACTCCCCACCGTGGCAACAACCGCTGAATCCGCCACGCAGTAGCCGATTCGTAACTCGGCCCTAATCGAAAATTAATCGACCGAATATTCCGCCCTCATGCACGAGCGGTAGAATCTTGGCGCGCCCCAGAACTCCCTGTCCCCTTGAGACGAGGTCTCGCCCGACGATGCCAATGTTCGCGAATCTGGTGGAGTCGAAGCGGAAGAAGCAGCGGAGTGTGGGTGGCACGATGGCCTCATTCGTTCTTCACGCCGGCATGATTTCCTTCGCGGTGTACGCGACGGCTCAGGCGGCGGTGGAGTTCGAGAAGCCCAAGCAGGAGAAGGTGGAGTTCATGGAAGTGAAGAAAGATGAACCCCCTCCTCCCAAGGATGAGCCGCCGCCACCCCCACCCGATGTTGTCGCCGCTCCGCCCCCACCCAAAGGCTTCCAGATCCTGACCGCCCCGGTTGAAATCCCGGATGTGCTCCCGGATATCGACCTGTCAAAGAAGATGACTGACGAAGCGGACTTCTCCGGCCGTGGTGTTGCCGGTGGGCGCGCGACGGGTGTGGAAGGTGGCAAGCCGGCTCCGCTGGTGAAGGACGACCAGCCGTTCTTCGAGTTCCAGGTGGAGAAGCCCGTGCAGGCCCTGCCGGGGAGCGCCGCTCCGCGGTATCCGGATATCCTGCGTCAGGCTGGCGTGGAAGGTGAAGTGCTGGCGCAGTTCGTCGTGGATACGACGGGGCGCGCCGAGATGGCCTCGTACAAGGTGCTGAAGGCGTCCCATGACCTCTTTGGTACTGCGGTAAAGAACGCCCTGCCCGGCATGCGGTTCATCCCGGCCGAGGTTGGGGGACGTAAGGTCCGTCAGCTCGTGCAGCAGCCATTCTCGTTCGGCATCGCCAAGTGACGTGGTGCGACGTCACGGCGAATGCCGGGAGCCACGTCGACCGTAAACCCTATCTCCACCGCGGAGTTTCTGTCGTATGAATATCAATCTGCAGGACATCTACCAGCACACCCCGTTCTTCGGGAAGTTCTTGTGGGCGGTCATGGCCTTCATGTCGGTCTGGTCGCTCTCGACCGCCATGGGCAAGCTCTGGAGCCTGCGCAAGGCGCAGAAGGAAACCGTGAAGTTCGCTCCGGAGTTCTCGCAGTTCCTGGAAGAAGACAACCTCGGCGAAGCCATCAAGCTCGCCGAAGGGTACAAGAAGTCGCACGTCGCTCGCGTGCTCGGCGGTGCCCTTGCTGAAGTCAAGCCGCTGATCATGGACGGCTCGGTGACGGTCGCTGACATCAATACGGCAGAGCGGGCGGTCGAGCGTGAAATGCTGATGGAGATGGTGTCCCTCAAGCGCGGTCTGGCCATTCTCGCGACGGTGGGTTCGACCTCGCCGTTCGTTGGTCTGCTCGGCACGGTGTTCGGGATCATCAACGCCTTCACGGGCATGGCCACCTCCGGCGGCGCTGGTATCGCCGCGATCTCGGCCGGTATCGCCGAGGCGCTCATCGCGACGGGCTTCGGTCTCATCGTCGCCATCCCGGCCGTGTGGTTCTACAACTACTTCACGACCAAGATCGACAACCTCTCGGCGGAAATGACCTACACGTCGAAGGAAATGATCGACTACCTCATCAAGGGTGTCTCGGGTGAGTTCGGCCGCTCGCGCTTCACCCGCGAGTTCAACACGCAGGCGCAGGGACCGTCCGCGATCTCGCAGTAGTCCCTCCTCGCTAAACCGGAGAATCCCATGGGTATGTCAGTCGGCGGCGGGTCCGGCGTAAAGGCCGAACCCAATGTCGTGCCCATGATCGACGTCATGCTGGTGTTGCTCATCATCTTCATGGTGGTCACACCAGCCATCACCTCGGGCTTTACCGCGGTTGCCCCGGAAGGGATCAACCTCAAGGCTCACCCCGAGGAAGAACTCGATCAGGTGCTCGGCATCGACGCCAGCGGCAAGTATTACATGAACAAGAAGTCGATCGACATGTTCACGGAGCCTGGGGCCGACCAGAACGAAAAGATCGGCAACGTGCTGCGTGCGATCTACGACAAGCGAACCGTCGACAAGATCCTGTACATCAAGGCCCACAAGGAGCTTGAATACGGCAAGATCCTCGACGCCATGGACATCGCGTCCAAGGCGGGCGTCCGCGTGGTCGGCGCCGTGTCCGACCAGCGACCAGGCACGACGTCCTCGGTCGAAGGCGATAACCCTCAAGACGTCAAGAGATAGGGAGGCCATCGACCATGGGAATGAGTACAGGTGGTGGCGGCGGGCTCACCAATGAGCCCAACGTCGTCCCGATGATCGACGTCATGCTCGTGCTCCTCATCATCTTCATGGTGATGCAGCCGACCGTGCGTCGCGCCGTGGACCTGCAGTTGCCCGACCCGAATCCGTCGATCGCCCCGGCGAACGCGGTCTCGGACCAGATCGTGATGGAGATCCTCCCGAACGACCAGTACGCGATCAACAAGGAAAACGTCCCCAAGGACGCCCTGGCCGCGCGCATCAAGTCGATCTATGACCCGCGCCCGGAAAAGATCATGTTCGTGAAGGGTGATCCCACCGTGAAGTACCAGAACGTCATCTGGGCCATGGATCAGGCCCGTGGAAATGGCGTGAAGGTGCTGGGCGTAACGCCAAAAGAAGCCGCGCCAGCCAAGTAAGGGACGGCGCGTCCGGTTCAAAGCCAACGGCGGCCCCGGTTCGGGGGCCGCCGTTGGCTTTTCGTGCCATGAACCCTTTCCCCTTCAGGGTCGTATAACTTTGCGCATGACTCAGCCGCGCCCGTGACTCTTCGGCGATCCACCTTCGTCCCTGATCCGACCCCGCCCAGCGACCCTCAACCGGGGCGCCGGTCGTATCGGCCTCCGCTCGGCATTCCGGACCGCGAGCGGAACCGCCGTGAGGCGACCGTTGCGTCTCTCGCCCTCCACATTCTGCTGATCGTCCTCGTCATCGCGCCGCCTCTTTGGCTCGCCGAGTCGATCAATGCCACCCAGCAGCAGGGGCCGCGGGGTGATGGACGGGCCGGTGGCGGCGGCGGGGGAAACCGCGGCACAGGCGGCGAGCCGACCCGGGAGTCGCTGCGCTACTTCTCCATTCCGGAGCCGCCGGCCGCAGCAACGGTTCAACCCCTCCCGGTGGAAGTCCCGAAGCCGGAGGTTCCGCCGCCTGAGCCTCCGAAGCCGGAGCCGGAGCCGCAGCCGGCTGCACCGCCACCGCCGGTCGCAGCCGACACCTCAAAGGGGACGGCTTCGCAGTCCGCGAGTGTGCAGCCGGGTACGGGAGGCGGCACTGGGAAGGATGGCACCGCGGGGACCGGTCCAGGGTCCGGCGGGGGCGTTGGCTCCGGTGTGGGCACGGGCCGTGGGTCAGGCACCGGTTCAGGCACTGGCAATGGCAACGACGACGACGAGGTTTTTCCACCGACCGTGGTGGCCCTCCCCATCCTGCCACTACCCGTCCCTGGAAAAGTCCGGCCGTACAAGATGGTTGCCTACTTCGAGGTGGATACGCTGGGCAACGCCCGGTTGCTCGCCTTCAATCCCTCGAACGACGGTGGGTACAATCGACGAGTCCGGGAGATGCTCTCCGAGATCCGATTTCGTCCCGCGGTGCGGGGGAATGGCCGCGCGGTGCTGGATACGGCCATCGTGACGGCCGAGGCGCCCCGCACGTAAGTCCAATTCCCGCTTGTGTCTGGCCAGTCACGGGCGTGGCGAGTATCTTTTCGCCGCCCGGGCTCAGCCCTTTCTCGCACAGGTGAGGGAGTGCAGTCCCAGGCATGACGAGCGGGCGGCCCCACTGCCCGCTCGCTGCGTATGCGGGGTCGCGTCTGTCGAGTGTCGTTCGCGCGACCCAGGCCCCCAATTCCCTGCCTGGAGAACGTGTAATGCCGATTCGCTCGTCTCACCGCTGGCTGAGGGCGCTGTCCCTCGGGTTGGCGCTCATGGTCGGCTCCGCACCAGTAGCGGCGCAGATCCCTGATCCTGTCGCCGCCACGGTGGCGGCAGCTCCGGCCGCGGTCCAAGCCGGACCGGTGCAGCATCAACCCGGTGGCGAAGCCAACCTGAAGGTCCCTGATCTCTCGACGGCCACCTTCTTCGGTGGAACGAATGGTCGCACGCTCCTGATGAGCGGGATCCTGGTCTCCGTGTTCGGCCTCCTCTTCGGGCTCTGGATCTACAGCCAGCTCAAGGCGATGCCGGTGCACCGCTCGATGCTCGAGGTGTCCGAGCTGATCTATGCGACCTGCCGGACGTACCTGGAGACCCAAGGCAAGTTCATCATGGTGCTCTGGTTGTTTATCGGGGCGATCGTGGCGGTGTATTTCGGCGCGCTGGCGCCCTCGGTGGACCCGGTGACGGGAGCCGAGGTTCGCGGGTTTCCGATCTCCAAGGTCCTCATCATCCTCTTCTTCTCGCTTGTCGGTATCGCGGGTTCGTACGGGGTGGCGTGGTTCGGCATTCGCGTGAACACCTTCGCCAATTCGCGCACGTCGTTCGCGGCGCTGCGGGGCAAGCCGTTTCCGTGTTATGCGATCCCGCTCAAGGCCGGCATGTCGATTGGGATGATGCTGATCTCAGTCGAGCTGCTTCTGATGCTCTTCATCCTCCTGTTCGTGCCGGGAGACTACGCGGGCGCTTGCTTCATCGGCTTCGCGATCGGTGAGTCGCTCGGTGCCGCGGCACTGCGTATCGCCGGCGGTATCTTCACGAAGATCGCCGACATCGGCTCCGATCTCATGAAGATCGTCTTCAAGATCAAGGAAGACGACGCCCGGAACCCTGGCGTCATCGCGGACTGCACGGGTGACAACGCCGGTGACTCCGTCGGCCCGTCGGCCGACGGCTTCGAGACCTACGGCGTGACCGGCGTCGCGCTGATCTCCTTCATCCTCCTCGCGGTGACGAGCCCCGCGGTGCAGGTGGAGTTGCTGGTCTGGATCTTCATGATGCGCGTGTTCATGGTCATTGCCTCGGGCCTGTCGTACTTCATCAACGAAGCGATGGCCAAGAGCCAGTACGAGAACGCGTCGAAGATGAACTTCGAGGCGCCGCTGACCCGCCTGGTGTGGCTGACGTCGATCATCTCGGTGGTCATCACGTTTGTCGCGTCGAAGTTCCTGATCGGCAACATCGGCGGTGACCCGACCCTGTGGTGGAAGCTCTCGGCGATCATCACCTGCGGCACGCTCGCAGGCGCGATCATCCCGGAGTTCGTGAAGGTCTTCACGTCGACCGAGTCCGGCCACGTGCGCGAAGTGGTCGCGTCGTCTCGCGAGGGCGGGGCATCGCTGAACATTCTGTCCGGCCTGGTGGCCGGTAACTTCTCGGCCTACTGGCTGGGCATCGCGATCATGCTGTTGATGGCGATCTCGTACTGGGTGTCGATGCAGGGGCTCGGCGATCTGATGCTGGCGCCCGCCGTCTTCGCGTTCGGCCTCGTGGCGTTCGGCTTCCTTGGGATGGGTCCGGTCACCATCGCCGTCGACTCCTACGGTCCGGTGACGGACAACGCCCAATCGGTGTACGAGCTCTCGACGATCGAGAACATCCCCGGAATCGAGGCGGAGATCAAGAAGGACTTCGGCTTCGACCCGAAGTTCGAGGAAGCCAAGCAGCATCTTGAGGAGAACGACGGCGCCGGCAACACCTTCAAGGCGACGGCGAAGCCCGTGTTGATCGGAACGGCCGTCGTTGGCGCGACGACCATGATTTTCTCGATCGTTGTGTCGCTCACGCAGGGCCTGCAGCCGGAGTTCGTCACCAAGTTGTCGCTCCTGCACCCGCCGTTCCTGCTCGGCCTGATCACCGGTGGCGCGATCATCTATTGGTTCACGGGCGCGTCCATGCAGGCCGTGACCACGGGCGCGTACCGCGCGGTGGAGTTCATCAAGGCGAACATCAAGCTGGAAGGGGTCGAGAAGGCCTCGGTGGAAGATTCCAAGAAGGTGGTGGAGATCTGCACCGTGTACGCCCAGCGCGGCATGTTCAACATCTTCCTCGGCGTCTTCTTCAGCACGCTCGCCTTCGCCTTTGTCGAACCGTACTTCTTCATCGGCTACCTCGTCTCGATCGCCCTGTTCGGGTTGTACCAGGCCGTGTTCATGGCCAACGCCGGCGGTGCCTGGGACAACGCCAAGAAGCTCGTGGAGACCGAGTTGAAGATGAAGGGCACCCCGCTGCACGATGCCACGGTGGTCGGTGACACCGTCGGCGATCCGTTCAAGGACACGTCGTCGGTGGCGCTGAACCCGGTCATCAAGTTCACGACGCTGTTTGGATTGCTCGCGGTGGAACTCGCGGTGAGCCTCACGGCGCAGCAGGGGACGGGGCTCACGCACGGCCTCGCGGCACTGTTCCTCGTGATCAGCATGTACTTCGTCTACCGTTCGTTCTACGGGATGCGCATCCAGAGCGAAGGCGCGAGGACGCACGCGTAGTCGCTGACGCTGCACCGTAGCACCAGGCGCCGGGCTCTCGAAGGTCGAGGGCCCGGCGTCCTGCATTTCGTCCCATCGCCTCGGTTGCGTCTTGCGCTCCCTCGCCGGCAAGGGTACGCTCGCGTCTGTCGTCTGCCGCTCCCCTCACCTGATTCCCCTTGGCTCATTCCATCTTCGCGCGAAAGTCCGTCGCCGACTGTGAAGCCGACGTCACCCACGGTACTGGGCTCAAGCGCTCTCTCACCAAGTGGCACCTGACGGCGCTTGGCGTGGGCGCCACCATTGGTGCCGGCATCTTTGCCACGACCGGCACGGCCATCGTGGGGGACGCGGCTCGGCCCGGAGCGGGGCCAGCGATCATCTTCTCCTTCCTGCTCACCGCGGTGGCGTGCGGGTTCGCCGCGTTGTGTTACGCCGAGTTCGCGGCGATGGTCCCGATCGCCGGGTCGGCGTACACGTACTCGTATGCTTCGTTAGGCGAATTCGTCGCCTGGATCATCGGGTGGGACCTGATTGTCGAATACGCGGTGGGAAATATCGGCGTCGCCATCGGCTGGTCGGGGCACTTCCGCGAGCTGATATCCCACCTCGGCCTGAGTATGCCGGCGTGGCTGAGCACGGACTATCGCAGCGCACACGATGCGTTCAACGCCGTGGCGGCCGGGGCGACGGATGCCCCCACGCAATTCCTGGCCTCTGCCTGGACCGGTGCGCCGCATCTTGGCAGCCTGCCGCTGATCGTGAACCTGCCTGCGGCCCTGGTCGTGTTCACGATGACGATCATCCTCGTCCGTGGCGTCCGTGAGTCGGCGAACTTCAATAACGCGATGGTGATCCTCAAGGTCGGGATCATCCTGTTCTTCATCGCGGTGGGCACCTTCCTGATCAACCCCTCCAACTGGACCAACCCGGTCGACGGTGGATTCGCCCCGAACGGGTTCGCCGGCGTCTCCGCGGCAGCGGCGATCATCTTTTTCGCTTACATCGGGTTCGACGCGGTGTCCACGGCAGCAGAGGAGGCGGAGAACCCGGCCCGCGACATGCCGTTCGGGATCATCATGTCGCTTATCATCTGCACGGTGCTTTACATCATCCTCTCGGCTGTGCTCACGGGGATGGCGCCGTGGAAGCAGCTCGGGACGCCGGAGCCCATGATCACCGCGCTCCAGTTCGCGAACGGCCCGCCGGTGTTGCTTAACGCGTCACGGTTCATCATCGCCCTTGGTGCCGTCATCGCGATGGGATCCGTGCTGCTGGTCTTCCAGATGGGCCAACCGCGCATCTTCTTCTCGATGGCGCGGGATGGGTTGCTGCCGCCGCTCATGGCCAAGGTGCACCCGCGCTTCCGGACGCCCTGGGTCGGGACGATCATCACGGGCACCTTCGTGGCGACGTTCGCCGCCTTCGCGAACATCGCGGAGGTGGTCGACCTCACGAACATCGGCACCCTGTTCGCGTTCGTGCTGGTGTCGATCGGTGTCATCGTCCTGCGCATCCGGGAGCCAGATCGCCACCGGCCGTTCCGCGTTCCGGGGGCGCCGTTCACACCGCTGATCTCGGTGGCCGCCTGCCTGTACCTGATGATGCAGTTGCCGAGAGTGACCTGGATCCGTTTCGGGATCTGGCTCGCGGTCGGGCTCGTGGTGTACTTCCTCTACGGCTACCGACACTCGGTGCTGCGCACCGGTCGGCGGGTGGTCGTGGACAAGCTTCCGTAAGCAGGGGGCCCGCCATGCACGAGGCCGAGGAAGTCGAGATCCTCGCGGTCACTGACGGCGCGTTGCTCGACGACGCTCGTGCCCTCGTGCTTGCGTATGGGGAATGGGTTCGCGGGTTTCCCGGGTACGAGACGGCACTGGATGCCCAGGGGTTTGCCGGCGAGATCGAGCATTTCCCCGGTGACTTCGCGCCGCCGGACGGACGGCTGTTCGTGGCGCTCGTGAATGGGCTCGCGGGCGGCACCGCGTCGTTGCGGACCCTCGAGCCTGGGGTGGGCGAGTTGAAGCGGCTGTTCGTGGCCCCTGGGTATCGCGGCATGTCCCTTGGGAACCGGCTGCTCGAAGCCGTCCTCGATGAGGCCCGACGGATGGGGATGGTGCGACTCCGCCTCGACACCTTGCCCTTCATGCACTCAGCCGTGCGACAGTACCGCCGGCATGGGTTTGTCGAACGGGCACCCTACGGCGCGGTGCACCTTCCCGGAGGACGCTATTTCGAGTTGGAGCTGGACGGGGAAGAGCAGGCGCCGGTCCTCGAGACCTTTCGGCGTGGTTATGCAGAGGCCTTCGAGCGCCTCAATCGCGCATGGTTGGAGGAGTTCTTTCGCGTAGAGCCGAAGGATGAAGCGGTCTTCCGCGACGTCCAGGGGCAGGTGATCGCTCCGGGCGGGGAGATCTTCTTCATCCGGGTCGGCGCGCAGCTGGTCGGCTCGTGCGCGGTGATGCGACACGGCCCGGGAGTCTACGAACTGTCCAAGATGGCCGTCGATCCGGCGTGGCGCGGCCGCGGATTCGGGGAGTGGCTGGTGCGGTCCGTGATCGAATTTGCGCGCGCACAGCAGGCGACTCGACTCTACCTGCTGTCGGACGAGGTGTTGCGTGATGCCCTGCGGCTCTACGAGCGCACCGGGTTCCGGCGTGTGCCGTTCCCCGGGGCGACGGGGTATCAGCGCGGGGACGTCATGATGGAGTTCCCGCTTTGACGCGCGCGCGCTCCTGGAGGATGGCGACAATCCCGGGAATGATCGACACGATGATGATGCCGAGGATCACCAGCGAGAAGTTGTCCTTCACGATCGGCAGGTTCCCGAAGAAGTAGCCGGACAGCAGCATCGACGAGACCCAGGTGATGCCGCCGGTCACGTTCCACATCGCGAAGCGTGCGTATGACATCGTGCCCGCGCCGGCGACAAACGGTGCAAACGTGCGGATGATCGGGACAAAGCGCGCGAGGAAGATCGTCTTGCCGCCGTGGCGCGTGAAGAATTCGTGGGTCTGGTCGATATGCGCCTTCTTCACGAACGGCAGCTTGCCAGCGGCCGCCCGACTTCCAAAGATCGTCCCGGTCCAGTAGTTGACGGCGTCACCGGCGATGGCGCACACGATCAGCAGGCCGAGCAGCAACCAGACGTTCATGGTGCCGGTCGCGGCGGCCAGGGCGCCGGTGGCAAAGAGCAGGGAATCGCCCGGGAGGAACGGCGTCACCACGAGGCCGGTCTCGGCGAAGATGATCAGGGCCAGCACGACGTACGTCCATGGCCCCGCCCACGCGACCAGTGCCGCCAGGTGTGTGTCGAGGTGCAGGACGTAGTCGATGGCGGTCTGCAGAAATTCCATGGAGGGGACTAGGTCGTCGGTGAGGCTCGTCCGGCGCGGAGGGCGGCTGCCACCGCGCCGCGCACCGGGACGACTTCGTCATCCCGCAGCGCGGCACCCGGGAGGGCGGTCTTGAGACGCGCATACATCCGCTTGCGGAGCAGGGAACCGCGAGTCATCAGCCCACCGCCTAACGCCATCGGGATCGCCACGCGTTCGTCGACGAACAACTGACGCGCCAGGGTGCGGGCGTGCAACAGCAGCTCCTCGACCGCGAGGCTCACGAGGGAGTTGGCGCGCAGGTCGCCTCCCTGGGCGACTTGCAGCACCACACGCGCCAACCCGGCGAGGTCTGCGGCCGCCGCATGGGCGGCCCAGGGAACCAGTTCCGATACGTCGCCGCACTCCGTGGCGGTGAGGATCGCTCCGGTGAGCGCCGTCTCCATCTCGCGACCGTCGTAGGCCGCCGTCACCACGCTGAGGGCACGACGTCCGAGCCACACACCGCTTCCCTCATCGCCGCACACGGGGCCCCAGCCGCCACAGCGCGCCGTTGCGCCGGTGGGACCACGCCCCCACGCAATTGATCCGGTGCCGGCCGTCACGAGAATGCCAGCCCCCGTTCCGAAAGCGTCCTCGAGGCCGATCAAGGCATCAGAGAAGACCACAACCTGTTCGGCCAGCCCAAGCGCCGCCAGTGCTTGGGTGAGGGCCTCTCGCTCCGGCTCCCGGCCCACCCCCGCGACCCCGGCGCAAAGTACGCGGGGCACAGCCGGCTGCTGTCCCGCTTTGTCCAGCGCCTCGCGGACGACCCCGGCGATGACTTCCGCGGAGCTGGCCGCTGCCCCGGGGCGAACCGCGCTCCCCGGGCCCTCGGCCGCGCCGAGGACGTGTCCCGCCTCGTCCGCCACCGAAACGCGCGTGTGGCTGCCACCCCCATCCACACCGACGACAAACATGCTCATGGGCGCCGACCTGGCGCGTGCGTCAACGAACTGATCATGCCAACGAGGACCGTGATGGAAGTGCCGATGAGGACATACCAGGGCCACGCGATGCGCGCGAACGGCCCCAGGCTGGAAGCGAGCGAAGGATAAGCGGCCCCCAGCTGTTTTGCGAAGACCACGATGGCCATGCACGCGATCCCCACCGACATCCCCGTGATGGCATCGCGCTGTTGCGCGCGCGGCCACCAGATGCCCAGGAAAAAGCCCCCGAGCAGGCCGCCATAGGTGAACGACGCGATGGACAGCGCAATGACGACGACTGGGGTTCCCTGTGCCTTGTAGAGCAGGGCACCCCCAACGAGGATCACCGCCCACCCGAGGGTGAACCGCTTGCCGACACGGAGCACGCCAGGATCGTCCGCACTGCGACCGGTCAGCGGGAGGTAGATGTCGTGCGTGGTCGCTGCCGCCAACGAGTTGATGCTTCCCGAGACGGTACTCATGGCCGCCGCCAGGATCGCCGCGACGACGAGCCCCGTTATCCCGGGCGGCATGACCTCGATGATGAAGGTCGGGAAAATCTCATCCGGCTTGGGGAACTGTCGGGCCTCATAAAACGCCCAGAGCCCAACGCCGATGAACAGGAACATGGCGAACTGGATGATCACCGCGATCCCGGAGCCGATCAGCGAGCGGCGGGCATCGCGCAACGAATTCGCGGCCAGCAGGCGCTGCACGATGAGCTGGTCGGCGCCGTGCGACGCCATGGCCAGGAACGCCCCGCCGATTAGCCCGGCCCACAACGTGTGCGGCCGGTCGATGACCAGGGCGGTGTCCAGAACACGCAACTTGCCGGCCTCGCCCGCCCGGGCCAGGATCGCCGTCCATCCGCCGTCGACCCCCTGGCCCAGGAGCCACAACGCGGCCACACCGCCTAACACATAGACCCCCGTCTGCATGACGTCGGTCCACACCACGGCGCGCATCCCGCCGTGGTAGGTATAGAGCAGCGTGAGCGCGCCAAGGATCAGGATCGAGACGGGCCCCACCAGATGGGGAGGGAGCACCGGGCCCATGATGAGGCCCACCGGGATCGCGGTGGCAAACACACGCACCGAGTCGCCGAGCGCGCGCGTCACCATGAAGGTGATGGACGCCAACCGGCGCGTCGCGATACCGAAACGTCGCTCGAGCAGCGCATAGGCCGTGACGAGTTCGCCGTGCATGTAGCGGGGCAGCAGCACGGCCGAGACCACCAATCGACCGACCAGGTACCCGCAGGCGACCTGGAGGAAGGTGAAATCGCCCAGGTAGGCCAACCCGGGAATGGAGATGAACGTGAGGGCGCTGGTCTCGGTCGCCACCACCGAAAACAGGATCGCCCACCAGGGAATGGCGCGGTCGGCGACGAAGTAGTCACGCGCCGATTTCTGGCCGCGACCCAGCCAGATGCCGAGCCACACCGTGATCCCCATGTACGCCACCAACACCACAAGGTCGAGCAGGGTGAATTGCTGGCTCATCGTGTACGGAATCGGGAGTGGGAATGGGATGGGACGGCCACGCCGCGTCGCCGCGCGGCCGCCGCGCGAGCCGTGCGGTCAGCCGGTCGGCGGCGTGACGACATAGGCCTCCATGGCGAAATACTCGGCGAGGCCCAGGTCGTTGACAATGCGCGCCGTGTCCTTGTTCCGGCTTTCCACGCGTTGCCAGAACTCCCGATCGTCCTGGCCGGGGAAGGGGGCGGAGTCCTTCTGTGACTGGTGCCGGAAGATCGCCTGGATCTTGAGGTCCAGTTCATCCTGCGACAACGGCACGAGGTAGTTGGCCTCGGTCACGGGCCACTCCTGCCAGGCCCCGCGATAGAGCCACACCGTGGGCGACGGGCGCCCGGGATGGGCGGTACGTCGGGTCGCCAGCGCGCGATCGATCGCCTCCTTGCACATCCGGTGCGTCCCGTGCGGATCCGATAGGTCGCCGGCGACAAAGACGTGGTCCGGCGCCTCGCGATCCAGCAGGTCGGCGACAATCTGTACGTCGGTCGCTCCGATCGGGTCCTTGCGGACCTTGCCCGTCTGGTAGAAGGGGAGGTTCAGGAAGGTGGCGTTCGCCGCCGAGAGGCCTAACGCCTCGATCCCGCTGACGGCCTCTGCTTCCCGAATCAGCCGCTTGATCTCCTGCACGTCCGTACTGTCCACGTCTCCGGGAGCCTTGGCGCCGAGGAAGGCGAGCACCCGATCGCGGAGGGTGGTGACCTCGCGCGCGTTCAGGCGACCCGTGCCGGCCAGACGCCCGAGGAAGTCGACATATCGCTGCACGTCATGATCAAAGACGGCGATGTTGCCGCTGGTCATGTACGCCACGGTGATCACGTTCTCGTTCTGCACCAGCTTCCGCAGGATCCCGCCCATCGAGATGACGTCGTCGTCGGGGTGCGGTGAGAAGCACAGCACCTTTTGGCCGCGCGGGAGCTTGGAGCGGCCGTGGATCTTGGCCCCGAGGCGCTGGAACACCTCGCCGTTGACTGCCCCCGCCGACCCGTATCGCAGGACGAGCGACGTCAGGCGATGCTCGGCGTAGTCAGGGTAGGTGAGCTTGAGGATCGCGCGCCCACACGTGAGGGAGAGCCACACCACGGCGCGCTCCACCAGCGCCGGCGTCCACTCCACCGGACCGACGAGCCACGGTGTCGCGATCCGCGTGAGCGCGGCGGCCGCTGCGCGATCCACGTAGAAGGTGCAGTTCGGGTGTTGCTGCAGGTACGTAGCGGCCACCTGCGTGTCGATCGCACCCTCGACGGCGCGACGGACGATGCTGGCCTTGTGTTCGCCCGTCGCGAGGATCGCCACTTCTCGGGCCTGCATGATGGTCGCGATCCCCATGGTGATCGCCTCACGCGGGACGTTCGCCTCGCCAAAAAAGTCCGCGGCCGCATCTCGGCGCGTGACCAGGTCGAGGGTGACGAGGCGCGTACGGCTCTCCGCACTGGATCCGGGTTCGTTGAAACCGATGTGCCCGGTTTTCCCGATCCCGAGCACCTGGAAGTCAATCCCGCCCGCGGCCTGTATGGCTGCCTCGTATGCGGCGCAGTGCGCCTCGACCCCCAGGTCGTCCACCGTGCCTGACGGGATGTGGACGTTCTCGGGTCGGATGTCCACGTGGTGAAACAGATTCTCCCACATGTACCGGTGGTACGAGTGCACACTGTCCGGCGACATCGGGTGGTACTCGTCCAGGTTGAACGAGACCACGTGGGCAAAGCTCAGTCCCTCGTCCCGATGCAGTCGCATCAGCTCACGGTAGACACCGATGGGTGTCGACCCTGTGGCGAGACCAAGGACGCAGGGCCGTCCTTGGGCGGCGCGCTCGCGCATGACAGCGGCAATCCGCTGCGCGACGTCGCGCGCGATGTCCTCGTGCTCGTCGACGACGCGAACGGGGATTCGTTCGAGGGCTCCGCGCGCAAAAGGCAACGGCCCGCGACCCTCAAGGGTCTCGCGGGCCGTGCGATCGACTGCGCCGGCGCCTGGCGCCGGGTTGTTCACGCCTTCGTCAGGCGGAGAACGACGACCCGCAGCCGCAGCCGCCGGTCGCGTTCGGGTTCTTGAAGGTGAAGCCGGAACCCTGCATCGACGACGTGTAGTCGATCACAACCTGGTTGATGTACTGCGCCGAGAACGGATCCACGAACATCTTGAACCCTTCCTGCGCGACGACGTAGTCGTCGTCCGCGGGCTGGTCCTCGATCAGGAGACCGTACTTGAAGCCGCTGCAGCCACCCGGCTGCACGCTGACGCGAAGCCCGCCAACGTCCGGCGAGACCTGCTCGGCTTCCATGAACTTCCGAACTTCGGTAGCGGCCGCGGGGGTGACGGTGACCATCACGTCGGGCTGAACATTCGTGCTCATCGAGTCCTCCTTACCATCGGGGGCGTGTGACGTTGGAAACGTAGCGATGCCGGGATAGGGCAACAAGCAGGCCCGGTCCTGCCGGCACGTGACAGTATCCCGGAATTGCCGCCCGGTTCCCCCGACCGACTACCGGTCGGGGCGGCTCCAGGCGTCTGCCACAGCATCGGCCAGGGCGATCCGAACCTCACCGATCTTGCGGTTCTCCCGCGTCGGGTTCACGCGGTTCGTCAGCAGGATGACGAACAGGTCTTTGTCCGGATCCACCCAGATCGAGGTGCCAGTGAACCCGGTGTGGCCGAACGCCCGCGCCGACAGCTTGCGGCCCCCCGAGTTGCTTCCGGTGGCGGTTTCCCAACCCAGGCCACGCGGGGAAATCGAACGGTTCCAGGGGCGTGTGAATCGCGCGATTGTCGCGGAATCGAGCACCTGGCGACCTTCGAACGTGCCGTGTCCGAGCAGCATGCGCGCGAACCGGGCGAGGTCCGCCGCGCTGGAAAACAACCCCGCATGTGATGAGACCCCATCCAGGCGTGCGGCATTTTCGTCATGTACTTCACCCAGGAGGTGCCGCTGCCGCCAGGGATCCAGTTCCGTGGGGGCGATATGCCCTCGCATCCCCTGCGGTGGGCGAAACATGGTGTGCCGCATGCCTAACGGGCCGAACAGCTCCCGCTGCAGGTAGCTGTCGAACGACTGTCCCGAGACGCGCTCGACCACCTGGCCCAGGACAATCGCCCCCAGATCGCTGTAGACCATGCGCGTGCCGGTCGGCACCTCGAGCGGCGTGCCGAGGACGAGCCGAATGGCGGCGTCGCGCGTCTCACTCTCCTTGTACAGCGGCCGCCACGCGGGGAGCCCCGAGCTGTGTGTCAACAGGTCGGAGACACGCACCCTCTCCTTGCCGTCCCCGACGAAATCGGGGACGTAGCGCTGAACCGGGGCGTCGAGGTCCACCCGGCCGGAGGCCACCAGCTGCATGAGGGCGCTCGTCAGGCCCACGACCTTCGTGAGTGAAGCGAGGTCCCACATGGTCCCCGCATCAACCGGGACCGCAGAGGCCGGCCAGTCGAGACGTCCCACCGAAGCGCTTGCCACCACGCCGTGCCGCGTGCCCACCAGGGCGATAGCGCCCGGGAATGCCGAGTCTCGCAGCGCCTTGCTGAGCACCCCATCGAGCGCAGTGCGAACTCGCCCCGCGTCCAATCCGCGTGCGGCGATCTCAGCCTCCGGGGCCATCGCCAGTTCGGGTGACGCGGGGATCTGGGCTGGCGCACGGCATCCCAGGAGCAGGAAGCCGAGGGTCAGGCCACGACGCGCGATACGTGGTGTCATGGGATGGAGGATTCCGGGAGCAGCAGGAGGTGGGGAGAGTATAACTTGGGACCCGATCGGTCGGGCCCCAAACCACACCCCAGTCCCATGCGAAAGCTCCTCCTCGTCGCGCTCCTTGCGGCGTCTCAGGCCTGCGCACGCAAGGTGGTTGTTACCACCCCAACCAACCCTGGCGCAACGCCCAGCTCGGTCAAGGTGACGAACACCGCGTCGCAAGCGGTGACTGTCTACGTGACGGCGCCCGGCGGGGCGGAATTCCCGATCGGCAGCGTGCCGTCGAACACCACCGCGGTCCTGGCGGTCAACGGCGTCGCGGCCGGGGCCTCCATTCGGCTACGCGCAGCCCTCGCCGATGGGAGCCGATCGTACACGCGGGAGGGGGTGGCCCTGACCGGTGTGGTGGACTGGCGGGTACCCTAGCTCCGCGGGTTGTTCAAGGGCACTAAACCCCGTAGTTTCACGGACTTCTATCGATTCTACGCCACCGCGCTCCTGGGGCCGCGTGGCCAGATCGCCCCCCGTCCTCCCCCGTGCATGGTCACATTCTGGGAAGCCATTAAGCGCGGTTACCTGCGCGTAATTGCCCCGGTCGCCGACTGGATGGTGGAACGACGCGTCAGCCCGAACACCATCACCACGATCGGCACGTTGTGGGCGATGACGGCAGGCGTGATCTACGCCACCGGGCACATCTCCATTGCCGGATGGACCCTCGGCCTCACGGCCATTTGCGACGTCCTGGATGGGACGGTCGCGCGACGAACCGGGCGCTCGACCGTGTTTGGGGCGTTCTACGATTCGACCCTCGACCGGGTGGCCGACGGTGCGGTGCTGGGTGGCCTGGTGATCTTCTTCGCGCGGAACGATGTCCACCATTCCGTCCCGTCGTGGACGTCCACGCCCATGGTGGGTGTGCTGCTGATGGGGATCATCGGGACGTTCCTGACGTCCTACACACGGGCCCGGGCGGAGAGCCTCGGGATCGACGCCAAGGTGGGAATGCTGCAGCGTCCGGAACGTGTCACGCTGTTATCCGCACCCCAGGCGTTCTTCGGGCTCGCGTTGGACGGATGGGTCCTGATCGGGATTTGCGTGCTGCTCTCCGTGACGGCATGGATCACGGCGATCCAACGCATTGCGTTTGTGTATCGCGTGACCAGCCAGCTGCCCGAAGGGGTCGCGGAATCTTCGGCGTCCACCGTGACGCCTTCTCCTGTCGCCGCCGTGTCGGCGACTCTCCCTCGTTAGTCGAAACTCGGAGTCCATCCATCGTGCAGGGTTCATCCTCAACACCTCGCGTCTCCATCCAGCCGGCCACCGGCAAGCTCGGGATCCTTACCCCGGGGCTCGGTGCCGTCGCCACCACGTTCATCGCCGGCGTGGAAAGTGTGCGCCGGGGGTTGTCCGCGCCGATTGGCTCGCTCACGCAGATGGCGACGATTCGGTTGGGCAAGCGGACCGAGGGTCGGGCACCCCTGATCAAGGACTTTGTCCCGCTGTATGACCTGAAGAACGTGGTGTTCGGCGCCTGGGACCCGATTGCCGACGACGCCTACACGGCGGCAAAGAAAGCCGGCGTGCTCGAAGACAAGGACCTGGCGCCGATGGCCGACTTCCTCAAGGGGATCGTGCCGATGAAGGCGGTCTTCGATTCGAAGTACGTCACGCGCCTCACGAACACCACCAACGTCAAGACGGGGCCGACGAAGCGCGATCTGGCCGAGCAGCTGCGCCAGGACATCCGGGACTTCAAGGCGAAGCATCAGTGCGATCGCCTCGTGGCGGTGTGGTGTGCCTCGACCGAGACCTTCATCAAGCCGGGACCGCAGCACGCCACGATCGCGTCCTTCGAGGCGGCGATGGCGGCAAACGATGACGAGATCGCCCCGTCGATGCTCTACGCCTGGGCGTGCATCATGGAAGGGGTCCCGTACTGCAACGGCGCTCCCAACCTTGCGGTGGATACGCCGGCGCTCATTCAGTTGGCCAATGAACGCGGGGTGCCGATTTCGGGGAAGGACTTCAAGACCGGTCAGACCTGGATGAAGACGGTGATCGCCCCGGGGCTCAAGGCGCGCATGCTGGGACTCGCCGGCTGGTATTCGACGAACATCCTCGGCAATCGCGACGGCGAAGTGCTGGATGACCCAGCGTCATTCAAGACCAAGGAGGAGTCCAAGCTCTCCGTGCTGCACACGATCCTGCAGCCCGAGGTCTATCCCCAGCTGTACAAGGACTTCTCGCACGTCGTCCGCATCAACTATTACCCGCCGCGTGGGGACAACAAGGAAGGCTGGGACAACATCGACATCGTGGGGTGGATGGGTTACCCCATGCAGATCAAGGTGAACTTCCTCTGCCGCGACTCGATCCTCGCCGCGCCGATTGTGCTGGACCTCGCCCTCTTCTCCGATTTCGCCATGCGGGCGGGAATGAAGGGGATCCAGGAATGGCTGTCATTCTATTACAAGAGCCCGATGGCCGCCCCCGGGCTGCAGCCGGAACACGACCTGTTCATCCAGCAGACGAAACTCAAGAACACCCTCCGCCACTTGATGGGCGAGGACCAGATCACCCACCTTGGCCTGGAGTACTACGCGTCATGAGGCCCCTCGTCGCCACGGCCCTCGCGCTCCTCTCATTGAGCTGTGCGCCGACCGGCGACCGGCCGCACCAGCGGCTGTATACCGAGGACCTCTTCATCCAGGTCTGGATGGATCCCGTCCCGCCCCGCGCCCTGGAGCCGATCCGGTTCCGCGTCGTGGTGCGGGACAAGGAAAGTGGGGAGCCCATCGAAGGGGGTGAAGGGCGGATCTTCGCCACCAACGAGGACCGCAAGAGCATCAACAACGGGTTCACGAAAGAGCCGGAAATCGGCACCTATAGCACCAACCTCATGTTCGTGACCGCCGGGTCCTGGGCCGTCGGGCTGCAGTTCCGGCGCGACTCCACACAGGCTCTGCAGCGGGTGCAAGACTGGATGCAACAGGTCTACCCCGAGCGGGCGCCGGGCGACGACACCACGCAGGTCAAGGACTGATCCCATGCGGCATTTCTATCGTACGCACCTCGCGCCGGCCGAGGTGATCGCGGCGGCCGACACCTTCTTCACCGGCCTCGGGTTGTCACTCAACCCGCGCGGCACGCGCGAACGCGTCTTTTCGGGCGTCGTGGGTACCCCCGAGGTGGTCGCGCACCTGCGCCTGTCGGCTCGCCCCGAAGGCGGTCACTACACCTTCGTTGAGGTGCACACCGACCAGATGGGCGAAAGTCGGCTCGACCGGAATGTGAAAAAGTTCTTCGTGAGCCTGCACCGCCACGACGACGCCCGCCACCAGCTCGAGGCCGCGTACTGAATGGGCAGTAGACGGCAGGCGGCAGACGGCGGACGGCAGGACCCCGGGGCGGTGGATCGGCGCATTCGCAACAAGGCTGCCTCGACGCGGCCGTCGGCTCTCTTGTCGCGCGAACAGAAGCTGGAGCTGTATTACTGGATGCGCCTGACGCGCACCCTCGAAGAACGGCTCGTGGCGCTGTATCGCCAGACCAAGGTCGTCGGCGGGCTGTTCCGGTCGCTGGGCCAGGAAGCCGACGCCGTCGGCTCGTGCTTTGCCCTCGAGCGACGAGACATCATGTCGCCGCTCATTCGCAACATGGGCGCGATGCTCGTGAAAGGCGCCACCCCGCTCGAGATCCTGCGCCAATACATGGCCCGCGGCGACTCGCCCACCGGCGGCCGGGAACTGAACATCCACTTCGGGGACCTGGACCGTGGCTTTATCGGGCAGATCTCCCCGTTAGGCGACATGGTCCCCGTGATGGCCGGCGTGACCCTGTCGTTCAAGATGCGCGGGCAGGATCGCGTCGGCCTCGTCTACGTGGGGGATGGCGCCACGTCCACCGGCGCCTTTCACGAGGGCATCAACCTCGCGGCCGTCCAACGCTGTCCGCTGGTCGTCGTCGTCGAAAGCAACCAGTACGCCTACTCGACGCCGACCTGGAAGCAGACGGCGGCGAAGCAGATGGTGGACAAGGCCGCGGGATACGGCGTGCAGGGGCTGCAGGCCGATGGCAACGACGTCCTCGCGGTGTACGACGTTACTCGCGCGGCGGTGGACCACGCGCGCGCTGGCGGCGGCGTCACGCTGGTCGAGCTCATCACCTACCGACGGAAAGGCCACGCCGAACACGACAACCAGTCCTACGTGCCTGAGGGTGAAATCGAGCAGTGGGCGGCGACCAATGACCCGATCGACCGCTACCACGGCGTCTTGCTCAAGGAGCTGGGGTTCACGGCGCCAGAACTCGATGCGGTGGACGCCCGCGTCCGCAACGAAGTCGACGCGGCCACCGAGATCGCGGAGCAGTCGCCGTTCCCGGAACCCCACGATGCGCTCCGTGGCGTCTACGCGGATCCCCCAGCCGAGACCCCGCTCTGGTTCCGGGAGGGTACCCGGGCCGCCGTGGAGCGGAATGAACGCGCCGAAGGATGGGGAACCTGGGATGCAAAGTCGGGGGGGAAGGGCGTATGAGCGAGATCACCTACCTCGAGGCGATTCGCCAGGCCCTGTTCGATGAGATGACGCGCGATGAGAGCGTCTTCTGCATCGGCGAGGATATCGGCGCGTTCGGTGGGGCGTTCAAGGTCACCGAGGGGCTGGCCGCGAAGTTCGGCGACGCACGCGTGATCGACTCGCCCATCTCGGAAATCGGCATCGTGGGAGCCGCCGCTGGCGCGGCCCATATGGGGATGCGCCCGGTGGTGGAGATGCAGTTCATCGACTTCATCGCCAACGCGTACGACATCCTCACCAACTACGTCGCGACTGCCCGCTATCGCGCGTTCCTCCCGTGCCCCATGGTCGTGCGGGGGCCGAGCGGCGGCTATGTGCGCGGCGGGCCATTCCACTCCCAGAACCCCGAGGCGGGGTTCATCCACACCCCGGGGCTGAAGGTGGTGTACCCGGCGACCGTGGCGGACGCCTATGGCCTGATGAAGTCGGCGATCCGGGACGAGGACTGCGTGCTGTTCTTCGAGCACAAGTACCTCTACCGCCGGATCAAGGGAGAGCTGCCGACCGGGGACGGCGCCGTGCCGATCGGCAAGGCGCGAGTGGCGCGCGAAGGGAAGGATCTCTCGATCATCACCTACGCGGCGACAGTCTGGAAGGCACTGGAAGCGGCGGAACAATTGGAGCAGGAGGACGGCATGTCGGTCGAGGTGCTCGACCTGCGGTCCCTCGCCCCGCTCGACGACGAGGCCATTCAGGCAACCGTCCGCAAGACCAACCGGGTGCTCATCCTCCATGAGGACACCCGGACAGGCGGCATTGCTGGCGAGATCACCGCGCGCATCTCTGAATCGTCCTTTGCCTGGCTGGACGCGCCGATCATGCGGGTGACCGCGCACGACATCCCCCTACCGTATGCCCCGCAGCTCGAGGACTTCGTGCTGCCGCAAACGAGCGATGTCGTGCGCGCCGCCCGGTGGGTCGCGGCGTACTGACCGTGGGGTCGACGGCGGGGACGGATGACAAGGACGTCGCCCTCGGGCGGCGCGTGGGGATCGGTTGTTTTTCCGTGTTTGTGGGAACCTGGAGCGGCGCGATGGTCGCGGTGCTCCTGGGCAAGGTGATCGAAGGGGCTCGGCGCTCCCCGGGGTGCGAGGGATTGCCGACCTGCAACTGGTATTTCTATGCGGGGATTGGCGCCTTGGTCGGCGCGATATCCCTGCCGGCTCTGGTCTTTTGGCGATTGCGGCGCGGAGCGCCGCCATCCAACGGGAGAGGATAGCACGTGGCTCGAATCGATGTCGTGATGCCCCAGATGGGTGAGTCGATCGCGGAAGGGACGATGTCGCGATGGCTCAAGAAGGTCGGCGACGCCGTCAAGCGCGACGAACCCCTGTTCGAGATATCGACGGACAAGGTCGACGCGGAGATCCCGTCACCTTCCGCAGGGACCTTGGCCGAAATCCTGGTCATCGAGGGCCAGACGGTTCCGGTGCAAACGGTGGTCGCGCGCCTGGAGACCGACGCGAGTGTCGCCGTCTCTCCGACGGCGGCCGCCCCCGCTCCCGTCGCCGCGGTCGCTGCCCCGGTCGTTCCCGCCTCTCCTGCGCAGGCGGCGCCGAGCGTGCCGGTCCCCACCCAGCCCGCCGCAGCACCCGGGTCGTTCGAGGACCGCATCCGGTCCAAGTCCTCACCGCTCGTGCGCAAGATGGCCGCTGAACACGGCGTGGAATTGTCGTCGTTGAGCGGGAGTGGCGTTGCGGGACGCGTTACGCGAAAGGACCTCGTTGGCTTCCTGGAATCGGGCGCGGCGCGTCCGGCCACCCCGTCCGTGGTCGCCCCGATGCCCATGGCGTCGTCCTATGCGCCGGGTGGCTTCGGTTTCGACCCGCCGGCCGTCGAGCCGTGGCCGGGGGACGTGGTCGAGCCCATGTCGAAGATCCGGCGGTTGACGGCCGGGCACATGGTGTACTCGAAGCACACCTCCGCGCATGTCACCTCGTTCTTCGAGGTGGACCTGACGCGTGTGTCCCGCGTGCGCGCGGCGCTCCGCGCGGACTTCGAGAAGCAGCACGGCGAGAAGCTCACCTACCTGCCGTTCATCACACAGGCGGTGGTGCAGGGGTTGCAGAAATTCCCGGTGCTCAACGCCGCGATCCGCGGCCAGGATATCGTATTCCGCAAGTCGTACAACATCGGGATTGCTGTTGCGATGGACTGGGGACTCATCGTCCCGGTCGTCAAGCGGGCGGACACGCTGAACCTCGTGGGGCTCACCAAGGGGATCAACGACCTGGCCACCCGCGCGCGATCCAAGCGCCTCAAGCCGGAGGACGTGCAGGACGCGACCTTCACCATCACCAACCCGGGGGTCTTCGGGTCGGTCATGGGCACACCGATCATCCCGCAGCCGACCGTGGCCATCCTGTGCGTTGGCACGATCGAGAAGCGTCCCAAGGTGCGCACTGGGCCCGATGGTGAGGACACGATTGCCATTCGAACCTGTACCTACCTGTCGATCTCGTTCGATCACCGGATCGTGGACGGTGCCGACGCCGACCAGTTCATGGCGTTCGTCAAGCAGACGCTGGAAACCTGGCCAGAGGCTGGGCGGTGACCCGTGCCCTCGTGACGCAGGCGCTGCAGTTTCCCGTGGAGCGGCGAGCCGAGGTGCTCGACGACCTGCGCGGGCGTCGCGAGGCCTTGCGTGGGGCAGGGTGCAATTACTGGTTGTTCGAGGACGCCGCCTTGCCGGGTGTCCTGATCGAGTTTCTGGAGGCGCGCGACGCGGCGACGCTTGCGGCCGCGCGCCACACCGCGGGACTCCCCCGCGTCGACGCCCCGATCCTCTCTGAAGTGGAGTTCTGATCCCATGCCTTCCCGATCCCTTGCTGTCGACGGCCGCACTTGGAGCGTGTTCCCCTCGGGGTACGTCACCCAGTACGATCGCGACGAGTTCGGCCTCATGTTTGTCAGCGGCACCGGCAGCCAGCGCGAGGTACGGGTCACACGGTATTCGCCGGTTGGCGCCCGCTCGCGCGAGCAATCGCTCGCCGAGCTGACTGACGCCGACTTGCAGCGCCTGTTTGGCGAGTCGCAGGCCAGCGCGACCTCCCCGGAAGCCGGGTACGCTTCGTGAGTGATGGCCGGGAGCAGGCGCCCACCCCTGCGCCCGTCACGGTAGACCTTCACATGCATTCCACGGCATCGGACGGCAGCCAAACGCCGTCCGAGGTGGTCCGTGCCGCCCTGGCGGCGGGCGTGTCGGCCATCGCTCTCACGGACCATGACACGGTCGCTGGGTTGCCGGAGGCCGTGTCTGCCGCGACAGGGACCGGGTTGCGCGTCATCGCCGGCGTGGAGCTGAGCGCCTACCAGGGTGACGACGAGGTGCACCTGCTCGGGTTGCACCTGGACGACCTCGACCGGATGCACCACGAGCTGGAGGCGTTCCGTGTCGCCCGTGTCGAGCGCGGTCAGGCGATGGTGCGCCGCCTCAACGAGATCGGGGTGAAGATCACCTTCGCCGATGTCCTGCAGGTCGCGGGGGACGCCGCCATCGGCCGCCCGCATGTGGCGCGGGCCATGGTCGAGAACGGGTGGGCGCGAGACCTGCGCGACGCCTTTGATCGCTATCTCGGCGCCGGGCGACCGGCGTTCCTGGAGAAGCGGCGCCTGACGCTGAAGGATGCTATTGCGATGGTGCATGCGCATGGCGGCCTCGCGATCCTGGCGCACCCGGGGGCCGGTTGTAACAAGGCTCGCCTCGCGGCGCTCCAGCTGCATGGCCTGGACGGGGCCGAGGTCCTGCACCCGAGCCACAGCGCCGAAGATCGCCGTCGCCTGTTGGAAGGGGTGCAGTCGTTAGGCATGCTGCCGAGTGGCGGCTCCGATTCGCATGGGGCCACGGAAGGGCCGCGCGTCATCGGGGCGATGCGGGTCCCCGGCGCGTGGCTCGATTCCCAGGATGAGGCGGTGCGCCAGCGCCGCACGGCGGCTGTCTAGCGAGCGGCGCCCGGTCGCACTGGTGACCGGGGGAGGGCAGCGGCTTGGGGCGGCGATGTCGCGCGCCCTCGCGTCACGCGGGTACGACGTCGCGGTGCATTGTCGGGCGTCGTGCATGGAGGCGGATGCGCTCGTCACGGAACTCGGGGGTGGGGCTCGACGCTTCGTCGCGGACCTCGCCGAGGCGGAGGCTCCGGCGCGGCTCGTCGCCGCCGTCATGGCCGCCTATGGCCGCCTCGACCTCCTGGTGAACAACGCGGCGAGCTTCGAGCGCACCCCCTTCGACACCCTCACGGTCGAGCAGTGGGATCGGGTTTTTGCGGTGAACCTGCGTGCCCCCTTCTTTCTCGCCGTGGCGGCGGCCCGGGTCATGGGTGCGGGGGCCAGCATCGTCAACTTGTCCGACCTGGCCGGCTTCGAGACGTGGCCGGCGTACATCCCCCACGGGCTCGCGAAGTCAGGGGTGGCCTCCATGACCCGCGCTCTCGCGAGCCAGCTGGCCCCCCGCGTTCGCGTGAACGCCATCGCGCCCGGCGTCGTGCTGCCGCCCGTCGACATGGATCTGGCCGAGGTCGATCGCCTCGCGACCTCCACGCCGCTGGGGCGCCACGGGACCCCCGGAGATGTGGTGCAGGCGGTCGAATATTTCCTCGATGCCACCTTCGTCACCGGGCAGGTACTTTTCATCGACGGCGGGCGGCACATCCGCCGCTGAAGCGGAACTTCCCCCCGCATCGTTGGCTTTCCCGTACGGACGTTCGGCACCAGGGCCGTGACGTTCTTCCCGTGGCATCACGCATTCGCAGCGCTCGCCCATGGCTCAGCACGAAGTGGACATTGTGGTTGTCGGCGCCGGCCCAGCCGGCATGACGGCCGGACTCTATGCCGGCCGGTCCATGCTTAACACGGTCGTCCTGGAGCGCGGGGCGCCCGGGGGCGAGTTGCTCAACACGGAGATGATCGAGGACTACCCCGGATTTGAGCACGTCGAGGGATGGGATCTCGCGCAGAAGTTCGCCGCGCATGCCGCGAAGTTTGGTGCGGTGATCCAGACGGCGAATGTGGATCGTGTCCAACGGCTTGCGGATGGGACCTTCGAGACCCGGGCCGACAACGGAGACACCTGGCACTCCCCGACGGTGATCGTCACCGCTGGTGGCACCCCCATCAAGCTCGGGATTCCCGGGGAAGCGGAGTACGCGGGGAAGGGGGTGTCGTATTGTGCCGTCTGTGACGGGGCGTTCTTCAAGGGCCATGTCATCGCCGTGGTCGGTGGGGGCGACGCGGCCTGCGAGGAGGCCGACTACCTCACGCGGTTTGGCAGCAAGGTGTACCTCATCCATCGGCGCGGGGAGTTCCGCGCCTCGAAGATCGTTCAGCAGCGCGTCTTTGCGAACCCGAAAATCGAGGTGATCTTCGATACGGTCGTCGAGGAAATCCACGCAGACGAGAAGGGCCTGGTTGACCACCTGTCCCTCCGGCACGTGAAGACCGGGACTAGCTCAACACTGGCGGCGACCGGCATCTTCGTCTTCATCGGCTTCAAGCCGAATACCGGGATCATCGCCGATCACGTGGACCATGACGCGTCGGGCTATCTGGTCACCGACTGGAACATGCAAACGTCGATTCCGGGCCTCTTCGCCGCTGGCGACGTCCGGGTCCAGTTGACGCGACAGGTCACCACCGCCGTGGGAGACGCGACCACGGCCGCCGTCGCGGCGGAGAAATATCTGACGGCCTTGCGGAAGGATCGCGCGGAGCACGCATGAAGATCTCGTCCGTCGTGGTGGGGCCGTTTCAGGAGAATTCCTATCACGTCCTCGACGAGGCAACCGGGCACGCCGTCCTCATCGATCCTGGAGATGATCCGGCGACCATCCTGCACATGGCGGAGCGGAGCGGGGGCACGCTGCAAGCGATTTGGGTGACGCACGGGCACCTCGACCACGTCGGGGCCATTGCCGGGGTGCGCCGCGCCTTTCCGCAGCTCCCGATTCACCTGCATCCCCTCGACCTGCCGCTGTACGGTGTCGGCGCCATCGCGGCGGCAAAAATGTACGGCATCCCGTTTGATCCCCCCCCGGCACCGGACCACGACCTGGGAGAGGGCGGCGAGCTGCGCTGTGGGACGCTGACCTTCACGGTGTGGCATGTCCCCGGACACGCCCCCGGGCACGTGTTGCTCGCCGGGCACGGCGTGGCGTTTGGTGGCGACTGCCTCTTTGCCGGATCGATCGGCCGGACCGACCTTCCGCTGTCCAGCGGTGAGGACATGCAGCGCTCGCTCGCACGCATCGCGACCCTACCGCCGGAGACGGTCGTGTATCCCGGGCATGGGCCTGCTACCACCATCGGGGCGGAGCTGGGTACAAATCCGTTCCTGTCGGGCCTGGCCCGTCCCATTCGCCGATCGTAGCTCGTCCCGGCGGGTGCCGCACAGCGTAACGACCCGCCATGTTTCCCGTTCCCCCCACGACAACCCTTCTCCCGACCCGTCGATGACTCTCCTTGGTCTGCGTGTCCGCCGTTTCGGCGTGCTTGGTGTGGTGGGCGCGACTGCCCTGGTGGCATCGTGTGATACCACGCTCTCCTTCCGCCCCAACGAACTGTTGTGGGGCTTTGTGAACATCAATGCGGTCGAGAATTCCGCCAACCAGGTGCGAACAGCGCCGAACGCGGTCTTCTTCCGGGGCGAGGTATCCACGGTGCCGAGCGCGGGGCTGCGCCCGGACTCCTGCTTCCCGGTCCAGAACTTCGTTCCTCCGACCAACTCGTTCACGGGCGTGACCTACCTGGACGCCGGGGCCGCGCTCTCGGTGTCCATGGGTGGCACGGCGAATACGATCCCGCGCATCTCGAATGGCGGCGTCACCTCCTACAACCTGGCGTCCGGCACGACGGTGGCCTACACGCCTGGTGACTCGGCCATCATTGCCATTCCCGGCGCGCTTGGCGGTTACCCTCAGGTTGAGCTGCGCGCGAAGACCGCCGAAGCCTTCACCCTGCAGCCACTCGTCCCGCCCCAGACCGGGTACATGCAGCTGCGATGGAATCGCGCGGCGGATACCGCCTCAGCCCTCATCGTGCAGCTGACCTTTGCGCCTGCTGGGGGAAGCGGCAACATCTCGCGCGAATATCGCTGTGCGTTCCGCGACGACGGGATCGACTCGATCGCCGTGGCGGCGATCCCCGCGTGGACCGATTCGACCAACGTCAAGCGCGAGTTCATCGCGACGCGCCTCCGCACGGTGCTGCGCGACATCAACGGCGGGGCCATTCAGTTCATCTCGACGTACCAGATCCCGACGCCTCGCCAGTAACGGAACCATGCGTATCACGACGTGGGCCGAATACGGGGTCATTTGTGCCCTGCACCTGGCCAAACGCCTCGAGGATGGCCCCGTGACCGGCCGCGACCTTGCTGCGCGTGAGGCGCTAAGCGCGGACTACGTGGAGCAGATCCTGATCCGGCTCCGGCGCGCTGGGTTGCTGGCCTCCACCCGGGGAGCCAAGGGCGGGTACTCGCTCGCGCGTTCGCCGGAGGCGATTACGGTCCGCGAGATCATCGCCGCGTCAGAGCTCGCCACGTTCGACTTGCATTGCGTGTCCCACCCGATCGGCGATGAGCGCTGCTCGGATTCGCAAAACTGCTCCATTCGGCCGGTGTGGATGATGCTTCAGCGGCGCATCGACGACGCACTCGATAGCGTGCGCCTGTCGGACCTGCTCGCCGATGAGCCGGCCGTCCGGCGGAGGGTTGGCCTGCCGGTCCTGCAGGGCCAGGTGGGCTAGTGTTTTTTGGCCTGTTCAGTAGTCGGCCATCCGCCGCCCAGCGATACGTCGCCCGGGTGGTCGAGGAACCCGCAGCCGTCGACATTCGGTGGCTCGCCTCGGCGGCGACACACGAAGACCAGGACCGGGCGGGGTGGGAGCTGCGCTACCTCCGCCGCGCGCTCGGTCTGCTGGTCGCGCAGCGTGACGCCCTCGATGATCGGACGGGTTCCGCAGTCGCCCGAGAGCTCGGGATTGCCATGCAGGCCGACCGACACGTGGCCGCCGACAGGGTCAAGATGGCGGAACGTCAATTCAACGAGCGACTGTCCGCGTACCGCGAAATGATCGCCCTGCGCGGGATGCCGGATTCGCCGGCCGAGCGCGTCGCGCGCACGATGTTGCTGCTCTCGGGGTGTCCCAGGATCGAGCATGAGGCGGTGGCCCAAGGGGCTGCTCTCGTGGAACGCTGGCTGCGAGAGTCCGAAGAGGCACTCCGCGCGGCGTTCGGTGACCCCCGACTGCCACAGTCCGCAGCCCCCGAAGGGGCCCCCAAGGGGTAGTGCCGAAGGGGGGACTCGAACCCCCACGGGCTATCGCCCACTGCGCCCTGAACGCAGCGCGTCTACCAATTCCACCACTTCGGCAAGGGGGCGGAACCTAACCCGAGCCGTACAACCAAGTCAACGTGCAAGGCCCGCCAGAGTCGTTAGGGCATGGTCGGGCGGGGCGCCCGATTAGCTTCCACTGGCTATGCCGTCCCCCAAGCCCGATCCCGGAACAGAGAGTATTGCGCGGAACCGCCAGGCGCGGCACGAGTACGAGGTGCTCGACTCCTGGGAGGCCGGCATCGTGCTCACCGGCAGTGAGGTCAAGGCGCTGCGCGAAGGCAAAGCCAACATCACGGACGCCTATGGCACGGTCCGGGACGGCGAGGTGTACCTCCTGAACATGAACGTGTCGCCGTATTCGCACGGCGGCTACGTCACGCATGAGAGCACGCGCCTGCGCAAGCTCCTCCTGCACAAGAAGGAAATCCGCAAGCTGATCGGTGGGGTGGAGCGCCAGGGACTGACCCTGGTCCCGCTGGAGCTCTACTTCAAGGGTGGTCGCGCGAAGGTCCGTCTGGCGCTCGCCAAGGGGAAGAAGATGCACGACAAACGCGACGATGCCCGTCGGCGTGACGCCGAGCGCGACATGGCGCGCGCCTTCCGGCGTCGGTGATGTGGTGCGCCTGTGTCCTGGCGGTGTGGCTCGCGCAGCCCGCTTCCCTGGTCGTGCGCGATGGTGAACTCACCACACCGGTCCCGCTCCTCGAGACCCAGCGCGGGCCCATGTTGCGACTCGAGGAGAGCCTCCAGGCCATAGGTGGCGCCCTGGTCCGTGTTGGGGGAGATCGCTATCGCTGGGTGGTCGGGGGTGCCGACATCGAGCTGAGCTTGGGGATCGCGGTCGCGCGGGTCAGGGGCAAGTCGGAACCGCTGACTGCCCCGCCAACGCTGTTCGAGGGAAAGCTGCTGACGCCGCTCGCCCTGGTGACCGAGCTGCTGCCTCGAGTTGCCTTGGGATATCGCTACGACGCCAGCCGCGGGGAGCTTCGTCGGTCGGTCATGGCCGTCAGGGCGCCCGCACCTCCGGTGCGCACCCCGGAGCCTGCCCGTCCAGCCGTCGTCCGCCCGCGCCAGCCCGTTCCTCGCGTCGTCGTGGTGGATGCCGGCCACGGGGGGCCTGACCGGGGTATGAGCGGTCCGCTCACGGCCGGCCGCAGACTGCACGAAAAGGACATCACTCTTGGTGTGGCGGCAGAAGTGCGCGCCGCCCTGGAACGGCTTGGGGTCAAGGTGGTCATGACGCGGGCCAAGGACACCCTGATCGCCCTTGCCGACCGCGGACGCATGGCGAACGAGGCCAAGGCCAGCGTGTTCCTCTCCATCCACGTGAATGCCGCGAATCCCAGGTGGCAGAACCCGGGCGGGGCGCGCGGCTTCGAGACCTATTTCCTTTCCGAAGCCAAGACGGACGACGAGCGGCGCGTGGAGCAGATCGAAAACGAAGCAGTGAAATACGAGGGGGAGCAGGAGATCGACGCCAACGATCCACTGCTTTTCATCCTCAACGACATGAAGCAGAATGAGTTCCTGCGCGAGTCGGGCGACCTGGCCGCAGATGTGCAGGCCGCGCTGCGTCGGGTGCACCCGGGGCCGAATCGCGGGGTCAAGCAGGCGGGATTCCGGGTGTTGGTTCGCGCGTTCATGCCCTCGGTCTTGATCGAGGTGGGCTTCGGCTCCAATCGGGCCGAGTCCGCGTGGATGGCGTCAGCGGAAGGGCAACGCTCCCTCGGGAATGCCATCGCGACGGCCACGGTATCGTACCTCGATCGACTGGAGCGAAAAGGTGCCACCGGGGGTGGGGCATGAGCGCGGACCTGCGGGTGGATCTCGCCGGGATCGCCCTCCAGAATCCGGTTGTCCTCGCGGCCGGAACGGCGGGGTACGGTGAAGAGCTGACTGGGGTCATGCAGCTTGAGCGACTCGGCGCCATCACGACCAAGGCTGTGAGTCCAGAGCCCCGGAAGGGGGCCCCGCGTCCACGGGTGGCCGAGTTCCCCGGTGGGATGATCAACGCCGTGGGCCTGGCCAACCCTGGCGTAGAGGCGGTGCGGGCGGAGCACCTGCCGTGGCTGTCACGTTCACTGATGCGGTGCCGGGTTCTGGTGAACGTGGTTGGGTATGCGGTGGAGGACTACGCGGCCGTGATCGAGCGGCTCGACGAGGTGGGCGGGATGCAGGGCTACGAACTGAACGTGAGTTGCCCGAACGTGAAGGCCGGCGGCATGGAGTTCGGGCAGGATCCGGCCGCTCTGGCCGAGTTAGTGAGGCGAGCGAGGGGGGCGACCGCTCGGCCGCTCTTCGTGAAGCTGTCACCGACCTTGCCGGACGTGGCGCGCGCCGCGGGAGTGGCGCTGGAGGCCGGTGCCAACGGGATCACGGTAGTGAACACGTGGCCTGGACTGGTGGTCGACATTGAGAAGCGCCGACCGGCCGTTGGGTTTGGCACGGGAGGGGTCAGTGGTCCCGGGCTTCTGCCGATCGGGGTTCTGGCCACGTGGCGGGTCTGGAAGGCCCACGGGGTTCCCATCATCGGTGCCGGAGGCGTGGCGAGCGCGACGGACCTGCTGCAATACATCGTGGCTGGGGCGAGCGCGGTGGCCATCGGCACGGCGGCCCTGCGCAATCCGTCCGTCCCTGAGGCCGTGGTGAGGGGGGTGGATGCCTGGTGCCGTGATCGCGGCGTGCGGGCCCTTTCCGAACTCAAAGGGAGCCTCGAATGGCCCAATTGAAATCAGTCCCGATCGTCGCGCTCGACTATTCGACGTCGAGCGAGGCCCTGCAGCTGGTCCGGAGCCTGGGTGACAGCTGCCGGTTCTACAAGGTGGGAAGTGAGCTGTTCACGGCCGCCGGCCCGGCCGTGGTGAGGGCAATCAGGGAACTGGGCCATGAGGTGTTTTTGGATCTCAAGTTCCATGACATCCCGAACACGGTCGCCGGGGCCGTGCGATCCGCCGTGGCGACCGGAGCCAGCATGCTCACGGTACACGCATCCGGTGGTGCGGCCATGGTGAGCGCGGCGGTCCAAGCCGCGGGTGAGTGCCGGGTGATGGGGGTGACGGTCCTGACCTCGTTCAGCGCGGCCGGACTTGGCGAGGCGTGGGGCCGGCCGATAGCGGACGTTGGTGCGGAGGTGGCGCGCTTGGCCGTACTGTGTCAGGGGGCGGGGGCCCATGGCCTTGTGTGTAGTGGACACGAGCTGGCTGCAGTGCGGTCGAAAGCCCCGGGACTCCACCCGCTGGTGCCAGGAATCCGGTTTGCGGAGGGGGAGGCCCACGATCAGGCGCGGGTGATGACGCCGGAGGTCGCGTCCGCCGCGGGGGCGTCGTACCTGGTGATTGGGCGGATGGTGACGGCGTCACCAGACCCGGTTGCCGCGATGCGGCGGGTGACCGCGGCGCTCGAATAAGGTCAAATCTCCTGCGTTCGCGCCTTGCATGGACGGCCTAAGCCCCGTACTTTGATGGTCTTGGCCGTTTTCAGGGCAGTTTGACCCGCGGGACGCACGGGAGTGTTGACGGTGAAAGTTCGAACGAGCGTGAAGCCCATTTGCGAGCATTGTCAGGTCGTCAAGCGTGCCGGGGTGACGCGCATTATTTGCAAGCGCAACCCTAAGCACAAGCAGCGGCAGGGCTGATATGGCACGCATTTCAGGGGTAGACCTTCCGCGCGAGAAGCGCGTCGAGATCGGGTTGACGTACATCTTCGGGATCGGCCGGACGACGGCGCAGCGCATCTGCGAGCGGGCGGGGGTGAGCCCGGACCTTCGTGTGCGCGACCTGACGGAGGCCGACGTCAACAAGCTGCGTCAGGCAATCGAGAAGGATCATCGCGTGGAGGGTGCCCTGCGCACCGAGATCGCGATGAACATCAAGCGACTGATGGATATCGGGTCCTATCGCGGGATCCGTCATCGTCGCGGGCTTCCTGTGCGCGGTCAGCGCACCCACACCAACGCGCGCACGAAGAAGGGTCCGCGTCGCGCCATCGCCGGCAAGAAGAAGGTGACGAAGTAGTATGGCCACGGGAAAGAAGACCAAGCGCGTCGTGGAGGCGGAAGGAATCGCCCACGTCAACGCCACGTTCAACAATACGCTTGTCACGATCACCGACGTGCATGGCAATGCCATCTCGTGGGGGACCTCGGGCAAGGCCGGGTTCAAGGGCTCCAAGAAGTCGACGCCGTTCGCGGCGACGGTCGCCGCCGAGCAGTGCGCCCGCGAGGCCCTGTCAGCCGGTGTGCGCCGCGTGCACGTTCGTGTGCAGGGGCCCGGCTCGGGCCGTGAGTCGGCCGTGCAGGCGCTCGCGGCCGCCGGCCTCCAGGTCAAGTCGATCAAGGACGTGACCCCGATTCCGCACAACGGCTGCCGTCCCCCCAAGCGTCGGAGGGTCTAAGCCATGCGTTACACCGGACCCAGCTGCCGTCAGTGCCGCCGCGAAGGCACCAAGTTGTTCCTCAAGGGCACCAAATGTTTCACCGAGAAGTGCCCGGTCGAGCGCCGGCCCTACGCCCCCGGCCAGCATGGCCAGGCGCAGGCGCGCCGCCGCAAGGCCTCTGAGTACTCCAAGCAGCTCCGTGAGAAGCAGAAGATCAAGCGCATTTACGGGGTCAGCGAACAGCAGTTCCGTAACACGTTCGAGAAGGTGGCGAAACTGCCAGGCATTACCGGGCACAACCTGCTCGCCGCACTGGAAAGCCGTCTCGACAACATGGTGTATCGCATGGGCTTCGCCTCGAGCCGCAAGGCGGCCCGGCAGCTCATTCGGCATGGGCATATCGAGATCAACGGGAAGTCCGTGGATATTCCGAGTTATGCCGTGGTCCCTGGCGAGGAGATCAAGGTGCGCGGGAAGTCGCGCGAGAACGTGTGGGTGAAGGAGTCGATGGAGCACTCCGCGCGTGGCAGCTCGCCGTCGTGGTTGGCGGTGGACCGGGATTCGTACAGCGGTCGCATGCTCGAGCGCCCGACGCGCCCGAACATCGCCATCGCGGCCCAGGAGCAGCTGGTCGTCGAGTTGTATTCGAAGTAAGTCGGCCGAGCCGGGGATCGTACCACGATCGCCCGGCCCGACCGCGTGAAGGTCGGGACCCTGACTCCCATACGAACTCACCGCGCGTCAGGGGCGAGGTGAGGCGTCGTCGGCGACCGCCGGCGAGACCATCCGAGGAAACACACCAACATGGCTCAAGCGATCGATATCAAGGGGCTCGTCCGACCGCACCTCGTGGAGGTGCATCGGCGCGACGACAACCCCAACATGGCCGAGTTCATCCTGCAGCCGCTCGAGCGGGGGTATGGTCACACCCTCGGGAACGCGATGCGCCGGATGCTCCTGTCGTCCCTCCGCGGCGCCGCCGTCTGGGGCTTCCGCATCGACGGCGTCGTACACGAGCACCAGACGATCCAGGGGGTCGTCGAGGACGTGCACCAGATCATCGCCAACCTCAAGACCCTCGTCCTGGCCATGGCCGACGATGTCGAGGAAGGCGTGCTCCGCATCTCCAAGTCGAGCGCCGGTGCCGTCACGGCCGGCGATGCGCACGAGACGGGCGGCATTCGCGTCGTGAATGCCGCGCACCACATCCTCACCCTGCAGGATCGCCGCGACATCAGCATTGAGCTGTACGTCCGCAAGGGGCGCGGCTACGTCGAATCGGATGGCCACGCGGTGGATCGTGGTCTCCCCATCGACCTCGTGCGCATCGATTCGATCTACAACCCGGTCCGCCGCGCCAACTTCACCGTCGCGGAGACCCGCGTCGGACAGCGCACCGACTACGATCGACTCACCTTGACCGTCGAGACCAACGGCACGATCTCGCCGGAGGAAGCGGTGTCCTACGCCGCAGCCCTCGCGCAGTCTCACTTCCAGTACTTTGTCTCGTTCGGCAGCCATACCTCGGCCCCGCTGTCCTTGGGCGGTGGTGAGGCTGGAAGCGATGGCGCACGACTCGCCGCGCTGTTCAAGCAACCGATCGACGAACTCGAGTTGTCCGTGCGTTCGGTCAACTCCCTCAAGAACTCGAGCATCCGCAGCATGGGCGACCTGGTGCGGCAGACCGAGAACCAGATCCTGCAGGTCAAGAACTTCGGCAAGAAGTCGCTCCAGGAGATTGCCGATCTCCTGGAGAAGGAAGGCCTGAACTTCGGCATGCGATACGAAGAAGGCGGGGACGGCGTGCGCATTATCGATTGGGGCACCGCCCCAAGTCACGCGGCCGCCAACGCCCCTGACGACGAAGAGGAGCCCTAAACCATGCGTCACCGCAAAGCCGGGCGAGCCCTCCGGCGCACCTCGGAGCAGAAGACCGCCCTGATGCGCGGCCTCGCCTCCTCGCTGATTGAACACGGCGCCATCGAGACCACCGAGGCCAAGGCCAAGGAACTGCGCCCGTTTGTCGAGAAGCTCATCACCAAGGCCAAGTCTGGCACGCTGCACGATCGTCGCCTGGCTGGGCGTCACATTCACAAGCGCGAGACCGCGGACAAGCTCTTTCAGGAGATTGGCCCGAAGTACCTCAAGCGCAACGGCGGCTACACGCGCATCCTCAAGACCGGGCACCGCAAGGGTGACGGCGCTGAGATGGCGCGTATCGAGCTCGTGGAAGGGTAACCCATGCAGATCAATCGCAGCCGCTGCTATACCTGCGGCAAGGGCGTGACGTACGGCAACAACGTCTCGCACGCCAACAACAAGGTCCGCCGCACCTGGAGGCCCAACCTCCAGGTCGTGCGCATCGAGTCCGCTGGCAAGATCATCAAGGTGAAGGTGTGTACTCGCTGCCTGGCCGCTGGCAAGGTCAAGCGTGCACCGCGGGCCGCACGCGTGGCGTGAGCCGACGTTCCGCACCCGTCACCCTCAAGGGAGCGCCGTCGGCGCTCCCTTTGTGTTAGGCAGGATGCCCTGCGCCCTGATCACCGGCGTCACCGGGCAGGACGGGTGGTACCTCGCCAACCAACTCCTTGATGCCGGGTGGGAGGTGCACGGGATTGCCCGTCGGCCGCGTGAGGTGCCGCCCGGGACCGTGCTGCACCTCGCCGATGTGACCGACGCGCGGGCGGTGCAGGTCGTGGTGTCGCACACGTCCCCCCGGGCCATCTTCCACCTTGCCGCCGAGTCCTTCGTCGCGGGCGCCGAGGCGCCCGAACGGGTCGTCGAGGCGCATCGTCGTGCCGCCGCGGTCGTGCTCGAAGCCTGGCAACATCACGCGCCGAGCGCCCGGTTCGTGTTGGCGAGTTCGAGCGAGGTCTTCGGTGGCGCAGCGGCGTCGCCGCAGGACGCGTCCACACCCCTCTGTCCGGTCACCCCGTATGGCCGCGGGAAAGCGGAGGCGCTCGACCAACTGCGCGAGCTTCGGTCGCGGACGGGGGGACACCTCTCGGCGGCGATTCTGTACAACCACGAGAGCGAGCGACGAGACCCGCGATTTCTGGGGCGAAAGGTGTCTCTGGGGGTCGCCGCGATTGCAGCAGGAAGGGCCAGCGAGTTGACCCTCGGCGACCTGGAGGCGCAACGCGACTGGGGATATGCCCCGGAGTACATGGCCGCCCTCGTCCGTATGGCGACGATGGAGTCGCCCGGTGACTACGTAATCGGCACTGGCGTCGCTCACAGCGTGCGCCAGTTCTGCGAGCACGCGTTTGCTGCGGCAGGCCTCGACTACCGGGCCTATGTACGGAGCGACGAGGGTCTACGTCGCGCGGCGGACCCCCGGTGCCTCCTGGCCGACCCAGCGGAGGCGGCTCGCGCGCTGGGATGGCGCGCGACCACGTCCTTCCCAGAGATGGTGGCGCGCCTGGTTCGAGCGGACCTCGCGTACGTGCGCGGGGGGTGAGGATGCTACTTTTCCTCCTGCGCGTTTTCATCACGTTTTCCCCGCGATCACACCGGCATGCCCCGTCGTAACGATCTGCACCGTATTCTCGTGATCGGATCTGGCCCGATCGTCATCGGCCAGGCCGCTGAGTTCGACTACTCGGGGACGCAGGCGGCGCGCGCGCTTCGGGAGGAGGGATACGAGGTCATCCTGGTGAACTCCAATCCGGCGACGATCATGACGGACCCGGAGATTGCGCACCGGACGTACGTCGAGCCGGTGACCCCGGAGTACGTCGAGCTGGTGATCGCGAAGGAGAAGCCGGACGCCCTGCTGCCCACGATGGGTGGACAAACGGCGCTGAACGTGGCGATGAAGCTGAGCGAGTCCGGGGTGCTGGCGAAGTATGGGGTCGAGCTGATCGGGGCCAAGGCCCGCGCGATCAAGATGGCCGAGGATCGCAAGGATTTTGGCGAGGCGATGCAGCGCATCGGGCTCAAGTGCCCGGAGGGCCGGATCGCCACGACGTGGGACGAGGCGTTGGAGATCGCGGACTTCACCGGGTACCCGGCCATCATTCGCCCCGCCTTCACGTTAGGCGGGTCGGGGGGCGGGATTGCCTACAACCGTGCCGAGTACGAGGACATCGTGCGGCGCGGGCTGGCGGCGTCGCCGGTCTCGCAGGTGTTGATCGAGCGGTCCCTCCTCGGGTGGAAGGAATACGAGCTGGAGGTGATGCGCGATCACGCGGATAACGTGGTCATCATCTGCTCGATCGAGAACATCGACCCGATGGGGGTGCACACCGGCGACTCGATTACGGTAGCGCCGGCGATGACCCTCACGGATCGCGAGTACCAGGTCATGCGCGACGCGGCCTGTGCGGTCATCCGCGAGATTGGCGTGGAAGCCGGGGGGTGCAATATTCAGTTTGCCATCAACCCCGCCAATGGGGACATGGTGGTGATCGAGATGAATCCCCGGGTGTCGCGGTCCTCGGCCCTGGCGTCCAAGGCGACGGGTTTCCCGATCGCGAAGTTCGGGACCAAGCTCGCGGTGGGCTATCGCCTGGACGAGATCCAGAACGACATCACCAAGTCCACGCCCGCCTCGTTCGAGCCCGTGCTCGACTATGTCGTGGTAAAGTGCCCGCGATTCGCCTTCGAGAAGTTTCCCAACGTCAGTCCGCAGCTCACGACCCAGATGAAGTCGGTGGGCGAGTCGATGGCGATCGGACGGACGTTCAAGGAGGCCTTCCAAAAGGGGTTGCGCGCGCTGGAGACCGGACGGGCGGGCTGGGACATCGGCTCGCGCCTCGTGGACGACCGCCTGCCGGATGATTCGATCGAGGCGCTGCGCGCCGCGCTGCGGCAGCCGACGCCGGAGCGGATCTTCCAGCTGAAGCGCGGGATGCTTGCGGGGATGACGGACGAGGAGTTGTTCCGCCTCACCGCGATCGATCCCTGGTTCCTCGCGCAAATGCGCGAGCTGGTCGACGCCGAGCGGTGGTACCGTGACCTGGCCGCGCCCACTGCCGATGACCTCCTGGCGATGAAGCGGATGGGTTTCTCAGATGCGCAGCTCGGTGCGTTGCGGGGCGAGGGCGAGGCGGCGGTGCGTGCGGCGCGCTGGAAGGCTGGCATCCGGCCGTCCTACAAGATGGTGGACACGTGCGCCGGCGAGTTTCCGTCCACGACGCCCTACCTCTACTCCAACTACGACGAGGAGAGCGAGGCGCCCCGCACGGGACGGCGGTCGATTGTCATCCTCGGCTCCGGGCCCAACCGCATCGGGCAGGGGGTGGAGTTCGACTACATGTGCGTGCGGGCCGTGATGGCCCTGCGCGATCAGGGGATCGAGACGATCATGATCAACTCGAATCCCGAGACCGTCTCCACCGACTACGACACGGCGGACAAGCTGTACTTCGAGCCGCTGACCCTCGAGGATGTCCTTGAGGTGGTGGACCGCGAGAAGCCCGAGGGCGTGATCGTCCAGCTGGGGGGGCAGACGCCCCTCAAGCTGACGAAGGGGCTAGAGGCCGCGGGCGTCCGCATCCTGGGCACGCCCCCGGACGCCATCGACATTGCCGAGGATCGCAAGCGTTTTGATGCGGTGGCCCGCAAGCTGGGGATCCGGCAGCCGGAGAACGGGACGGCCGTGAGTGTTGAGGAGGCGGCGGCGATCGCCGGCCGGATCGGGTACCCGGTGCTGGTCCGTCCCTCGTACGTGCTGGGCGGCCGGGCGATGCAGATCGTCTATGACGAGGCGTCGATGCGGGGGTACTTCGAGACGGCGGCGCGGGTGAGCGAGGACCGGCCGGTGTTGATCGATCGGTTCCTCGAGGACGCCTTCGAGGCGGACGTGGACTGCATCTCCGACGGGACGCAGGTCGTGATTGGTGGCGTGATGCAGCACATCGAGGACGCCGGGATTCCACTCCGGAGACTCGGCCTGCGTGCTGCCCCCATACCTCGTGCGCGAGGAGGACATTGCCGTCATGAAGGCCCATGCGATCGCGATGGCGCGGGAGCTGGGAGTGGTCGGCCTGATGAATGTGCAGTTTGCGGTGAAGGACGGCGTGGTCTACGTGCTGGAAGTCAACCCGCGCGGCAGTCGCACGATTCCGTTTGTCTCCAAGGCGATTGGTGTGCCGCTGGCGTCCGTGGCGGCGCGGTGCATGGCCGGGGAGACCCTGGAGCAGATCGGCTTCACCGAGGAGATCGTGCCGTCGTACGTGTCCGTGAAGGAGGCGGTCTTCCCCTTCACCAAGTTCCAGGGGTTTGACCCGTTGCTGGGGCCCGAGATGCGCTCCACCGGCGAGGTCATGGGGATCGCCGACTCGTTCGGGAGTGCGTACGCCAAGGCGCAGCTGGCGGCCGACAATGCGTTGCCTCTTGAGGGCGCCGTGTTCGTGACCGTGAATGACGGAGACAAACCATCGGTCACGCCGATCGCCCGGCGATTTCACGAGATGGGATTCGTGCTGTATGCCACGGAGGGCACGGCGCGTTACCTCCGCGGCCTCGGCGTTCCGACGCGGACCGTGCAGAAGTTGCATGAGGGGCGACCGAACGGGGTCGACCTCATGCTGAACGGCGAGGTGCGGCTGCTGATCAACACCCCGCTGGGGAAGTTCGCGCAGCACGACGACTACCGGTTGCGCCAGACGGCGATTGCCCATGGGATCTCGTATACGACGACCCTGTCGGCGGCCGCGGCGGCCGGTGACGCGATCCTGGCCCTGCGTTCGCGCAAGCCCACGGTGCGATCGCTGCAGGAATGGCACGGCATGCTCCGTGATGAACTCGGGGCCGCCGGATGACGGCGACGTTCATTCATCCCTCGGCGTTCGTCGATGAGGGCGCGGAGGTCGGGGACGGGACGCGCATCTGGCACTTCTGCCACGTGAATCCCGGTGCGGTGATCGGGGCAGGGTGCAGCCTCGGGCAGAACGTGGTGGTGATGCCGCGGGTGCGCATCGGCAACAACGTGAAGATCCAGAACAACGTCTCCGTCTACGAGGGGGTGGAGCTCGAGGATGACGTGTTTTGCGGGCCGTCCATGGTGTTTACCAACGTGGTGAACCCGCGCGCCCATGTGTCGCGCAAGCATGAGTATCGCCCGACGGTCGTCCGTCGGGGCGCCAGCATCGGGGCGAACGCAACAATCGTGTCCGGCGTGGAGTTGGGGCGGTATGCATTCGTTGGGGCAGGCGCGGTGGTCACGCGAGACGTGCCGGCGTACGCGCTGGTGATCGGTGTGCCGGCGCGCCAGGTGGGGTGGGCGTGCCACTGTGGGGAGCGCTTGCCGGCGCCCGTGTCGGGTGCCGACGCGCCGTCGCGCATCCTGACCTGTGGCACGTGTGAGTCGCGGTATCGGCTGGACGGACAGCGGTTGACCCCGGAGGGAGAGCGATGAACCGGTACCGGATCGGGGTGGTCGGGTGTGGGCGCATCAGCCGCAATCACTTCGATGCCATCGCCAAGATCGAGGGTTTCGAACTAACGGCGGTGTGCGACGTGGTCGAGGAGCGAGCGCAGGAGGCCGCCACCCGCCTGGGAGTCCCGGCGTTCACATCGCTGGCCAGGATGCTCGAGGTGGCGCCGCTCGACGTGGTCGCGGTCTGCACGCCGTCCGGCCTGCACCCGGACCATGGGGTCGAGGTCGCCCGGGCCGGCAAGCACGTGGTATGCGAGAAGCCGATGGCGATCTCGCTGACCACGGCGGATGAACTCGTGCACGCGTGCGACCGTGCGGGGGTCCAGCTGTTCGTGGTCAAGCAGAACCGGCTCAACCCACCAATCCAGGTTCTCAAGCGTGCGATCGACAAGGGACGTTTTGGTCGCATCTACATGGCGAACACGACAGTGCGATGGACGCGTCCGCAGGAGTACTACGACCAGGCGCCGTGGCGCGGCACGTGGGAGTTCGACGGCGGGGCGTTCATGAACCAGGCCTCGCACTACGTCGACCTCATCCAGTGGCTCGTCGGGCCGGTGGAGTCGGTGATGGCCAAGACCGCCACCCTGGCGCGTCGCATCGAGACCGAGGATTCCGGGATCGCGGTCCTGAAGTTCCGGAACGGCGCGCTGGGCGTGATCGAGGTGACAATGTTGACCTACCCGAAGAACCTCGAGGGTTCGATCACGATCATGGGCGAGACCGGCACCGTGAAGATTGCCGGCACAGCCGTCAACAAGGTCGAGACCTGGCAGTTCGCCGATTACGACGACGATGACAAGGCGATCGAGAGCACGAGTTACACCCCGCCGTCGGTCTATGGCCACGGCCATGAGGGGTACTATCGCAACGTGCTGGCGGTGCTCCGTGGGGAGGCCCAGCCCGACACCGACGGACGTGCCGGCCGCAAATCGCTTGAACTCATTCTCGGGATTTACGAGTCCGCCAAGACCGGACGCGAAGTCCCCCTGCCGCTACGGGCGACGGTGTAACCACCGCCGCCCTGTTTCCTGGAGTTTGCTACCATGCCCGTCCCGCTGCTCGACCTCAAGGCTCAACACGCCACCATTCGCGACGAGATGATCGCGGCCGTGACGCGCGTGATCGATGACCAGCTGTTTATCCTCGGCGAACCGGTCGAGCGGCTGGAACGGATGGTGGCCGAGATGTCGCACACGCGGCACGCGATCGGTTGTGCGAATGGTACCGATGCTATCCTGCTCGCGCTGCGCGCCCTGGACATCGGGCGTGGGGACGAGGTCATCACCACGCCGTTCACCTTCTTTGCCACGGCGGGGACGATCCACAACGTGGGGGCAACGCCGGTGTTCGTCGACATCGAACCCCGCTCGTTCAACATCGCCCCGGCAGCGGCCGCCGCTGCGGTGACCCCACGCACGCGGGCTGTGATCCCCGTGGACCTCTTTGGCCAGATGGCGCCGATCGAGGCCGTGCGCGGACTGTTGCCGAACCTTCCCATGATCGAGGACGCCGCGCAGACGATTGGCGCGTCGCGGATGATCGACGGTCGCAAGGTCATGGCCGGGGAAGGGGCGACGATCGGGACGTTTTCGTTTTTTCCGTCCAAGAACCTGGGCGGTTATGGCGACGGGGGCATGATGGTCACCCAGGATGATGCCCTCGCGACACGCCTCCGCCGCCTGCGGGTGCACGGTGGGGCGCGCACATACTACCACGACGAGGTCGGATTCAACTCCCGGCTCGACGCCCTACAGGCGGCCGTGCTCGCCGCCAAACTGCCCCATCTGTCCCATTGGAGCGCCGGGCGGAGGGCCAATGCGGCTTACTACACGTCCAACCTCGCTGACATTCCGGAAATCACGACCCCTTGGGTCGACCCCGCCAACGAATCGATCTTTAACCAGTACACGATCCGGGTGTCCCGGCGGGACGAGTTGCAGGCCTACCTCAAGGAGCGCGGGATCGGGTCCTCGATCTACTACCCGCTCCCCTTGCACCTGCAGCCGTGCTTCGCCTACCTCGGGTACCGCGAGGGGCAGTGCCCGGAGTCCGAGCGGGCGGCGCGAGAGGTACTGTCGCTCCCGATCTTCCCGGAATTGACCTCCGCCCAGCTGGACGAAGTCGTCGGCACGGTTCGTGCCTTTTTCGGGCGTTGACCCGTCCTTCAAGGTCGGGGATTCCCGCACTTATCTCATGAAAGATCAACTGCTAGCGAAGATCCAGGACCGATCGGCGGTCGTGGGGGTGGTGGGGCTGGGGTACGTCGGCCTCCCCCTGGCGATGGAGTTCGCCAAGGCCGGGTTTCGGGTGATCGGCTACGACGTCTCTGTGCCCACGGTCGACCGGCTGATGACCGGGGTGTCGCACATCCAGGACGTTCCGTCGGAGGAGGTGGCCGCGCAGGTCGCCGCGGGGCGCTTCACGGCGACGGCGGTCGAGGAGCGCCTGCGCGAGTGCGACGCGATCAGCATCGCCGTGCCGACGCCCTTGTCGAAGAGTCGCGACCCGGACATGAGCTTCGTCGAGGCCGCGTCCGAGGCGATCGCCCGCCACGCCCGTGCCGGGACGCTGGTCGTCCTGGAGAGCACCACCTATCCAGGGACCACGCGCGAGGTGCTGCAACCGCGGATCGAAGATCGAGGGCTCGTCGTCGGCAAGGACGTCTTCCTGGCCTTCTCGCCGGAACGGGTGGATCCCGGCAACCCCAAGTTCCACACCAAGAACACCCCCAAAGTGGTCGGTGGCGTGACCCGGGATTGCACGGAGGTCACCGTGGCCCTCTATCGGTCTTGCATCGACACGGTTGTGCCGGTGGACAGCGCCGAGGTCGCCGAGTTGGTCAAGCTGCTGGAGAACACCTTCCGCGCAGTGAACATCGGGCTGGTCAACGAGATGGCGATTGTCTGCGACAAGCTGGGCGTGAATGTGTGGGAGGTCATCGACGCGGCCGCGACCAAGCCCTTCGGCTTCATGAAGTTCACGCCGGGGCCTGGAATCGGCGGGCACTGCATCCCGCTCGACCCGCTGTACCTCGCGTGGAAGATGCGGACCCTGAACTACCGCACCCGGTTCATCGACCTCGCAAGCGACATCAATTCGGAGATGCCCGAGTATGTCGTGCGGAAGGTCGCTCGGGCGCTGAACGATGACCGCAAGGCGGTGAACGGCTCGCGGGTCCTCCTGCTGGGAGTGGCCTACAAGAAGGACGTGGACGACATGCGCGAGAGCCCGGCCCTGGAGATCCTGAGGCTGCTCGGGGAGCGCGGGGCCGTGGTCGAGTACCACGATCCCTGGGTGCCCCGGTTCCGAGAGCATGGGGCCGTGCACGCCGGGGTGGATCTCAGCGCCGAGCGCCTCCGGGCGGCGGACGCCGTGGTCGTCGTGACCGACCACTCGAAGGTGGATTACCAGTTTGTTGCCGATCATGCGGGCCTGATCGTCGATGCGAGGAACGCCATGGCACGGACTTCGCCCTCCCGGGCGAGGGTCGTGCCGTTGTCGGCAACGACCGCCCTCTAGGACGCCGTCCCGGCGCCCTCAACTCAACTGACGCGAACTGATGCACATAACGGTGGTGGGAACGGGCTACGTCGGGCTGGTCGTGGGGGCCTGCCTGGCCGAGACTGGCAATGACGTGATCTGCGCGGATGTCGATGAGCGCAAGATCGGGATGCTCCTGCGCAACGAGATCCCCATTTACGAGCCCGGGCTGGAGGCGCTGGTCGAGCGCAACCAGAAACAGGGCCGGCTCCGGTTCACGACCGAGGTCGCGGCGGCGATCAAGACGGCCGAGGTGATCTTCATCGCGGTCGGAACACCCCCTGATGAGGATGGCTCGGCCGACCTGCGACATGTGCTGAACGTGGCCGACAGCATCGGCAAGCACATGGGCCGCGAGGTCGTGGTGGTCACCAAGTCGACCGTTCCGGTCGGGACGGCGGCGAAGGTGCAGGCCGCGGTGGCCCAGCATGCGAAGCTGCCGTTCCACATGTGCTCCAACCCCGAGTTCCTCAAGGAAGGGGCGGCGGTGGACGACTTCCTCAAGCCGGATCGCGTGGTGCTTGGCGTCGACTCCGACCATGCGCGTAGCGTGATGGCCGAGCTGTACGCGCCGTTCGTACGCACGGGGAAGCCGATCATCTTCATGGACATCGCGTCGGCGGAGATGACGAAGTACGCGGCGAATGCGATGCTCGCCACGCGCATCTCGTTCATGAACGAGATCGCGAACCTCTGCGAGCGGGTGGGCGCGGATGTGGACCTGGTGCGCAAGGGCATTGGTAGCGACAACCGGATCGGGCCTTCGTTCCTGTTTCCGGGCCCTGGGTACGGCGGGTCGTGCTTCCCGAAGGACGTGAAGGCCCTGGTGCGGACCGCGAAGGAGTTTGGCGCGAGCTTGTCGGTGTTGGACGCCGTCGAGGACGCCAACGAGCGTCAGAAGGGGCGGCTGTACGAAAAGTTGTCCAAGGCCTTTGGCGGACCGCTGAAGGGCGCGCGGGTGGCGGTCTGGGGACTGGCCTTCAAGCCCAACACGGATGACATGCGTGAGGCGCCGGCGCTCGTCCTCATCGAGCAGTTGCTGGCGGACGGGGCCTCGGTGGCCGTGCATGACCCTGCGGCGATGCACGAGGCAAAGCACAAGCTGGGCGACCGGGTGACCTACGCCGAGTCCAATTATGCGGCGCTGGATGGGGCCGACGCGCTGGTGGTCGTGACGGACTGGAACGAGTACCGCCACCCGGATTTCCAGCGCATCAAGGCGACGCTGCGTCGGCCGATCGTCATCGATGGGCGCAACCTGTACAGTGCCGCGAAGATGCAGGGGCTGGGCTACACGTACGACTCCATTGGACGGGGGCGCGCATGAGGATCCTGATCACCGGGGCCGCGGGGTTCCTGGGCTCGCACCTCTGTGACCGGTTCCTGGCCGAAGGGCACACGGTGATCGGGTTGGACAACTTCATCACCGGAAACCCGGACAACATCGCGCACCTGGCCGGGCACGATCGGTTCTCGTTCGTCCGGCACAATATCTCGAACTACACGTACGTTGCTGGCGACCTGGATGGCATCCTGCATTTTGCCTCGCCCGCATCGCCGATCGACTACCTGGAGCATCCGATCGCGACGCTCAAGGTGGGGTCGCTGGGGACGCACAACGCGCTTGGGCTGGCGAAGGCCAAGGGGGCGCGTTTCTTCCTCGCGTCGACCTCCGAGGTCTACGGAGACCCGCTCGTGCACCCGCAGACGGAGTCCTATTGGGGCAACGTGAACCCGATCGGCCCGCGCGGGGTGTACGACGAGGCCAAGCGGTTCGCCGAGGCGATGACGATGGCGTACCATCGTTCGCACGGCGTCGACACGCGCATCATTCGCATCTTCAATACGTACGGGCCGCGCATGCGCCCGAACGATGGGCGCGTGGTGTCAAACTTCATCGTGCAGGCGCTCAAGGGCGAGCCGCTAACGATGTATGGAGACGGCCAGCAGACGCGGTCGTTCTGCTTCGTCGAGGACGAGGTCGATGGGATCTACCGGCTCTTCATGCACGGGGACGCGCAGCCCACGAACATCGGCAACCCGAACGAGTTCACCGTGCGGCAGCTGGCCGAGATCGTCCTGGAGATCACCGGATCAAAGAGCCAGATCGCCTCACGGCCGCTGCCGGAGGATGATCCCAAGGTCCGCCAGCCGGACATCTCGCGTGCGCGCCGTATGCTCGGGTGGGAGCCGAAGATCGACCTGCGCGAAGGGGTCCGTCGGACGGTCGAATACTTCCGGAGTGTCGTGGCCTGACGGCGTGGGCCGTGCCGCCCGGTCTCAGGGATCGTGACCAGGCGGCGGCGATGCATCAACGTCAGCAGTCGGCGCGAGCACGACCCCGATCTGGCAACGACACACGTCCGATTCGGCGCGTGTTGAGTCCATCAGGGGTGTGGGCCTGGGCGGTGTCTCATCCGTGACCTTTCCCGACTCAATCATGCGCCGTCTTTCGTTCACCGTATTCTGCGCTCTTCTTGCCTGTGGTGGCACCCAGTCCACGACCGGGATCCCCGACCTGGAGGAGTTCACACTCGTGCAGGCGGCCGATTCGGTGCCGCTGCCCTTCGGACGCGTGGTGAAGGTCGGCGAGGTATACCTGCAGCTCGGCGAGGTCGCCGACTCACGATGCCCCGTTGGCGTACAGTGCGTTTGGGCGGGTGACGGTGTCGCGACGCTAGCCGTCCATCCCCCGTGTTACGCTGCCGGATGCCGGGCGGCGTCGATGATGCTCGTCCTGCATACGGGAATGGAACCGAGGGCCGGGCAGGGGTGGGGGCATCGGGTGGAGTTGGTGGCGCTGCGCCCGGCACCCGTGGCCAATCAGGTTGTCGAGCCGTCACGGTACGTGGCTTGGGTTCGGGTGACGGCGTCCAGCTGACCCCGGGGGCCGGGAGGTCTTCTCTGAAGGGGCTTGGGGGGACGGGGCGTTGGTGGGTCCCATTGCGTGGGTGCGTGAGTCGCGGCAGTGCCGCAGCGTGGCCTGCACCCATTAGCTTTCGCGGCTACCCGGCAACCCTTCACGGCGGTTGCGGGACCGATCCACAGAACTGTGGGTACCTCACTTCCCGATGCCCGATAAGCGCCTGTACCGCTTGAGCTTGCTCCTCGTCCTGGTCGCCCTTTCGGGGGCGTGCGGGCGCGGGTTCAAGCTGTCCCGGTTCGGGTCCAACGAGGCGATGTTCGAGGGTGGCCTCTCGGAATTCAATCGCCGGAAGTGGGACAACGCCGTTTCGGCGTTCGAGAAACTGACCTTTGATTTGCCGGCCCGTGATACCCTGTTGCCCTTGGCACATTGGTACCTCGCGAAGGCCTATGCCGGCCGACAGGACCACATCCTCGCGGCCCAGGCGTACAACCGACTCGCAGAATCGTTCGCCACGGACTCCCTCGCGGATAACGCGATGTATGAGGCCGCGCACGAATACCAATTGCTCTGGCGCCGCCCCTCGCTCGATGCCAACTACGGCGAGCAAGCGATGTCGGCGTACCAGACCATGCTCGGGCTCTACCCGGATTCCGAGCTGAAGGACCAGGCAGAAAAGCAGATGGGCATGCTCCAGGAGTGGTTTGCCTCCAAGGACTACGAGAGCGGCCTGTACTACTTCCGGCGGAAGGCGTTTGACTCCGCCATCATTTATTTCAAAGACGTCGTCAAGAATCACCCGCAAACGGCCAAGTCGCGTGAGGCGCTGCTGCGTCTCGCCGAAGCGTATGGAGCGAACCAATATCGCGAGGACCGCACTGAGGTCTGCGCGACGCTCCACGGACAGTACCCTACGGACAAGGAGGTTGCCGTCATCTGCGGCGCTCCACCGAAGGACGTTCCGACGACCCGGCCCGCCACGGATACGACGTCGCTGCCCGAGACGCACTGACGTGCGCCGGGGCTACTTCGGTGGGACGTTCGATCCCCCGCACGTCGGCCACCTGATGGTGGCGTCCGACGCGTATGAGGCATTGCGGCTGGATCGCCTGACCTTCGTGCCCAACGCCCGCCAGCCGCTGAAGGCCGCAACGCCAACGGTAGACCCGTTGCTTCGGCTCGAGATGGTGCGGCGCGCCGTGGCCGGCGATCCGCGCTTTGATGTGGAGCCCATTGAGGTGGACCGCGGGGGGACCAGCTACTCGGTCGATACGATGGAGGAGTTGGCGGCGCGATATCCCGACGACGCGCGTCTGTTCCTGGTGGGGGCCGATGTTGCGCGGTCGTTCGCCCAGTGGCGCGCGCCGGCACGGATCATGGCGCTCGCCCAGGTCGCGATCCTCCGGCGGGCGGTCGAGGAAGGCGAGGCCGACGATGCGTCGATCCTGGCCCCGTTCCACGCGCACGCGTCGGTCGACGGTCCTGCCCCGGTTGTAGTCCGTACCCGTCGCGTCGACGTGTCGTCCACCGAAGTGCGCGACCGCGTGCGCGACGGTCGCCCGCTCACTGGATTTGTTCCTGATGCAGTTGCCCGGTTCATCACCGAACACGGGCTGTACCACTCGGCACTCCCATGATGAAAGGCATCCTCTCCAAGCTGTTTGGCACGCGCCACGAACGCGAACGCAAGCGTGTGCAGCCCATTGTTGACGCGGTCAACGAGCACTACGCCCGGCTGCAGGGCGTCTCCGAGGAGGAGTTGCGAGGTCAGACCGCGAAATTCCGCGGGATCCTCGCCGACCGGACGCGTGACCTTGTGGAACGGGTCGAAGCGTTAAAGGAGCTCAAGCGGACGACGAAGGACGCAGCGGAGCGCGAGAAGTACGACACGGACCTGGGCGGCCAGGACGGTCGTGGTGGCGTGGAAAAGGAACTCCGGGACCTCATCGCCGAGGTGCTGGACGAGATCCTGCCGGAGGCCTTTGCCACGGCGCGGGAAGCGGCACGTCGGCTCTGCGGTACCACCGCTATGGTGACGGGTCACCCACTCCCCTGGGAGATGGTGCACTACGACGTGCAGCTCATGGGCGGCATCCAGCTGCACCTCGGGCGCATTGCTGAAATGGCCACGGGCGAGGGCAAGACACTCGTCGCCACCTTGCCGATCTACCTGAATGCCCTCGCGAGCCGCGGGGTCCACCTGGTGACGGTGAACTCGTATCTCGCGCGTCGTGACTCGCAATGGATGGGCCATTTGTACTCGTACCTTGGCCTGACCGTGGGTTGCCTGGACGACACGGAGCCGGGGACGCCGGAGCGTCGCGCGGCGTACAACTGCGACATCACCTACGGCACCAACAACGAATTCGGGTTCGATTACCTGCGCGACAACATGGTCCTGTCGCCGGACCAGCGGGTGCAGCGGAAGCACTGGTACGCCATCGTCGACGAGGTGGATTCCGTCCTCATTGACGAGGCGCGCACGCCCCTCATCATCTCGGAGCCTGTCGACAACGAGAACGACGCGGATTTCGCGCAGCATAACAACGCCGTGCTCCGCCTGTTCCGTCGCCAGACGGAGATCGCGAACGAACTGGTGGGGCAGGGCGAGCGCGCGCTGGCGTCCGGTGACACCGCCGCGGCGGCGCTCGCCCTGTTCAAGGCGCAGCTTGGGGACCCGAAGAACAAGCGGCTGATGAAGTCGTTGAACGAGACCGGGGTCAAGCAGCTCGTGCACAAGCAGGAACTCGACTACCTCGCGGACCGCAAGCTGCCGCCGGCCAAGCAGGCGTTCCGCACGCTCGAGGATGACCTGTTTTTCGTGCTCGACGAGAAGGGGCATTCCGTGCACCTGACTGAGCGCGGCGTCCTGGAGTTGAGCCCGTCGGACCACGACCAGTTCGAGTTGCCGGACATCTCGATGGCGGTCCACCGGATCGAGCATGATCCGGAAATGACGGCGGCGGAGAAGTTGGAGGCCCGTCGCGCCGTGGATGCCGAGTTCGCGATCAAGAGCGAGAAGCTCCACATCATCCACCAGCTGCTGCGCGCCCATGCGCTGTACGAGAAGGACGTTAACTACGTCGTGCAGGATGGGCAGGTCCTGATCGTCGATGAGTTCACCGGCCGCACCATGCCGGGCCGACGCTGGTCCGAAGGACTCCACCAGGCGGTGGAGGCCAAGGAGGGCGTGCAGGTCAAGGGGGAGACGCAGACCCTCGCCACGATCACCATCCAGAATTATTTCCGGATGTACGAGAAGCTCGGTGGCATGACCGGGACCGCCGAGACGGAAGAGAACGAGTTTCACCAGATCTACGGGCTCGAGGTGTCGGTGATCCCGACCAACCGGCCCATCGTGCGTGACGATCGCCAGGACTACGTCTACAAGACACGGCGGGAAAAGTACAACGCCATCGTGGAAGAGACGCGACGTCTCCACGAACTCGGCTACCCGGTGCTCGTCGGCACGGTCTCCGTGGAGGTCTCCGAGACCCTGTCCCGGTTGTTCAAGCGCGGTGGGTTGAACCACAATGTGCTCAACGCGAAGTACCACCAGCGCGAGGCGGAGATCGTGGCGAACGCCGGGCAGTACGGCGGGATCACGATCGCGACCAACATGGCGGGCCGCGGCACGGACATCAAGCTGGGGACCGGGGTCAAGGACGCCAAGCCGTCGCAGATCATTGACGTGGACGATCCGGACAAGAAGGTGGACGTCACCGAGTGCGGAGGCCTCCACATCATCGGGTCGGAGCGCCATGAGTCGCGGCGGATCGATCGCCAGTTGCGTGGGCGTTCCGGACGCCAGGGGGACCCGGGCGCTTCGCAGTTCTTCCTGTCGCTCGAAGATGACCTGATGCGGCTCTTTGGGGGCATCGAGCGCATTGGCCGGCTGATGGACCGCATGGGGGCCAAGGAAGGCGAGGTGCTCACGCACGCCCTCATCACGCGCTCGATCGAGCAGGCGCAGAAGCGGGTCGAGCTCCAGAATTTCCAGGCACGGAAGCGGCTGCTGGAGTACGATGACGTGATGAACCAGCAGCGGGAAGTGATCTACTCGCTGCGCCTGTTTGCCCTCGAGGGGGGGGAGGAGCTGCGCGGGGAGGCGCTCAAGATGGTCGAGAAGGCCATCGAGAAGCGCATCACCACCGCCCTCGCCGATGCCGAAGACGCGGCGCAGTGGGACCTGGAGTTGCTGCGTCAGGACCTGATGATGCACTACCTGTTGACGGTCCCCGAGCTGGAGGTCGTCGACCATCGCCCGACCACGGTGGACGGTGTGGTGCAGGCGGCGACGGAGGCGGCGCGCGCGGCGTTCTCGGCCAAGGAGGACAGCCTCAATGCCGTGACCGACGAGCAGGGGCAGGGGTTTGCGCCTCGCCTGCTGTCGCTCGTTATGCTCAATGTCCTGGACGAGAAGTGGAAGGATCACCTCTACGACCTGGACCAGTTGCGCGGGGCGATCCACTATCGCTCGTGGGGCCAGAAGGATCCCCTCATCGAGTACAAGCAGGAAGCGTACACGATGTTCGTGGACCTGATGGGAGACATCCACAGCACCTTCACCGAGCGATTCCTTCGGGCGCAGTTGATGTTCAATCCCCAGGACTTTGCCCCGCCCCCGCCGCCCCAGGTGGAGCCGGAGGGGCCGCATCGTCCCACACGCCGCTACAACGCGTTAGGCATCCTGGAGGATATCGCGGAGGAGCCGCCCGCCCCCGAGCCATCGGACGCGGTCGAGGCTGCGGACGAGGCGCTGGCCAAGCCCGTGGCTCGTACCGCCAACCCGACCGTGGTGGGGGCGGGGCGCGCTCGCACCTTGAACGACATGGGGACGGGGGGGCCGCCAGGGGTTGCCGGGGCTCCTGCCGGGCCGGTGGACTACGCGAGCGTGGGACGGAATGATCCCTGTCCGTGCGGGTCCGGGAAGAAGTTCAAGAAGTGCCATGGCGCGTAAACGCCCGCGGCACCTCGCGGCGCGGTGACACCAGTGCAGTGATTCAGGGACAGCGGGCTGCGTGGGGGAGGCGATCTTGCGGCCTCCCTATCGCCCGTTGCATGGACCTGGACAACGACCACGACAGACGCGCGGCCTCCGCCGGGCCGCGCGCCGGGCCGCGCCGGCGCGCTCAACATCCGCGAGCTCCCCGCGACCGAACGACCTCGGGAACGACTCACCTCCCATGGCGCCAGCCGCTTGTCGAGCATCGAGCTGCTGGCGATCCTCCTGGGGACAGGGAACCGCCAGCGCTCGTCGCTCGGGTTGGCGCAGGAGATCCTGATGACCGCCGGCGGCTCCCTGCGACGCATTGCCTCGCAGCCCGTGGCATCGCTCACGAGGGTCGCAGGCATTGGGGCGGCGCGCGCAACGGTCATTCACGCGGCCCTGGAGCTGGGTCGGCGGATGCTCGCGGAAACCCGGCAGGAAGGATTCCTGGTGCGTGGAGCGCCCGACGTCTTCGCACTGTACGGCCCGCGGCTCGAGGACCTCCCGGTCGAGGAGTTCCACGTGGCCATCCTCGACGCCCAGCACCGGTTCCAGCGTGACATCCTCGTCACGCGCGGGCTTCTCAACACCTCGCTGGTCCATCCGCGTGAGGTGTTCCGGGAGGCCATCGCCGAACGGGCGGCTTCCCTGGTCCTGGTGCACAATCATCCGTCGGGCGACCCGACGCCGAGTCGCGACGACCGCGAGGTGACCGACGGACTCCTGACCGCGGGGGATATCATCGGCGTGCCAATCCGGGACCACGTCGTGATTGGCCGGGGTCGGTACGTAAGTTTCCTTGAGGCGGGGTACATCCCGAGTGACCGACGCCCCCTCTGGTGAGGTCCGAGAGATACTGTGACGTCGACACTGCCAACCCGACCCCCGCTCCCCTGGTGGCCCGCCGGTGAGCCTATCCCGGAACGCCTGGACACGGCGCTGCTGGCGCGCGCCTATGACCTGAGCGCGCGTGCCCACAGCGGCCAGCTGCGCAAGAACGGAGACCCGTTCGTCACGCACTGCGTGGAGGTGGCGAAGATTCTCGCCGACCTGCAGCTGGATACGGCGACTGTGGCCAGCGGTCTCGTACACGACGTGATCGAGGACACGGAGGTCACCTACGAAGATCTCGCCCGCGAGTTCGGGACCGAGATCGCGCAGATCGTCGACGGACTGACGAAGATCGGCCATCTCCCGATGAACTCGACGGAGAACCGCCAAGTCGAGAATTACCGCAAGCTCCTGGTCTCGATCGCCAAGGATGCGCGCGTCATCATCATCAAGCTGGCTGATCGACTCCACAACATGCGCACGCTGGACTGGCTCGCGGAGGAAAAGCGGGAGCGGATCGCGCAGGAGACGATGGACCTGTACGCCCCACTCGCCCACCGCTTCGGCATGGCGAAGATGAAGTGGGAGCTGGAGGACCTGGCGTTCAAGTACCTGGAGCCCGAGGCCTATCGGGCCCTGGCCAAGCTCGTCCAAGCCAAGCGCGGCGAACGCGAGGCCCTGATCAAGGCGCTCATCGAGCCGTTGCAGCGGACCCTCGGGGAGGCGGGAATACGCGAGGTGGAGGTAACGGGACGGCCCAAGCACCTGTGGTCGATCCACAAGAAGATGCTCAAGCGCCAGCGGCCCTACGAGGAGATTTTCGACCTGCTCGCGATCCGCGTGTTGGTCAACTCGGTGCCGGATTGCTACCACACGTTAGGCATCATCCACGACGGGTGGACGCCGGTACAGGAGCGCATCAAGGACTACATCGCCCAGCCCAAGTCCAACGGCTACCAGTCCTTGCACACGACCATCTTCGGGCCGGGGCGCCAGTTGTACGAGATCCAGATTCGCACGCGGGACATGCACCGCACCGCAGACTACGGGATCGCGGCGCACTGGCGGTTCAAGGAGGAGTCGAAGTCGGCGGATGAACTCGATCGCCACCTCTCGTGGTTCCGGAAGGTGCTCGAGCTGCAGCTCGATGCCAAGGATCCGGCGGAGTTCCTCGAGTTCCTCAAGCTGGACTTGTATCAGGACGAGATCTTCCTGTTCACGCCGACGGGCGACGTGATCCAGTTGCCCCGTGGCGCGACCCCGATCGACTTCGCCTTTGCGGTGCACACCGAGGTGGGCACGCACTGCCAGGGGGCCAAGGTGAACGGCAAGGTCGCGCCACTCTCCCGGGAGCTGAAGAACTCGGAGACCGTGGAGATCCTCACGTCGCCGAACGCGCGCCCCAGCCGGGATTGGTTGGCCCACGTCCGGACCGGTCGAGCTCGGCACAAGATCCGCCAGTGGCTCCGGCAGGAGGAAGAGCAATCCTCGGCGAAGATTGGCCGGGAGATCCTGGAGCGCGAGGTGCGGCGTCGGCGCCTGGCCAAACTCGACGAAGCGCGCCTCGAGGCCGGCGCCACCACCCTCGGTCTCAACGACTCGCATCAGCTAATCGCCTCGCTCGGCCAGGGCGACCTGAACGTGACGCAGGTCCTCAAGGCGCTCTATCCGGAAGCCGAGAGTCCGGAGCACATCCCCAAGCCGACGGCCATCGAGCGGCTGGTCGACCGCATCCGGGGCACAGGGAAGGGGATCAGGATCCAGGGGGCCGACGGTCTGATGGTGCGCTATGCGCACTGCTGCCAGCCGGTCCCGGGTGACCCGGTGGTCGGCTACGTGACGCGTGGCCGTGGGGTCAGCATCCATCGGGGGGACTGCCCGAACCTCCTGATGCTCGTTCACGAGCCGGAGCGCCGCCTGGACATCGATTGGCAGGAGCAGCCCGGGGAGCGGTTCGAGGTACGGCTCAGCCTGGATGGATTCGATCGTCGTGGGCTGTACGCGGACGTCGCGGCGGCGGTGAGTTCCACCGGGACGGACATTCGAAGCATGGAGCTCAAGACCACCGATGCGCGGGTGAGCGGGGCGGCCGTGGTGGAGGTCGAGAACCTTTCCCACCTCCAGCGGATCATCAAGGCGGTTCGCCGGGTGAAGGGGATCCAGGACGTGCAGCGGAAGGAGCGGATCAGCGACTCGGGCTAGGGGCACGGGAACTGGCCGGAAATACTCCTCCGGGGGTGCTGCCCGAAGAAACACCGGCATGGTAGATTTCCGCCCATGTCAGCGCCCTTCCGCTTACAGGCCCCCTTTGCCCCGGCCGGCGACCAGCCCGCGGCGATCGCCGAGCTGACGGCCGGGCTCGCGCGCGGGGATCGCTTTCAGACACTGCTCGGGGTCACGGGGTCGGGGAAGACGATGACGATGGCGAATGTCATCGCCAACTATGGCAAGCCCACCCTGGTCCTCTCCCACAACAAGACGCTGGCGGCGCAGCTGTATGGGGAGCTGAAGAGCTTCTTCCCGACGAACGCCGTCGAGTACTTCATCTCGTACTACGACTATTACCAGCCGGAAGCGTACGTCCCCTCGAGTGATACCTACATCGAGAAGGATGCCTCGATCAACGAGGACATCGACCGGCTGCGCCTGCGGGCCACGTCGTCCCTGATGGAACGCGATGACGTCATCATCGTGGCGACCGTCTCGGCGATCTATGGCCTCGGGGACCCGGTGGAGTACCGGAAGCGCATGGTGCTGTTGGAGCGCGGGCAGCAGGTGTCGCGCGACCAGATCTTGCGCCAGCTGGTCGGGATCCTGTATTCGCGGAACGACATGAGCTTCGATCGCGGGTCGTTCCGGGTGCGCGGGGATACGATCGAGATCCTGCCCGCGTATGAGGAGCAGGGGGTGCGGGTCGAGATGTGGGGGGATGAAATCGAGAAGATCTCCAAGATCTCGACGGTCACGGGGGACACGATCGCCGAGCTGGAGCGCACGGCGATCTATCCGGCGAAGCACTTCATCACGTCGCGACCAAGCCTGGAGCGTGCCGCCACGGCGATCCGTGCGGAATTGGCCGAGCGGCTTGCGGTGCTGCGCAACTCCGGCAAGCTGCTGGAGGCGCAGCGGCTGGAGTCGCGCACGAACTTCGACCTGGAGATGATGCTCGAGATCGGCACGTGTGCGGGCATCGAGAACTATTCGCGTCACCTCTCGGGACGGACGGAAGGTGAACGGCCCGCCGTGTTGTTCGACTATTTCCCCGAGGACTTTCTCGTGGTCGTCGACGAGTCCCATGTCACCTTGCCGCAAGTGCGTGGGATGTACAATGGCGACCGGGCCCGCAAGGAAACACTCGTCGAGTTCGGCTTCCGGCTACCGAGTGCCCTGGACAACCGACCGCTGATTTTCGATGAGTTCATGCGGCTGACACCGCGAGCCGTCTTCGTCAGCGCGACGCCGTCCGAACTCGAGCTGCAACTCTCCGACGGGGTGGTTGTTGAGCAGATCATCCGGCCCACGGGTCTGGTCGATCCGGAGATCGAGGTGCGCCCCGTCCGTGGGCAGGTGGACGACCTGCTGAACGAGATTCGCCTTCGCGAGCGGCGCGGGGAGCGCGTCCTCGTCACTACGCTCACCAAGCGGATGGCCGAAGACCTGTCGGACTATCTGTCGCAGGTCGGCGTGCGCGTGCGTTACATGCACGCCGATATCGATGCGATCGAACGGATGGAGATCATTCGCGGCCTGCGACTCGGCGAGTTCGACGTGCTGGTCGGGATCAACCTCCTGCGCGAGGGGCTCGACATGCCCGAGGTGTCGCTCGTAGCGATCCTCGACGCGGACCAGGAAGGGTTCCTCCGCTCAGATCGATCGCTTATCCAAACGGTAGGCCGCGCGGCGCGCCACGTGAATGGTCGCGCGATCTTCTACGCCGACCGCATGACCGATTCCATGCAACGCTGCATTTCCGAGACGTCGCGGCGTCGGGAGGTCCAGGTGCGCTCCAACCTGGAGCATGGGGTTGTCCCGCGCGGGGTCGAGAAGAGCGTCGACGAGGTGCGGTTCATCACGCGCGTGGCCGATGCGCGCGACGAACGGGAGGCGCGGGCACGCAAGGTCGCCGAGCCCACGGCCTCGTACGGCGCCGAGGAGTACGCGCAACGCCTGGCGGCCCTCGAGGCCGAAATGAAGGAGGCCGCCACCGCTCTCGACTTCGAGAACGCGGCCCGGTTGCGGGACGCGGTGTTCGAGCTGCGTGCCGCGCGCGATCGGTCCAACAACGCGCGTAAGCGCGACGCCTTTGCCGACATCCGTGCCCGTCGTTAGGCCGGTCGACCGGCAGGTCTCGCGTGAGGTGCTGCAGGCGTGGGGGGAGGCGCTGGGGGCCACCCTGGTGCCCGGCGACCTCATCGCGCTGCGCGGGGACCTTGGTGCGGGCAAGACCACGCTGGCCCAGGCGATCGCGCGCGGATTTGGCATCACCGCCGAGGTCACCTCACCTACCTATGCCCTCGTGCACCAGTATGTGGGTGATCGGGGGACCCTCTGGCACCTCGACCTCTACCGCATCGCGAGTCCAAACGACCTCCTGCAGCTGGGTTGGGACGACATCCTCGCGGGGGATGCGGCGGTGATGATCGAATGGCCGGAACGGGCGGGGCCTGCGCTTCCTGCCGCGCGCCTCGATGTGCATCTGGAAACCGTGCCGGGAGACGCCGCCGTTCGGCGCCTGGTGGTGGCCTGAGATGTGGCTTGCCCTCGACGCCAGCACCTACGTGGGTTCCGTGGCCGTGCTCGACGGGGCTAACGTCGTCGCCTCCGGCCAGGTGGCGATGCGCGGCGCTACGGAGGAGCGACTCCTGCCAGAGGTGGTTCGGGTCGTGGCCGTGGCCGGGGGGTGGGATTGCCTCACCGCCGTTTGGGTGGGCGGCGGACCAGGAAGCTTCACTTCGCTGCGCATCGCGGCGTCCATCGCCAAGGGGATCGCGACCGCGCGCAACCTGCCGCTTTGGTCCGGGTCGTCACTGGCCCTCGCGGCCTCGGACCCTGCGCTGGGTGACGGGACATTCGTGATCGCGCTCGATGCGCTACGTGGCGAGGTCTACGTCCAGGAGTTCGCGCGGAGAAGCGGGGCTCCGGTGGCCGTCGGTCCATGGCGAAGGATCAGCGCGGATTCGGCGAAATCCCTTGACGGGGAGGAAGGGGTGCGCCTGGTATCTCTCTCCGAACCCAACGGACGTCCCCACGCCGCGCACCTACCGGGATTGCTGCTCGGCGGGTTGGCGGCGCGCGTCGATCTGGCATCGTGGGAGCCGGAATACGGCCGACTGGCTGAGGCACAAGTCGTCTGGGAGGCGCGGCATGGGCGATCCCTGCCGGCGGGGCCGGGCTGATGCCCTCGTCGAGATCAGCGACCGATCGCTACGCGGTGCGTCAAGCACTCCCGGAGGACATCGGTGCCGTGGACGTCATTGAACGTGCCTGCTTCTCCGATCCGTGGAGCCATCAGGCACTGCTCGAAGAGTTGGAACGATCGACCTCCCATTTTCTCGTCGCGGTCGTTGCCGCAGAATTGGGGGACGAAAGGGTTGTCGGGTATGCGATAGCCCATGCGGCGGCAGACGAGGCCGAGGTCGCCAACGTCGCGGTTTCGCCCAGCCACCGGGGGCAAGGCGTTGGGGCGATGCTCGTTCGCGGGGTGATGGACCTGGTTCGGGGCGCCGGGGCGTTCGACTGTTGGCTCGAGGTGCGCGCGTCGAACACAGCGGCCCGGCGGCTGTACACGCAGCTGGGGTTCGACGACGTCGGCCTGCGAAAGCGCTATTATGCGCGTCCCGAGGAAGACGCGATCGTGATGCGTCGGAGCCTCCGCGGGGCGTAAACGCGATTTTTGTTGCTGTTGGAAATACAGCGGTGGTGGGCGCCTGCGCTCCCCCGCCTACCATGCGCAGCGAGTCAACCCACTCGCCAGGAGGAACCTGTGGCCAAGAGCTTGAACAAGGTGCAATTGATCGGGAACGTCGGAAAGGACCCCGAAGTACGTTCCACCAGCAGCGGCGGACGCGTGGCGGATTTCTCCCTCGCGACCTCCAAGTCCTGGAGCGACCAGGCCGGCGGCGGTCAGCGGCAGGAGAAGACGGAGTGGCACCGCTGCATTGCCTGGAACGGGCGAAGCGGCTCCGGAATGGGGCTGGCGGACATCGTGGAGAAGTTCGTCAAGAAGGGCGACAAGGTGTTCGTCGAGGGGAGCATTGAGTACCGCCAGTGGCAGGACCAGAGCGGCCAGACGCGCTACATGACGGAGATTCGGGTCCGCGACCTCATCCTCCTGTCGCCGCGGGGCGAGGGCGGTGGAGGGGGGGACTGGGAGGGGGGCGGACGTTCCCGTTCAGCGGCCCCTGACCGCGGTCGGCCTCCGGCCGCAGCGGCGGCCAGTGAGGACTTCGAGGAGTTCCCGCGCGCCTTGGAAGACGCCGACGACGATCTTCCGTTTTGATCGTCTAATGGGGGGTGGGGGAGGTCCCCCACCCCTTTTCACGTCGCGCCACAGGGTGCGTCGTGGCCGGGTGGAGGGAGCGGAATCCGACCACAATCTTCGCGAATTTATCCAGTGTCCCAGAATCAACAGAACCCGTCAACCGCCCGAGCCGGAGCTCACCGATGACGCGGCGCGTCCTGGTCACCGGCGGGGCGGGCTTTATCGGCTCACACGTTGCCGAGGCCTTCCTCGCGGCCGGCGACACCGTCGAGGTGCTCGACAACTTGTCGTCCGGCAAGCGGGAAAACGTGCCCGCGTCGGCTGTACTGCATCACCTGGACATCACCTCCAGTGAAGCGGCGGCCCTGGTTCGCACCGGCGGATTCGATGTCGTCTGCCACCTGGCGGCCCAGATCGACGTGCGGAAGTCGGTCGCCGATCCGGCGTACGACGCAGCCGTCAACATCGGCGGTTCGCTCAACCTGCTCGAGGCGGTGCGTGCGTCGGGTCGCGCTACCCGTTTCGTGTTCTCATCGACGGGCGGGGCGATCTACGGCGACTTCGTGCAGGTGCCGACCGTAGAGGACATGCCGAAGGATCCCGAGTCCCCCTATGGCATCGCCAAGCTCTCTGTCGAGTACTACATGGGGTACTTCGCGCGTGTGCACGGCTTGGATACCGTCGCGCTGCGATATGCCAACGTGTATGGGCCGCGACAGGACCCGCATGGGGAGGCTGGGGTAGTGGCCATCTTCTGCAAGCGCGCCCTCGCCGGTGAGACCCTGACGGTGTTTGGCGATGGCCAGCAGACGCGGGACTACGTCTACGCCGGCGACGTCGCCCGGGCGAACTATCTGGCGGCGACCAACCCACTCCCGAAGATGCGGCAGCTGGATGTGCGGGCGTTCAACATCGGCACCGGGGTGGAGACTTCCGTTCTCGACCTCGCACGGACGATCTACGCGTCCGCCGGCAAGGAGGGGACGGTCAACCACGCGCCCGCCCGGGCGGGCGAACAGATGCGTTCTTCCGTGAACACGTCCAAGGCCGCGAAGGAGCTGGGGTGGACCCCGCAGGTGTCCCTGGCCGAAGGACTGGCCCGGACCTACGCATACTTTGCCTCGCGTCATTAGCCTTATGGCATGACGCCCCTGTATGCCCAGGTCGAGGCGGCCGTGCCCACATCAGCGTGGGCCCTCATCACCACGGCAGACCTCGTAACACAAGTGGTACTAGCCGTCCTGCTGGTGATGTCGTTGGTGAGTTGGACGGTGATGGTGGCCAAGTGGCGGGAATTCCGTGCGGTCCAGCGGACGAGCACGGACTTCCTCGCCGAATTCGAGCGTGCGAACTCGGTGGCCGAGGTGGCGGCGATCAGTCGCAAGGCCGGCGCGGGTCCTCTGTCCCGTGTATTTCAGCGCGCCGAGGTCTTCCTGACTGAGACGCGTCCGGCCATGGCCGCGACCCCCGAGCGCAGCGCGAAGTTCAGCGCGTCGCAGGTCGAGGCCCTCCACCTTGTCCTCGACGCGCAGACGGATCGCGAGAGGGATGCCCTGAGCCGATTCATCCCGTCGCTCGCCATGATCGCCTCCGCCTCCCCGCTCATCGGGCTGCTCGGGACCGTCCTTGGCATCATCCAGACCTTTGTGGGGCTGTCCAGCGCCGGCGGGGGCACACTCGCGGCGGTCGGGCCCGGGGTCGGCGCAGCACTCACGGCCACCGCGATGGCGCTCGCCGTGGCAATCCCTGCGGTCTTCGGGTACAACGTCTTCGCAACCCGGGTAAACCGGATCGAGGGAGAGCTCCAGGGGTTCGGTTCCGAGCTCATCGCCCTCCTGGTCCGCGAAGGGCGGGTGTAACACGTGATGCGACGTCTCCGCCGGGAGCGAAACCCGCTCAACGCCGAGATCAACGTCGTCAGCCTCATCGACGTGATGATGCTGCTGCTCGTGATCTTCATGATCACAGCGCCCATGCTGCAGGGCGGGCTGGAGATCAAGTTGCCCAAGGGCGAGGCGCGCCCGCTCGAGGGGAAGGCGGACATGATCGTGACGGTGCGCCGTGGGGGAAGGCTCGGCGTGGATCGGACCGAACTGACCTGGGCCCAGTTCGAGGCGTCGTTTGCGAGTCTCGCGGAACGCCGCGGCAAGCGTGGGGTTATCCTGCAAGCGGAAGCTGACGTACCGCACGGCGACGTGGTGCGGGCACTCGGCGTGATGGTCAAGGCTGGTGTCGAGGGAGTCGGCATCGCTGTTGATCCTGTCCGTCGCTGACCCCGAAACCCTTTTGATGTCCCGCACCGAAGTTCGGCCACCTGCGCTGTCCCTCGCCCCGTCGGCTGCCCTTGCCACGGGACTGCATGTGGGTCTGCTCGTGCTCGCTGTGTGGATAACCCGAGGCCCGACCGAGGTGTTGCCGCCGGTCTATCGGATCAACCTTGTCGCGGCACCGGCCGGGCCGCGCGCGATCGGGCAGGTACAGCCCGATGTGCCGCGCACCGAGCCCGCGACAGCACCGGTTCCCAGCCGGGTGGAAGCACTGGAGAAGAACCCGGTGCGTACGGAAGCGCCGACGCGTCGCCCGCCGCCACCCCGAGCGACCCAGGTACCTAACGCCACGCGGGCCGAGCCGAAGGGGGCGGTCCCAACAGCCGGAGGCGGCCAGAAGGGAGGGACGGGGACCGACGTGGCGAACGTGGAGACGGCGGGGGTGGAGTTTCCGTTCCCGGCGTACCTGCGCAACATCGTGAACCAGATCGGGGCGAACTTCGAGACGACGGACCCTAGGCCGTGGTCGGTGGACATCGCGTTCCGCATCCGCCGCGACGGCAGCGTGATGGACATCGAGATTCGCAAAGCGTCCGGGAACCGGATCTTTGACATCGGTGCCCGCGGTGCCGTGGAGGCGGCGGGTCGCTCGCGCGCGTTTGGTCCGCTGCCGGACGGCTTCGGCGATGACGTCCTGCCGGTTATTTTCACGGTCACCTCGCAGATGTTCCGCTGATGATCCCCTCGCGCCGTGGTGCGCTGGCCGTACTTCTCACTCTCGGCGCCCTGGCGGCCAGCGTTCGCGCGGCTGGGGCGCAGGATACCACGTGGCGTGAGGGGGTTCGCCTGCGGCTCGACGTGCGGGCGCGCAACACGCGGCCGGGGGTCCTGATCCTGCCGGTTTCCGGGGTGGACGGGGACTCCATCCGTCGCATCCTGACGCGCGACCTGGTCCACGGCGACCGCACCACCGTCCTCGACCTCGCGCCCGAGGCGGTGCCTCCGCCTAACGCGAACGGGACCTGGAACTACCCGCTCTTCCAGAACCTGGGGGCCGACGTCGTGGTGCAGGTGGTGCCCACCTCGTTCGGCGTGCAGGTGACCCTGCACTCGGTCGGGGAACGGGCCGTGGCCCGGGCGAACGCCTTTCCGCTGCCGTCGCCGTCACGCACGCCCGACTGGCGATTGGCCGTGCACACCATCGCCGACGACATTGAGCAGATCGTGACGGGCGTACGCGGCATTTCGGCGACCCGAATCCTGTATGTGTCGCAGGGGCGGGTGTGGCAGATCGACTCGGACGGGGCGAACCCGACCGCGATCACCGGCGATGTGCGCGCGCTGTCGCCGACTTGGCATCCGGCGGGGGGCCACATGGCCTATACCAGCCTGACCGACGCTGGCGCGCGCGTGATCATCCGCGAGGTTGGTGGGCCGACGCGCACGCTCGCGACGGGCGCGGGGCTGGCCCAGTCGCCGGCCTTCTCCCGCCCGGACGGCAACACCCTCGTCTACTCGGCAGGGAATGAGAACGGGATGGACCTCGTGGCCGCGAGTCCGTTTGGCAGCGAGCCGCCGCGGCGCGTGTCGATCGGGCGCGGGTCGGATAACATGTCGCCGACCTTCAGCCACGACGGGCGCCGGATCGCGTACACCACCAACCGCCTCGGCCGCATCGACATCTTCGTCGCCGACGCCGACGGGACCAACGCGGAACCGCTGGTGCCCCAACTCGAGCCTGCCTATCGATCGGACCCGGACTGGTCCCCGGATGGTCGGCTCATCGCGTTCCAGATGCAGTTCGGCGGCAACTTCCAGCTGATGCTGTTCAACGTGCTCGATCGGTCGGTGAAGCAGCAAACGAGCAGTGGCGTGAACGAGAACGCATCGTTCGCCCCGGACAGCCGGCACATTGTGTTCACGTCGACCCGTTCCGGGATCGCCCAGTTGTGGATCATGGACACGCAGTCGGGTACGGCGCGCCAGCTCACGCACGGCAACAGCCGAGCCAGACACGCGGCGTGGTCGCCGCTGCTTCGCACCACCAGACGCTAACCCAGCTCACCGCTCGCTCTCCTGATGCCAAACACCTCACGAACCGTCACCCTTGCGCTGGTATCCCTGCTGACCCTCGCGGCCTGCAAGAAGAAGCAGGTAGACACCGGGGTGTCACCAGGCGGTCCCGCGCCAACTGAGACATGCGACGCCGCGTGCCGGGCGGCTCGTGAGGCGGCCGAACGCGCGCGCCGTGACTCGATCGAAGCCGACCGCCTCCGCGTCGAGCGCGAAGCTCGTGAGGCCCGCGAGGCGCGCGAGCGTGCGGTCGCCGGGATCAAGGCGACGCTGGGGCAGAAGGTGTACTTCGAGTACGACATGGCCGAGTTGTCCGCCGAGGGGCGTGCGCTGCTCGATGCCAAGCTCGCGATCATGATGGCCAACGTCGGGGTGCGCGTCCGCATCACCGGCCACGCCGACGACCGTGGTTCCGATGAGTACAACCTCGCCCTCGGCCAGCGGCGGGCGGCCGCCGTGAAGAAGTACCTGACCGATCGCGGCGTCGATGAGTCACGAATCGACATCCTGAGCCTTGGGGAGGAACGTCCCGAGGTGACCGATGGTACGGAAGAAGCGTTCCGCCTCAATCGCCGTGCCGAGTTCGAGATCGTGGCCGGCGGAGACACCCTCGTTCCTCCCCGCTGATGGGCTCGCCACGCCTTCTCCGACTCCTGCCCGTCCTGCTCCTGGGGACCGGGGCCTGCTTTGCGACCCGCAACGACGTGCGGATCCTGCAAGGAGATATCCTGACCTTGCGTCGTGAGTCGGCGGCGGCAGATACCGCGCGCGCCCGCCAGGTCGACCAGCTGAATGCACGCCTCGCGCAGAACCTCGGCGTCGTGAACGACACGCTGCGCGCCCTGAGCGCGCGCATGGTCGTGAGCAACGGGGACAACCGGAGTGACTTCCGCCAGATTCGCGAGATGCTCATCCAGACCCAGGAGCTGGTCGGTGCGAGCCAGGCGATGATTGCCCGGTTCCAGGCCGACAATGAGCGGCGGATCATGGAGGCGCGTCAGGCGCAGCTCACCCCTCCCGCGCCCGCCCCCGGTGATACCACGGCGGGTGCTGTCAGACCTGTGGCACCTCCGGTGGAGACCGTCGGCCCGGCACAGCTGTATACCGAAGGGCTCGCGCAGGCCACGCGCGGCAACTACGCCGCGGCGCAGGCAGCCTTCGAGGAGATCCTGGCCAAGTATCCCACGGCGGAAGTGGCACCGGACGCGATGGTGTTCCTGGCGGACGCGTATGATGCTGATGGCAAGCCGGCCCAGGCCGATAGCATGTACCTGCGCATGGTGCGAGAACACCCGCGGGCGACGCGGGCGCCGACGGCGCTCTACAAGCTGGGCAACTCGCTGGCGCGGCGTGGTCGTCGCGCCGAGGCGCGCGCGATGATGGAGCGTGTGTCGAAGGAATACCCGGTGAGCGAGGTCGCGGACTTCGCTCGCGAGTGGCTCATGCGCAACCGCTGAGCCCACGATGGCCGAATCGAAGGGCAGGGTGGGGGCCCAGGCGGAAATGCCGTTCCTCGAGCACCTCGAGGAGTTGCGGTGGCGCATCCTGTGGTCCCTCCTCGCGGTGATCCTTGGGGTGGGTGTGGCGTTCTTTGTCCTGCTGCGCTACGACGCCATCAAGTTCCTCGCGCAGCCGATCCTGCCGTACCTGCCTGACGGTAAGCTGATCACCACGCACCCGGCGGGCGCATTCAAGATCGTGATGAGCGCGGCCTTCGCGATCGGGGCGATTGTTGCTTCCCCGGTGATCGTCTACCAGTTGTGGTCGTTCCTGTCGCCGGCGCTGTACAAGCACGAAAAGCGAGTCATTGTCCCCGTGCTGATCTTTGGCGCCGTGTTGTTCCTCGGCGGGGTGTCGCTGGCCTATTTCGTCCTGATTCCGCTCACGTTGAACTTCCTGCTCAACGTGCAGTCGAGCGTGATCTCGCCGATGATTGATGTCACGCGGTACTTCGATTTTGCGATCAGCTTCTCCTTGATCATGGGGGCCGTGTTCGAGCTGCCCATTGCGATCATCGCGTTGACCGCGCTCGATATCGTGACGCCCGCGTTCCTCAACAAGTACCGGCGCCATGCGCTGGTGGCTTGTCTCGTCGCTTCGGCGTTCATCACACCCGGGCAGGACCCCGTCTCGCTGGCTGCGGTCGCGCTGCCGCTGATTGGGTTGTACGAGGTCAGCGTGTTGTGCTCGATCGTGATTTACCGTCGCAAGTTGCGCAAGCAGCGCGAACGCGACCTCGAGAACGAGGGTGGTGGGTGAGGTGGCGCCCCTGGCTCCTCGCGCCGTTGATGGCGCTCGGGGCGCGAGAGATCGTCGCGCAGGGACCCCCACCGGTCCGGCGCGACTCGGCGGTGCGTGCAGATACTGTTCGCCGTCCGGCGCGCGTGGACACCGCGGGAGGCTCGATGGCGCCGGCCGCTGCGGATACGGGGAAGAAACTCCTCACGGCGGCTGATACCATTCGTGCGCGCGCCGACTCCATTCGCAAGAGTCGGCTTGCCGGACTCGAGGCGGTCCAGCAGCGCCGGGAGATCCAGTGGGCGCCGGAAGACTCGGCCATGAGCGCCCTCCTCGGGCGAGAGGGGTACTCGGTCACCAAGTACCAGGGAACCAACGTGGTCTTCCGCGCCCTCGAGCACACCATGCTCCTGCAGGGTCGCAAGGCGCAGGTGGCCAAGGACTCCACCGTGCTCGTCGGAGACACGATCACGTTCAATGACTCCACCCAGTTCATCGCGGCGCGGGGTGACACCCTGGTCATGCGCGATCCGGCCCAGGGGCAGGACGACGTCGTGTCGTACGGGCGGCTCACCTATGACGTGAAGAATCGGCGAGGCACCGTGCGGAACGTGACCACCGCGGTCGAGAGTGGCCAGCGATGGGTCGTGCACGGCACCGTGGCTGCGTTCAAGGGCGATACCACCGGGGCGGGGGCTCCCGCCTTCTACGCGCAGCAGGGATGGATCACGAGCTGCGAGGAAACGGAGCCGCACTATCACTTCGCGGCGAAAGAGATGAAGATGGTCTCGAAGAACGTGATGGTGGTGCGGCCGGCCGTTCTGTACATCGGGGACATTCCCGTGTTGTGGCTGCCGTTCGTCTTCAACGACATGCGGCCCGGCCGTCGCAGTGGGTTGCTCGCGCCACGCATCGGGTTCAACCAGATCTTCCGGCAATCGCCCTTCCTGCAGCGCTCGGTTCAGGACATTGGCTACTATTTCGCCCTGAACGACTACGTCAGCACGACGCTCACGATGGACTGGTCGAGCAATGCGCGCACCCAGAGCAACAGCCCGGGCTTCGTCCAGCTGAACAGTACGTTCGACTACGTGTGGAAGGACCGCTTCATCGACGGCAAGCTCGGGATCTCGACGCTGTATCGCCGGAACGGCGACCGGATGAACCAGTATTCGTTCCTGCACCAGCAGAAATTCTCCGAGCGCACGGCCCTCACCGCGAACTTCAACTACACGTCGAACGCAAAGCTCCAGCGTCAAACGACCTTCAACCCGCAGTTGGCGCTCCAGACCATCTCGTCTCAGGCGACCTTCCGCACCGGGCGCGGGCCGTTCTCGTTCGACCTCGGCGGCACTCAAAAGCAATATCCGGGACGCGACCAACTCGACCGCGACTTCCCGAGCCTGCGAGTCTCCTCCAAACCCATCGAGTTGGGGCAGTGGATGACCTGGACGCCGAGTCTGACGATCGCGAACTCGCAGAGTCTCAATATCGACCAGGTCGGCGACTTTGCCTTTCGGTACAAGCAGACGGCCACCGGGATCGATTCGACGGAGCGCCTCAAGCGCAACACGCGAAACAGCTCGGTTTCGTTTGACACACCTGTCGAGATTTTCGGTTTCAGCTGGCGGAACTCGTTCCGGCTGACGGACGTCGCCAACGACTTCCCGGAACGCCGGGTCATCTATCCCAACCCGCGTGACACCTCCGTCCGCCAGGATCGGGTTTTCGCCCGCACCTACCGCACGGGGGTGGAATGGGAGACGTCGTTCTCGCTGCCGAACTTCTCCCAGGGCAAGCTCAACATCTCGCCATCCGTGCAGTTCCAGAAGGTGGATGGACGTTCGCCGCTCATCGTGCGAACCGAGCGCACGGGCGGCAAATTCGTGGCGCAGACCTTTCGGCCCGCCGTCGGCGTGTCCATGTCGCCAAAGATCTATGGCTTCTTCCCGGGATTCGGGAAGATCGAGACGATTCGCCATGCGATCGAACCAACGCTGCAGTGGCAATACACGCCCAAGGGGAACGTCTCGGACGAGTTCCTGGCGGCGAACGGTGACGTGGCCGTGGGCTTTCTCGGCAACCTGCCACAGAACGCCGTGAGCCTCGGGTTCAACACGTCGTTCGAAGCCAAGCTGCGGGCCCCGGATGAACCGGTCGCGGCCCCGGTCCGCGACACACCATCGGACAGCTTGGCGGACAGTACGGCCGCCGACACGGCCCAGCGCCGCACCCAGCAACAGCAAGAAGGCCGCAAGATCAAGCTGCTCGCGATGAACTTCACGACGTTGTCGTATGACTTCGTCCGCGCGAAGGAGTCGTCCGGAGGTACCGGGCTGACCAACCGCACCTTTGATTGGAGCGCGAGAACGGACCTGCTCCCGGGCTTTGAGGTTGGGATGAACTACTCGCTGTTTCTCGGCGATCCCATCTCCGATACCGCCGTGTTCAAGCCGTATCGCGAGGGCGTGCGCGCCTCTATCTCGCTGGATCAGAACTCCCCGATCGTCCAGACCCTCGCGCGCTTCCTCGGGATTCGTGTGGCCGACAGCGCCTCGCGCGCGCGCGCCGCGCGGCAGCAGGGCGGGGAGGCGGGGGCGCAGGGGCGTCAGGGGGCCCGTGCCGGCTCGGGCGAGCTGATGGCCGGCCGATCCATCGTCGGGAGCGCGCGCCTGGCGACCCTGTCCATCCCCAAGGGCCAGGGATGGCGGATGAACCTGTCGTACAACAGCAACCGGCAGCGTCCGCCCACCGGGACCAACATCAAGGAGTACGACCCGAAGTCGCAGTGCGACCTGTACCGCGACGACCAGCTGCAGTACTCCCTCTGCCTCAACCAGTTCGCGATCGGCGGGAACTCCACGACCGGTCTGCCGTTCAACGAGACCACGCGCGGCGGGACGTTCTTCCGCATGCCGCCCACGTCGAACATCACCGGGCAGATGTCGTTCAATGTGACGCGCCTCTGGGCCGCACAGTGGCAGACGTCGTACGACGTGGTCACGGGTGAGTTTGCGCAGCATGTAGTCTCCCTGCAGCGCGAAATGCACGACTGGGATGCAACCTTCGGGTTCACCCGGTCCCCGAACGGCAACTTCGCCTTCACGTTTTACATCGCCCTGCGCGCGCAACCCGACATCAAGCTGGATTACGACCGCGCGTCGTACCCGCGCGGGACGACGGGGCGCCGTCAGTTCTAGTCGGGTTAGCGGGGTTCGCGGCGCGGCTGGTGCATGCCGCTGGAGGTTGGCCGCCAGGTGAGGGGCTACCCGGGGGGGCGGGACGCGGCGACATTCCGGCATGACGAGCGGGATCATTCTGGACGGCCATTCGCTGGACATTGCCGGCGTCGTTGCTGTGGCGCGCCGCCACGCCCACGTGGCTCTGCACCCGGACGTGGGCGCCCGACTTGGCGCTGTGCGCGCGCACCTGGAAGCTCTGGTCGCGACCGGGCTGCCGGTGTACGGCGTGAACACGGGGTTCGGCCGGCTCTCGGACATTGCCATCCCTCCGGACCGGTTGTCCGAGCTGCAGGTGTCGATCATTCGGAGCCACGCCGCGGGGGTTGGGGCGCCGTTGGGCGAGGCCGAGGCGCGGGCCGTCACCTTGTTGCGGGCGAACGTACTCGCCAAGGGGTACTCCGGCATTCGGGCTGAGGTCGTTGAGCTGCTGCTCTCGCTCCTGAATGCGGGGCTCTTTCCGCAAATTCCCGAGCAGGGCAGTGTGGGCGCCAGCGGCGACTTGGCTCCGTTGGCCCACCTGGCGCTCGCCCTGATTGGCGAAGGCGCGTTGTGTCGCGGCCGTGAGGTGTCCCCGGCCAGAGACTTGCTCGCTTCGGCCGGGCTCACCCCGGTGGTGTTGGGGCCCAAGGAAGGACTAGCGCTCATCAACGGCACGCAGGCGCACACGGCGATAGCCGCCCTGGCGTTGGCGGACGCGCGGACGCTGTGGGCCACGGCGCACGTCGCGGGGGCTGCGTCACTCGATGCCTTGCTGGGGACGCCCGTGGCGTTCGAGGATCGCATTCACCGGGTGCGTGGGCAACCCGGCCAGGTGTTGTCGGCCGCCGTATTTCGCGGGCTCACGCAGGACAGCGCGATCCGCGAGTCGCATCGCACGAATGACCCGCGGGTGCAGGATGCCTATGCCTTGCGCTGCATGCCGCAAGTGCACGGACCGATCATCGAGGCCATCGAATACGCGGAAGGGGTGGTCGCGCGCGAATTGAATGCGGCCACGGACAACCCGCTGGTCTTTGAGGATGGCTCCATGGTGAGCGGTGGCAACTTCCACGGCCAGTCGGTGGGCATGGCCTGCGACTTCCTGGCGATTGCCCTCACGAATCTGGGTGCAATGTCGGAGCGACGCATCGATCGCCTGGTGAACCCGGACCTCAACCAGGGGCTGCCGCCCTTCCTGGCGCGAGACCCCGGGGTCAACTCCGGCTTCATGATGGCCCAGGTCACGGCGGCTGCGCTGGCGTCGGAGAACAAGGGGCTCGCGCATCCGGCCTCGGTGGACTCGATCCCGACGGATGGCGGCAAGGAAGACTTTGTCCCCATGGCGATGGGGGCCGCGGTCAAGCTGCGCAAGGTCGTGCAGAACGTCCGCCATATCCTTGCCATTGAGCTGTTGTGTGCCGTCCAGGGCCTCGAGTTTCGTCGCCCGCTCACGTCGAGTGCACCCGTGGAACGCGCGTGTGCGACGCTGCGCGGCGCCGTGCCCACGATGGAGCGCGACCGCATGTTGTCGCCCGATATCGCCACCGTCGCCGAGCAGGTGGAACGTGGCGTCTACGAACACATCGTGGCCGACCTGCGCGTCGGCCCCCTCTACTAGGAGACGCCATGTCGGTTGCGGCCCCCTCTGGCCCGCGCGTGGTCCGCGCGCCCCGTGGCACCGCCCTGCGCTGCAAGGGGTGGCAGCAGGAGGCCGCCCTCCGCATGCTGATGAACAACCTCGATCCCGATGTGGCGGAGCGTCCCGATGACTTGGTGGTCTACGGGGGCACCGGCAAGGCCGCGCGCAGCTGGGACGCCTTCGACGCCATCGTGCGGTCTCTGGAGGAGCTCGAGGGCGACGAGACCCTGATGGTCCAGAGCGGGAAGCCGGTGGCCGTCTTCCGCACGCACACCTCGGCGCCGCGCGTCCTGATCGCCAACAGCAACCTGGTGGGGCGGTGGGCCACCTGGGATGTGTTCCGTGAGCTCGAGCGTCAGGGCCTCACGATGTACGGCCAGATGACCGCCGGCTCGTGGATCTACATCGGGTCGCAGGGGATCGTGCAGGGCACGTATGAGACCTTTGGCGCCGTGGCGACGCAGCACTTTGGCGGGAGCCTCGCTGGTCGCTTCGTGCTGACCGCCGGGATGGGTGGCATGGGCGGGGCCCAACCGCTGGCCGCGACGATGTGTGGGGCCGCCATCCTCGGCATCGACGTCGACGGATCACGGATCGACAAGCGGCTCGCCACCCGGTACCTGGATCGCAAGACCCACTCGCTGGATGAAGCGCTGGCCTGGATAATGGGGGCGACCGCCGCGCATCAGGCCCTGTCCGTGGGACTCGTGGGCAACGCGGCCGACGTGCTGCCCGAACTGGTTAGGCGAGGCATCGTGCCCGACGTGGTGACCGATCAGACCAGTGCTCACGACACCCTCAACGGGTACGTCCCGCACGGGTTGTCCCTGGGGGAGGCCGCGGTGTTGCGTCAGCGCGATGCGCAGGAGTACATCCGGCGCAGCGTGGCGTCCATCGTGATCCATGTGGAAGCCATGCTGGAGCTGCAACGTCGGGGTGCCGTCACCTTTGACTACGGCAACAACATCCGGACCGTGGCCCTGGACGCTGGTGTCACCAAGGCGTTCGACTTTCCCGGGTTTGTGCCAGCCTACGTACGCCCGCTCTTTTGCGAGGGCAAAGGCCCGTTCCGCTGGGTCGCGCTCAGTGGGGACCCGCGGGACATCGCCCGCACCGACGACCTCGTGCTCGAGATGTTCCCGGACGACCAGCACCTGCGCCGCTGGATCACCCTCGCGCGGGAGCGGATCGCGTTCCAGGGCCTCCCGGCGCGTATCTGCTGGCTGGGGCAGGGGGAGCGCGCACGGTTTGGGGTCGCGATCAATGACCTGGTGGCGTCCGGAGAGCTGTCGGCCCCGATTGCCATCGGCCGCGATCATCTGGATACCGGAAGCGTGGCCTCGCCTTTCCGTGAGACGGAAGCCATGCGCGACGGCAGCGACGCGATTGCCGACTGGGCGATTCTGAACGCCATGGTGAACGTCGCGAGTGGCGCGTCGTGGGTGTCGTTCCATCATGGGGGAGGTGTCGGGATCGGCAACTCACTCCACGCCGGCCAGGTGATCGTCGCGGACGGATCTCCAGAGATGCGCGTGCGCCTTGAGAGAGTCTTGACCAACGACCCGGGCATGGGCGTCGCACGCCACGCCGACGCAGGGTACGAAGCCGCACGAGCAACGGCACGTCGGGAAGGGATCAACCTCCCAATGCTCCCCTGAGTGCGGTATTGCCCCCAGCCCCCAGCATTCCACCCAAGCTCCAGCCAGCAGCAACCCGCAACCAGCACCAAGTGATTTCCTCGCACTTCAAGCCCTACCACATCCCCCTCTTCCTCGCCAAGTACGCCTGGCTGAGCCTGCGGCGCATGCCCATGCTCGTGCACTTCGAGGTGACGATGCGGTGCAATGCCCGGTGCGGCTTCTGCGATTACTGGAAGACACCGGCGGCGGAGAAGGCGAACGAGCTCACCAGTTTTGCGGACGCGGCGCGCCACTTCTCCCCAATGATGATCACCTTCACGGGTGGGGAGCCGCTCCTCCGTCGTGACCTCGAGGACCTGGTGCGCGCCGTGCGTGAGGCCTCACGCCTCACGTACATCACGCTCATCACCCATGGCGGGATGCTGACCCTGGAGCGCGCTCGCGCATTGTGGGACGCTGGGATCGACCAGTTCAATATCTCGCTCGACTATCTCGACGGTCGCCACGACGCCGCGCGCGGGATCCCTGGCCTCACCGCGAAGATCCTGTCCACCGTCCAGGAAATGCGCGCGGATGGCATCGACGGGATCCGCTTCAACACGGTCATCAAGAACGACAACGTCGACGAGCTGCTGCCCATCGTTGAACGCGCCGCGGCCTTGGGCATCGGGGTCAACTTCTCGCTCTACACGGACTTCAAGAACGGTAATCGGGACCACCTCGTGGATGCGACCGGCCGGGAGGCGGTGACGCGCGCCGTGGGGGAGCTGATGGCCTACAAGCGAGCGCACCGCGGGGTCATCACCAACTCGGACCACTACCTGTCGACCATCCCGCAGTACCTGCGTGGCGAGTTGCCGGGTCCCTGCGACTCGGGAAACCGGACGATCCACATCTCGCCAACCGGGACCGTTAAGCGCTGTCCCGACTTTCCCCTGGATGGTCACTGGCGCGACTACAAGGGGTACGCACCGATCAACTGCGACGCCTGCTACTACGCTTGCCGCGGGGAGGCGCAGGCGCCGCTGGAGCCGAGCCGTGCCCTCGACATGCTTGCCCTCGGCCGGCGACGCCCGGCAGTGCCGGCGGTCCAGCCCGCGAGATGAAACGCCTCTTTGCCCACGCCGCGCAGGTCGTGACGTGCGCCGGCCCCGGGCGCGCACGACGAGGCTTGGAGCTGGCGGACGCCGGCGTCCGCACCGGGGTTGGCGTGCTGACGGACGGGGCCGCGATTGTCGCGGTGGAACCCACCGATGCGCTGCAGCGCCGCTACCCCGACGCAACGGTCGTGGACTGCCAGGGCGGGGTCCTCATGCCCGGGCTCGTGGACTCGCACACACATGCCCTCTTCGGCAAGCCACGATACGAAGAACAGGAATGGCGGGCCGCGGGTCGCGACTATATGGCGATTGCTGCTGCAGGAGGGGGCATCCACAGCTCGGTCCGCGACCTGCGGACGCGAAGCGAGGACGACCTGGTCGCTCTCGCGCTGCCGCGCCTGAGCCGGATCGCCGCACATGGCACGACCACCCTCGAGGTGAAGTCCGGGTACGGGCTCACGCTCGAGGATGAACTCAAGATGCTGCGGGCGATCCAGCGTCTCTCGGCGCTGCAGCCCCTGCGCCTCGTGCCCACCTTCCTTGGCGCGCACGAGATCCCGACCGAGTATCGCTCGCGTCCCACGGGTCGCGACGAGTACATCGCCCTCCTGGTGCAGGAGATGTTGCCCCAGGTGCGTGATCAACAGCTCGCCGCATTTGCCGACGTGTTCTGTGAACCGGGCGTCTTCACGGTCGAGGAGTCGCGCCGCATCCTGATGGCCGCGCGCGAGGCCGGGCTCGGGCTCAAGCTCCACGCGGACGAACTCCGGCCGGCCGGCGGGGCGGAACTCGCCGCCGAGCTCGGGGCGACTTCGGCAGACCACTTGGCGGCGATTTCGCCGGACGGCATCAAGGCGCTCGCCGCCACGGGGACCGTGGCGACACTGCTCCCGGGGACCATGCTCTTCCTCGGGAAAGAGCGACAGGCGCCAGCGCGTGCCCTGGTCGAAGCTGGGGCGGTCGTCGCCCTCGCTTCTGACTTCAATCCCGGCACATCGCCGACCGTGAATTTCCCGCTGGTGCTCACCTTGGGGGTCAGCCAGCTGCGGCTAAGCGTCGCGGAAGTCATTGTGGCAGCGACAGTTAACGGCGCAGCGGCTCTCGGGCTCGCTCACCAGGTCGGCCAGCTGGCCCCCGGCTTTTCGGCCGACCTCGCCCTCTACGAGATCGACGACGTGCGCGAGCTGCCGTATTGGTACGGGGACCAGCGGTGCGTTCGTTCCTGGGTCCGAGGGGTCGAGGTGGGGGCGTCGAGATCGCCCTTTCGAGGCGTCTCACGGGGCTGAGATTGCCGCCCCCTGGGCGGCGGTCGGCAACGAATTCGTGCCCAAAGTGGCCGGAATGCGTCAAATAGTCGGATTCCCGCCCCCGGAATGTCGACGTCGCATCTCACCAAGCTCAAGCGCAAGGCTGCCGAGTTCGAACAGAAGAAGCAGTTCGACAAGGCGCTATCGCTGTATATCCAGTTCGTTGACGAGGCCGGCAAGGACCTCGACGACGCGGATTTGCAGCTGTTCAACCGCGTCGGTGACTTGCTGACCCGGCAGGGCAACCCGTCGGAGGCGTTGAGCTACTACGAGAAGGCCGTGGATATGTACGCGGAGCGCGGCTTTCTCAACAACGCGATTGCGTTGTGTAACAAGGTCCTGCGCCAGTCGCCGGCGCGCACGTCGGTGTACTACAAACTCGGCAAGATCTCCGCGAGCAAGGGCTTTCGCAGTGATGCGCGCAAGAACTTCCTCGAGTACGCGGACCGCATGCAGAAGGCGGGGCAACGCGAGGAGGCCCTGCGTGCGTTGAAGGAGTTCGCGGATCTTTGTCCAGACCAGGACGATATCCGCCTGATGCTGGCCGAGATGCTCTCGCGCGATAGTCGGTCGGCCGAGGCCATCGAGCAGCTGGAACAGCTGTACCTGCGTCAGGAGGCCGAGGGGCGGTCGGCCGAGGCGCGGGCGACGGCGGATCGCATCAAGGCGATTGACCCCGAAGCAACCCCGCGCGGGACCGGCGTGGCACCTGAGGTCAGAGCGAACGACCTCGTCTTCCTGGATCTTGGCGACGCCGGGTTCACAGCAGCGCCGCGAGCGACGCCGGAACGCGCGACACCCGTCGCACCCGCGGTGGCGGTGGAGGTCGTCGACGTCAGTGGCGTGGCGGCACTCGCCGGTTTGTCTATCACGTTCCTGCCGGACGAATCGGAGGCTCCGCCGGTCCCGTCACAGGCCAGGCTGACCCCGATCTCCGGGCTTGAGGTGATGGAGGGCGGGACGCCGGAGGCCGACGCGGTGGGGAGCCTCCCCGGCCTTGACACTGTCCCTACAGCGGCGGCGGAGGAGGAGCCTCCGTCCGCCGTGCTCGACGTGGCGTCGGTCCTCGATGTTGAGGTGGACGCCTTCGAGGCGCCGGATGACGTGGTCCCGCATGTGGATGGCCTGGCGAGCGCAGCGGTCACCCTCACGGGGGCGCACCCGTCGTTGGCGCCCCTCCTCGAGTTTCCGCCCATGTCAGGGGCCGAGTTTGGCGACCTGACGCTCGCAACAAACGAGGAAGAGCAGGCCAGCCAGCCCCATGACCTTGGGCTCGCGTCGTCGCTCCCCCGGCTGGACGCCCCGCTGCCGGACCGCGGTGGCGCGCCCGCCCTGCTGGATGAGACCCCGGATGAGTGGGTGCAGGCCGCCCTCGATGCGCCGCGCATTGACACGCACCTCGAGCACCTGCTGACGCCGCTGAGCGTTCAGGCCATCACCGGCGTGGATGCGCCGCTCGACTTTGAGGTCGTGACTCCCTCGGCGGGGATCGAAGAGCAGGTCGCCGCGATGCTTGACCTGAGCGCGCTGCAACCTCCCTCGCTGTCAGACCCGGCGATTGATCTCCTTGCGTCGATCGAGGGTCACCTCGAGCGCCAGACACCGGCCGCGGTTCCAACGCTCGACCTGGGGGAACCAGAGCCAGTCGTCACGGAAACGGCAGCGCCTGCAGAAGCGGAACCGCTTTCGCCGGAGTTCGACGTCCCCGAGGCGTTCGTGGACGCGCTCCCGCTCGACGCAACCGCGGGGCGCGATGCCCCGGAGCTGTCGGCCCTCCTCGACGACGCGTCGGATCCCGCGGGCGTGCTGGCGGTGGACATGCCAGATGGTGACGTCCTCTCTGGGGACGTGGCGGAGGTCGACCGGCTGTCTGAGGAGGTTCCTGATGTAGACGCGCCAATCGGGGAGGTCAACGGAGCGTTCGGGGAAATCGAGGCAGCCGCCATGCCGGACGACACCGCCAACCTTCCCGACGCGTTCATTGCCGCGACCGATGCTGTTGCCCGTGACGACAGCGCGCCCTTTCAGGAGGGAGCCCTCGACACCGCGACGCTACGCGCGGCGATGGATGCGGCTGCGGACACGGCCGCCGACGCGGCGGAGCGCGAGGACGCCATGATGCGCGCCGCGTTTGCCGACGAGCGCGTCGAGTTGCCGTTGATCGACCTCGAGCGCGACGCCTCTGAGGACGAGGGGCTGTCGTTTGACACCAGCTCGGGGGAGATCGACGCACTCCTGGCTGCGCCGCCGAATTTCGACGACGAGCCATCGTCGTTCGATCCGGCGCCCTTGGGATTGGATACGGAAGCTGAGGCGAGTGCCGAGCCGCCGCCGTCTACGGAGGAATGGACGCGCCCGGAAGTGTTGATCGACGGTGAGTGGCGGGACGAGAACGTCGGTGACCTCGTCTCCGGCGAGATGTTCGTCATCGGGGAACGTCGGGAAGTGCTCTCCCCGGAGCCCGCGGCGCCGATCTTCGATGACCTCGCCGCCGCGATGTTGTATGAGCCACAGGCGGGGCGGCCGACCCCCGGCGCGCAAGACGCGTATCCCACCCGCGCGACGCCGCGCCACACGCTGTCGTTCGGTGGCGTCGAGGCGCAGTTGCGGCGGCGCCTTGAGCTGAACCCCGGGGATGTGACCTTGCGTCGCCAGCTGGCGGAGGCGCTGCTCGACCTGGGGGACAGGGAAGGCGGGCTTAGCGAGCTTGAGGCCGTGGTCAGCCACTTTGAGGCCCTCAACAAGCTGGATGATGCCGGCGAAGTGGTCGATGTGATCCTGCGAGTGGTCCCGCTGTCGGTGCGGCACCACCAGAAGCGCGTGGAATACGCGGCACGCAGTGGCAATCGCGGCAAGCTCGTGGAGGCCTACACGGAACTCGGCGACGCGCTCTTCAGGTGCGGCGAGCCCGACAAGGCTCGTGTCGTGTACACCCGCGTGGTCGAGCTGGCCCCCGGCAATGAGCGGGCAAGCTTCGCCCTCGGGATGCTCTCAGCGAACCCGGGGACCCTCCGGCAGTCGGACGAGATCCCCGTCATCGATGTGGGCGTGCTCGGCGGGCACCCATCGCTCACCATGGCCACCCTGACCCCCGAAAGCGTGGATGAGCAGCCGTCCACCGGGAGTTCGGCGCCCACCCCGTCAGATCCGCTGGATGACGAGGTTGATGCCGCCTTCGAGAGCCCCAAGGTCGTGGAACAGCGGCGCCGGACATCGGAACTGATGGCCGTCGAGGAATGGGCGAGCACCGCCGAGGTGGCTTCGGACGCCGTCGCCCCCGCAGGGGACGAGTTTGTGAACCTCGGCGACTGGCTGCGTGGCGAGGGGTCGCCGCGCTCGACCCGGATGGTGGCCGCTGATGTTGCCCCCTCCGGGGACGAGGCCGCCGACTTCGCCGAGATGCTCCGTCGATTCAAGGCGGGGGTGGAGGAGAATGTCGAGGCGGAAGACTATGCCTCCCATTACGACCTCGGGGTCGCGTACAAGGAGATGGGGTTGGTCGACGAGGCCGTGGCCCAGTTCCAGCGCGCCCTTAGGGGCCCGGCCCACCGCGTGCGGTCCTACGAGGCATTGGGACAGTGTTTTGTCGAAAAGGGGCAGTTCGAAGTGGCGATTGCCCTGCTCCAGCGCCCGGCCGAGCAGCCGGGGGCCGACGAGTTCGCCATGTGTGGGGTCCTCTACCTTCTGGGGTACGCCTGCGAGCAGGTCGGGCGCCGAGCGGACGCGATGCGTTATTTTCAACGCGTCTTTGCGGTGGACATCGCGTTCCGCGATGTTGCCACCCGTCTCGCCGCCCTGGAACGCACCGCTCAGTGAACCTGAAAACTCGTAGCCACACCGCACCAACGCTCCAGGAGATCCAGGCCCCCGTCGCCGAGCCGCTGGCCCGGGTCCTGTCGGAGATGTGGCGTATCGTCGCCGTGGACTCGGAATTCTTCAGCGGGGTGAACCAGCACCTCATGCTGATGAAGGGCAAGATGGTGCGCCCCACCCTCATGCTCCTTGCCAGCGAGGTCGAGGCGAGCGCCGAGACGCGCGTCGCTTCGTATGCGGCCGTGATTGAGCTGATCCACTTGGCCACGCTCGTCCACGACGACGCGGTCGACCACTCGGTCCTCCGCCGCGGCATGCCGACCGTCAACAGCCTGTTCACGCACGAGGTCGCCGTGATCGCCGGGGACTTTCTGTATTCGCGCGCCGTCCAGGAGCTCGTGCGCCTCGGGGACCTGGAGGTCCTGCGAGTCTTCGCCAATGCCTCGAATGAACTCACGGTGGGCGAGATGCGACAGCTGGGGGCGCTCGATGCGCTCAGCTTTTCCGAAGCGGACTACGAGTTCCTGATCAAGTGCAAGACGGCCGCGCTGTTCAAGGCCTCGTGCGAGGTCGGGGCGTTGTGTGGCGCTCCCGCGTTTCGTGATCCACTGGCCACGTTCGGCGAACGGCTGGGGATGGCCTTCCAGGTGGCCGATGACCTGCTGGACTACACAGCCGAAGCAGAAACCATGGGCAAGCCATCCGGCCTGGACTTGCGGGAACACAAGGTGACGCTGCCCCTCATCGCGGCCCTGCGCACCATGTCGCCGCCGCAGCGCGCGGTGGTCGATGCCCTGTTCGCCTCCCCGGAGCCCACACCGGAGCAGGTACACGCCGTCATCGGCATCGTGCAGGAAGAGGGCGGGCTGGACTATGCGAGGGAGCAGGGGGAGCGCTATCTCGCGGAAGCCGAGTCGGCATTGGCCTCCCTGCCGGAGTCGCGGGCTCGGCAGGCCCTGCACGATGCCATGTGGTACGTCATGGACCGGAGGTCGTGATGGCCAAGGCGTCCACGGGCAAGCGGTCCGCCGCGTTCCACCTTCTGGTCCTGTCCATCGGGTTCGTCGTCGGGGGGTTCATGACCCACTTCTCCCGCCGGTTCCTCCCGGTGGGGGCGGTCAAGGAGTTCCTGACCACCGGAGTCAATCCGTCCCTGGGCCCCTTGAACATAGACCTCGTTATCTTGAACTTCACTCTGGGCCCGATCGCCCTGGACGTCTCGTTGCTCAGCCTGGTCGGGGTACTGATCGCCTACCTCATCGCGCGATCGCTTTTCTAGGAGTCCATTATGAACTTCGGGAACCTCGGCTTCATGGAAATCCTGCTGATCCTCGTCGTCGTGCTGCTGCTGTTTGGCGCACGCCGACTGCCTGAGATCGGCGCGTCGTTCGGCAAGAGTATCAAGGAGTTCAAACGCGGCCTCTCGGACGCGAACAGCTCCATCAAGGAAGAATACCGTCAGTCGTTGCCGCAGCCGCCGGCGCAGTCGGTGCAACAGGAAGAGGAAGCCCGTCCTGAGCCCAAGCGTTTGATCAGCTGAAGCGCCGCGCCGGGGAGAAAGCAGAAGGGGAGCCAAGTCGGCTCCCCTTCGCGTTTACCAGCCTTCACCCGTACCGGGTGTGCTAGATCTGATTGGCCTGTGCACGCGCCGAGGCGTTGAGCTGCTTTCGGCGGTCGTCGACCTTGGCGGTCTTTCGGATCTCGGAGAGGAAGGTGCGCACGCGCAGCTGTTGGATGGCGGAGATAGCCTCGCGTCGCTGGGTGTCCTTCTGGGCGAGCCACGCGGTGGAGTCGGCAGAGACGCGTCGGTCGACCCGCACGAGGAACGCGCCCTGATCGGTCACGATCGGGCCGCTCACCGTCCCCACAGGGAGGGCGAACGACGCACCGACCGCCTCGTTCAACCGACCGAGCCCCGGGACAAACTGCGGCCGGGTAAACGCCTCGGACTTGGTGACCGGCATGTCCTTCGCCTTGGCGGCGGCTTCCAGCCCGCCCGGGCCCTTCGCATCGGCGTAGACGGCATTGGCCCGTGCCACGAGCGACTCAGCCTTCTTTCGCCCAATGAGGATGCGCCGGATGTCGTCGCGGGCGTCCTCGAACTTCGGGACGCCCCCGTCGACCAGCGAGTCGAGCCTTGCGAGGACATAGACGTCATCGCCGTCGTACAGATCCGAGATCTCGCCTACCTTCGAGCCCGTGAAGGCCCAGGCTGAGACGGACGGCAAGGGCCGGCCGGCCCCGGACATTGCAGGCTCCCCTTCGAATGCGACGATCCGCTCGATGGTGAGCCCCAGTACCTTGGCCGCGCTGTCGAGCCGTGCGGGAGCGTCCGTCGCCGAGGCCGCGATGTTCGAGAGGGAGTCCGCCCGCCGATCCGTTCGCATCGCATTCGAGTCCGACTGCTGCACCCGAACCAGGATGTGACGAAGCAGGAGCGAATCGCCCTTGACGCCGTCCTTCCGGATCAGGTGATAACCAAACGGCGTCAGGACGGGCTGCGACAGCTCACCCACGCGCAGCGCCTTCGCCGCGTTGCCAAACGTCGGGTCCCACGCGGACGGGAGTGCCGTCCCCAGATCACCTCCGCGGCTTCCCGACACGGTGTCCGCGCTCTCACGAATCGCAACGTCCTCGAATTTCGCGCCACCGGCGATCTCCGCCCGAATCGCGAGCGTCTTCGCTAGCGTCGCTGCCGTGTCCGAGGCGACCACGGTGCGGGGCACCGACAACGTCGACAGTACCGCGCGGCCGGGACGTTCGAGCGAGGCCTTGTTCTTCTCGTAGTATGCGCGCAGCTCGCTGTCCGGCACGCTGACCGTGCTATCCGGAACCGCAGTCGCATCAAACATGACGAAGCTCACTTGAGCCGTGTCGTTCTGGTCACGGTAATTCGCCCAGAGCTTTGCGTCCGAGACAAACACGTCTCCGGCCAGCTGGTCGAAGAGCTTGGCCCGGGGGATCTCCGTGCGATAGTAACCCTCCAGAGATACCAGGAGCCCCTGCTGGCGCGCTGCGGCGCTCCCAAGGAGTCGACGGTACTTGGCGATGTCGAACTGACCATCCGTCTGGAGCTCGGGATTCTGCATCATCTCCGGTGGCGGGCTCTGTTCCGCCGCCTGACGGATCTCCGCGTCCGAGACCCGGATGCCGCGTCGCTCGTACTCCTGCGCCAGGAGCACATTGCTGACGAGTTGCTCAAACGCCTGATCTTCGACGCGCTGGCGCTCGTCCAGGTTCAGCCCTCGGCCCCCTGCCTGCTCCTGTTGCTGCTGGAGCTGGTTTGCGAGGTTCTGCCAGCCGAGCCAGGGGATCTCCTGACCGTTCACCTTGGCGACGACTGTGCTGTTGGTGATCGGTGCAGGGCCAAGGCCCAACAGGCCGGAGGTATCCGCCAGAAGGAAACCGACGACGAAGAACAAGAAGACGATGGCCCAGACCCAGCCGGACCGGCTCCGCAACTGCTGAAGCACGTGCGGGACTCCTGAATTACCGTGGATGCTCGAGGGTGCCCCCCGTTCCGGTGGGGCAAGAACCGGGAAAGCTATTTGTGACCGGCGCCTAAGGGCAAGTTACGCTGTCACTTCTCGCGCCGTCGCTCGTCACATTGCTAGTACATTCCCCGGACCGCCGCGCCTTGGGACGCGGCGCGAACGCTAGAGGGCTCGGCATGGCCACTTCCGCCCGTATCGACGAGTTGCGAAAGAAGTTCGACGAGAACCCTCGTCGATATTTCGCTCCATACGCCAATGAATTTCGCAAACAGGGGGACCTGTCGCAGGCGATCGCGCTCTGTCGGACGCACCTCCCGAACCAGCCAGGACACATTTCGGGCCACATCGTGCTCGCCCAGGCGCTCTATGAATCGAGGGAACTGGCTGAGTCCCGCGGCGTGTTCGAGCAGGCGCTCGACCTCGATCCAGAGAACCTGATCGCCCTCCGGTACCTCGGAGATATCGCCCGGGAGCAGGGTGCTCCGGCTGCCGCGTCCGCGTGGTACCAAAGGGTGCTCGAAGCCGACCCGCGGAACGACGAGATCAGGGAGTTGATCCGCGTTGTCGGGGTAGAGGCGGCAGACGCCCTGACGGCGTTGTCCCGTCAGCCCACGCCGGTGAGCAATTCGATTGTTCCAGCGACCGGGGAGGTTGCGGACGAGACTTGGAACGCTCACCCGGAGGGCGGTCTGGACTGGGTAGACGCGCAACCCGCGGCCTCCGAGCCCGAAGTCATCGAGTCGTTGGCGACCCCATTGTTCGGCGGCATCCCGACGCACCAGGACCTTGGTGAGCTCGAAGCCGTCGCTGAACCGGAGCACACCGACTGGTTTTCCGCCGCGCCCGAGGCCAGTGCCGTTCAGCACGACGATCCGTTCCCGGAATTTCCAGCCGCCCTCTCCGAAGCCGCAGCGCCACTTGCCGCGCGGACGACGCCAGAGGAAGTTCTGGCAGCCGTCGCCCCGGACCTCTCCGCCTTTTCACTCGATTTGGGCGCCGTCGCCGAGGGGCCACTCCCCGAGGGTCCTTCGGACAACAACGATGCCATAGAGGTGGCGTCGGTTGAAGCCAAGGCCCCCGAGGTCGGCTCCGGCTACGAAAGCCCGCAGTTCGTGGCGCTCGATGCGAACGAGGCCGCATACGCCGCTGAGGATTCCCCCGCGACTATCGAAGACCTCGACGGGGTGGCTCTGGACGGCGATGAGGAACTTCCCGCACCAGCAGTGGTTGCTGAGGAGGTGCAGGAGGAGGTTGAGTTCGAGTCGATGTTTGAGGAAGTGTCCCTCCCTGCAGCAGCGCCAGCTGCGAGCAACGAAATCGATCTGGAAGCGGCCATCTCCGCCGAACACGACGCGGTCATTGAGCATCGCGTGGACGATGCGGTGGACGCGGTGTCTGCGGAGTACGACCCGGCGATCGGGCGGACACCGGCCTTCAGCGCGCCTGTCAGCGAGGAACCGCCGGCACCCTTCGTCACGGAGACGATGGCCGAGTTGTACCTCCAGCAGGGATTCGACGAGGAGGCGCTCGCGATCTATCGCCAGCTCCTGGCGCAGAACCCCAGCGACGAGATCCTTCAGGCGCGGGTGGCTTCGCTCGAAGTTGGCGTTCGCGCGCCGACCATAACGCCGCTCACGTCGCCTGCGCAGGAACCGACCGGGCCCAGCGTTCGCGACTTCTTCAGCGCGATTGCGCTCCGAGGGGTGACGCCCGCGGATGCCGCCCCCGCACCCACCGAAGCGCTGGAACCGGCGGCAGTTCGAACGACGCCCTCATATTCGGGCGTGGCGCGCCCAGATGAGGCGCTCACCCAGCCCGACGCTCCGGCGATGTCCGCTGGCGGTTTGGCGTCGATGTTTCGCGGGCAGGACCCCAGCGAAGCGGACGAGTCTGCGGCATTAGGCCTCGCCGGGGCGTTCGGGGTGGCCGCCGCTCCTGTCGCGCCGGAACTATCGCTCGACACGCTGTTCGGTCAACTTCCGTCCGCGCAGGCGGACGCCGTGACGTCCGCAGTCCGAGAGGGAAGCTCGGAGCCGTCGGACCCACTCGCACCGGGGCCGGACGGTGAGGCCAATGCAGACATCGAGCAGTTCACGGCCTGGCTCGAAGGCTTGAAGAAGAAGTGAGGATTGCCGTACTCAACGGCCCCAATCTCAACCTGCTCGGCACGCGAGAACCGGAGATCTACGGTACCACCACGCTGCGGGACATCGAGTCCCGCCTGCGGCAGGTGGCGAGCGTGTTGGGGGTCACCCTGGAATTCGGCCAGTGGAATGGGGAAGGGGATCTGATCGACGCAGTCCAGCGCCTGCACGGCCGTTGCGATGGCGCGATCATCAATGCGGGTGCGTATTCCCACACGAGCCTTGCGCTGCGCGACGCCTTCGCTGCGGTCCGAGTGCCGTTCGTTGAGGTGCACCTGTCCAACATCTTCGCGAGAGAGCCAGAGCGGCGACATTCGGTGCTCGCGGCAGACGCGATCGGGCTGATCTGCGGCCTGGGGGCGCAGGGCTACGAGTTGGCCCTCCGGGGATTGGTGGTACGGCTCGCGCCTCAGTGATCGACCACCAGGGGCGGCTCCGGCGTCTGAGGGAAGCGCTTGTGGCTGCTCAGGGCGACGCGCTACTGGTCAGTGACCTGCCGAACACGCGCTACCTGACGGGATTCTCCGGTTCCAACGCCCTGGTCCTCGTCACCCAGCGCGAATGTGTCCTCCTGACCGACTTTCGATACGAGGCACAGGTCGCAGAGGAGTGCGGTCCCGGGATCGACGTGCGGATCGAACGGTCATCACTTTGGGCCGGCGTGTGGCCATGGCTCGCGCTCGATCCCACGATCAGGTCGGTTATTTACCACCCCAGCCACCTCAGCCAGCGAGACATGGAGCGCTGTCGGGAGCAAGGGACGCGCTGGACCTGGCGCGGGGGGAACGGTCTGGTCGAGCGGCTACGGGCGTGCAAGGAGCCAGAGGAGGTGGAGGCGATTCGGGCGGCGGGCTTGGTGGCCACCCAGGCGCTCCGGGCCCTCCTACCGCAGGTACGGCCCGACCAGTCCGAGCTTGCGCTCTGTGGGCTGCTCGAGAACGAACTCCGGCGGGCGGGAAGTGAGGCGCACCCCTTTCCCGCGATCGTGGCGTCTGGGGTCCGCTCCGCCCTGCCACATGCGCGCCCTTCGAACAGGCGGCTCCAGCGAGGCGAGTTCCTCCTGCTGGACTTTGGCGCGACGGTCGACGGCTACGTCTCGGACATCACCCGGACGTTCGTTGTCGGGAAGCCGAGTTCAGAGCAGGTGGCGCACCACGCACTCGTCGCCACGGCCCAAATGGCCGCTATCCAGGGACTGAGGGCGGGGATGACGGGCAAGGAGGGAGATGCCCTGGCGCGCGACGTCATCGAGGCCGCGGGCCGGGGCGCCGAGTTCGGTCACAGCCTTGGCCACGGGATCGGGCTGGAGATCCACGAGGACCCGAGGCTGTCGCGCCTGTCGGACGAACCTCTGCCGGTAGGGACTGTCGTTACCGTCGAGCCCGGGGTTTATTCCCCCGGGATGGGTGGGGTGCGGATAGAGGATGATGTCTACCTGACGGCAGGCGGCGCAGCGCTGCTCACCGAGTTCCCAAGGGAGCTGTTGGTGGTCGGCGAATAGGGTCGCGGCTGTCCCATACATACCGGGCCATGATCGACCTTCGCTACGTCAAGAAGCTGATCGAAATGCTGGATGGATCCTCAGTTGATTCGGTGGAGATCACCGGCGACAAGGGGCAGAAGATCCGCATTTCGAAGAGCCCTCAGACGCGCGGCGCGGTCCAGATTCCCACGCCGATGCCGGTCCCGACGATGGTGGCCGCGCCCGCTCCGGTGGGCCGCATGACCCCGACCGACGCGATGCCCGCGATCCAGGAGGTCGAGGCGCCAAAGATCGAGGCACCCAAGGTCATCCTGACCGAAGTGAAGTCGCCGATGGTCGGCACGTTTTACTCGGCGCCGGAGCCGGGGGCGAAAGCTTACGCGGCTGTGGGATCGCGCGTCTCTAAAGGACAGGTCCTCTGCATCATCGAAGCCATGAAGATCATGAATGAGATCGAGGCAGAGGTCACCGGGGTCGTGAAGGAGGTCTGCGTGCAGGATGCGCACCCGGTGGAATACGGCCAGGTCCTTTTCCGCGTCGATCCGAATGGGTAGCCCCGCACACGAATCCGACGGACCCTCTTCAGTACTCGGCGCCATCCCTCGCGCCCCCATCAGCCTTAAGGCCATCCTGCAGCAGATGGTGCAGATGGGCGCCTCCGACCTGCACCTCAAGGTGGGTCGGCCCCCGACGCTTCGTATCAACGGTGACCTGTCGCCGCTTCCGCTCCCCGGGCTGCGCCCCGAGGACATGAGCACGCTGGCCAAGGAGCTCATGAGTCCGAAGCAGGTGAAGGAATTCGCCGAATTTCGCGAGGCAGACTTCGCGACGGGCGTGCCGGGGATCGGTCGCTTTCGCGTCAACGCGTACCAGCAGCGCGGCACGATCGCGTTTGCCATCCGCACGGTGCCCCACCAGGCGAAGTCGATCGCCGAGTTGAACCTGCCCGGGATCGTGGAGGAAGTAGCGCTGCTGCCGCGGGGACTGGTCCTCGTCACGGGGGTCACCGGCTCCGGCAAGTCGACGGCGCTCGCCTCCATGCTGCAGGTGATGAACGAGCGGCGCCACGCGAACATCATCACGATCGAGGACCCGATCGAGTTCCTGCATCGCGACGTGAAGTGTCATATCAACCAGCGCGAGGTGGGGATCGACACGGGGAGCTTCGGCCAGGCGTTGCGCCGCGTGCTGCGCCAGGATCCTGATGTGATCCTGATCGGCGAAATTCGCGACCTCGACACCCTCGACACCGCGCTCAAGGCCGCGGATACGGGGCACCTCGTGTTCAGCACCCTGCACACGACGGACGCGACACAAACGATCAACCGCATCCTGTCGTTCTATCCGCCGCACCAGCAGAACGAAGTACGTTTCGCCCTGTCGACGGCGCTGGCGGCGGTGGTGTCGCTGCGACTGGTCCCGCGTTCGGATCGCCCGGGCCGCGTCCCCGCCAGCGAGATTCTCATCAACACGGCGGCGGTTCGTGAGCAGATCCGTGACGTCTCGAAGACCCTCAATATTCCGGACCTGATCAAGGAAGGGACGGTGCAGTACGGGATGCAGAGCTTCGATCAGTCGCTCATGTCGTGGTACTCGAAGGGGGTCATTTCCTACGAAAACGCGCTATTCTACGCCACCAACCCGAACGAGTTCGCGCTGCGTGTGCAGGGGGTGGCGGGGTCGAGCGACAACTCGTGGAACGACTTCGAAACCGACGAACTGGGTTGACCCGGCCGCTGGGGCGGCAGGGTGAACGGCTTCCTCCCGCTCCACGGCCATGTTCAAGAAAGTCCTTGTCGCGAATCGCGGTGAGATAGCCCTGCGGGTCATCCGCGCCTGCCGCGAGCTTGGTGTGCAGACGGTCGCGGTGTACTCCGAGGCGGATCGCGAGTCGCTGCATGTGCGTTTTGCCGACGACGACGTTTGTATCGGACCGGCGCCCGCGCGCGACTCCTACCTGCGTATCCCGCGCATCATCGCCGCCGCAGAAATCACCGGGGCCGACGCGATTCATCCGGGCTACGGTTTCCTCGCGGAGAACGCCGAGTTTGCCGAGACGTGTGCGGCGTCCAACATCACCTTCATCGGCCCGACGCCCGAGCAGATCCGCCTGATGGGCAACAAGGCGGAAGCGCGGAAGACCATGCAGGGGTGCGGCGTCCCCACGGTCCCTGGCACGCCGGGTCCGATCGATGATCCGGATGCGGCCCTGGAGTTCGCGAAGGAGATTGGCTTTCCGGTGATCATCAAGGCGTCGGCCGGTGGTGGCGGGAAGGGGATGCGCGTGGCGCGAGAGGCCGAGGAGTTCTTGCGTTCCTTTGGTCTCGCGCGTTCGGAGGCGCTCTCCGCGTTTGGTGATGGGGACGTGTACGTCGAGAAATACCTCGAGCGGCCCCGTCACATCGAGTTCCAGATCCTGGGCGACCAACACGGGCATGTGATCCACCTCGGGGAGCGAGACTGCTCGATCCAGCGCCGTCACCAGAAGCTGATCGAGGAAGCGCCGAGCCCGGCGATGACGCCGGAGTTGCGCGCGGCGATGGGTGAGGCCGCGGTGCGTGGCGCCAAGTCGATCAACTATGTTGGCGCTGGTACGATCGAGATGCTGTTGGACAGCGATGGTTCGTACTACTTCATGGAGATGAACACGCGCATCCAGGTGGAGCATCCGGTGACGGAGGTGCTCACCGGGGTCGACCTGGTAAAGGAGCAGATCCGGGTGGCTGCGGGCGAGCCACTGTCCGTTACCGAGACGCCGGAGCTACGTGGCCATGTCATCGAGTGTCGCATCAACGCGGAGGACCCGGCGCGTGGCTTCCAGCCGTCGCCTGGGCGCATTGACGTGTTTCATCCGCCGGGTGGGCCCGGGGTGCGGCTGGATACGCACGCCTATGCCGGGTATCGCGTGCCGCCGTACTATGACTCGATGATCGCCAAGGTGATCGTGCAGGGGAAGAACCGCGAGGAGGCACGTCGCCGCATGTTGCTGGCGCTCGAGAGCTTCATCATCGAGGGGGTCACGACGACGGCCCCCTTCCTCGCCCGCGTGATGGAGCACCCCGAGTTCCGGGAGGGGAACTTCGACACGAAGTTCCTCGAGCGCGAGCTGACCACCATCCTCCAGCAGCCCGCGTGAGCGCACGCGTGGATGTCTACTTCGGGGTGGTGGCGCTGCCACCCACCGAGTGGCAGGGCCGGATGGTCGTCGTGATCGACGTGCTGCGGGCGACGACCAGCGTCGCGACGGCGCTGGCCAACGGGGCGCGGGCCGTGATCCCATTTGAGTCGGCCGAGGATGCCGTCGTTCGCTTCAAATCGTTTGATCGGTCGGAGGTGCTGTTGGCCGGGGAGCGCCGCATGGGGCGCATTTCCGGTTTTGACCTTGGCAACTCGCCTGCGGAATTCACGCGCGAAGTGGTCGAGGGGAAGACGATCCTGATGACCACAACCAACGGGACGGTGGCGCTGTCCGCGGTGCAGGGCGCGACGGAGGTCGTGTTGGGGGCGTTCGTGAATCTGGCGGCCACGGTCGGGGTGCTGCGGGGCGCAGTGCGCCGAGGACTGCCGATTGCGATCGTCTGTGCCGGATCGGAGCGGCAGTTCGCCATGGAGGATGCGATCTGCGCGGGTCGCTTATTGCGCGCCCTCTCCAGGCGACTGGCCGGGGCCGCATGGAACGACGCGGCCCGGGCCGTGGTGGCGCTGGACCGGCGCTACGGCCGGGACCTGCTCGCTTGCCTTGAGCAGACGGCCCACGGGCGAGCGCTGACCGAGGCCGGCTTCGCGGGTGATCTGGCGCTGGCTGCGTCGGTGGACGCCCACCCGGTGGTGCCGGTGTACGCGGAGCGGCAGGTGACGGCCCAGGGCCGAGCGCGCACGCGGTGACCGGCGTGTCCAGTGGCGTGCGGCGCGAAATCGCCGGGGTCGCGTGGATCATCCTCGCCGTGTTCCTCGCCGGCGCCGTGGCGCTTCAGCCGGTGGATCCCTACACATCTTGTGCAGCGGCGACGGGGCGCTTTGGCCCGGTCGGCGCCTGCCTGAAGGCGGCGACCCAGGGGGCACTGGGGGCCTCAACCACCTGGCTGCTCCCACTCCTCCCCCTGTTGCATGGGCTGCGCGTGCTGCGGCGGATCCCGCAGGACGCAGATCGTCGCTGGACGCTCTTTACGGTCGGTCTCCTCGCCCTCCTGCCGATCGCGATCGGCTTGTGGAGTGACGGAACCCCGCGTCCGGACAGCCCCGGGGGACTCTGGGGTGGCTTCGTCTCGTTCTATCTGCGGCGAGCCCTCGGCACGGCAGGTGGCTGGCTGGCGCTCCTGATGAGCGGGTCGGCGCTTACCGCGTGGAGCTTGCGCTGGAACCCCGTGCGCATGGTGATCGGTTCGGCCGCGTCCGCGCAGGTCAAACCACCGCTTGCCGCTGTGCTCGAGCCGCCGCCGGAGGAGATGCCTGCGGTCGAAGGGTACGTTCCCGCCGAACCCGCGCGGCCGCTCGCCGTGGAGCCCACGGTAGATCAGCTGGCCGAGCGTCGGAAGCGCAAGGAGAAAAAGGCGGTCCCTGCGCCAGCGGCGCCGGTGCCCGACGTGGCCGTGGTGGCGCCCATCCTGGTGAGCAGCGAAGACGCGCTCGCCTACGCCTTGCCCTCTCCTGAGCTGCTGACCCCGGCGCCACCCTCGGAACCCGAGCTCGGCAAGCGCGAGTTGGAGGCTATGGGGGTGAAGCTCATGGACGCGCTCCGGACCTTCAAGGTGGAGGGGACGCTCGTCGATCACACGGTCGGTCCGGTCGTCACCCAGTTCGAGATCGAACCAGCGCCGGGTGTAAAGGTCCGCCAATTCGCGAATCTGGCGAATGACCTTGCCTTGGCTATGCGGGCCTCAAGTATCCGGGTGGTTGCCCCGATCCCGGGGCGCGGCGCGGTCGGCGTGGAGGTCCCCAATCCGACCCCGCAGGTCGTGGCCTTTCGGGCGCTGATCGAGTCGCCGGAGTTCCAGAACGCGCGCATGGCCCTCCCGCTCGCCCTCGGCCGCGACCTCGAGGGGCGCCCGGTGGTCACGGACCTCGCCCGCATGCCGCACCTGCTCATTGCCGGCGCCACGGGCTCCGGCAAGTCGGTCTGCGTGAACACCATCATCACGAGCCTGGTCTACCGGCACACCCCGGAGACCCTGCAGTTCCTGATGGTCGACCCGAAGATGGTCGAACTGTCGGTCTACAACGCGCTGCCACACCTGCTGCACAAGGTCATCACCGACAATCGCGACGCTGCCTACGTCCTCAAGTGGGCCGTGATGACGATGCAGAAGCGGTATGAGCTCCTCGCGGCCAATGGGGCGCGCAACATCCAGGAGTTCAACAAGCGCGTGCTCGATGGTGCGCCGCTGATTCATCCACGCCGCGCGGACGTCGCGTTCGAACGGGAGGAGTACAAGGACGGCATCATGCCGTATGTGGTCCTCGTCATCGACGAGTTGGCCGACCTGATGATGACGGTGCAGGGCGAGGTGGAGACCCCGCTCGCCATGCTCGCCCAGAAGGCACGCGCGATCGGGATCCACATCATCCTCGCCACCCAGCGCCCGTCGGTGAACGTGATCACCGGCCTGATCAAGGCGAACTTCCCGAGCCGCATTGCGTTTCGCGTGGCGTCCCAGATCGACAGCCGAACGATCATCGACGGGATGGGGGCCGAGTCGCTGCTGGGCAACGGCGACATGTTGTTCATTCCCCCGGGGAAGTCCGAGCCCCAGCGCCTGCAGGGGGCGTATATCCCCGGTGAGGACACCGAACACCTTACGGCCTGGTTCACGGCCCGCACAGAGGCGCGCCAGGACGCACTGCGGGCCCGTGGAGCCGCGGGTGAGGAGTTGCGCCGGGCCGATATCATCGCGGAGATGAAGGCGCAGGAGGCACTCGACCGCGAGGACGAGGAAGAGTCGTCGGAAGGCGAAGGGCAGCGCGACCCGATCTTTCGCAAGGCAGCCGAGACCTGCATCCAGCACCAGCTGGGGTCGACGTCGTTGCTCCAACGACGCTTGGGCATCGGCTACGGTCGTGCTGCGCGCGTCATCGATCAACTGCATGCGGCCGGCGTGCTGGGCCCGCCCAATGGGTCCAAGCCACGGGAGATTCTCATCGGCCTCGACGACCTGGATCGCATCGTTCCGCAGTCCCTGGACTGACGTCAGGAACGGTGGGCGAACGCGCCGGGGTCCGAACCCGGGTGCGCGAAAATGCTGGGATCGGGGATGGATCGGTGACGCTGCGAGGGCGTGTGGGTGCCAACATGGCGGGGTGCAGACACCGTACGAACTCGGGATCGTAGGCGAGCAGATTGCCGAACGCTGGCTTCGCCGCCGGGGCTGGCGCGTGCTGCACCGCCGGTACCGGTCCGGCCATCGCGACATTGACCTCGTCGCGGAACGCGATGGTCTGGTCACCTTTGTGGAAGTGAAGACGCGCCGCGGGGCCGCATTCGGTGGACCGGTGGCAGCGGTTAACTGGCGCAAGCAGAGGGAGTTGGCGCGTTCAGCTCACACATGGGTTGATCGGTTCGGGCGTCGGGGGGAGTCGTATCGCTTCGATGTTGTCGGCGTTTTGGTTAACGGAGAGGTTGTCCGTGTACGGCATGTGGAGAATGCATTTTCTCTTGAAAGTGGCGCTTGAGTTCTTGCGAGGGTTTCGTATTTTGTTCGGGCGGCGTTCGGCGGCGCACTTTCGGCGATCGGCGCCTTTCCCCACCACACCACACCTTGGGTGATGCACATGGCGGCAGCAACGCAGGATGACCGACGAAAGGCGCTGGGTCTCGCCATCTCGCAGATCGAGAAGAACTGCGGAAAGGGCGCCATCATGCGGATGGGGAGCGAGTCGGCGCGGGTACCGATCGCCTGCATCCCGACGGGGGCGATCAACCTTGATGCAGCGATTGGCATCGGTGGGATCCCTCGGGGGCGAGTCACCGAGATCTACGGCCCGGAGTCGAGTGGCAAGACGACCCTGTGTCTCCACGTAGTCGCGAATGCGCAGCGGAGCGGCGGAGTGGCTGCCTTCATCGACGCCGAACACGCGCTCGACGTCGAGTACGCCAAGAAGCTCGGGGTCGACATCGAGAACCTGCTGGTGTCGCAGCCGGACACCGGAGAGCAGGCCATGGAGATTTGCGAGATCCTGGTGCGCTCGGGCGCGGTCGACGTGATCGTGGTCGATTCGGTCGCGGCGCTGGTGCCGAAAGCCGAAATCGAGGGCGACATGGGGGACTCCCACGTGGGGTTGCAGGCGCGCCTCATGAGCCAGGCCTTGCGAAAGCTCACCGGTGCCATCGCGCGCTCGCGGACGGCCGTGATCTTCATCAACCAGTTGCGTGAGAAGATCGGGGTGATGTTTGGCAACCCCGAGACCACCACCGGCGGCAAGGCACTGAAGTTCTACGCCTCGCTCCGTCTCGACATTCGGCGGATCGGCGCCGTGAAGGACAAGGAGGAGGTCATCGGGTCACAGGTTCGCGTCAAGGTCGTAAAGAACAAGGTGGCCCCCCCGTTCAAGCAGGCCGAGTTCGACATCATGTATGCCGAGGGCATTTCGCTCACGTCCCTGCTGGTGGATATCGGATCGGAGGCCGGGATCATCGACAAGTCCGGCGCCTGGTATTCCTACGGCGGACAGCGGATCGGTCAGGGCCGGGAAAACGCCAAGATGTTCCTCAAGGACAACCCGGCGCTTATGGCAGAAGTCGAGGAAAAGGTCAAGGGCGTCCTGGGGCTGAAAAAGGGCGAATTGACCGTCGACGTGGAGGCTCCGGAGGAGTAGCGTTCTGTAGGTCCGTTCCCACGGAAATCTCGGGGCCGGAGGGTTGTTCTCTGAGGATGTTGGGGCCCGGTACCCCGCATTGCTCAAAGGGCTTCTCTCCGGCCCCTTCCGTTTACCCTGAGACCCGACTGTGAAGCGAGACCTCGCCCCCCCGCCAGACGGCACCCTCGTTCCGAGCGCCGGGATAGTGGCCGGGCTGCGCGCGATCGACAGTTCCGGGGCTCGCTTTGAGATCCGGGTGGGGGAGTCCGCCGCGACGGTCTCGGCTGCCCTGATCGCGGAGTATCAGCTCGCTGCGGGCAAGTTGCTCACCCCGTCGGAGGCAGCCGGCCTCTCGCAAGCTGTGAGTCGCCTTCGGGTCTTCGACAAGGCAGTCGCCCTCCTCGCCCTGCGCGCGAGGTCCGCGCGCGATCTACGTACCGCACTCCGGCGCCGGGGTGCCGTCGCGACAGACGCCAACGCCGTCGTCGAGCAGCTGCAGGAACTCGGCCTCGTCAATGACGCCGCCTTCGCCTTAGCGGTAGCCCAGGGCCGTGCAGGCTCAAGCGGGATGTCGCGCCGACGGGTATCGCAGGTCCTAGCCCGGAAGGGGATCGACTCCCGCCTTGCGGACGAGGCGGCCCGTGAAGTCTTCGATGGCGTCGACGAGACCGAGGCCGCCCGAGTGATCGCCGAACGCCGCCTGAGGTCCCTGGGCCGGCTTGATCAGGCGGTACGGCGCCGTCGACTTCACGCGTTCCTCGCGCGCCGCGGCTTCTCCTCCGACGTCGTGAGGCGCGTGTTGGACCAAGTGCTCCGGGGCAGTCAGCGCGACGAGTGACCCGTTGCCGGATGCGCCGCCCGAAGCGCTGCGGTAAGTAGCACGACTGCTCCCAATTGGTGCAGTGCGGCTATAGGGATCGGCACCTGCATGAGCAGGGTCGTGATGCCGAGCGCCACCTGCCCAAGGGCCGCGACTGCCATGACCTTGGTGCCTTGCGCGCGTCCTTGCCACCACGCCAGGAGGGCGGCGAACAGGGTGACGGTGGCCAGAACGCGATGGTTGAATTGCACGGCGGCCGGGTTCTCAAACCAGTTGCGCCACATCGGGGTCAACTGTGAGTAGCCGGGCGGGACCATCCCGTCGCCCATGAGCGGGAACGTGTTGAAAATGTGGCCTGCGTCGAGGCCGGCGACGAAGCCCCCGCTGAGGATGGTCGCCGCGGCCAGGGCGGCGACGAGGGTTCCCATCCGGTTGAGTTGTCCTGGTCGCTGTCCCGAACGCAGGTCCAGCCACGTCCAAATGGCGATTGCATAGATCAACAGGGCGAGACCGAGGTGAGCCACCAGGCGGTACTGGCTGACGTCGGTGCGTTGCGAGAGACCGCTGCTCACCATGTACCACCCGAGGGCCCCCTGCGCACCGGTGAGAATGGGAAGCGCGGCCAGCCGGGTCATCCACCCCGCGGGAACCTGCCGACGGGCGAGGAGCCAGAGGAACGGCAGCGCCATGACCAACCCCGCGAGTCGTGCCACGATGCGGTGCGCCCATTCCCACCAGAAGAGCGACTTGAACGCCTCGAGGGAGATGCCGCGGTGAACGGTCTGCGCCTCTGGAATTTGCTGATAGGCGGTGAACGCGGCCTCCCATGCCTCGCGTGTGAGCGGAGGGAGCACCCCGGACACCGGCTTCCACTCGGTGATGGAGAGTCCGCTCTCGGTGAGGCGAGTTGTGCCCCCGATGACAAGGGTGAGCACGACGACGGCGGCGCTTGCCAGCATCCAGCGGCGGAGGAACGCGGCGTGGGAGGCGGTGATGAACGGGGGGGCCGGGGGCATCGCAGGGTCGGATGGCGTTGCGCTTACACAAGATACACCGCGCCATCAGTGCACAGGCGCGGCTATATTTGGCCCTCATGCGCGCTTCCGAGATCCGCACCCGATTCCTGGAGTACTTCCGTCGCCACGGGCACGCCGTGCTCCCCAGTTCGTCGCTCGTTCCGGGCGACGACCCGACGTTGTTGTTCACCAACGCCGGCATGGTCCAGTTCAAGAAGGTCTTTCTGGGGATGGAGCAGCCGGCCCATGGGCGACGGGCGACGACCTCGCAGAAGTGCGTGCGGGCCGGCGGCAAGCATAACGATCTCGAGCAGGTGGGGCACACGGCGCGGCACCACACGTTCTTCGAGATGCTCGGCAACTTCTCGTTCGGGGACTACTTCAAGCGTGACGCCATCCGGTTTGCGTGGGACTGGGTGACGGGACCCGTTGCCGAGGGTGGGCTGGGGATGGACCCCCAACACCTGCGCGTGTCGGTGTTTCGCGAGGATGACGAGGCGCGCGTGCTGTGGCGCGAGGTGGCCGGGCTTCCGGATTCCCGCATCTACGGCCTGGGGGAGAAGGACAACTTCTGGCAGATGGCGGACACCGGCCCGTGCGGGCCGTGTTCCGAGATCTACGTGGACCTCGCCCACCTGGCTCGCGATTGGCGCTTTCCCGAGGGGGCGACCGGCGAGTGGACCGACCTGACCCGCGAGGAGTTTTCGGAAGCGGCGTTCGTCGAGGGCGGGGAGGCGGGACGTTTCCTGGAGATCTGGAACCTGGTGTTCATGCAGTTCGACAAGCAGGCCGATGGCACGCTCGTGCCGCTGCCCAAGCCGTCGGTGGACACGGGGGCTGGTCTGGAGCGTATTGCGGCCGCCCTGCAAGGCGTGACGAACAATTTTCATGCGGACGTCTTCGCCCCGTTGATCGCGCGCATCGAGGAGGTGGTCGGGCGCCCGTATGATGGGCGGTCGGCGACGGCCAGCGATCGGGAGGCTTCGTACCGGGTCATCGCGGATCACGCGCGGGCGGTCGCCTTTCTCTTGGCGGACGGGGTCTTTCCGTCGAACGAGGGGCGCGGGTACGTCCTTCGGCGCATCCTGCGTCGTGCGGTGCGCCACGCGTGGCTGCTCGGCCGGCGCGAGCCCACCCTGGTGCACGTGGTGCAGCGGGTCATCGAGACGATGTCGGATGTGTATCCCGAACTGACGCAGCGTGCGTCCCATATCACCGAGACGACGCGTGCGGAGGAGGAGCGGTTCCTCGCGACGATCGAGGGAGGGATGCGGCGGTTTGACGAGCTGGCGCCTGCCGGTGGCACCGGGACGATTGCCGGGGACGACGCCTTTCGCCTGTACGACACGTTTGGGTTCCCGTTGGACCTGACGGAACTGATGGCCCGGGAGCGCGGGTACAGCGTGGACGTGGCCGGGTTTGAGACGGCGCTGGCGGCCCAGCGCACGCAGAGTCAGGAGGAGCGCAAGTCGCGCAAGCTGGGCGTGGATGCCGGGTCGGCGACGGAGTGGACGTGGGAAACGGCCACCGGGGCCCAGTCGACCGTCGGCGCAGGCATGCCGTCATTTGTCGGGTACGCGACGACGTCGATCGACACGCAGGTGACGGCGGTCCGACACCTCGACGATGGGCGCGTCGCGGTGATGTTGCGCGAAACGCCGTTCTACGCGGAGTCCGGTGGCCAGGTCTCCGATCACGGGGAGATTCGTGGTTCGGGGTGGTCGGTCACGGTTGAGGATGTCCGCAAGTTCGAGGGACGGACCGCTGCGATCGGGGCTCTGACCGGCACGATATCGTTTGGCCCCGCTACGGCCATCGTGCCGACGACGCGGCGACATGACACCGAGCGCAATCACACGGCGACGCACCTGCTGCACGCGGCGCTCCGGGACGCCCTCGGCGACCACGTGCACCAGGCCGGGTCACTGGTCGCCCCGGATCGGCTTCGGTTCGACTTCACCCACCATGGACCGATCAAGGCCGAGGTATTGGCCCGCATCGAACAGCAGGTCAACGAAGGGATCTGGGCGTCCGTGGACGTGCGGACGGACGAGCGCCCGTACCAGGAAGCGGTGGCGGCGGGGGCGATGGCCCTGTTCGGCGAGAAGTACGGGGACGTGGTGCGCGTCGTGAGCATCCCCGGGCTGTCCGTCGAGTTGTGTGGCGGAACGCATGTGCGCAACACCGGCCAGATCGGACTGTTCAAGGTGGTCTCCGAGACCGGGGTCGCCGCGGGGGTCCGTCGCCTCGAGGCCGTGACCGGCAAGGGAGCGTTTGGGTTGCTGGCGGAGCGCGACCGCACGCTGCACGAGGTGAGCGACTTGCTCAAGGCGAATGGTGCTACCGTGGTGCGCAAGGTTCAGGGGCTGCTCGAGGAACGAAAGACCCTGGAAAAGCGGTTGGACGAAGCGCTCCGAGGCGGCGGTGACCAGGTGCGCGAGATGTTGGCCCGCGCGCGCGACGTGGGGGGGCTCAAGGTGATCGCGGAAGCGGTCGTCGTCGAGGATGCCAAGGTCCTCCAGGCACTCGGCGATGCCCTGCGGGAACAGATGGGGTCGGGCGTCGCCGCCCTGGCCGCCACGTTGGCGGATGGGAAGTCGAGCCTCCTGGTGGTGGCGACCGATGACGCGCGGGATCGCGGTGCCCGTGCGGATGTCATCGTGAAGGACCTCGCGTCCGCCATTGGTGGGCGTGGGGGAGGGAAGCCCCACCTGGCACAGGCGGGGGTGCCCGATGGGTCTCGACTGCCTGAGGCGCTCGGGCGGCTCGAGGGCGTGGTGCGCGGGCTGTTGGGCGCATGACGGACGCGCGGCCGGCGTGGGCCGAGTCGGTCCCGGTGCACCTGCGGGACCGCGTTGCCACGGCGCTCGCGGCGCAGGGGCGTCCGGCACCGGTGGACCTGGTGCAAGCCGCGGTCACCCTCACGACCCCGCTGTTGGGGCCCGAGGGTGGGAGGCGGGGAGCAGCGCTGGACTTGCTTGCCGCCGATGCCCTCGTCACTCATGCCTTGCTGCTGCTGGCCGACAATCCGGAAGATTTTGACCCGCGCTGCGGTGATGTGATGGCGACCCTGTCCTCCATGGTGCCTCCTCCGTGATCGATCTGCATACGCACCTCCTGCCTGGCGTCGACGACGGGTCGCGGACCATGGAGAATTCGCTCCGCGTGATGGAGCGCATGCGAGCCGAAGGGGTGACCGACGTGGCCTGCACGCCGCACCTGGATGCGTCGCGAGCCGGCGAGGCGCCCTTTGATGCGTACGCCGCGCTGCTGACGGAGCTCCGTGCCAAGGCGCCGCCGGGACTCCGGCTGCACAAGGGCTTCGAGATCATGCTGGACAAACCCGGGGCCGACCTGACCGATCCGCGGCTGGCCCTCGGGGACTCGAAGGCGGTGTTGGTGGAATTTCCGCGTGAGCCATTGGGACAGCACTCCACCGATGACCTGATGCAGCTGCGTGCGAGCGGCGTGGTGCCGGTGATTGCGCATCCCGAGCGCTACCAGGGGATCAGCATCGACCGCTTGCACATCTGGCGGGACATTGGCGTGGTGATCCAGGGCGACGCCCTGCTCCTCCTGGCGGCCGGTCGTAAGGGAGACTTCGCGCGCAAGGCGCTCGCGAGCGGGTTGCTGGATATCCTGGCGAGTGACAACCACGGCGATGCGCGTGCGCTCGCCACCGTGCGCCTGTGGCTGCACGAAGTTGGAGGTGACCGGCACGCCCACATCCTCATGGAGCACAATCCGCGGCACGTGCTGGATGACGAGATGTTGGAAGGGGTCCCGCCCCTGCACGAACACAAGTCGATCTGGGATCGGCTCCGCGAACTCTTCACCGTGGGGAGGGGGGGGTGACCATGGACGCCGAGACCCTCGTGCGGACGCGTCTGGGCGATTTGTCTGCGGTGGCGAGCGCCTCGACTGGCTGCCTGGACGATGTCCTGGCTGCGGCCGGGTTGATGCGCACGGCGCTGCGGTCGGGCGGCAAGCTCCTGTTCTGTGGCAACGGCGGTTCCGCGGCCGATGCACAGCACCTCGCGACCGAGTACGTGGTGCGATACATGAAGAACCGGCGTCCCCTGGCCGCGTTGGCGCTCACGACTGACACCTCGCTGCTTACGGCGGCCGGGAACGACCTCGGGTTCGACGAGATCTTCGCGCGACAGGTCGAGGCGTTAGGTCGCCCGGGTGACGTCGTGGTGGTGCATTCCACGAGCGGCAACTCGCCGAATGTGTTGCGGGCCGCGACCGTGGCGCGGGCGGCGGGGCTGCCCGTGATCGCGTGGACCGCGCAGGACGGCGGGCAGCTGCGTGCGCTGGCGACGGTGTGCGTGCGGATCCCCACGGCGCGCACCGACCGGGCGCAGGAACTCCACCTGCACCTGCAGCATGTTATTTGTGAACTCCTCGAGGGGGACCTGACGTGATCGACTTGACGGGACGACGGGCGCTGGTGACCGGGGGCTCGCGCGGGATCGGCGGCGCGGTGTCGCGCCTCCTGGCGGCGTGTGGGGCGGATGTGGCCGTCCACTATCGGAGCCGCGCGGCGGACGCCGAGGCGATGGTGGCGACGGTGCGCGCCGCGGGACGTCGCGCGATGTCGGTCGCGGCGGAGTTGTCGGACGGTGCCGCGGTCGCTGGGGCGGTGGACGCGGTGGCCACGGCGTGGGGCGGGATCGACATTTTCGTGGGCAATGCGGGGATCTGGCCGGTGGAGGAGGTGCCGATCAGCGCCATGGCCGATGCGCGGTGGTCGCAGACGATGCGGGAGAACGTCGACGGGATGTTTTTTTCCACGCGTGCGGCGTTGCGGCATATGGGCGATGGCGGTCGCGTCGTGCTCGTCAGCAGCACGGCGGGCCAGCGTGGCGAGGCGATGCACGCGGACTACGGCGCCAGCAAGGGCGCGATGATTGCGTTCGTGAAGTCGCTGGCCGTCGAGGTGGCGTCTCGCGGGATCACGGTCAACAGCGTGGCACCGGGGTGGGTGGACACCGAGATGTGCGAGGCGCCGTTTGCCGGCGAGGGGCGCGCGCGCATCGCCGCGGCCATTCCGGTCGGGCGGATCGCCACGGCGGAGGACATTGCGTTTCCGATCGTGTGCCTCTGTGCCGCGCAGGCGCGTCACGTCACGGGCGAGATTGTCAACGTGAATGGCGGGAGTGTGCTGTGCGGGTAGTGGCCCTGGTCTTTACCGGGGGGACCATCTCCATGCGCTTTGACGCCGGGGCGGGCGGCGCGGTGCCAGCGTTAGGCGCCGAGGAGATCCTGGCCGCGGCCGGTGGGATCCGCGAGGTGGCCGACCTGCGCATCGAGGAGTTTGGCCGGTTTCCCGGCCCCCACATGTCGATGGCCCGCGAGTGGTCCCTGCGCAATCGCCTGGCGGCGCTGGTCTCGGATCCGGCGATCGATGGCGTGGTGGTGACCCACGGTACCGACACGATCGAGGAATCGGCGTACCTCGCGACGCGCTCCATCGACACCGAGAAGCCCATCGTCTTCACCGGGGCCATGCGCAATGCGTCGGAGTTGAGCTGGGATGGACCCGCCAACCTCAGCGATGCGGTGCGGGTCGCGGCGTCGACCGACGCCCGGGGGTATGGCGCGCTCGTGGTCCTGAACGGGCGTGTGTTCTCTGCGCTGGACGTGACCAAGGCGCACACCCACCTGCTCGACGCCTTCGAGAGTCCGGGTCTTGGCCCCGTCGGGGTGGTGGACGACGGCGATGTCGTATTCCGTCGCATGCTGCCGCCGTCCTCCCCGGTGCTGGCCCCCGCGCAGCTGGCGGATCCGGTCGACATCATCCTCGCGTACTCCGGGGCAGACGGACGCCTCGTCGATGCGGCGCGAGGGACCGCGCGTGGCCTCGTCGTGGCGGCGCTGGGACGCGGTAACGTGCCGCCGGCCATGTCTGAGGCCATCGGGCGATGTGTGGGGGATGGGCTGCCTGTCGTGGTGGCCTCCCGCGCGCCGCGGGGGCGCGTGGGCCAAACCTATGGATATGAGGGCGGTGGCCGACACCTTGCGCGCCTGGGGGCGATCTTCACCGGGGCGCGCCGGCCACAGCAGGCGAGAATCGACCTGATGCTGGCGCTCGGCGCCGGGCTGTCGGGGGACGCACTGCGCGCGGTCTTTGATGGCTGAGCCGCGCCTGGATCCTCCGCCGGCGGTTACCGAGATCGCCGCACGATTGGAGCAAGCGGGGTTCGAGACCTGGTGTGTCGGCGGGGCGGTACGCGATGCTTTGCTGGGCCTGCGGCACCTGGATTGGGACCTCGCGACGGCGGCCACCCCCCCACAGGTCCGCCGCCTTTTTCGGCGGACGGTCCCGGTCGGCGAAGCGTTCGGCACGATCGGTGTGCTGGACGCGCACGGGCAGATGCACGAGGTCACGACCTTTCGGCACGACGTGAAGACGGATGGGCGGCACGCCGAAGTGGAGTTTGGGGCGTCGCTGGACGAGGACCTGGCGCGACGCGACTTCACGATCAACGCCATGGCCTGGTCGCCCTCGCGCGGCCAGCTGCACGATCCCTTTGGGGGGCGTGCGGACCTGACGAAGCGGGTGGTCCGGGCGGTGGGGGATGCACCGACCCGCATGGCCGAGGACCGACTGCGCGCGCTCCGGGCGATCCGTTTCGCCGCCCGGTTCGGCTTTGCCATTGAGCCCGCGACCTGGGCGGCCATTGCCGCCAGCGCGCCCGCACTGCAGCGTTTGTCTCGTGAGCGCATCCAGCAGGAATTGGTCAAGACGCTTGAGCAGGTCCGCTGCCCGGGCGATGCGCTGCAGCTGTGGGACGCCAGCGGCGCGTTGGCGGAGCTGCTGCCGCCACTCGCGGGGCGTGCGGCATGGCAGTACCGCGCGGCCGACCGTCGCGCACTTCCGGATGATGCGTCGCTGGACGGCGTGTCGCGACGGCGGATGCTTGTCCGCCTGGGCGCCGTGCTGGCCGGGCTTGCTCCAGACGTCGTGCGGTCCTTGCTGACCGGGCTCCGGTTCGCGGGCCGTGACGTCCAACGGACGGCGCGGCTCGTCGAGGTCGCTGGCGTGATCGCGGCGGCACTGGAACAGCCCGGGACGCTGCGCGACGCCACGTACCGCCGGTGGGCGGCCGCCGCCCAACGACCGGACCTGGCCGACGCGATGCGCGTCGCGATCAGCGTCGTGCAGGCCCGCGGGGCGGCGCCAGACGGTATACGACGGCTGTGGGGCCGCGACTATCGACGGGCGATTCGTGTGGCCTACCGCGATCCCGTGGCGGTGGCTGACCTTGCCGTCGATGGTGAGGACCTGGTACGGGCCGGTGTAGGCGCCGGGCCGGCGGTGGGCGCCATGCTGCGTCGCCTGCTCGATCATGTGTTGGAGCATCCGGAGGCCAACCAGGTGGAGGCCTTGCTCGGGCTCGCCCGGGCGTGGCAGCATTCCCGCTGATGTTTATTCGTGAACGTCCCGTCGAGGCGGCACCGTGGCACCACACGCGCCAGACGGGCGACGGCTTCGTGTTCGGGGTGCGTGGCGGCATCCACGAGGCACGGCTGGTGCCTAACGCGGACCGCGCCGTCGAACTGTTTCTCGCGATTACCGAGCACTTTGGCCCGTTCGGCCAGGTGGTGGTGGACGACTGGCGGCGCGACCGCACCTGGCGCGGGGATGACCTGTCGACGTCCGACGTGCGTGAGGCGGTGGCGCGGGCGCGGCACGTGCTCACGGCGCACGCCGGCACGGAGCTTACCTTCGTGGCGGATGGGGAACAGGCCACGCTGACCGCCAACCTGGGGGTGCGCGTGTTCGCCCCGACGGACCGCTGGCTGTTCCTGCTTCAGGGCAAGGGCCTGCGGCGTGTCCATCGACTGCGGCGTCGCAGCTGGGCACTGGGACGTGGGGAGTTTCGTCCTGTGGCGGCAACAGAGGAGATGGTCTCCCTCCTGGTGGCGCGTCTTCAGCTGGCCCCGGACAGGAGCGAGCAGACGTGAGAGGGTCGAGTCGTGGCCGCGCGGAGGGACAGACCCTGTTCGCTCCACTGGATGCGGAGCCGCTGGCGGCCCGCATGCGTCCTGCCAGCCTGGATGAATTCGTCGGTCAGGGGCACCTTCTGGCGCCGGGCAAGCCGCTGCGCGAGGCGATTGAGAAGGGGACGCCGGGGTCCATGATTTTGTGGGGGCCGCCAGGCACCGGCAAGACGACCCTGGCCCTGCTGCTGGCGCGGTATACCGATCGCGAGTTCGTGCCCTTTTCTGCGGTGACCGAGGGGGTCCCGCGGGTGCGGGAGATCGTAGCCGAAGCGCGCCAGCGTCTCGACCTCGGCCGCCGCACGATCCTGTTTGTCGATGAGATCCATCGCTTCAATCGCGGACAGCAGGACGCGTTCCTGCCCGCCGTGGAGCGCGGGATCGTGACCCTGATTGGGGCGACCACCGAGAACCCGTCGTTCGAGCTGAATGGGGCGTTGTTGTCCCGCACGCGCGTGTTTGTCCTTCAGTCGTTAGGCGCCGAGGCATTGGCGGTGCTGTTGCGGCGTGCCCTGGTGGACCCGACGCGCGGCCTCGGGGCGACCGGCGTGTTGGCCGAGGACGAGGCGATCCTGTGGCTGGCGACGGAGGCCGACGGCGATGCGCGGCGGGCGCTGACCGCGCTCGAGGCGGCCGCGGCGCACGTCGGGGCCGGGGGGCGCCTGACGGTGGATGTCGCAAAGGAAGCGCTGCAGCTGCGCGTCCAGCGGTATGACAAGTCGGGCGAGGAGCACTACAACCTCATTTCCGCCTATCACAAGGCCTTGCGTGGCAGTGATCCGCAGGGGGCACTGTACTGGCTGGCGCGCATGATCGAGGGGGGTGAGGACCCCATGTACGTCGCGCGGCGGACGGTGCGATTTGCGGCGGAGGACGTGGGCCTGGCGGACCCCCAAGCCCTAACGATCGCCCTGGCGGCGCGCGCGACATACGAGGCCCTCGGGTCTCCCGAAGGCGAGTTGGCGATTGCCGAGGCGGCCGTGTATCTCGCGACGGCGCCCAAGTCCAACCGGGTCTACGCGGCCTGGAAGGCGGCGCTGGACCTCGCGCGCGCGCACCCGGCTGAACCGGTACCGTTGCACATCCGCAACGCGCCGACGGCGCTCATGAAGGAACTCGGGTACGGCGATGGGTACCAGTACGCGCACGCGGCGCCGGAGGGATATGTCCCGCAGGACTATCTTCCCGATCGGCTGCGCGACCAGGTGTTATACGAACCCGGGCCCTTCGGTTTCGAGCGTGACATCGCGAAGCGATTGCAGTGGTGGGCCGACCTCAAGCGACGCGCGGACGACGCGGCGCGTACACCGACGACGGAGAGTTGACACGATGCGGGTCATGCGAACACTGACGGGAATGGGCCTACTGCTGGCCGCGACCGGATGCGCTGCGCTGCGCGGGGGCTTCAAGGAGCCGGTCGTCACCTTCAAGGAGGGCCGGGTGACCGGGCTCGGCGTCACCGGGGGGTCACTGGAAGTGGTGCTGGACATCTACAACCCCAACGGGTTCCGGCTGGATGGCTCGCAAGTCTCGTATACCATCTTCGTGGATTCGTTGAAGTTCGGCGATGGCGTGTATTCGTCGCGTTTTCAGGTGGAGAAGGGACAGACCAGCGAGATTCGCCTCCCGTTGAACTTCAGTTACGCCGGCGTAGGTGCGGCCGGTCGACGACTCATGCAGACGGGCAGTGTGGAGTATCGGGTGGCCGGCGACATCACGGTGGGCACGCCGATCGGGAGTTTCACGCGACCGTATGACCAGAAGGGCCGTTACTCCACCCTGTCGCGCTAGGCGCGCGGTCGTCACCGTTATCTTGCAAACGCCACTGATCGCACTGAGGCTGCCATTTCCCGCGAACTGATTTCCCTTGCGCCCCCGGTCGAGCGCGCCATTCTCGTTGGCGCGCCGCTCAAGCGGAGCGCGGCCAAGCTGCATGTCGAGGAGCATTTGGCCGAGCTGGCGCAGTTGGCGGACACGGCGGGTGCCCAGATAGTGGGCACCCTGACACAACAACTCGACCGGCCGAATCCGTCAACCTACCTTGGGAAGGGCAAGCTCGAGGAATTGGCGACGCTCGCGACGGACCTCGGGGCCTCGCTGCTGATCTTCGATGACGAGCTGTCTCCCTCGCAGGCGAAGAACGTGGAGGAGGCGGTCGGGAAGCGGGTGATGGATCGCGCGGAGCTGATCCTCGACATCTTCGCTACCCGGGCGCGGAGCAATGAGGCACGGATGCAGGTGGAGCTTGCCCAGCTCGAGTACCTCCTCCCGCGCCTCACGCGGATGTGGACGCACCTTGAAAAGACGCGCGGCGGGATCGGCCTGCGGGGGCCGGGAGAGACGCAGCTCGAGACCGATCGCCGGCTGATTGGCCACCGCATCCGCGTGCTCAAGGAACGACTCGCGGATGTGCAGCGTTCGCGCGCGATCCAGCGCCAGTCACGGCGCACGCTCTTTGGGGCCGCACTTGTCGGGTACACCAATGCCGGCAAGTCGTCGCTGCTGCGCGCGCTGTCGCATGCCCCCGAGGTGTTTGTCGAGGACCGGCTGTTTGCCACGCTCGACCCGCTGACCCGCGAAGTGGCGATCTCGGACCAGCAGAAGATGGTGGTCACCGATACGGTGGGATTTATTCGCAAGCTACCGCACCACCTGGTGGCGTCGTTTCGTGCCACCCTGGAAGAGGTCCTCGAGGCCGATGTGTTGCTGCACGTGATTGACGCGTCCCACCCGTTCTGGGAGGAGCAGCGCGAGGTGGTGGAGGAGGTGCTCGTGGACCTCGGCGCGCAGGACCGGGACGTGGTCTACGTCTTCAACAAGGTCGACCTGCTGAGCCCGGAGGAGCGAGAGGGGCTTGCGGCGCGTTGCCGCAACCTGTTTCCGTCGCACGTGCTGGTTTCTGCGGTGGGTGGTGACGCCGGTGTGTTGGCGTTGCGCGACCTGCTGCTGGAGCGCGCGCGACGGCATACCCCTTTGGTGGAGCTGCGCCTCGACCATGGCAACGGCCGACTGCTCGCCGAGCTGCACCAGCACGGCGAGGTGGCCGGCGTTCGGCATGCGGAGGACGCCACGTACGTGACGGCGCGACTCGATGCCGCTGCGCTGGCGCGCGCGACCCGTTTGGGCGGGGTCGTCGTTCACGCTTAGTTTTCGCGCATGAAGATCGCGCTCATCACGGGAATCACGGGGCAGGACGGGTCCTACCTCGCCGAGTTGCTCCTGGCCAAGGGGTATCACGTGCACGGCCTCGTGCGCCGGGCCTCGACGTTCAATCGGGGGCGCATCGACCACCTCGCCCTCGACCCCGCGCTCGCCGAACGATTTACGCTGCACTACGGCGACATGGCGGACGGCAGCTCGCTTCGGCGCGTGGTGGAGCTGGTGAAGCCGGACGAGGTGTACAACCTTGCCGCGCAGTCCCACGTGCGCGTGTCGTTCGACCAGCCGGAGTATACCGCCGACATCGTCGCCACCGGGACCCTGCGCCTGCTGGAGGCGGTGCGCGAGCACATCGACCGGACCGGCCGCGCGGTGCGCATCTACCAGGCGGGCTCGTCGGAGATGTTCGGTGCCGAGGCGCCACCGCAGTCGGAATCCACGCCGTTCCACCCGCGCAGTCCGTACGCAGTAAGCAAGGTGGCGGCGCATTGGCACGCCGTGAACCATCGTGAGGCCTACGGCATGTTCGTGGCTAACGGCATCCTGTTTAACCACGAGTCGCCGCGACGCGGTGAGTCGTTTGTCACGCGCAAGATCTCACTGGCCGTTGCGCGTATCGCGGCGGGCCGCCAATCGGCATTGGCGCTTGGCAACCTGGATGCACGTCGCGATTGGGGCTTCGCTGGTGACTACGTCGAGGCCATGTGGCGCATGCTGCAGCATCACACCCCTGGCGACTACGTGGTCGCGACCGGGGAGTCACACTCCGTGCGCGAGTTCGTCGAGGCGGCCTTCGGGCATGCGGGACTCGAGTGGGAGCGCTTCGTGAAGCTCGATCCGAAGTACTTGCGGCCGTCCGAGGTGGATCACCTGTTGGGCGACCCGTCCCGGGTGAAGCGGGAGCTTGGCTGGACCCCCACGGTGACGTTCCAGGAACTCGTTCGCCGCATGGTGGACGCCGACCGTGCGGCAGAGCACTGACCCGCCGAAATGACAATGCCCGCCACGGGGGCGGGCATTGCTCTGAACCGAGGATGGTCGCGCAGGGACTCGAACCCCGGACCTCTGGTATGTGAGACCAGCGCTCTAACCAGCTGAGCTACGCGACCGAAACGGAGCGGAACGTTAACGGGTCGTGGGAGGGGGTGGTAGTCCGCCCGCAGGCATTGACGCGCCCGGTTCCGGGGGAGAGGTTCGCGCCGCCTCTCGTCTCGCTGAACCGGTGCTGAACCTCCTCGATCGCCATCGCACGATTGCCCCCCGGGGCTACAACCGGTGGCTGGTGCCGCCGGCGGCGTTGGCGATTCATCTCTCCATCGGTCAGGCGTACGCGTTCAGCGTGTTCAACCTGCCGCTCGGCACCCTGATCGGGGGGGATCGACCGGCCGCTGGCGACTGGAAACTCTCGACGATCGGGTGGGTGTTCTCGGTGGCCATCGTCTTTCTGGGGCTGTCGGCGTTCGCCTTCGGCCGATGGCTCGAGGACGCGGGCCCACGAAAGGCCATGTTCGCCTCGGCGGTCTGCTTTGCCGCGGGGTTCTTCGTGTCCGCCCTCGCGGTCCATTGGCACAACATCTGGCTCCTGATCCTTGGCTACGGGGTCATCGGCGGGATTGGGTTGGGCCTGGGCTACATCTCGCCGGTGTCCACCCTGATCAAGTGGTTTCCCGACCGGCCGGGGATGGCGACCGGCCTGGCCATCATGGGGTTTGGCGGAGGAGCGATGATCGGTTCGCCGCTCGCCGTGGCCCTCATGCGCGCGCTGGATACCGGGACCGGCCATGGGGTCGCCCGGGCGATGATGGCCATGGGCGTCTTGTACTTCGGCTTCATGATGTTCGGCGTGGTGACCGTGCGCCTGCCGGCGGAGGGGGAAGGTGGTGGTAACCGCGCGCCCCGCGCCGCGGCGGCTCCGGACATGCATGTACGACAGGCGACGCGCACCCCGAGCTTCTGGCTGCTCTGGTGGGTGCTGTGCCTCAACGTGACCGCCGGGATTGGCGTGCTGGGTCAGGCCTCGCCGATGATCCAGGAGATGTTCCCGGGCCGCATTGGCGCTGAAGCCGCGGCCGGATTCGTCGGGCTCCTGAGCCTCGCGAACATGCTCGGCCGGTTCGCCTGGAGTTCGCTATCGGACCGGGTGGGCCGCCCGGCGGTCTACGCGACCTACTTCGCACTGGGCGCGGCGCTGTATGCTGTCATTCCGCCCACGGGTACCTCGGGAAACATTGTGGGTTTTGTCGGCGCCTACGTCCTGATCATGAGCATGTACGGCGGCGGTTTTGCCACGATTCCCGCCTACCTGCGCGATCGGTTCGGGGTACGACACGTCGGCGCGATCCACGGTCGTCTCCTGACGGCCTGGTCGTTGGCTGGGGTTCTCGGTCCGGTGTTGGTGAACTACCTGCGGGAGTACCAGGTGGATCGTGGGACCGCGCGGGCCGACGCCTACTCGTTCACCATGTACCTGATGGCGATCCTGCTCGTCGTTGGTCTGGGCTGCAATGCGGCCGTCGCGCGTCGGCCGCTGGAACGCGTGGAGGCACCGTGGTGAGCCGTCGCGATGGGTGGCGGCTCGCCCTGTCCTGGCTCGTGGTGGGGATTCCGGCCGCGTGGGGTATTTGGCAGGTCGTCCAGCGTTCGCTTGCCCTCTTTCGGCCGGCGAGCCCCGGGTGAAACGTGTGCGCCGGCGCACACACCGTGTGCGAGGCAACATCCCGGCGTCACGCCGGCTCACGCCTAGATTTCGCGGATTCGACCGATGGGATTGTTGGTGAGCCAAACGATCATGCGTTTGTGGGGCTGGGGCTTGGTGTCCTCGTGTGTCGCTGGGTGTGATCACCCGGCGACGGCGAGCGTGACCGTGCTCGCGGCACCACCAGTGCTCTCGCTCAGCGCGTCAGACAGTGTCCTGCAGGCGGCTCCCAGCCTGCCCGCCGTTGTGCAGATCAGCATCCGGTACGACTCCGCTGGGACGGTGATGGATAGCGCGACGTTCGCGGTGGATGACACCACACGGGCCACGCTGGCGTGGGACCCCGTGGGGCGCCAGTTGGAGCTCGCCCAGGCGCGATCGAACGGCGTGGTCACTGTGCAGGCCACGCGCGGGCAGGCACAGGGCAGTGTGTCCGTGCGCGTCGCCGGGCCGCCCCCTCCGGATACCACCGAGCAACCGCCGGCGGGGATCAAAGCTCCGGTGTTGCCCCAACGGGAGCCGTCCTGGCCTGCAGACCTCACGACGCGACCGTGCACCGTCCGGCCGACGTCCGCGAGCGCGCTGCAGGCGGCGTTGAACGAAGGTGGCGCTCGGGTGATCTGCCTGCCGATGGGGACCGTGCTCCATGGCAACTGGCACGTGAATGCGCGGCGTACTGGGGACACCAGCTGGGGTGTCCTTCGCGCCGACACGACGATGACCCGTGGAGTGCGGTTGCGCGGTGGTGAGCGATTGCCGCGCCTGGTGGCCGCGCTGGTGAACCAGAGCGTCGTTCAGTTTCATCGTGGGGCGAGTCGGTGGGTCGTCCAGGGAATCGAGTTCACGACGGACAGCGCCCTGGCCCAGGGGCCGATGTCGCATGTCTTTGTTGGGGAGTTCATTGGCGAGCGCGCCGTGGCCGAGTTGCCGCGCGACGTGCACTTCTCCCATGTCCATTTCAAGGGGTGGCTTCACCAGAACGTGCGGCGCGGGGCCGTGCTGAATGGGGTGGGTCACGTGGTGCGCGATTCGTGGTGCACCGAGATCCACGAGCGCAATGCAGATAGCCAATGCCTGATCAGCTGGAACGGCCCGGGGCCGTTCCTGTTCGAGAACAACCTGCTCGAAGCCGCGAGTGAGAACATCATGTTTGGCGGTGCCGATCCTGCGATCCCGGGACTGGTACCGTGCGACATCACGGTGCGTGGGAACCTGATCCGCAAGTCCGTGGCATGGCGCAACATCGGGACCCCCACCAAGAGCGGCAGCTACCTGGTCAAGCTTCTCTACGAGAGCAAGAACGCGTGCCGCGTGTTGATCGAGGGGAATCGGCTGGATGGGTCGTGGCTTGATGGGCAGACCGGATATGCGATCGGCCTCAAGTCCGTCAACCAGGAGGGGCGTTGCACCTGGTGCCGCGTCACCGACGTCACCATCCGCGGCAACACGATCGTGAATGTCGGGGCCGGCTTCGGCCTGGCAGGGGCCCCCGAACGCTTTCCCGTGGACACACCGCTCTCGCGCATCCTGGTGACGGGGAACTGGATCGACAGCCTCAACATGGCCCCGTACAACGGAGATGCGCGTGCAATCCTCCTGTTGGCCAAGGCGCGCGATATCCAGTTCGTCCGCAACACCTGGGCGCGCGGCAACTATTCGCGCGAGGCGATCATCATGGGACTCGACGGCGGGAACTGGCCGGCCGTCAGCGGCTTCCGCTTTGACGAGAACATCCTGCCGATTGGCACGTACGGGGTGGGCGCGTCGGCGGCGGGGGAAGGCGAGCGCGCCTTGCGGGCGGCGGTGCAGGGCACCTGGACCTTTGCACGGAACACGTTCATCGGGGCTCCGCGCGCCAACTATCCGCAGACGACGCGATGGGTCTCGTCGTTGGCCGAGGCCCTGACGACGGGAGCCGGAGTGTCTCGCCCCCCAGTCCCCTGAGCGCGACGGCCGCCGGCCTGGTTCTTTGTACACCGCGAATGGGCCCTGCAGGGTTCGAACCTGCGACCGTCGGATTATGAGTCCGCTGCTCTAACCGGCTGAGCTAAGGGCCCGTGTCACCAAAGCTATCACCCCGGCGGGCGCGGGTCGACGCGTGCCTGGTGGGCGGCGGCCTCGATCTCCTCGGGCGACACCGTGGCGGCCCCGAGCTTCCCCACCTCGACCCCGGCCGCGAGGTTCGCCACGATCGCCGCCTCCAGTGCGGTGGCCCCCGCGGCCAACGAGGTCGCGAGGTACGCCGTCACGGTGTCTCCCGCTCCTACGACATCATAGACCTCACGGGCCGCCGACTGGATCTGGTGCACCTCCCCGTCGGCGCCAACCAGGGCCATCCCGCGCTCGCCCAACGTCAACAACAGGTGGCCCGCGCCGAGCCGGTGCAGGGTCGCGGGCAGGGTCCCGGCGTCGTCGAGATGGACCGCGGCGCCTAACGCGGATTCCAGCTCACGACGGTTGGGCTTGAAGATCGTCGCGCCGCGGTAGGCAAAGAAATTCCGGAACTTGGGATCGACGACGACCGGCACGCCGCGCGCCTGCGCCCGCTCCATCGCGTGGGTGATGACCCCGGCCGTCAGGACTCCCTTGTTGTAGTCCTCGAGGACCACGGCATCACAGTCGGCAATCGCCGCATCGATGGCGCCGCAGATGCGCTCGCGATCCGCCGGCCCGAGGTCCGCGTCGTCTTCCTCGTCGAAGCGCACGACCTGCTGCGAGCGCGCGACCAGGCGCGTTTTGGTCGTCGTCGGGCGCTCCACGCGCAGGACGCCGCGGCCGTCTCCGCCGTGTGCAGCCCACATCTCCGCGAAACGTGCGCCCGATGGGTCGTCGCCGACGACGGCCACGAGGGCGCCGATGGCCCCCGAGGCGACCACGTTCTGTCCGACGTTCGCCGCGCCACCCAGGGCGTACTTGCGCTCCCGGACCCGCACGACCGGGACCGGGGCCTCCGGGGAGATGCGCTCGACGTCACCGCGCAGGTACACATCCAGCATGGCGTCGCCGATGACGGCGATCCGTCGGCCGCGCATCGCGGCGAGGAGGGTGCGCAGGCGCGCGGTGCTCAGGTGGTTTGAAGACATGGCCGGGAAGCTACGAGCCCTCCGGTAACAGGGTCAACGCGACCAGATCGCCGGATTCGGAGCGGTGCCGGTTATCTTGCCCGTCGCATGGATACGTACCAGCTCGATGTCGTGGTGACCCGTGGCCCGATGACCGAATCCCGGCACCGCGTGCACGCTGCGGTGTGGCAGGCCAGCGCCGGGTTGGTGGGCACGGCTCGTGACCCGTTCCTGCAGTGCCCGTGGCGGTCCTGCGCCAAGCCATTCCAAGTGATGCCGTTCCTCGAAACCGGCGGTTTTGACGAACTGGTATGGGGGGATGACGAGCTGGCATTGGCCTGCGCCTCGCATGGGGGCGAGCCGGAGCATGTGGAGGTGGCCTCCCGGATGTTGCAGGCGATCGGGCTTGAGGAGGGGGACCTGGCCTGCGGACCGCATGAGCCGCTGTCCCGCCGCGGGGCGCGCCTGGTCCGCGAAAGCGGCCTCCCGCCGACGCGCCTGCACAACAACTGCTCGGGAAAACACGCTGCCATGTTGGCGCGTGCCCACCTGTCCGGCTGGCCGACCCATGCGTACGAGCGCGAAGGCCATCCGGTGCAGGCCGCTGTCCTGGAATCTGTTGCGGCTTGGACCGGGGTCCCGTCCGACAAGATCACGCGAGGGGTGGACGGGTGCGGCGTGGTGGTGTTCGGCTTGCCTCTCGCCCACATGGCGCGGGCGTGGGCCATGTTCGGCGCCGCCGCCTCGCGAGGGGACGAACACCCGTCGCGCATCGCGCGCGCCATCCGCACGCGTCCCCTGCTGTTTGCCGGCACCGACCGTTTTGACTCGATCGTGGTCGAGGAGACGGGTGGGAATGTCATCCCCAAGATTGGGGCAGAAGGCGTGCACTCCGTGGCGATTCTTGATCGGGGCGTCGGCTTTGCCGTGAAGGCCGAGGACGGCGCCTCGCGCGCGCAGCATGTGGGCGTCCTGCGTCTGCTGCAGTTGCTTGGCGTGCTTCCCGAGACACTGCCCGCGCGCCTCGCCGACTACCTGCGACCACGCGTGAAGAACACGCGAGGCGAGGTGGTGGGGGAGGTGCGGCCCATCGATGCCTGAAGTTTTGATACCCTGCGGGACACGACGATGATGCCCGATACATCGTCCGCACCGACCTTCACCGTCTGGAATGACGAGTTGCGCCTGCTGGTGCGTCTCGCGGCGGCGATTGCCGGTAGCAACGAGGACGGAATCCGGCGCGCGCTGGCCGATGCCACGATCGTTCGTACCCCATGGGTTGAGGAAGTCATCTTGCAGTCCTACCTGTTTGCCGGATTTCCGCGAGCGCTGAACGCGGCGCGCGAGTGGAGGCGCGTCTCGGGTGTTGCGGCCCCGCTTGCGGATGAGGACGCGCATGAGGCGTCCTCCGCGGGCTGGCGCGCGGCGGGCGAGGCGACCTGCGCCGAGGTGTACGGAGAGTTCTACGACCCGCTGCGACGCAATATCCGCCAGCTGCATCCTGCATTGGACGCATGGATGATCGTCGAGGGGTACGGGAAGGTGCTGTCGCGACCCGCCCTGGACCTCACGCGTCGAGAGTGCTGCATCGTGGCCGCGTGCCTGGCTGCGGCGCAGGATCGCCAGTTACACGCGCACCTGCACGGCGCGCTCAATGTGGGTGCCGCACCGTCCGACCTGCGCGAGGTCCTGGCTTCGCTCGTCGGCCTGGTGCCTGACGAGGCCCTTGCTCGCGGGCACCACCTTCTTTCACGCGTCCTGGGGGCCTGATGTTCGTCGATCGTGTTGTGGTGCGCGTGAGCGCGGGAACCGGAGGGTCGGGGCAGGTTTCCTTCCGGCGTGAGAAGTTTGTCCCCATGGGCGGCCCCGATGGCGGCGACGGAGGCAAGGGGGGCGACGTGATCGTGCGCGCGGATCGCAACCTCGCCACCTTGCTCGACTACACCTACCGTGACGCCTGGGCAGCGGAGCGCGGCGAGCACGGTGAGGGCTCCAACCGAACCGGAGCGTCGGGGAATGACATCCTCCTTCCGGTGCCGCCGGGTACCGTGATCCGCGAGCACGAGACCGGGAAGTTCGTCGGCGAGGTCCTCTCTCATGGTGAGGAACTCGTCGTCGCGCGAGGAGGGCGCGGCGGCAAGGGCAACGCCTTTTTCGCCACCTCCACGCACCAGTCGCCGCGGGAATGGCAGCCGGGTGAGGAAGGCGAGGAACGCTCGCTCGATCTCGAACTCAAGCTGATTGCCGATGTGGGCCTGGTCGGGCAGCCGAACGCCGGCAAGTCCACCTTGCTCTCCGTGATCTCGGCCGCGCGGCCGAAGATCGGGGATTACCCCTTCACCACGCTGTCCCCCAACCTCGGGGTCGTGCCGCTGTCCGACCACCGCTCGTTTGTCGTGGCCGACATTCCCGGCATCATCGAGGGCGCGAGCGAGGGGAAGGGGCTGGGTCTTCAGTTCCTGCGGCACATCGAGCGGACGCGGTTGCTTGCCTTCCTCATCCCGATCGATGCGATGGATTGGCAGGCGGAGCTGGACCAGCTGCGCCACGAGATCACGAGCTACTCGGCGGAGCTCGCCGCCAAGCCCTGGTGCATTGTGTTCACCAAGATGGACCTAATGGGGGAATCGTACATACCACCGGTGGAAGCGCCGGAGGCCTTCGCGATGTTCGCCGTGAGCGCCCCCGGCCGCATGGGGCTCGAGCCGATGATGTCGGCGTGGTGGACTCGACTCCTCGAGTTGCGTCGCGCCACCGGTGAAGGCTGAACGCCGCGAGCCGGCAAGCTCGGGGGCTGCGGGGGCGCCTGGTGGTCCCGCGGCGATCGCAGCCCGCACCGATCCGGCGGCGTGCCCGCCGGCGGTCGTCGAGCCACCCGCCGCGCTGGTCCTGCGATGCGTGCGGGGCCTCGGAGGGGTTGGGGCAGCGCGGCTGATCGAGCGTTACGGGTCCGCGATTGAGGCCGCCGGCAGCCTCCCGATGGCCGACCGGCTCCCGGCCATCGAGCGGGCCCGCATGGTGGAGGCGCGCTGCAGGGACGGCGGAATCGCCATGGTGCTCGCGGGGGCGCCAGGGTATCCCGCGTCGTTGCACGCGCTGGAGGACCCTCCGCTCGTGTTGTTCGCTATCGGGAATGTCTCGCTCTTGCATCCCCCTGCGATCGCGGTGGTGGGGACCCGTACGGCGACAAATTATGGACTGCAGGTGGCCGAACGCATGGGGCGAGGTATCGCCCGCGCGGGCGCTGTCCTCATATCGGGCCTGGCTCGCGGCATCGATGCAGTTGCCCACGAGGCCGCGCTCCGGGTGGGTGGCGGCACGGTCGCGGTCCTCGGCACCGGCGTGGACGTCTGCTACCCTCGGGAGAACCTCGCCCTCTATCGCACCATCCGGTCGCGCGGTTTAGTGGTCTCGGAGGTCATCCCCGGGACGCGCGCTCTGCCTGGAGCCTTTCCCCGCAGGAATCGCATCGTCGCCGCCCTCGCCGACGTGACGCTCGTCGTAGAGGCCGGCGTGAAATCCGGCGCACTCATTACGGCGCAGCACGCCATCGCCATGGCACGACCCGTCGCGGGAGTTCCCGGTCCCATCGACGTCGAGTCATCCGCCGGGAGCAACCAGTTGCTGCGTGACGGGGCACACGTGGTGACTGGCGTCCCTGACCTGATGTCCGTGCTTGACCTCACGAGCCGTGGACGGACGCGTCGCGCCCACCGCGAGGTGCAGGAACCGCCCGGGGAATGGACCGACGCCGAGGCTCGAGTGCTCGACGCGCTCGCCCGCATGCCGGCCCGCCCGGACGAACTGGTGGCTGCCGCGGACCTTCCGGTAAGCGACGTGGTCGCGGCCCTCACGTCCCTGGAACTGCGCGGTGCGGTCGCCGTCGATGCGGTTGGCGTGGTCCACCGTAGCGAGTGAGCGGGCGTCGCGAATTGCAGCGCGGCGGCCATCGCTACCTTCCGGCATGACGACGTATCAGCACGTCTACGTCCACGTCCCGTTTTGCGCGCGGCGATGCGTCTACTGCGACTTCTCCATCGCGGTCCGGCGAGAGGTGCCTGCGTCCGCGTTCACCGGTCGCGTCGCACGGGAGCTGGCGCTCCGCGAAGTGACCGCGCACGGCGTGGACACCCTCTACTTCGGCGGCGGCACGCCGTCGCGCCTGGGTGGGGAGGGACTTGCCGACCTCGTGCGGCAGGTCGCGTCCCTCTGCCCCCTGTCCCACGGCGCCGAGGTGACCGTGGAGGCAAATCCGGAGGACGTGAACCTCGCCAACGCCCGTGCCTGGGCGGCGGCCGGGGTGAATCGCGTCTCGTTAGGCGTGCAGAGCTTCGATCCGCGCGTCCTGGCCTGGATGCACCGCGGGCACGACGCCGCGCGGGTCCAGCGGGCGGTGGACGCATTGCGCGAGGCCGGAATCGCCAATCTGTCGCTGGATCTCATCTACGCCCTCCCGGTCGGGCTGGAACGCGACTGGTCGCGCGACCTGGATGCCGCGATCGCTCTTCGGCCGAACCACATCTCGTGTTACGGACTGACGGTGGAACCGCAGACGCCGCTGGGTCGACAGGTCTCACGGGGCACCGAGTCTCCTTCGCCGGAAGAGGCGCATGAACTGGAGTTCCTCGCGACGCACGAACGCCTCACGCGCGCGGGCTTTGACCACTACGAGGTCTCGAACTACGCACTGCCGGCGTTTCATTCTCGCCACAACTCGAGCTACTGGTCGGGGGTGGCTTACCTCGGGCTCGGCCCCTCGGCGCATGGGTTCGATGGGGTGGAGCGTCGGTGGAATCGCCGGGCGCTTGCCGCCTGGGAACGGGACGTGGACGCCTCGCGTGACCCGTTGGAGGGGGCCGAGCGACTGAGTGCGGACCAGCATGAACTCGAACGCGTGTACCTGGACCTGAGGACCACGCGCGGGCTGCTCACCAGAGCGACCGACGCGCCGATGATTAGCTCCTGGATGGCGGCCGGGTGGGCGACCGGGCACGGTGACCGGATTCGACTGACTCCACTGGGGTGGCTCCGCCTCGATGCGCTGGTCGCCGCCTTGACTGATCACCGAAGTCGTTACTAGGTTTGCACTTATGGCGCTTCCTGAACTCACGGAACGCGAACGCCGTGTACTCGAAGCGGTCATTCAGCGATATGTAGAAACCGCGGAACCTGCCGGGTCACGCACGATTTCGCGGCGGTTCGGGCTGGGCGTATCGCCTGCGACCATCCGCAATACGATGAGCGATCTGGAGGAGAAGGGGTATCTCTTCCACCCGCACACCTCGGCGGGCCGCGTTCCCACCGACATCGCGTATCGGTTGTACGTCGACTCCCTTCTGCGTTCCCGCCCTCCCGTGCGAGCCGACGTGGAACGGCTGACCGAGCACCTGAGCGGTGAAGGTTCTGGCGCCATCGAGAACATTCTCCGTCGAGCGGCGCAGAGCCTGTCGATCGTGACCCAGGAGCTCGGCGTGGCGTTAGGCCCCCGGCTGGATGGCGCGCGGTTGCAGCGCCTCGACCTGGTGCGGCTGTCGAGTGAGCGGTTGCTGCTCGTCCTCACGCTCGAGGGAGGGGCGGTGCGGACGATTTTTGTTGAGCTCGCGGGACAAATCGCCGAGTCCGCGCTGGCGGAGGTGATGGTGGTACTCAACGACCGTCTGGCAGGGCTGACGCTGCGCGAAATCCGGTCGTCGCTCGGCGATCGCGTGCGCGATTCGGCGGTTAGTCTGGGTGGCAGCGAACTGCTCAACGTCTTCGTCCAGGAAGGCGATACGCTCTTCGACCTGCCCGTGGTCGCCGAGGGCGAGGAGGTGGTGCTCGGGCAGGCATCCGTCCTCGCCGACCAGCCAGAGTTCACTTCCGGGGATGGGATGCGCCGCCTGCTGGAACTTACCGAGCAGAAGCGCCACCTCGCGGAGTTGCTCCGCACCCGGACCGCCGCCCCCGGGATTTCGATCACGATTGGCAACGAGCACAGCGACCCCAGGCTGGAGCCCTTTACCATCGTGACCGCGGAGTATCGGGTGGGCACGCTGTCGGGGGTGATCGGCGTCATCGGTCCCACCCGCATGCCGTACGAAAAGGTGATCGCACTGGTGCGGCACACCTCGGTGATGGTCACGGACATCCTGCACTAGTCAAGACATGGCTGATTTTTACCAGGTGCTTGGCGTCGCACGCGACGCGAGCGACGACGACATCAAGCAGGCATACCGTCGGTTGGCCACCAAGTGGCATCCGGATCGGAATGAGGGCTCGGCCGAGGCCGAGGAGAAGTTCAAGGAAATCACCGAGGCCTACGACGTCCTGAAGGACCCGGAGAAGCGTTCGGCGTACAACCGGTACGGCGAGGCCGGGCTGCGCGGGGCTGGGGCCGGGGGTGGGTTCCACCATGTGGACCTGTCGGAAGCGCTGAACATCTTCATGCGCGACTTCGGGGGGTTTGGGGGCGGATTCGGCGACCTGTTTGCCCAGGGAGGCAGGCGCAGCGGGCCGCGCGCCGGCCAGGACGTCAAGATCACGGTCGAGTTGTCGCTGGCCGAAGTCGCGGCCGGCAGCACGAAAACGTTCACGGTCAAGCTGCTCGACCCGTGCGACAAGTGCACCGGGTCCGGCGTGGAGCCCGGGTCGAAGCCCGCGACGTGCCACACCTGCGGTGGGTCCGGCGAGGTACGCCGCGCGCAGAAGTCATTCTTTGGGCAGTTTGTCTCCGTGGCCCCATGCCCGATGTGTTCGGGGGAGGGGGTCGTCATCACGGCGCCGTGCAAGAAGTGCCGGGGGGAGGGTCGCGCCCGCGGGGAGCACACGATCCCGGTGCAGATCCCGGCTGGCGTGTCGTCCGGCCAGTACATGACCCTGCGGGGGCTGGGGAATGCCGGGCCGCGTGGTGGCCCGCGGGGCGACGTCCTGATCGTGTTCGACGTGACAGAGGACCCTCGGTTTGAGCGCGACGGGGAGGACCTCTACACCGAGGTGCTCGTCGGTTATCCGCAGTTGGTCCTTGGTGCCGACGTCAACGTCCCCACCTTGGGCGGACCCCTCTCGGTGCGCATCCCGCCGGGGACGCAAAGTGGGCAGGTCATCCATCTCCGGGGACGCGGGTTGCCCCGCGTGAACTCGTCCGGCACCGGTGACCTGCATGTCCGCGTGCAGCTGTGGACCCCGGATCGCGTGACGAAGGAAGAGGAGAAGCTCCTCCGCGAACTCCAGGCCCACCAGCAGACTCCGCCCGAGAGTGCCCGCGGGAAGGGCTTCTGGTCCAAGATGAAGGAAGCGTTAGGCGCGTGACCTGGTCCTCGTTGCGTGTCGACCCCGGCCCGGATCGCGAGGCGGTGCTCGCGGTCCTCTTTGGGGCCGGGGCCCAGGGTGTCCACGAGGATGGATCGTACCTGGTGACGCACTTTCCCGCCGAGACCGATGTCGCCGCGGTCGTGGCGGAGGTCCAGGCCATGTCGGCGAGCGCGACATGCGTGGTGGCCGAGGCGCCTGCCACTGACTGGAGCGTGGCGTGGCGCGATCGGCTCGGGGCCCATGGCGTGGGGCGCCTGACCGTGGCGCCGCCGTGGCTGGCCGAAGGGCGCGATCCGGCCACCACCATCGTCATCGATCCTGGCATGGCATTCGGTACGGGTGATCACCCCACCACGCGCGGCGCCCTGCGGCTCCTCGAGCCGGTGCTCATGCCGGGCATGGTCGTGGCCGACCTCGGCGCAGGGAGCGCGGTGCTGGCCATCGCGGCGGCCAAGCTCGGTGCGTCGCATGTCTTTGCGGTGGAGTACGACGGTGAGGCCATCGGGAACGCACAGGAGAATGTCGCGCGCAACGGCGTGGCCGACGTGGTGGACGTGTTCGAGGGGGATGCCGGTGCCTTCCTCCCCCTCGTCGCCCCGGTTGACCTCATTACCGCAAACATCATCTCGTCGGTGCTCGTTGAGCTATTGCCCGCGATGTTCGCCGCGCTGCGCCCCGGCGGCCGCGTGGTGCTCGCCGGGATCCTCGCCGAGGAGCGTGACTCGATGCTCGAGGCGCTGACGGCGGACGGCTGGACGGTGCTGCAGGAAGACACGGAGGAGGTCTGGTGGAGCCTGACGATCGCCCGGTCGTAGCCACCTTCCTGATGGAAGGGGACCCGTTCCTGCCGGGGACGGCAGTGTCGTTAGGCGATGAGGTCGCGCGACACGTGCGGGTGCGTCGACTGGGCGTGGGCACGCGGCTCGCGCTGATTGACGGCCATGGGCACCGGGCGACCGGTACGCTCGTGCGGACCACGCCGACGACGATGGTGGAGATCGAGAGCCTCGCCGTGAGTGGTCCGCCGGCGCCGGTGCACCTCCTCGTGCCGATTGCCGACAAGGACCGCATGATGTGGCTCGCCGAGAAGGTGGCGGAGCTCGGGGCGACCAGCTGGCGCCCGGTGCTCTTTCGACGTTCGCGCAGCGTGAAGCCGCGCGGCGAAGGCCAGATGTTCACCGGTCGTGTCCGCGCGCGCATGGCCAGCGCCCTCGAACAGTCGGGTGGCGTCTGGCTCCCAGCGCTGTATCCGGAGGCCAACCTGTCGCGCGCCGTGGCCGCGCTGCCCGCGGAGGGGACCCGGCTCGTCCTGGATCGGGATGCTCCACCACTGGTTGGGGTGCCGTTGGTCGGGCCGGCCACAGTGGCCCTCGGGCCTGAGGGCGGGATTGAGCCCGACGAGATGGAGGAGCTTGAGCACGCGGGATTCCGGCGCGTGAGCCTCTCGGCGAGTACCTTGAGGTTCGAGACTGCGGGAGTGGCCGCCCTGGCCATGGTCACCGCGCGCCTGATGGAGGTTCCCCCGTCGTGAGTCCTTCGTGCCTGTTCTGCCGGATTGTCGCTGGGGAGATCCCGGCGACGATCGTACGCGAGGATGATCACTGCGTGGCGTTCCGCGACATCAACCCACAGGCGCCCGTGCACGTGCTGGTCATTCCCCGCGGCCACGTGGACAGCCTGGATACGCTGGCGGATGACATGGTGGGGGCGCGGGTGCTGGCCATGGCGCGTGAGGTAGCGCGGCAGGAGGGGATTGCCACGACCGGGTATCGGACCGTGTTCAACACCAACGCGGCGGCCGGGCAGACCGTGTTCCACCTGCACGCGCATGTGCTTGGTGGCCGTGCGCTGGACTGGCCACCGGGATGACGCCCGTGCCTACACTGCTGCAGCAGGTTCAGGGGGACGCCCTGGCGGCGCGCAAGTCGCAGGACAAGCTGCGGTCGCTTGTGCTGGGGACCCTCCTGTCCGAGTTGAAGAATCGCGAGCTGGAACTCCCGCAGCCGCTGGTGGATGCCGACGTGATCGAGGTGGTGCGCAAGGCGGTGAAGCGGCGGCGGGAGTCGGTCGAGGCGTTCACGCAGGGGAACCGGCCGGAGTTGGCCGAGCGCGAAGCCGAGGAGGCGCGGATGTTGGAGGCGTACCTGCCTCCGGCCATCGATCCCGAGGAGATCCGAGCTGCGGTTCGCGCCGCGATGGCGTCCGGGGCGACCACGATGGGTGCCCTGATGGGGCGCGTGACGCCCCAGTTCAAGGGGAGCGCGGACGGGAGCCAGGTGAGCGCCATCGTGCGCGAGGAGCTGGCCCGCGCGGCCACCTGAGGGGTCGTGAACACGCACGCGTTGTCGGTGCTGCAGTTCGCGTCGGTGCTCGACGTGGTGGCCGGCCATGCCAGCAGCTCGTTAGGCGCCGAGGCCATTCGCGGTCTTGGGCCCACGACGGACCGTGGGGCCATCGAGCAGGAACTCGCCCGCGTCACGGCCATGCGTGCCATGGTCGCCTCGGACCAGGGGTGGTCGCCCCCGGGGATCCCCGACGTGCGCGCCGCCTTGTCGCGCCTCCGCGTGGAAGGGACGCAGCTGACCGGACCCGAACTCCGGGACCTGGGTCGGCTCCTGCGGGCCTCGCGGCTCGCGCAGGACTCCCTGCGGGACCCACGCCTGCCGGCGGTGGCGCGCGGCGTGCTGGAACCGTTCCGCCACCGGCTGGTGGCGAGTGCCGCCGATGAGCAGGCCGTCGAGCGGGCGATCGACGACGATGGCTCCGTTCGCGACGAGGCGTCACCCCTGTTGCGACGGCTCCGTCGCGAGTTGCGCGATGCGCAGGGCAACCTCGTGGCGTTGCTCGAGCGGGTGGTCCAGCGGCTCGAACCACACCAGCGCGTCCTCGATGCCTCGGTGACCATCCGCAACGGGCGTTATGTGATCCCGGTGCGTCGCGAGGCGCGCGGCGTGGTCGGGGGGCTCGTGCATGACGCGTCCGGCTCCGGGGCCACGCTGTTCGTCGAGCCACCGGCGGCCATCGAGGCGTGCAACCGCATTCGCGAGTTGGAGGCCGATGAGGCGGCCGAGGTCGACCGCATCCTCCTCGAGCTGACGGCGCGGCTGCATCCGCTCGCGCTGCCGTTGCGCGAGGCATTGGAGGCCCTCGTCGCCCTGGACGCCCTGTATGGCCGGGCGCGCTACGCGATCCGCTTTGGGTGCGAGGCCACGCAGGTGCGCGATGCAGGGGAGGGGTTCACCGTGAATGTTGGGCGTCACCCGCTGCTGCTCGCGCAGGGCATCGACGTGGTGCCGTTCACGCTGACGATGGAGCCCGGGGAACGCACCATGCTGGTCTCCGGGCCGAATACCGGGGGGAAGACCGTCCTGCTCAAGGCGCTCGCCCTCCTCTCGCTCATGCTGCAGAGCGGGATCCCGGTCCCTGCCGCGGCCGGGAGCGTGGTGGCCATATACGACGATGTCTTTGCCGATATCGGCGACGAACAGTCGATCGAGGCGTCGCTGTCGACCTTCAGTGCCCACCTGCGCAACCTGGGCGAGATCCTCGGGGCCGCCACACCGGCATCGCTCGTGGTGATCGACGAGTTGGGATCCGGCACGGACCCGCTGGAAGGGGCCGCGTTAGGCGGCGCCATCCTCGAGGCGCTGACCACGCATGGCGCGATGACCGTGGCCACGACGCACCTCGGGGCCCTGAAGGAACTGGCGGCGGAGGTGCCGGGGATCGTGAACGCGTCCCTGGAGTTCGACGCCGTGCAGCTCGCCCCAACCTATCGGTTGATCAAGGGGATTCCCGGCCGGTCGTATGGGCTGAGCATCGCGCGTCGCCTGCGGCTGCCAGAGGAGGTGATCGCCCGGGCCGAGGCGCGGGTGCCGACCGTGGAGCGCGACCTGAACGCGCTGCTGCAGGCGCTCGAGGCGCGGGACCGCGAGATCAGCACACGGGAACACGACCTCGAAGCCTCGCGCACCCTGGCGCAGGAGACCGCGCATCGCCTCGCCGAACGGGAGAAAAAGCTCCGCGAGCGCGAGCGCGAGGTGGAGCGGGAGTCTCGACGGGACGCGCGGCGGCACCTCCTCGAAGCGCGGCAGACCGTCGACCGGGTCGTGCGCGAGCTGCGCAAGGCGAGCGAATCCCAGGTCGAGGCGGCGGCGCACGAGGCCCGGCGCGCGGTGGAGGCCGAGGTCGCCCGCCAGACCACGCGCCTCGACCAGATCGAGCGGGAGGAAGCGAACGTCGAGAAGCGTCGCCACCCGCCTGCCCGACGGGTGCCGCTGGCGGCCGGGGACCGCGTCCACGTGCTGCCGCTGGAGGGCCGCGAGGGACGCGTGCTCGAGGTCCGCGACGACGTCGTGCTGGTGTCGTTAGGCGCGGTCAAGCTGAGCTACCCGACGACGCAGCTGGAGCGCTCCGAGGACCAGGGGCCGCGCGCACCCGCACCGACCTGGATTGGTGACCTGCCCGAGGTGACGGCGCCGACTGAGATCGACGTGCGTGGGCAGCGTGCGGACGAGATCGACGACACCGTGATGCAGGCCCTCGATGCGGCCATCCGCGCCGACCTGCGCAGCCTGCGGATCATCCACGGCAAGGGCACCGGGGCGCTGCGTGCACGTGTGGGCGAGATGCTGCAGAAGGACACCCGCGTGCGCGCCTTTCGGCTCGGCCTGTGGAACGAGGGTGGGGCGGGCGTGACCATCGCCGAGCTGTGATCCCGGACGCCGAAGTCGAACGCGTGCGGGAGACCGCCGACATCGCCAGCATCATCGGCGAGTATGTCGAGCTGCGCCGCATGGGGGCCGACTTTCGCGGCCCGTGCCCGTTCCACCAGGGGACGCACCGCAACTTTTCGGTTTCCCCACGCAAGGGGATGTACTACTGCTTTGTCTGCCACGAATCGGGGGATGTCTTCACGTTCATCCAGAAGCGCCTGGGGATGGACTGGCCGGACGCGGTGCGCCTGGTGGCCGGCAAGGTGGGTATTGAGCTGCACGAAACGCGAGCCCGGCAGGAGGGGCCGGACCCGCGCACGCCGTACTGGGAGGCGAACGCGGCGGCCGCGGAGTACTTCCAGCAGGTGCTCTGGGGGGACGAGGCCGGGAAGCCGGCCCGGGCTTACCTCGCGCAGCGCGCGGTAGACAAGACGCTGGCTGACAAGTTCGGGATGGGCTTTGCCCCACGCGATCCCGCGCCGCTCCGTGCCCGTCTGGCGGCGCTCGGAATCCCGGATGAGACCCTGATCGAGGCCGGCCTCGTGGTGCGTCGCCCCGACGAGACCGAGCTGCGTCCGCGATTTCGCAATCGGCTGATCTTTCCGATCCTCGACCTCGGCGGCAAGCCGGTGGGGTTCGGCGGGCGCCTCATTGCCCCCGGGGAACCCAAGTACCTCAACACCGGCGAGTCCCCGGTGTACTCCAAGGGGAGCTTGCTCTACAACCTGCACCAGGCTCGACTCGCCGCACGGCGCGAGGAACGGATCTTCCTCGTGGAAGGGTACTTCGACGTGCTGCGCCTCGTTGGGGCCGGCGTGGAGCCCGTGGTGGCGCCGCTCGGGACGGCGTTGACCGAGGGACAGGCGCAGCTCCTCAAGCGGTATGCGGCGAGCGCGTTCCTCCTGTATGACTCGGACAAGGCCGGCCTCAAGGCGACCTTTCGCGCAGGGGACATGCTCCTCGCGCAGGGGGTCTCGGTGCGGGTGATCACGCTGCCCGAGGGCGACGATCCGGACACCTATGTGCGAAAGCACGGTCGCGAAGCGATCGAGCGGGCGGCCGCCGCGAGCCTCGATGTCTTTGAACGGAAGATTCAGATTCTCGAACGCGGCGGCTGGTTCGCCGACCTGCACAAGCGCCGCAAGGCGATCGACCACCTGCTTCCCACGATTCGCGCGTGCGCCGACCCCGTCACTCGCGAGATCTACCTGGCGCGCGCCGCGGAGGTCTCCGGGGTCGATCGCGAGGTGCTCCAACGAGAGGCAGAGTCGGTGCGCAAGCGCGCACAACCCCAGCCGACACCGGAGCCGGTTGCTCCGCCGGTCGAATCCCGCGGTCCCCAACCCACCAGCCGGGCTCGCCGCCGTCCCAAGGTTGTGGCCGAACCTGCCGAGCGCGAGCTTGTCCGGGCGATGCTCCATGATCGCGGTGTCGTGGAACGCGTGACCGAACGCTGCGGACCCGATAGCTTTCAGGTGCCGGAGCTTCGCGAGATCTTTGCCACCCTCCTGAACCTGGGGTCCGAAGCCTCAGTGGAAGAGTTGGCGCACGAGTTGTCCGAACCGGCCGTGCAGGCGATGCAGGAGCTGCTGGACACACCGGATGCGATCCAGCACCTGCAGCGCACGGTGGACGACAGCCTGTCACGACTCGACCAGCGCCGACTGGAAGAGCGCAATGCCGAGATCATGTCGCTGCTCGCGACGGCCACCGGAGGGGAGAAGGATGCCCTCTTGCTGGAGAAGGAACGGAATCGCCGTGAGATAGGACAGTTGCGCGCACTCCGCGAGCAACCGTGACCCAGCACCTTAACGACACGCAGACCGCCCGATGACCAACCCCGACGTGCAAGCGCTGATCGACCTTCAGGCCGAAGACGATATTGTGGAGGGCATTGTGGCCCAGCTCGACGCCATTGCGCCCCGGCTCGCGACCCTGGACAGCGTGCGGGCCGCGGCGGTCAAGGCCATTCAGCAGCTGCGCGGTGCCGTCGAGGCGGATGATCGGAAGCGCGGGGAGCTGGGGCAGCGCCTGGCGGAGCACAAGGAACGCCACGACAAGAATGTCGCCCAGCTCGATCTCGTGAAACGCATGCGGGAGGCGACCGCTGCTGTAGCGCAGGTGGAGATGGGGAAGAAGGTGCTCCTTGAGCTCGAACAATCGCACCGCGACGTCGTGAATCGGGCCACCGAGGGGCGAAAGGTCCTCGCCGAGAAAGAGGCCGCGTTGGAGCAGCTCGATGGCCAGCAGGCGGCCGCGCGTGCCACGATTACCGCCGAGCAGGGCGCATTGGGGGAGACCTTGGACGCCGCGCGCGCCAAGCGGAATGCGCGCGCTGAGGGAGTGACGAACAGCCTCCGGCTCAAGTACGATCGCATCCGCCAGCGTCGGCGCTCGCAGTCGCTCTTTGCCATCGAGTCGGGCGCCTGCGGGGCGTGCGACACCGCGATTCCGGTGCAGCGCCGCCAGGCGATGACCAACAGCGGGGCGGTTGAGGTCTGCGAGGGGTGTGGCGTGCTCATCTACGCAAGGGAAGGATGATGGTCGGGAGGGGCCGCGCTGAGAGATTGGACGCATGACCGCACCCCCTGTTCGTCCCCGCATCGCGCCTCGGTGGCGCCCCGTGCCGCCGGCACCGTCACCTGACGTGGCGCGCCTGGCGGAGGCGCTGCACCTGCCTCCCCTCGTCGCCCAGCTGCTCATCACGCGCGGGTATGGCGACCTCGACGCGGCGCGCACCTACCTGCGGCCGCGGATGGACCAGCTCCACGACCCGGCGCTGTTCCTCGGCATGGCGCCGGCCGTCGATCGCCTGTCCCGCGCCATCCGCGAAGGGGAGACCGTACTGGTGCACGGGGACTATGACGTGGACGGCATCTGCTCGTCGACGATCATGGTCAAGGTGATCCGGTACCTTGGCGGGCGCGCCGTGCCGTTCCTTCCCCATCGCATGACGGACGGCTACGACCTGTCCAACGCCGGTGTGGATGCCGCCGTGCGCGAGGGGGCGCGCCTGGTGTTGACCTGCGACTGCGGAACGAGTGCGCACGAGGCGATCGCCCGTCTCGCGACCCTCGGCATCGACACGATCGTGTCGGACCATCACCTGCCGAGCCGGCCGGTGCCGGCGTGCGTGGCCGTGCTCAACCCGCGGCAGCCGGGCTGCGAGTACCCGGACAAAGATTTGTGCGCGGCCGGGGTCGCCTTCAAGCTGTCGCTGGCGCTCGTGCGCGCGTTAGGCGGGAACGAGAACGTCGTGTTGCGCCACCTGGACCTGGTGGCGCTGGCCACGGTCGCGGATGTGGCCCCCCTGCGCGGGGAGAACCGAACCCTCGTGCGGTATGGGCTCCGGATGATGCCGGACACGGCCCATCCCGGGCTCCGGGCGCTGATCGAGGCCGCGGGAATGGCGACCACCGCGCTCACCGCTGGACGCATCGGCTTCGTCCTGGCCCCGCGCCTCAACGCGGCGGGGCGCGTGGGACACGCGATGCGCGGGGTCGAGCTGCTCATGTCCAGTGACATGGCCGAATGCAACCGCATCGCCCGCGAGCTCGAGGAGCTCAACCGCACGCGCCAGGAGATCGATCGCGAAACGCTGGCCCAGGCCCGCCGAATGGCCGATGCGCTGGACCTCGAGACCACGTACGGCGTAGTGCTCGGCCGCGAGGGGTGGCACCCCGGCGTGATCGGAATCGTGGCGTCGCGCCTGGTGGAGGACCTGGCGCGTCCGGTGATGATGGTGGCCGTGGACGGCGGGATAGGGAAGGGTTCGGGGCGGTCCACCCCGCGGTTTGACCTACATGCGGGGTTGACGGCGTGCGCGGATCTCCTGGTGCGATACGGCGGTCACCGGGCGGCGGCCGGGATCACGATCGACCCCGCGCGGTTGGGTGCCTTTGCGGAGCGCTTCAACGCGGTCGCGCGGGAGCGGCTCACCCCGGACGACCTGGTGCCGGAGCTGCGAGTCGACGTCAAACTGTCTACAGCAGACGTCACCGATGACCTCGAACGCTTGTTGCGCCACTTCGAGCCATTCGGGATCGGGAACCCGGCCCCCGTGCTGGCCGTGGCCGGGGCTCGCGTGGTTGGGGCGCCACGCACGGTGGGCCAGAACGGCCTCAAGTTCCGGCTGGCCGCGCCCACGGGCAGCTTGGAAGCGTTAGGCTGGGGGATGGCCGACCGGATCCACGAGGTCGGCGATGGGGCCGCCGTCGACGTGGCGTTCAAGTTGGAACGCGACGCCTGGCAGGGCGAGTCGCGCCTGGTCGCCCGCGTCCTGGACGTGCATCCCGCCGACTGATGCGGATCGTGGCCGGCGAATGGCGCGGACGCACCATCAAGGCGCCGCGGGATCAGCGGGTCCGCCCGACGGCAGACCGCGCCCGGGAGGCCTGGATGAGCATCCTGCAGCATGACCTGCATGGGGCCACCGTTGTGGATCTCTGCGCGGGTTCGGGTGCGCTGGGATTGGAAGCCTTGTCCCGCGGTGCGGCCTGGTGCGATTTCGTCGAAATCGCAGACATGGCGATCCGCTGCATCCGCGAGAATGTGGCGACCCTCAATGCCGGAGATCGCTGCCGCATCCTTCGTGGGGATGCGGTGCGCGTGGCGCAGGACCTGCGACACGGCCCGTGGGACGTGGCCTTCGCCGACCCGCCCTACAACCTCGGCATCGCCCCTCGCATCGCAGCCGCCTGGATCGCTCGCCCATTCAGCCGCATCCTCGGGGTGGAGCACGAAGCTCATGAAGAGGTGCCGCCAGGTGGCGCTTCGCGCGCCTACGGGGGAACGCGGATCACCATCTACCGGGCCGGTCACGAGCAGGTGCTGGACCCTTGACCGACCGTCACAGCGCCACCCGTCACCTTGCGTTCGCGCGCCCGGCCGCTACGCTCCTCGCGTCTGCCGTCTGCCCACCCTTGATGAGTCGCCATGCGCACCGCCATCTACGCCGGTTCCTTCGATCCGCTCACGCAGGGCCACGAGGACCTCGTGCGCCGGTCGCTGGGATTCGTTGACCGCGTCGTCATTGCCGTGACGACCAACGTCTCCAAGCAGCCGCTGTTTTCGGTGGAGGAGCGGGTGGCCATGATTCGTGGAGTGATCGCCGATGAGCCCCGCGCCGAGGTGCGTCCCTTCGGCGGGCTGTTGGTTGACTTCGCCCGGAGTATCGGGGCGACGCTGCTCATTCGCGGGCTCCGCGCGGTGTCCGACTTTGAGTACGAGTACCAGATGGCGCTCATGAACCGTCACCTCCACGCAGACCTGGAGACCGTCTTCATGGTGCCGTCCCTGGACACCACCTACATCTCGTCCTCGCTGGTCCGCGAGGTGGCGAAGTACGGCGGGAGCCTGGACGGACTCGTGTCCCCGAGTGTCGCGGACGCCTTGCGCCTCAAGGTCGCCGGAAATCGTTAGGCCATGCCGGCGTTCCTGGAAACCCTCGCACAGCGGGCCGCGACGCGCCAGCGCCGTATCGCGTTTCCGGAAGCCGACGATCCCCGGGTGCGTGAGGCCATCCTGGCGCTGCACGAGCGCCGCACGATCCACCCGGTGGTTGTCGCGGCGCCTTCAATGGACGCAACGCCATTCCGGAGCGCCGGCATCGAGGTCGTGCACCCGTTGACGGATCCGCGCGCCGCGGGGTTCGCCGCCGACCTGCATGCGCGGAGACGGGCGCGGGGGATGGATCTGGACGAAGCGGCGCGACGGCTCCGTGACCCCCTCTTCTTCGCCGATGCCCTGGTCGCGTCGGGAGCGGTGGACGGCTGCGTCGCCGGCGCGGTATCGACCACGGCCGACGTGCTGCGGGCGGCGCTGTGGGTCGTTGGACCTGACGAGGGCGCCTCCACGGTGTCATCGGCGTTTTACATGGTCGTTCCGCCGTTTCGCGGTAGCGCCTCTGAGGTCCTCACCTTCACCGATGGCGCCGTCGTCCCGGAGCCGACCGCGACCCAATTGGCGGATATTGCCGTCTCCGCGGCGCGCGACCGAAGCCGGATTGTCGGTGACATGCCCGTCGTGGCCTTTCTCTCCTACGCCACGCATCTCAGCGCATCAGGCGCGGCGGTGGATCGCGTCCGTGACGCCATGGCTCTGTTCAGGCAGCGGATGCCGGACGTCCCCGTCGATGGCCCGATGCAGGTAGATGCCGCTTTGATCGAGGCGATTTCCGCGCGGAAGGCGCCCGGATCTCCCATCGCCGGGCGCGCCAACGTCCTGATCTTCCCGTCGCTGGAAGCCGGGAACATCGGCTACAAGCTCGTGGAACGCCTGGCCCACGCAACGGCCGTTGGTCCCATCATCCAGGGGCTGCGCCGACCCTGCTGCGACTTGTCGCGAGGTGCCTCTTCCGGCGACATTATGGCCGTCGCGGCCATTACTGCGCTGCAGGCATGACGGATCGCGGAATCCCATCGGAGCAGACATGAGTTTCACCATCAAGAAGCATGGTGAGGTGTGTGTGGTCGATGTCGACGGTCAACTGATCGTGGGCAATCGGCAGGAATTGAAGCAAAAAGTCCTCGATGAACTCGAGCGGGGAGAACGCCGCTTCCTGGTCGACTTTTCGCAGACGGGGTACATCGATTCGTCCGGCCTTGGCGTCCTGGTGTCCTTGTCAAAGAAGGTCCGTGAGTCCGGCGGCCAATTCCGGCTGTCGAGCCTCAACGATGACCTGCGGACCCTGTTCGAGCTCACCAAGCTCGATACCCTGTTCCAAATCGCCCCCTCCAGGGATTCCGGGCTGGCCTCGTTCTGATCCGCCCAATCCCTCCACTCCCATGCCCCCGGGAAAGTGACCCCGGGGCCCCTGCGCGCGTTTTTCTGTCAGAATGACTGCTCCGACCGACGCCTTCCTCGTGGACCTGCCCGGTGACAACGGGTTCCCGATCGACGTGCGCGTCCCCTCCGATGTGCGGCTGATCGAGCCGCTCGTCGGACTGGTGACTCGCCAGTGCGCGGTCCGGCAGCTCTCTCCCCGTGCCTGCAACCTGCGGGTGCCTGTGGCCCTCACCGAGGCGCTGTCGAACGCCATGCTGTACGGGAACCGAGAAGATCGGACCCGCAGCGTGCGTTTGCGTGCACGCCTCGACGAGGTGTCGCTGGTACTGGAGGTGGTGGACGAAGGGAGCGGATTTGACATGGAAGCGTGCACGATCGATCCCACCAGTCCCGAGCACCTCGATCGCGAGGATGGTCGCGGGCTGTTCCTCATGCGGACACTGATGGATCGGGTTGAGCGCTTCACGGACGGCGGTAACGTCGTACGGCTCACCCTCCATCGTGCGTGAAGGACCTCCACCAGGTCATTCTCGGCTTCACGACGGCCACCGGCTTGCCGGCGGTCGTGTGGACCACGACGCACGACGAGCGGGGGTGGGTCGTCGCCGCTGGCACGAGCACCGTGGCGGCTCCCGGCATCCTGCGCCTGCTCACCTCGGGCATGGCCCCCGCCGAGCTGGAGGTGGCCGGTGGGATTCTCTTGATCAGTGCCACCACGGGCACGGCGCGGGCCTGGGTCGGCGTAGGTCCGTGTGATCCACGGGATCGGGAGCGGGCGATCGCCGCGCTCGCCTTCCTCGCGCCTGTGGTCGCGCACTACTTCCAGTCGTCGCTGGAGATGGAGCATTCGGCCTACGAGCTGGCCGAACGGTATGAGGAGATCAACCTCCTGTACACTACGAGCGAGATTCTTGGGCGCACGGTGTCGTTGGAGGATGCGGCCGCCCGGATCCTTGCCGAGATCTCCGAGACGGTCGGCGCCCGTCGGGCCGCGATTCTCGTGCACGACCGGTCGACGGATACGCTACAGGTGCTGAGCGCCCTCGGTTTCGAGTCCGCCGGCCTTCCGGCGATCAGCACCTCCAACCCGGATGCCGTCACCGCGTTCGTGTTCCGCGAGCAACGCGGATACATCTTCGATGACGACGTCATGCCCTGTCCGCTGGAAGCGCGGTTTCGCCAGGGCGGAGTCCTGGCCGTGCCGATCTTGTGGACCAACCCAGGGCACCATCCGGCCGTGCCGCTGGGGGTGCTCACCCTCTCCGAACGACGGACCGGCGAGGCATTCAGCGCTGGGGACGAGAAGCTGGTCTCGGCAATCGCCACCCAAATCGGGACTGCCATCCAGAATGCCCGTCTGGTCCGCTCGTCGTTGGCCCAACAGCGACTGCAGCAGGAGATGTCCCTGGCCAGTGACCTGCAGCAGAAGCTGCTGCCCGACGCGCGGCTGTTCGCGCCGGAAGCACAGGTGGCGGCGCGCGTCGTCTCGGCGGACAGTGTCGGTGGGGACTTCTACCAACTGTTTCGGCTTGGGGGAGGGCGGACGGGGATCATGATTGGTGATGTCTCAAGCCATGGGATGCGGGCGGCGTTGGTGATGGCACTGGTCATGAGTGCCTCGTCGATCCATGCCCAGGCGACGGCGGATCCTGCGGAGATGTTGTCCAAGTTGTTGGGGACCCTGTCAGATGAGCTCGAGAGCACCGAGATGTTCGTCACGGCCTTGTACGCCGTGATCGATCCGGTGCGCGGTCGCATTCGGTATGCGAACGCGGGGCACCCGCACGCCTTTGTGCTCGCCGCGGACGGCTCGGTGGAGCGCCTGGGTGCGTTGGAGCCTCCGCTCGGGATGTCCGGCGCGATTCTCTCCGCCAGGGAGCGTCCGTGGAGCCCGAACCGAGATGTGCTGCTCCTCTTCACGGATGGCATTTCCGACGCGAGGAATCATCAGGAGGTCGCGTTCGGCGAGCAGCGCGTGCTCGACGTCGCGCGCACGGTACGCGAGGAGGCGCCGTCTGTCGTCGTGGATCGTATCTTCTCCGCAGTAGCGTCGCATGCGGGCGACGCTCTGCGTCGTGACGACCTCACCCTCGTCGTCGCGCGTAGCTAGCACTCGTCCCGCGCGCCCCGGCGTGCCCATTCGTCGACGATTCGGCCAGAACTTTCTTACCGACCAGCACGCCCTGGCGCGGATCGCCGCTGCGCTCGAGCTCTCGGGGGGAGAACAGGTCGTGGAGATCGGGCCGGGCCGCGGCGCCCTGACGGCGCACCTCGTGGGGCAGTGTCGGCGACTCACCTGTGTCGAGATCGATCGCGACCTGGTGGCGGGGCTGCGCGCCACGTACGGCGCCCACGAGGATGTCGCGATTGTGGAGGGGGATATCCTCGCGACGGACCTCGACGCACTGGCGGGCGGGCCGTTTGTGTTGGTCGGCAACGTTCCGTACAACATCACCACGCCGATCATCTTCCATGCGCTGTCGAGCCAAGGAATGCAGCGCGCCGTCTTCCTCGTCCAGCGCGAGGTCGCCGATCGGTTGTCCGCGCGCCCCGGGGATGCCAACTATGGGGCGCTGACGGCGAACGTTGGCCTGACGTGTGAGGTGGAAACGGTCGCGGCGATTCCTGCCGGCGCCTTCTTTCCGCGTCCCAAGGTGCAGTCTGCCGTCGTGCGACTCACGCCCCGGGCCAATCCGCGCGTATCACCTGGTCGCGCCTCGGACGTTCGCACCTTTGTCACGGCCCTGTTTGGGCAGCGTCGGCGCCAATTGGTCCGTGCGCTCCGCACGGTGTCCGACCTCTCGGCCGAGCGGGCGACCGACGTGGTGGCCCAGGCACAGCTGGACGCGACCTGCCGGCCGGAAACACTGGGGGGAGCCGAGTTCGTGCGCCTCTACGAGGCGGTGCACAGCGCCTAACGCGAACGGCTGGAGAGTTCGTAGCTCAGTCCTTCCAGCTCCATGGCCATGTTCACGCTTCGGACGGCCACGTCGGGGGGCACCTGCAGCTGCGTGGGCGCAAAGTTGAGGATCGCCTTGACCCCCGCGTCCACCAGCCGTCGGGCGGCGTCCTGCGCCCCGTCCGCGGGGACCGCGAGGACGGCGATGTCCACGGCTTGGGTGGCGAGATCGGCCGTCACCAGCGAGAAGTCACGCACCACGATCCCATCCCAGCGCGTCCCGACCTTCGCAAGGTCCGTGTCATAGACCCCAACGACGTGGAACCCGCGCGGACGAAAGCCGTGGTACTGGGCGAGAGCCGTACCAATCTTGCCGGCGCCCACGATGATCACATTCCATTCGCGCCCGAGCCCCAGGATGTCGCGGATGGAGTTCGTGAGTTCAGGCACCGCGTACCCGAGCCCGCGCTTCCCGAACGAGCCGAAGAACGAGAGATCCTTCCGGACCTGCGCCGAGGTGGTTCCGCCATGGCGCGCGAGTTCCGCGCTGGAGACGGTGGACAGGTCTCGCTGCGCAGACCCCTCGAGGAACCGAAGGTAGATCGAGAGCCGTCGAACCGTGCTGTCCGCGATGCGTTTCACTGATACTGGCGGGCTTGTGAAAGTATTCACAAAGTAGGCGGTCCTTGGTAACCGGTAAAGCGCCATTGGGACTGATCTCGCTTCGGTGTATGTTTGGCCGAGACAGGACCTGGAGCCAACCTGAGAGCCGAAAGTCCGGTGAAGAGCGGGGCGCCCCGGAGCCTGCGCAGCGATACCGAGGTGATCTCCCGCGCTCGGGAGGCACTCAAGCATGGCCCGCTGGACGACGTGGCGCTCCTTGGCCGGGTGCTCAGCCTTCCGGGTGCGCCGCCCGTGGTGGCCGCGAGGATCGCGGCGTCGCTGTTCGGTCGTCAGGAGGGGTTCGCCCGGTCGGCTGACGGCCATTGGATGATCCGTGAGGAGGCGGCGAGCCCGGACGAGGTGCCGGCGCTGTCGCGCGTGTCCTTCGCGGTGGTGGACGTGGAGACCACCGGCGGAGGGGCACGAAGCGGGGATCGCATCACGGAGTTTGCCTCTGTGCCGGTGTGCGGGCGGGAGGTCGGCGAGCCGTGGACCACCCTCGTCAATCCATTGCGACCGATCCCATCCAGCATCACGTCGCTGACGGGGATTTCGACGCGGATGGTGCAGTCCGCCCCGACGTTCGCTGAGGTCGCGCCCGGAGTCGTCGACCAACTGAAGGGTCGCGTATTCGTGGCGCACAATGCGACCTTCGACTGGGGTTTCGTGTCGCGGGAAGTGGTGGCGGCGACGGGCGGTGTGCTGGACGGCGACCGCCTGTGCACCTTGCGGATGGCGCGGGTCTTGTTGCCGCAGCTCAAGCGTCGATCGCTCGATGCGCTGTGTTACTACTTTGGGGTGGAGAACCCGGCGCGGCACCGGGCGTGGGGCGACGCCCTCTCGACAGCGCATGTGCTGTCCCGGCTGCTGGGGATCGCGCAGGACCTGGGGCTGGACACCTGGCCGGCGTTGACGGCCCGGCTCGACCGCCGGACCTCCCGGGCGCGGCGGCGACGGCGCGCAATGCCGCGTCCGGTCGATTACGATAGTGCGGCATGACCATCTCTGCTGCCACACCGTCGGTCGAGACGCGGACACTCGGTCGCCTCCGGATCCACGCCATCCAGGCCGCCGGCCAGAAGTTGGACGGCGGCGCCATGTTCGGGGTGGTGCCCAAGCCACTGTGGGAAAAGCGCATTCGGCCGGACGAACGCAACCGGATTCCGCTGGGCATGCGTTGTCTGCTGGTCGAACACGAGGCTGGCCTCGTGCTGATCGATACTGGGGTCGGGAACAAGGAGAATGACAAGTTCCGCGACATTTATGGGATCGAAAACGCGGGCGAGGGCGGGGGGACGTGGCTTGAGGACGGCCTGGCGGCCCTGGGCTTTACGCCATCAGACGTCCGGGTCGTGATCAACACGCACCTGCACTTCGATCACGCCGGCGGGAACACCCGCGTCGATCCCGATGGGGGTGTCGTGGCATCCTTCCCGAGGGCGCGGTACTTCGTGCAGCACGGGGAACATCACTGGGCGACCCACACGAACGAGCGGACCGCGGCGAGTTATTTCACCCGCAACTGGGATTCGCTGTTGTCGTCCGGCGCCATGACATTGGTTGAGGGGGAGCTTGAGATCGTGCCAGGGATCACGACGGTGCTGAGTGGCGGGCATACCCCTTGGCACCAGAGTGTGCTGGTCGACGGGGGCGATGGGGAGAAGGCGCTCTTTCTTGGCGATGTGTGCCCGACTGCTGCGCATCTGCCGTTGCCCTGGATCATGGGATACGACGTGGAGCCGCTGGTGACCCTGGAGTCAAAGCGGCGCATCCTGACCCGGGCGGTCGGGGAGGGTTGGCTGCTGGTCTTCGAGCACGACGCCGAGGTCCCCTGGGGGCGGATCGAGCACGATGGGAAGGCGTTCCGGCTCAAGGGGTGAAGGGGCAGGGGGCGGGGGCCCCCTTCGGGAGGTGGGATGTTGGCGGGGTGTGCTGGCGCATGGGTTCAGGGCCGGTGCTCCCCTTGCCCTCTAAGTCCCTGTCCTCTAGGTTCTTAGCTACAATTCGTTGAAGTAGAGCGGAGACGCTGCTCTCACCTGACGGCCCGCGTGCGGAGCTGTCTGAGTCCTCGATATGAACTTGTCCGGTGCGCCGTGGGCGCAGCGGCCGGTTGTTCATCGCGGGCTCCCAGGGGGTCCGCGTTTTCATTTTCGGGGACGAGCGTTCGGCGTCTCCACCCCTCCACCTGAGGATTGCCAGCTATTCAGGACACGACCAAGCGCATTCGCGTCAATCGCCAGATTCGCATTAGTCCGGTACGCGTAATCGGTGCTGACGGAAGCCAACTCGGGATCATGGAAGTGGATCGCGCGTTGGCCCTTGCCGACGAGGCAGGGATGGATTTGGTGGAAGTCGCGGCGGCCGCCCGGCCTCCCGTGGTCCGCGTGATGGACTTCGGGAAGTACAAGTTCGAGATGGCCAAGCAGGCGCGTGCGGCGAAGAAGAAGCAGCACGTGATCGAGTTGAAGGAGGTGAAGTTCCGCCCCGGCATCGACGATCACGACTTCGAGACCAAGGTGCGCCATGCGCGGCGGTTCCTCGGCGAGGGCAACAAGGTGAAGGTGACGTTGATGTTTCGGGGGCGGCAGATCGCACACCCGGAGCTTGGGCACGCGGTAGTACAACGGGTGGCGGTGGAACTGGCGGACGTCGGGAAGATCGAGATGTCAGCCAAGATGGAAGGGAAAGCTTTGACCATGATTCTGGCCCCCAAGTAGGGGCCTGGGACGATCGACATGCCGAAGATGAAGACCCACAAGGGGGCGAAGAAGCGTTTTTCCGTCACGGGGACGGGGAAGGTGCGCCGCCTGAAGGCCAACAAGAGTCACATCCTCACCAAGAAGGACGCCAAGCGAAAGCGGCGCCTGCGCCGTCCGGCCACGTTAGGCACGAATGGCGAGGTGAAGGTCATCAAGCGTTTGATCCAGGCTTAAGGAGCACGAGCAATGGCACGCGTCAAGGGAAATCCCAAGCGCCTCGGGCGCAAGAACCGGTACATGAAGGCCGCGCGCGGCTACTTTGGCGCGCGCAGCAAGTTGTGGGGCCCCGCCAAGGAGTCGGTCGAGCGGGCATGGCGATACGCCTATCGGGATCGCCGCAACAAGAAGCGCGACTTCCGTCGGCTCTGGATCGTGCGCATCAATGCGGCCGCACGCCTGAACGACATGAGCTACTCCGTCTTCATGAACGGCCTGCACAAGGCCGGGATCGAGGTCGATCGCAAGGTGCTGGCCGACCTCGCGGTCCATGATGCCACGGCGTTTACCGCGCTCGCCGAAAAGGCGCGCGCTGCGCTCGCCGCCTGACCTTCGCGTCCGGCGCAGTGACCTGAGCGGCGGTGGCGCGGTCTCTCGCCCCCGCCGTTCTTCGTTAGCACCGTTGGGTTTGCTTGCGCTCCGCAGTCTGGGAGCATAGTCATCGCGTCTGTCGTCTGCCTCTCCGCCATCCCGTGACACTCGCCGAACTCCTCTCCGCATGTGACGACCTCCGTGCCGCCGCGCTCGGCGATATCGCCGCGGCGCCCACCACGGAGGCCTGGACCGAGCTCCGGACCCAGTTGATCGGCCGAAAGGGGGGGCGCGTCACGAACCTCATGGCAGCGTTGCCCACCCTGCCCGCCGAGGATCGCCGCTCGGCCGGCGCCGCCATCAATGCGCTGAAGCAGGCGGTGGAAGCGGCGCTCGATGCGCGCGCTGGCGAATTGCAGGCGGCCCGTGCCAGTGGACCGGGGCTGGACCTCACCATGCCCGGACGTCCCGCGTGGCGTGGCAGCCGGCATCCGGTCACCCTCGTCATCGACGAGATCACCGACATCTTTCGCGAGTTGGGCTTCACCATCGCGCTTGGGCCTGAGGCCGAGACCGAGTGGTACAACTTCGGGGCGCTGAACTTTCCCCCCGATCATCCCGCGATGGACATGCACGACACGTTGTACCTGGGGACGGGGACACTGCTGCGGACGCACACCTCGCCGGTGCAGGTGCGCACGATGCAGCGATGGAACCCACCCATCCGGGTGCTGGCGCCGGGCAACGTGTATCGCCGCGACTTCTTTGATGCGACACACGCCCCAGCGTTCGCCCAAATCGAGGGACTGGCGATCGATGAGGGGATCTCGTTCGCTGACCTCAAGGCGACGCTGACGCATTTCGCCAAGCGGTTTTACGGCGCGACGACGCGCACGCGATTCGGGCCGTCCTTCTTTCCGTTCACGGAGCCGTCCGCCCAGATGGATGTCGAGATTGACCTCGGGGATGGCCGCGGTCTTCGATGGGTGGAGATCATGGGGACCGGGCTCGTCCACCCCGCGGTGATCGAAGCCGCCGGGCTCGACAGCCAGCGTTACAGTGGTTGGGCGTTCGGCATGGGGCCGGCCCGCATCGCCATGTCACGCTACGGGATCCCGGACATTCGCCTTCTGTACGATTCCGATGTGCGTTTCCTGGAGCAGTTCGCCTGACGAGTTGTTGGCTCGCCCTGCCATCGACGTTCCCGTTTCCTGACTCACCGTGCTCTACTCACACGACTGGTTGCGCGCCCTGGTCCCGCACGATCGATCGGCGACCGACCTCGCGGCGCTGATTGGCCGTCACGTCGCGACCATCGACGCCCTGACTCCGCTGCGTGCGGACCTTGTCCCCATCGTGGTGGCTCGCGTGGTGGAGGCGGGGCGTCACCCGAACTCGGACCACCTGTGGGTCACCAAGGTGGATGACGGGACCGGCGCGCTGCTCGACGTGGTGTGCGGGGCGCCCAACGTTGTGGCGGGAACCCTCTACCCGTTTGCGCGGGTCGGGACGGTCATGCCCACCGGCAACAAGGGCGGCATCCTGATCGAGCGGCGCAAGATCCGGGGCGAATGGTCCACCGGCATGTTGTGTTCGGCCCGCGAGTTGGGGCTCGGTGAGGACCACGACGGGATCATGCCGCTCGACCTGGATGTGCCGACCGGCACTTCGTTGTTAGCGGCGCTTCCCGTGGGCGACACGTGCCTCGACGTGGACGTCCTCCCGAACCGCCCGGACCTCTTCTCGCAGCTGGGGATGGCGCGGGAGGTGGCGGCCCTCACACGGACCCGGCTGCGCCCGCTCGTGGACGTGGTGGCCAGCGAGGCCGGGGGCGCCGCGCTCACACTTCCCGCCGCGACCCGTGGCCGCGAGGCGGCCACGGCCGGTGGGGTCCAGGTCCGGCTGGAGGACCGGGCGGGGTGCCCGCGGTACATGGCCGCCGTGGTGCGCGGCGTCACCGTTGGCCCCTCGCCGGAGTGGCTCGTGAATCGCCTGGCGTCGGTCGGTGCCCGCAGCATCAGCAATGTCGTGGATGTAACCAACTACATGCTGCACGCTGCCGGACAGCCGATGCACGCCTTCGACCTCGCGCGCCTCGGACAGGCGACGCTGGTGATCCGCGGGGCGCGCGAGGGAGAGCGGCTTCTCGCGCTCGACGGCGTGGAGCGGGCGCTGCAGCCGGAGATGACGGTGATTGCCGATGCCGACCGGGCCGTGGCCATTGCGGGCGTCATCGGGGGACGCGAGAGCGAGGTAACGCCGACCACCACCGACGTGGTCCTCGAGGTCGCGGCGTTCGACGCCCGGACGACCCGTCGGACGCGGCGCGCGTTAGGCATCCAGACGGACGCCGCCCACCGGTTTGAGCGCGGCGTGGATGCGGCGGGCACGGCGGCGGCGCTGGCAGCCGCGGCGCAGTTGCTGGTCTCGGTGGCTGGCGGGCGCGTCGAGGGGATCGTGGATGTCGGCGAGGCACCGCCGCCACCTGCGCCGGTGTCGCTCAGCGTCACGCGCCTCGGGCGCCTGCTGGGTGATGTGGTCTCCGCCGAGGAAGTTGCCGACCTGTTGCGCGCCATTGGGTTCGCCACGACGCGCGAGGGGGACACCCTTCAGGTGCAGCCGCCCACGTGGCGTCGCGACGTGGTGCGGGATGCCGACCTGGTGGAGGAAGTCGCGCGCTTGCGCGGGTACGACCGATTGCCCGACGCTCTCACCCCGTTCCGGCCGGGTGCCGTGCCGGAGCACCCGTATGCCGTGGTCACGCGTCGCCTGCAGGCCGAGCTTGTTGCGGCAGGACTCCACGAGGTGCGACCGATGCCGTTTGTGCGCGGGGATGACGCGACGCACGTCCGCGTGGCCAACCCGTTGGCCGAGGACGAGCCGCACCTGCGCCACACGGTGGCCGAATCCCTCGCCCGTCGGGCGGAGTACAACCTGACGCGCATGGAAGGCAATGTCCGGCTGTTCGAGGTCGGATCGGTGTTTCGCAAGACAGATGACCGGTTGCCGGTGGAGTCTCTTCACGCTGGTGTGCTGCTGATGGGGTGGCGGCGGCCCCCCCACTTCACCGAGCCGGAACCGCCGGCGATCGATGCATGGGACGCACGCGCCCTCGCGGAACGCCTCGTGCCGATGGCCCATGCGGGGGCCATGTCGGTGGAGCCAGGCCACGGTGGCGGCGACTTGTGGCGCGTACACGCCAACGGAGAGGAAGTGGCGCGGGTCTTCCGCGTGGACCTCGATCGGCCGGTATGGGCCCATGAGGCGTTTGGCATTGAGCTGTGGATCGGGACGCTGGATTCCGCAGATGTCACGCCGCCGGGAACCCACGCGGCGCCACCAATGGCGGCGCCTTCGGCGACCGCACACCCGACCTACCGCGCGCTGCCCACGCAACCCGCGGCCGAGTTTGATCTTGCCCTCGTCCTCCCGCCCGACATCGCGGCCGGCGCGGTTGAGGCCGTCATCCGCGGGGCTGCAGGCGCCTTGCTGGAGTCCCTGCGCCTGTTCGACGAGTACCGCGGGACGGGACTTCCCGAGGGGCATCGATCGGTTGCATGGCGATTGACCTTCCGTGATCCGAGTCGCACACTTCGCGACAAGGAAGTCGAAGGACGACGCGCGAAGATCGTCCAAACACTGGAGAAGGAACTTGGAATCCGTCCGAGAGGGAGCTGAAGGCCCCGTGGCCTCACCTGCGTTGCGGCAGTTGGATGCGCTGGTTCGCGCCCTCGGCGATGAGTTGGCCGGATTCCGGCGCCGGGCGCAGGCAGCCGAAGCACGCGTCCGCGCGCTAGAGGGCGCCGCGACGGTCGGCAGTGATCTAGCGACCTTGGAGCGGGTCCGCGCTCTCGAGCTCGAGAATGCCGAACTCAAGTCGCGGCTGGCGTTCGGGGCCAACCGAACCCGGCAGCTGGCGGCACGTGTGAAGTTTGTCCGTCAGCAGGGTTCGCGTCCCGTCGGGCCGTCGGGAACGGGGGCCCCGTGAGCGAAAAACGCCACGCGGTCAAGGTCTCGATTGTCGGGGAGGAGTTCACGATCCGGAGCGACGAGACCCCGGAGCACACCCGGGCCGTTGCCGAGCACGTCGACCGGGCGATCAAGCAGGTCTTGAATACGAGCCCGGTGATCGAAATGCAAAAGGCGGCGATCCTGGCGGCCCTGCAGATCACCGACCAACTACTGAAGTCCCGGGCGGCGCGTCAGGATGTCGAAGACGAGATCGACGCGCTTTCGACCGAGGTACGTCGATGGCTCCCGCCGGCGAAGCGCGGCGAAAGCGGGGATTTTCCGGCTGTAACGTGAGGTCGGGTCAGCGACGCGCCCGGCGCTTGCCTAACGGGCCGAAGACGCTGTCCAACGCCGCGTACAGCTGACGTGCGATGTCAGGCTGCTCCGCACTGATGTCACGCCGTTCCATGTAGTCGGCGTCGAGGTCGAATAGCAACGAGGACTTGCGGCTCTGGATCAGCTTCATGTGTCCCTCGACGGCCGCGTAGAGATCGCCACCCGACGACGGCCATGCCGGACGGCCGTACGGATGTCGCTCGATCACGGAGAACGCCTCCCCGCTTGGGACGGAGTCGCGCAGCGCGGCAGCGAGGGAGCGGCCGGGGAACGACGCGGTGTCGCGCACTCCAGTGAGGTCCACGATGGTCGCGGGAATGTCGCGGATGCTCACCGGGGTGTCCGAGCGTGTCCCTGCAGGCAGCAGGCCTGGGGCAACAATGACCATCGGCACGTGCAAGACGCCATTGTACAGGCTCTTCATGTGGCCGTAGACCGCATTGCCATGCTCGCCGAATTCCTCGCCATGATCGCTCGTGATGATCAGGATCGTTCGGTCGAGCTTTCCGCGGGCCCGCAGCCCCGCGAGCAAGGCCTCCAGTTGTGCGTCGAGGTAACGAATCCCGCCATCGTACGCGTTCCGGAGCTGGATGAGCGTCGCAGAGTCGGGGACGGGAGCCGTCGCGTCGTGGATCCAGTAGCGCTCGCCGGGGGCGGAGAACGTCCTGTTGAATGGCGGCGGCGGAGCGTAGGGTTCGTGCGCGTCGAAGTGATTCAGCACCGCGAGGAACGGCCGATCCGGAAGCCCATCGATCCAGCGGAAGAATGATGCGTTGACATGGTCCGCGCGCCGCCGGAACATCCGCTGCTGCGTACCTTGCGCCTCCCGAACCCGCTCCATCAAGCGCCGCGTCAACTGTCCTCGCGCCGCCACCAGGACGGCGGAGACCGGCGGCTGGTCGTCATAGTGCTGCAGGCCGCGGCCGATCCCGAATTTCGCCGAGCCATACACGAGGTTGGCCGTGAATCCCGCGGTGGCGTATCCCGCACGTTGCATGACCTCGCCAATTGTTGGGTACCGCGCGTCCATCGGGAGTCGGAAGCCCGTGCTCAGCTCGTGTGGAAGCCGTCCGGTCATCATCCCAGCGTGGGAGGGGAGCGACCACGGCGCCGTTGCGAAGGCCCAGTCGAACGCGACCCCGTGCGTCGCCACCGAGTCCAGGACCGGCGACGTCGGACGTGAGTACCCATGGAGCGACAGGTTCGCGGCGCGAACGGTGTCCCAGATCAGGACGATGACGTTCGGACCATCCGCCCGAGCAGGGGCCGCGCCGTCCACTCTCATGGAGCTGCCGATCACTCGGAAGGTCGCTGGCACCAACGGGAGGAGAAGGAACACGCCTGCACCCCGCACCAACCAGCGGTCGGCATGCTGCCTGATCTCCGGCGTGAACAGGGAGGCCAGCCGGGATCCGGCGGATCCGGCGCCGATGCTGAGGAGCGCCATGGCTACCGGGTGCAGCAGAACCTTGAACGCGAGCATGACTCCCGCGACACCGAGGGCGAGGACGATGGGCAAAGCCAGACGACCCGCGCGGAGCCGCCCCCCCGATGCGCGCTGGAGCAGGAGCAGGAGCAGTACCACGAGTACAGCCAGTGCGACGGCATCCAGCGGAGCCATCCACAGCGCCTCGGCCGGGGTGTCCTCACCGCCGGGCTCAAACAGTAGATTGGAACGAAGGTACGAGACGGCGGCTTCCAGCATCCCGAACGAGAGGGCTGCCACCCCCGTGGCCGCCAACAGTGGTCGGGACTCGAACTCCGGTACAGCCGTGGCCCCGCGCTTGTGGAAGCGTTCGCGGCAGCGGCCGACGAACGACGGGCCATACCGTGCCGCGACGATCGCCACGAACATCAGGGCGGAAAGGAGCGCGGCGGCCCGGTACCACAATCCCAAGTAGTGCTGTACGAGGTGGACTTCGCGGCCGCTGATGGCCTGGTTCAGAACCTCAAGGGACTCCCGCCTATAGGCGGACCGAATGGTGGCTGGCACAGCGACTAGGGCCAGGAGACCCCAGCCCAACGCTACCAGAGCGATCAGAACGCGTCGTCTCAGCATTGGGCCACATTACACACCCGCGCAGGAAATTCCAGCATCCCCTTTCAGCGTCACATTGGTTGCCTTGCCCCCCTGACGGGGACTCCGTAGCTTGCCACGTGATCGCACCTGTCGGCACGTAGGTCGCGGACCTGTCACGACTTAGCGCCTTCCACCTCGCGCCCCACGTCGGCGCCAGCCGAAGGCCCAGAGTCCCCACGGATCCCGCTCTCGTTCCGGTCGGCGAAATCCCTGAACCTCGCGGCTCGCTTCGCGATGGAGCATAGATCATGGACCAAACGCTACTCGCTGCGTTAGGCGGACTCGTTGTCGTCGCCTCCGTGGCGTTTTTTATTTTGGGTCGAGGCGCCGGAAGGCGCGCCGCCATTGCCGAACAGGCGCTGGCGAAGGCCACCGCGGAAGAGACCGGCAAGCGGATCGTCGCCGAGGCCGAGCGCGAGGCCGACTCGCTCCGCAAGAACGCGGTGCTCTCCGGCAAGGAAGAGCTGATGAAGGCCCGGGAAGCCTGGGAGTCTGAGGCCCGGCACCGGCGGGAGGAGGTCGAGCGGGAGGAACGTCGCGTCCAGGAGCGCGAGAATCAGCTAGACAAGAAGTTCGATCTTCTCGACCAGCGCGAACGGGACCTCGGTCGTCGCGCCAGCGACCTCGGCCGCAAGGAAAAGGGGGTCGGCGACCGCGAGGCCGAACTCGACCGCCTGGTCGCCGATGAGCGCCGCCGCCTGGAGAGCCTGGCCGGCATGTCGGCTTCCGAGGCCAAGACCGAACTCATTTCGCGCCTGGAACGTGAGGCGGAAGCAGACGCGGCGAACCGCATTCGCGAGATCCGCGAGGGGGCCAAGCGGAACGCCGAGCGGGAGGCCAAGAAGATCGTCGCCCTGGCCGTGCAGCGGATCGCCTCCGAGCACACGTCGGAGATCTCAGTCTCTTCGGTCTCGCTGCCGAATGACGAGATGAAGGGGCGCATCATCGGGCGCGAGGGCCGGAACATTCGGGCCTTCGAGCTGGCGACCGGGGTCGACGTCGTGATCGACGACACGCCGGACACAGTGGTGGTGTCGTGCTTCGACCCCGTCCGCCGTGAGGTGGCCCGCCTGGCGCTGGAGAAACTCGTCGCCGACGGTCGGATTCACCCCGGCCGCATCGAGGAGGTCGTCGCAAAGTCACGACGCGAGGTCGACGCGCAGATCGTCGAGCTGGGCGAGCGTGCCGCGTACGAAACGGGGATCCACGGGTTGCACCCCGAGCTGATCAAGCTCATCGGGCGCATGAAGTGGCGCACCTCCTACGGCCAGAACATCCTGGACCACTCCAAGGAAGTCGCGCACCTCGCCGGGATCATGGCGGCCGAGCTTGGGCTGGACGTGACGATGGCGAAGCGCGGCGCCCTGCTGCACGACGTGGGCAAGGTTCTCACGCACGAACACGAAGGCACCCACGTGCAGCTGGGGGTGGAAGTCGCGACGAAGTTCGGCGAACACCCGCTCATCGTGAACTGCATTGCGGCGCACCACGACGACGTGCCGCACGAGAGCGAGGTCTCCGTCCTGGTGCAGGCCGCCGACGCGATCAGTGGGTCGCGTCCCGGTGCCCGGCGCGAAGCGTTTGAGACGTACGTCAAGCGGCTCGAAGGACTGGAGAAGATCGCGTCGAGCTACCGCGGCGTGGATCGCGTCTTCGCCATTCAGGCTGGGCGTGAAGTGCGTGTGGTCGTGACACCCGAGACGGTGGACGACAACCGCATGGCCGCGATGGCCGAGGAGATCGCGCGCCGCATCGAGTCGGAGTTGCAGTACCCGGGGCAAATCAAGGTTGTACTCATCCGCGAAACGAGGGCAGTCGATGTCGCACGGTGATTCCAGCACGGGCGCCACCAGGATCGATGGGGTGGCGGTGGCGAAGGCGGTCCGCGACGATGTGCAGCTCGAGGTCAACGAGCTCAAGGCGCGCGGCATCACGCCGGGGTTAACGGTGGTGTTGGTGGGAGAGGATCCCGCGAGCACCGTCTACGTCCGCTCCAAGGAAAAGATGAGCAAGGAGCTGGGGATGAAGGGGGAGACGATTCGCCTCCCCGCGGAGACCCCCCAGGCCGAGCTCGAGGCACTCATCGACCGGCTTAACGCCGACCCGACGGTGCATGGGATCCTGGTGCAGAGCCCGTTGCCCAAGCACATGGACGAGAACACCATCGTGCGGCGCATCGACCCGGCGAAGGATGTCGACGGCTTTCACCCGGTGAACGTCGGCAAGCTGCTGATCGGTGAAAAGGACGGCTTCGCCCCGTGCACCCCGGCAGGCGTGCAGGAGCTGCTGGTGCGATACGGGGTCGACACCACCGGCAAGGAAGCGGTCATCGTCGGGCGCAGCAACATCGTCGGCAAGCCGATGGCGGCGTTGCTCGTCCAGCAGGGCGCGGGCGCCAACTGCACGGTGACCATCTGCCATTCGCGCACGAAGGACCTGGCCGCACACACGCGCCGCGCGGACATCGTCATCGCGGCGATCGGCAAGCCCGAGGTGATCACCGGGGACATGATCCGACCCGGCGCGGTCGTGATCGACGTGGGGATCAACCGGGTGACAGATGCGACGCAGCCCAAGGGGTATCGCATCGTCGGCGACGTGCACTTCGAGAGCGCGAGCGCCGTAGCCGGGATGATCACGCCGGTGCCGGGGGGCGTGGGGCCGATGACCATCGCCATGCTGCTGAAGAACACCGTGCGCGCGGCTCGTCAGGCGGGTCGGTGAGCGGGGGCGGGCGTCCGCGACGGAACACGGGCGGCGCCCGGAGCCCGGTCGGACCGGGCGAGGTCGTGCCGGGTGACACGGCGGCGACGGCGTTTCCCGTCGACGACCTGGCCCGGCTCGTTCGCACGATGGTGCAGGGGAGCTTCCCGCCGTTGTGGGTGGCTGGCGAGGTGTCCCAGTTCACGCGGCACCGCAACGGGCACTGGTACTTCACGCTCAAGGGGCGCGATGCGTCGCTGCGCTGCGTGCTGTGGGCGTCCAACACGTGGCGGGTGCCCACGGCCCCTGAAGAGGGAATGCAGGTTGCGGCCTTTGGCCAGTTCGATGTGTTTATCGGGCGCACCGACCTCCAGTTCATCGTGCGCAACCTCGAGGCGGCCGGCGATGGGCTGTGGCGCAAGGCGTTCGACGAGGTCAAGGGACGGTTGGCGGCGGATGGCCTGCTCGACGAGTCCCGTCGTCGACCCCTGCCGTTCTTTCCGCGCCGCGTGGCCGTCATCACGAGCCCGGACGGCGCGGCCTTGCACGACGTGATCTCGGTCGCGCGACGCCGCAACCCGTTGGTGGAGGTGATCCTTGTGCCGGCCGTGGTGCAGGGCGAAGAAGCGCCGCGTTCGCTCCGGCTCGCCCTCGATCGCTGCTACCGGTGGGGCCAGGCCGACGTGATCATCATCGGGCGCGGGGGCGGGTCGCGGGAAGACCTGTGGGGATTCAACGACGAAAAGCTGGCGCGCAAGGTGGCCGACAGCCCAGTCCCCATCGTCTCGGCCGTCGGGCACGAAGTGGACATCACGATCTGCGACCTGGTCGCGGACTTTCGCGCACCGACGCCGTCGGCGGCCGCCGAGAAGGTGGTGCCGCTGCTGTCGGACATGCAGCGCGAGACGCGTCGCCTCGCGCAACGACTCGCCGACGCGGCGACCTGGCGCATCGAGGAAAAACGGCGACGGCTGGAGTCCATCGCCCGACGCGCCAGCTCCGCCTCGCAGGGACTTGTGTCGCGGCACCGCATGACCCTCGCGGGACTGTCCGGTCGTCTCCATGCGCTCAGCCCGCTCGCCACACTCGAGCGCGGCTACGCCGTGGTGACGCAGATGGATGGCGAGCTGGTACGGAGCAGGACGCAGGTCACCGTCGGCGACACCGTGCGGGTGCGGGTTAACGATGGGCAATTCCAGGCGCGTGTCGAGCCAGGTGCACCGCCGGACACTTTGCTGTCATAGGAGGCGATCCCATGGACGTGCGATTCGAGGACGCCATCCAACGTCTCGAGGCGATCGTGGAAGAGCTCGAACAACCGAGCATCACCCTTGATCGCTCTCTGGCGCTGTTTGGCGAAGGAATCACGCACCTTCGCTCTGCAAGTGAGGCGCTGGGCCGCGCCGAGGAGAGCGTCAAGGTGCTGGTGGCGCGGGCGGGCGGTATCCTGGAGGTGACGGAGCATTCCGGTGGCTGAATCGCAGGATCGCGCTGGAGTCGATGCACAGGATCGCGCGGCCATCGACGTGGCGCTGGAGTCCCTCGCTGCCGCTGCGCGCGACTCTTTGGCCGGAACGGTCGCGGAAGCGATTGGCTACGCGTTGGCAGGCGGCGGCAAGCGTGTGCGCGGCCTCCTGGTGCTGCACGCGTACCGGGCCTGCGGCGGTCGTGGGCAGGTTCAATCCCTGGCTGCCGCCGTCGAGGCAATCCACGCGTATTCGCTCGTACACGATGACCTGCCGTGCATGGACGACGACGACATGCGACGCGGCCGGCCCACGCTACACCGGGTCTACGGCGTGCCGGTGGCGACTGTCGTTGGGCTGGCGATGATCCCCCTGGCGGCGCGCGCGGCCTGGCGAGCGTCTCGCGCCTTGGGCAACAGCCCGACCACCGCCGCCGAAATCGTCCAGACGCTCATGCGGGCGTCCGGGGCCGAAGGAATGGTCGGAGGGCAGCTGATGGATCTCGAAGCCGAGGGCCGGGCCGTGTCACTCGCGGAGCTGGAGGAGATCCATCGCGGCAAGACCGGGTCGCTGATCGCGGCCTCGGTCGTGGTGGGGGGACTCGCGGCGGGTGCGAGCGCTGAAACCCGGCGAGCCCTGGCCGCATTTGGTGACCAGGTGGGACTCGCTTTCCAGATCGCCGACGATATCCTCGATGTGACCGCCACGACCGAGACCCTTGGCAAGACCGCAGGGCGCGACATTGCCCTCGCCAAGAGCACGTACCCCTCGCTCCTCGGCTTGGACGGCGCCCGCGCCCGGGCCGCCGCGCTGGTGGATGGCGCCTGCGACGTGTTACACGCGGCCAACCTCCGTTCGTTCGACCTCGAGCGCCTGGCACGGTTCGCGGTCAATCGCCCGTCGTAGCGCTTCCCCTTCCGCCTGAGCGTCGGCAACTTGCAATGACCATGTCGTGCCTCGACCGCATTTCCGAACCCTCGGACCTCAAGCGCTGCGCCCGTGAGGAGCTGCCGCAGGTGGCCGAGGAGGTGCGCCAGCGCATCATCGACGTTTGCTCGCGCACCGGAGGTCACATCGGCGCTGGCCTGGGTGTGGTCGAGCTGACCGTGGCGCTGCACTATGTCTTTGACACACCGACCGACCAGGTGGTGTGGGATGTCGGTCACCAGGGCTATCCGCACAAGGTCCTGACGGGGCGCAACGCGCAACTCGAGACGTTGCGGCAGGAAGGCGGCGTTTCGGGATTCCTCAAGCGCAGCGAAAGCCCCTACGATGCCTTCGGTGCCGGGCACGCAGCCACGTCGATCAGTGCCGCGCTCGGCATTGCGGCGGGGCGGGACGTGCTCGGGGACGGATACAAGGTGGTCGCCGTCATCGGCGACGGCTCGCTCACCAGCGGGCTCGCGTACGAGGCGCTCAACAACGCCGGCCACTCGGATCGGGACATCATCGTCATCCTCAACGACAATGAGATGTCCATCGCGCCTAACGTGGGCGCGATGTCGAAGTACCTGACCCAAGTGCAACGCAACCCCATCTACAACCGGGTGCGCTCAAAGATCGGTGAACTGATCGAGAAGAACCACGCCATCGAGACCCTGGTGCGGAAGTGGGAGGAGAGCGTGAAGTCCTTCCTGACGCCGGGCGTGTTGTTCGAGGAGTTGGGCTTCCGCTACTTCGGCCCGATCGATGGGCACGACCTCGGGCAGCTCGTCGACACCTTGGGGGCGGTGCGTGCGATGGGAGGCCCGCGCCTCGTGCACGTGGTCACGCAAAAGGGACGCGGTTTCCCGGCCGGGGAACATGGGGAGAAGTGGCATGCCCTCCCCCCTGGGCACGACCCGGCCACGGGCAAGCAGCTCAAGGCTTCGACCGCCAACCCGGCCTATACGGCGGTGTTCGGCCGCGGCCTGTCGGAGCTGATGGAGGAGGACGCCCGCGTGGTGACCATTACCGCCGCGATGCCCGGCGGCACGGGGACCGGGCTCGTGGCGAAGGCTCATCCCCAGCGCTTCTTCGACGTGGGCATCGCCGAGGGGCATGCGATCACCTTCGCCGCCGGGATGGCGACGCGCGGCGTGCGCCCCGTGGCGGCGATCTACTCGACGTTCCTGCAGCGGGCGTACGACAACATCATCCATGACGTCGCGATCCAGAACCTGCCAGTGACGCTGTGCATGGATCGGGCGGGGTTGGTCGGCGAGGATGGCGAGACGCACATGGGGCTCTACGACATCGCGTACCTGCTCGCCGTGCCTAACGTTGTGGTGTCCGCTCCCAAGGACGGGACCGAGATGCTCGCGCTGCTTCGCACCGGGGTCGGCCACGAGGGTCCCTTTGCGCTCCGGTACCCGCGCGACGCGGCGCCGGACATCGTGGGGCCCATGCGGGACATCGCGGCGATCCCGGTCGGGAGCTGGGAGGTGTTGAGGAAGGGGAGTGAGGTGGCGATCCTCGCGGTCGGGACGATGGTGCGCACGGCCCTCGAGGCGGCGGAGACCCTGGCCACCGAAGGGCTGCACGTGACGGTGGTGAATGCACGCTTCCTCAAGCCGTACGACGAGGCGACGCTGCAGGGGCTGCTGGTCGATCACCAGGCGCTGCTCGTGGTGGAAGAAGGGACGGTGATCAACGGCTTTGGCGCGTACATGGCGTCGGTGGTCCAGCGCATGGACCCTGCCGTGCGCGTGGTGGCGCACGGCGTGCCGGACCGGATCATCTACGCGGCCTCGCGGACACGACAGCTGGCCGCCTGCGGGTTGGACGCGGCGGGCATTGCGGACCGGGTGCGTGCGGTTCATGGCAGCGAGGCGGTCGCCGGATGAAGGTGCTCGGCGTCGTCGGCAACCGGGAGTATCCGGAGCTTGCGTCCTTCCTCGATCGCCTCCTGCGCGTGGCGCCGGCCGCGGGAGTGGCCTTGGCTTTCGAACCCACCCTGCATGAGTTGGTCCCGCAGGCGATGCGGATGGATGACCCCGAGCAGGTCGACGGCCTGGTGACGTTAGGCGGCGATGGGACCTTCCTGCGCGGCGCGCGGGTCCTGGCCGGGCGCACCGCGCCGGTGCTGGGCGTCAACCTCGGTCGGTTGGGTTTCCTCACGGCGTGCGGGGGCGATGAGGCGGAGACGGCCATTCGTCGCTTTGCCGAGGGTGACTACGTGTCCGAGTCCCGCATGATGCTTGAGGCCCAGTTGTCGCGGAGTGGGGTGGACCTCGAGAGCTGGTTTGCCCTGAACGACGTCGTGCTGCACCAGGGCGGCAAGGCCCGCGTCATCCGCCTGGTGATCGATGCCAATGGGGAGCGCATCGCGTCGTACGCGGCCGACGGATTGATTGTGGCGACGCCGACGGGTTCCAGCGCGTACTCGCTGTCCTCCGGTGGGCCCATCGTCTCTCCCGAGTTGGACTCGATCATCCTGACGCCCATTTCCCCGCATACCCTCAGTGTGCGCCCGCTGCTGCTGGCCCCCGGGGCGACGGTGAGCCTGCGTGTCGCGGATGATGAGAGCGAGCAACTCCTCACGGTGGATGGACAGGAAAGCGCTGAGTTCGTGCACGGCGATGTCCTGTCCGTTCGCCGGGCGGAGCGGCGCGTGGAGTTGGTGCGCTTTCCCGAGACCACCTTCTTCGCCCGCATGCGCCACAAGCTCGGGTGGGGCGGGGCCTGAGCCGCGGCGAGCCGACGTGCTGACGGAACTCTCGATTCGCAACCTGGCCATCGTCGACAGCGTGACCCTCGCGCTGTCCCCTGGGTTCAATGTGCTGACCGGCGAGACCGGGGCGGGCAAGTCGATCATCGTCGAGGCACTCGGCTTGTTGTCTGGTGGCCGTGCCAGCGCGGACGACGTGCGCACCGGGTGCGACCGACTGAGCGTTGCGGCGAGTTTCGCCGGTGCGGCGGTCGATGCCCTCGCACCCATGCTCGACGCGCAGGGGATTGCGCTGGACGAAGGGCGCGTGGTCTTGCGCCGCGAGGTCTCTGCCGCGGGACGTAGCCGCGCCTGGGTGAACGACGTGTCGGTGACGACGACCTCGCTCGCCCAGGTTGGCGCGCAGCTCATCAACATCCACGGCCAGCACGACGCTCGGGGGTTGCTGGATCCCGAGGTCCAGCGCGAGATCGTTGACCGGTTTGCGGGCGCCCTTCCGCTCCGGGACCGGGTGGCCGCGGCCTTCGATGCGCTGGTGGCCGTCCGGACGCAGATCGAGCGACTGACGCGCCGTCGCAGCGAGGCGATCAAGCGCGCGGACTACCTGCGGCACGTGGTCCAGGAAATCGCCGATGCGCGCTTGGTTGCCGGTGAGGAGGCACGCCTGGCGGAAGAAGCGCGGCGCCTGGCGCACGTCGAGGAGCTGCGACTGCACGTGGGGCAGGCACTGGCCACCCTCGATGGCGACGAGGGGAGTACCGTGGATTCGTTAGGCCAGGCGCGCCGGGTGCTCGCCGCGGCGGCCCGACTGGATCCATCGCTCGAAGCCCTCGTCGGTCAGCTGGAGGGGGTCATGGACCAGCTGAAAGACGCCGCCCGCGACCTCACGCACTACGAGGGGGCGCTCGAGGCCGACCCCGGGCGCCTCGCGGAGGTGGAGCGTCGGCGCGACCTGGTGGATCGCCTGGTGCGGAAACATGGTGGCACCATCGAGGAAGTGTTGGCGGCCCTGGCCACGGCCCAGGGCGAACTGGACCTGCTCGATACCGCGGCCACCGACCTTGGGGCGCTGGCGCAGCGCGTGGCCGGCTGCGAGCGAGATCTCGCCGCGGCGACGACCGCGTTGCGGGCGGCGCGCGCGGAAGCTGCCGGTCGTTTGTCTGAGCAGGTGACGCGGGTGTTCCCGGACCTCGGGCTCGTGGACGGCCGTTTTGCCGTGGCCCTCACCCCGCTCGCGGAACCGACACGGCAGGGAGGGGAAGATGTCTCGTTCGTCACCTCGTTGAACCTGGGGCACGACCCGCGCCCCCTCGCCCGTGTGGCCTCGGGTGGGGAACTCTCCCGCGTGATGCTGGCCCTGACGACCGTGCTGACCCGGACGCACCGGGTGCCCACCCTGGTGTTCGATGAGGTCGATGCCGGGGTGGGGGGGCGCGTGGCGACACAGCTGGGACTCCTGCTGCAGCGCGTGGCGGGGGATCACCAGGTGCTGGTCATCACGCACCTCGCCCAGGTGGCCGCCCGGGCGCATGCGCATGTGGTGGTGACCAAGTCGGCCGATGCCGGCGTCACCACCGCGGACCTCCAGCGTGTCGAGGGACGTGACCGGATCCGCGAGGTTGCGCGCATGCTCGGTGGGGCGGAGAGCACCGCAGGCCTGCGGCACGCGCGGGAGCTCCTGACGACGTCCGACGGCCCGGCTCGTTGACAGCGCGGTCAGCTCGGCGGCTGTACCGTCACGCTCAGTTGCGAGGTCACCGACAAGGTCCCGCTCTCGGCCTTGATCGTCACGAGTGACGTCCCGGCCGGGGCCGTGGCCGTTGCCAGCAGCTCAAGGGTGGCGGTGCGGTCGCTCAGCGCCATGTTCGACGGCGTCAGGGTCGCGCGCACGCCCGTGGGTAACCCGGTGAGGGAAAGCTGCACGGCCTGGGTGGCGGTGGTGTTCCGGCTCAACACGACCTGCACTATGGGTGAGGTCGTGCCCGCGCGAAAGGTCACCGATTGCGGGGCGACGGCAACGGCAATCGCCGGTGCCTCGGGCGGGGGGGCATCGAGGGTCGCGCTGCACGCGGCCAGCACGAGGACGCACACGACCGAACGCCTGTTCATCGCCGACCCTCCAGCAGTTGGTTGTAGACCCGAACCGTCAACGCCGTGACGGACTGCTTCATTAGTCCGCCGGAGCCGGCCAACGAGCGTCCGACGGTCAGGCTGACTTCCATCGGCGTGCGAGCCTTCTGTTGAAAGTACTGCGCCATCGTGGAGTACGTGACGGACACGAGGGCGCGCTGCAACACCTGGTCGCTGCCGGTCTCGAGCAGGGAGAGGTCGGTGCCGGCACTCCCGGTGTAGCGGTCCGACCCCTTGCGGTAGAGCTGCCAGGTGGCGCTGAGGCCGAGGTTGTCGGAGACGACGTAGCGCGGCGAGACCTCCACTGCGACGGCGTCGCCGAGGTCTCGCTGGAGCACGGCGATGCGCGACGCGCCGGGAAACGGGTCGTCAACCGACTCGGGGACGCGTTGTCGGAGCTCGTCGGCCTGCTGCACCGTGTACCGCGCGGACACGCTCGCCCATGCCCGTCGGCCAAACAGGAGGTCGGCCATGACGCGACCCTCGAGGTCACGCTGTCCGTCCCCCGTGCCCACGTCGGCAAAATGGTGAATCGAATCACGCGTAGCGGTCCCGAATCGCATCACGCCTTCGATCGCGAGTCGCAGTCGGACCCCGGTGGGCCTGGCCAACTGGGGGACACCCCCGATGCCGTCGAACACGAGGAAACGTCCCCCAACCTCGACGTCGCCGAGGCGGTTCATTCCCACCGAAATGAGCGAGTCGGCACCGATCCCATACGCGGTGTCCGTCAGGACACGTTGGAGATTCCCCCAGCTGAACTGTGTCGCCCCCACCGGACGGGCCGTGATCCACCCGGTCCCACCCGTCGGGGCACCAAGGAAGGTGGCGAAGTCAGCGGAGAGGGCCCCCAGCCGCGAGGCGATCGAACGCTGGAGTATTGAGCTGTCCGCGGGGGCAAACCGACTCCCCGGTTTCGCCGCCGACGTGCCGTACACCGCCTCGACGCCCGTTGCCGCCGCCGCCGCGGACTGCACCAGCGCTTGTGCGCGTGCACGATCGGCGTTCACCGCCGTGCATTCCGGCGCCGTGCTGCCGGAGCACGATTGGAGTAGCTGGCCGAGCGCCTGCGCCGCAGCCTGCAGTTGCGACACGACGGTTTGGTTGGTGCCGTAGCCGCGAGGATTGAGCCCCACGGTGGATCCGTCGCGGCTCTTGTTGGGTTGGACGGATACCTCCGTCCAGGTTTTCACGAGCGGAAACATGGCGCCGACGGTTAGCCGACGCGTCACCCCGTACTCCACGTGGATCGGTGTACGCGCGACCGACACGTCAAAGCGGCTCTCGAGGGCGCCGAGCGTCACGGGGAGCCCGTTCGTTCCCCCAACGATGCTACGCACCCCAGCGCTCACCGCCGCCAGCGCCGGCACCTGGCTGGGCCCAAGGGAGTCTACGTTGAAGTCCGCGGCGAACGGTTCGAGCTCACCCTTCGGGACGCGTCCGCGTCCCGCGGAGTAGCGCTCATGGCCGCGCGCCCACTCGGGGCCGGTCGTGACGCGAAGCATCCCCCGCGGGACAACGGTGGCATCGGTGGTGGGCCCCAGGACGCGCTGCGCGTGCAGGGCAGTCGGCAGGGACAGCACGGCCGCGGCGGCGGTGGCCCGGCGAATCAGGCCCCGGACGGCGAAGGAGCGTAGTACTGGGAATGGGAAGCTCATGCGGGCGCGAAAGATACACCTTGGGGGACGAGGGATCGTACGACCCCGGGTAATCGCCGTCGGTTCCGGCGCGCCACAGCCCAGAGACACGCTAACTTGCGCTCTTCCTTCAGCCCGCCCCCCGTACGTGCAGCCGATTCCCGTCCCGTCCGTTCCCTGGCAGATCACCGGCAATCACTGGATTGCCCTCCCGTGCATCCATCCCACGGACGGGTCCCTCCACGCCATCGGGGTGATCCACCGCGCGGCGCGGGCCGCGGTTGAGTTCGCTGGGGGGGAGGAGTTCAGCGAGGGGAATGCGCCCGCACTTGCCAAGCCATTCCTTGCGATTGACGGCGTCCCCGTGGCGTGGGCGGCCGAAGGTCTCGTCTGGGAGCGTGCCTACGGTTGGCTCCCGACCTTCACCGCCACGATCGGTGATGTGATCGTGCGGGCGACCGTGTTCGCCCCCTACGGTCGCGACGCAGATACGGCCGGTGCCGTGTATGCCCTGGCTTTCGAGAATCGCTCCGCCACCGCCAAGCGACTGACGGTTGGGCTGGACGGGACCCTCGGGCACCGTCAGCTGCGCGTGCGGGTCCCGCGACCGTTCCTCGATGCGCACGCCGTGCGCCGCGGCACCACGGACGCTGTCGTTCTCTCCGGCAGTGCTGTTCCGGGGCTGGCGTCCCTGGCGATCGGGGCCGATGGGACCTCAACCATCGACGTCACCGACGGGTCCTACGTGATCCGCCGCGAGGTTCGCCTGCCCCCACGGGGCCACGCCGACACGGCCTTCTTTCTCGCCGTGGGACCCGAAGGAGATGGGGCAGAAGCCACCGTCGCCGTGATGCGACGCCGCGGCTGGCGCTACCTCCTCACCGCAACACGAGACGCCCTGCGTTCCCTTGAACAAACGACGGGAAACGAGACGCTGGACGCCCTGATCAACCGCAACCTGCTCTTTGCCTATTTCTATGGCGTGGGCCGGGCGCTGGACGACGCCCATTTCTACCTCATGCGGACGCGGGTCCCGTGGCACTCGCGCGGCGTCACGGTGCGCGAGTGGGAAGCCCTCATGTGGACCCTCCCGGCGATCCAACTCGCCGATGCGCCTCTCGCCCGCGAGTTGCTGCTCCGCGCCTGCGAATTGCACGGCTACTCCCCCGGTCAGGGGGTGCGCTATCTGGACGGCACCTTGTTCGAACCAGGGTTCTCGCTGGAGGGCGCCGGTGCCTACGCCATCGCCATCGAGCGCTACATCCGCGAGACCAGTGACGAACAGGTCGTCGAGGAGCCGGTGATTGCCGACACGTTGTACGGCGCTTTTGACGACATGCGCGCCCGACGACGTGAAGACGTGGCCCTGTTCTCGACCGAGGTGTCACCGGCGGGTCATCCCACCCCGTTCGCCTATACCCTGCATGGCAACGCCGTGGCAGCGATGGCGATGGACGTCTTCCGTCGCACCCTGGACGAGGAGACGGCGACGCAGGTCGACGACCCGGATGCTGTGCGGGCGGCCTGTGCCGAGCACTTCACCCGGGAACGCAACGGAAAGTCGATCCTGATGTCTGCCGTGAACCTGGCCGGCGAGGCCGTTGCCGATGACGACCCGTCGGCTTCCGTGGTCTGGCTGCCGATGTACGATGCGGCGGACCGGTCGGACCCTGTGTACCGCCGCACGGTGCGATCGCTCGAGCTGGAGCCCAGTGTCCTGGTGCGCCAGGTGGCGCACTTGCTGGGCCCGGAGGCAAATGAGGTCCTGGCCTGGTTTCGCCGCGCGCCGCTGCACAGCGGCCTCGCGACCGAGTTTGTCGATGCGGACGGCCGTGGAGTGGAGAATGGCGGGGACGCATCACTCGCCGGCTTGCTCGCCTACATGCTCTGGCTGTCCGTGCACGTGCTCGGCGTTCGTCCGTGAGCGCAGGCGCTGCGGCTGAGCTGTTTCGCAGCGCCTACGGTCGTGCCCCCGATGTCATCGCATCCGCCCCGGGGCGGGTGAACCTCATCGGGGAGCACACGGACTACAACGGCGGCGAGGTGCTCCCGATGGCTATCGATCGGCGCACCTCGGTGGCAATTGGGCGCGGCCCCGGTGATCGCTGCCGTGCCATCTCTCGCGAGCTGCGAGGCACCGGGACCTTCGCGCTGGCAGACACCCAACCGGCCGGTGCATGGTGGGATTATGTCCACGGCGCCCTGCGTGAAGTGCGCGCACTGACGGGGGAAGGCGGCGCGTGGGCCGTCGCGGTCGCCAGCGAGGTGCCAGCAGGGGCAGGACTCAGCTCCTCGGCCGCGCTTGAAGTCGCGACCGTTCTCGCGGCCGCGTACCTCACCGATCGGGCGTCGGTACGGGACCTTTCCATGGTTGCGCAACGTGCTCACCGGGCCGAGCGCGAGTTTGTGGGGGTGCCGTGCGGCATCATGGACCAGTCGGCAAGCGCGTGCGCGAGCGCGGGTCATGCCCTGCGTATCTGGTGCGATTCCGGTCGCCTGCAGCACGTGCCCTTTGATCGCGAGGTGCTCGTGATCGACACGGCGGTGCCCCGGACGCTTCGGGGCTCCGCGTTCGCTGAGCGGCAGTCGACGTGCCGCCGCGCCCTTGCCATCCTCCAGGAGCACGATCCCGGCCTCGATGTCCTGGCCCATGCCTCCGTGGCCTCCATCGAATCACTCCTCGATGGGGAGGTGCGACGACGGGCCCGCCACGTGGTGCGAGAATCGGCGCGGGTGGGCGCCGTGGTCGAGGCGTTGGCCAAGGGCGAGTCGTTAGGTCCGTGGCTCGCGGCATCGCAAGCCTCGCTGCGCGACGACTACGAGTGCTCGTCCCCCGAGCTGGACTGGGTGGTCGCCCTCGCCGTGGCGACGCCGGGCGTCGAAGGGGCACGCTTGACGGGTGCGGGGTGGGGGGGATGCGTCATCGCTGTCGGGGAGGCGGATGCGCTCGAGGTTCTTGGCGCACGCGTGATGAGCGACTTTCCGATGCGCTGGGGGCATCAGCCCCGTATCTGGCGGACGCGCGCGAGTCACGGCGCGACCATCGAGCACTAGCCGGATAGCCGGCGACGCAGGTCCGCGCGCTATTATTCGCGGTCACGCGAGGGTGGCGAAATGGTAGACGCGGGGGACTTAAAATCCCCTTCCCGCAAGGGAGTGCGGGTTCGAATCCCGCCCTTCGCATCACGTGCTTTCACCGATCACCGTTCGCATGACTGACGTTGTCTCCCTCGCCGCAGAGTTGCTGGCCATCGAGTCTCCCACCGGCGGGGAGGGGCGGGCCGTCGACTTTGTCTCGCGATGGCTCATCTCGCGCGGGTGGAACGTGACCGTGCAGGAAGTCTCGCCGGGACGTGGCAACGTCTGGGCCTCACGGGCCGGCGGTGGCGTGACGCTGTCCACGCACCTCGATACGGTGCCGCCATACGTGCCGCCGCGCCTCGATGGTGATGTGTTGTACGGTCGCGGGAGCTGCGACGCCAAGGGGATTGCTGCGGCCATGCTCTGCGCGGCGGATGCGATGGCGGCACGCGGCGAGGACCGTGTGGACCTGTTGTTGGTCGTCGGGGAAGAGAAGGGCTCCGACGGCGCGCGGATGGCGAACCGGCTGCCGGCCACGAGCCGTTGGCTGGTCAATGGCGAGCCCACCGAGTCGCGACTCGCCATCGGCTGCAAGGGATCGCAGCGCGTCACCCTGCGAATCCGCGGCCGCGAGGCGCACTCGGCGTATCCACACCTGGGCGCGTCGGCCATCGAGCCCATGCTCGCGCTCCTGCCGACCTTGCGTGATGTGGGCTGGCCGACCGACGAGCGGCTGGGAGAGACGACGGTGAACATCGGCACCATCCGTGGTGGCACCGAGGCCAACATCATCCCCGGGGAGTGCGAGAGCGAGCTGATGTTTCGTCTCGTTGGGGATGTCGGGGTGGTGAAGGCGCGCCTCGAGTCGTGGGTCGCGGGACGCGCGGAGATTTCCTACGGTTCGTACATCCCGGCGCAGTTCTTCCATACGATCGACGGGTTCGAGACGACGCCGGTCGCCTATACCTCGGACATCCCGTTGCTCGATCGCTGGGGGACGCCGCTCCTCTTCGGGCCCGGGTCGATTCACGTGGCACACACCCCGGATGAACACGTGTCCGTCGCCGAGTTGCGGTCGGCCGTCGACGCCTACCAGCGCCTGGTCTCCGCCCTGCTCCCCGCCTGACGATGCCCGTACCAACCTCACCGATCCCCGTGGCCGTGCTCGGCGCAACGGGCGCCGTCGGGCAGACTTTTGTCCGATTGCTCGAAGGGCATCCCTGGTTTCGCGTCGCCGAGGTTGCGGCGTCGGAGCGTTCCGCCGGGCAGCGATACGACGCGGCGACGCGCTGGATCGAGGGAATGATGCCGGCCTCGGTCGCCGACCTCACCGTCGTCGCGTGTCGCCCCGAGGCGGTGCGATCGCCCATCGTCTTCTCCGCCCTGGACAGTGGGGTGGCTGGTGAGATCGAGGCGGCCTTTGCCGGCGCTGGTCGCCTGGTGCTCAGCAACGCAAAGAACTACCGGATGGACCCGGACGTCCCGCTCGTTATCCCCGAGGTGAACGCCGACCACCTCGGTCTTCTCGACGCGCAGCGTGTCCAGAGGGGCTGGGCCGGTGGAATCGTCACCAATGCCAATTGCGCCGCCACCGTCGCCGCGATGGCCCTGGCCCCCGTCCACGCCGCGTTTGGCGTCGAGCGTGTCTTCGTGACGACGATGCAAGCTGTCTCTGGAGCCGGGTACCCGGGGGTGCCCTCACTGGACATCATGGGGAACGTGATTCCCTACATCGGGGATGAAGAGTCAAAGATCGAGCGCGAGATGAACAAGATGCTCGGGCGGTTCGAGGCGGGGCGCATCGCGGACGCTCCCTTCACGGTGAGTGCCCACGCGAACCGTGTGCCCACGATGAATGGGCACATGGCGTGCCTCTCTGTTTCGTTTGCGCGACCGGTCACGACAGAGGATGTACACGCGGCGCTCTTGGGATGGCAGGGACATGCGATTTGCCGCGGCCTGCCCTCGGCGCCATCCGTGCCGCTCCGCGTGATGGCCGAGCGGGACCGGCCCCAAACGCGCCGCGACGTCGAGGCGGGGCGCGGGATGACAGTGAGCGTCGGCCGGATCCGTCCGGACCCGCTGTTCCACGTGAAGTTCGTTGTGCTCGGGCACAACACCATCCGTGGTGCGGCGGGCGGCTCGATCCTCAACGCGGAAGTGCTCGTGGCGCAGGGCGCCGTGCCGCTCGCATGATCGTCGTCAAGTTTGGTGGCACCTCCGTTGGCGACGCCGACGCGATCGACCGCGCGGCGGCCATCGTCCGGGAGCGGCTGCCGCGCCAACCGTTGGTGGTCGTCTCCGCGCTTGGTGGCGCGACCAATGCGCTGATCGCCATCACCCAGCAGGCGTCCGAAGGCCAACTCATCTCGGCGATTCGCGGGGTGGAGGCGCTGCGCGACCGTCACCTTGAGGCCGCCGAGCGATTGCTGTCGCCCGGTCCCGGGCTGCACGAGGTCCAGGCCGAGCTTGGCGCCACGTTCGATGAGCTGGCCCATCTCGCCGAGGCGTTGTCCACCCTGGGGCATGCCACGCCGCGCGCGCGCGATGCAATCGCCGCCAAGGGGGAGCTGCTGTCGAGCGTGTTGGTGGTCGCCGCGTTTCGGGAGCGTGGTGTCCCGGCGACCTGGGTGGACGCGACCACGGTCATGATCACGACTGACCTGTTCGAGAAGGCCGAGCCTCGTCCCGATCGCATTGCCGAAGCGTCGCAGCGTGTGCTGCGGCCGTTGCTGGCCCAGGGACAGGTGCCCGTCGTGGGCGGGTACGTCGGCGCGACTGATCATGGGATCACCACCACCCTGGGACGCGGGGGCTCGGACTACAGCGCCTCGTTGTTCGGGGCCGCGTTAGGCGCGGAGGCCATCGAAATCTGGACCGATGTCGACGGGATGCTGACCGCGGACCCGCGCGTGGTGCCGTCCGCGCGACTCATCGATCGCATCCGGTTTGACGAGGCCAGTGAGTTGGCGTCGTTCGGGGCGAAGGTGCTGCACCCGAGTACCATTTCGCCGGCCGTGCGGCTGGGGATCCCGGTCTGGATCTTCAACTCGCGAAAGCCGCAGGGGACGGGGACACTTATCACCTTCGAGGCCCCGCGTCGGCCGGTGAGCGCGATCGCGGGCAAGACGGGGGTGACCATCGTCAAGGTGCGCAGCCCGCGCATGCTCCTGCAGCACGGATTCTTGCGGACCATATTTGACATCTTCGATCGCCACCGGACCTCGGTGGACGTGGTGGCTACGTCAGAGATCTCCGTGAGCGCCACCATCGACGACGCCACGCATCTCGATTCACTCGTGGTCGAGTTGTCGGCGCTCGGCGACGTCTCCGTCGAACGCAACCGGGGGATTGTCGCCCTCGTCGGCGCCGGGATGGGCGAGTCGAGCCAGGCGATGGCGGCCGCGCTTGGGGCGCTGCGCGACCTGCGGGTGCACATGCTGTCGCTGTCGGCGAGCGCCATCAACCTCACGATGATCGTCGATGGGGACCAGGTGGGGACGGCGATGGGTCGGCTCCATGACGCCTTCTTTCCGGCGACCCCGTGAAGCTGTTGATCGTTGGGGCAGGCCGGATGGGGCGGGCGATCGAGACCCTGGCTCGCGAGCGCGGGGACGAGGTGGTGGACGTGCTCCGGGCATCGGACAACACGGACGCTGCCGGGATCGCGACCTTCGCCGACCGGGTGGATGTCGCGATCGAGGTGTCGGTGCCCACGGCGGCGTCGGCGAACGTGCTGGCGTGCCTCCGCAACGGGATCCCGGTCGTGTGCGGGACCACGGGGTGGCAGGCGCAGCAACCCGCCGCGATCGAGGAATCGCACGCGTGTGCCGGCGCCCTCCTGCTCGCCTCGAACTTCTCGATTGGCGTGGCGCTGCTCACCGAACTGGCCGCCCGGGCCGGTGCCTTGTTCGCGGGGCATCCGCAGTACGACGCGGCCATCGTGGAAACCCACCATCGCGCCAAGCTCGACGCCCCGTCCGGCACCGCTGTGACCATTCGCGACGCCGCCGCCAGGACTCTTGGGCGCGACATCCCCGTCATGAGTGTGCGGGTGGGGAGTGTGCCGGGGGAGCACACCCTCCTCTTCGATGGACCCTTCGAGCAGATTGCCCTGACACACGAGGCGCGGGACCGACGGGTCTTCGCCGACGGCGCGTTGCATGCGGCCCACTGGCTCCACGGCAGGCAAGGAGTGTTCACGATGCGTGATGTGCTGGGGTTGCCCCGATGACCGTGCGACCGCTGACCGGATGCGGGACCGCGCTGGTCACGCCGTTTTCGGCCGATGGGGCCGTGGATGAAGCGGCGCTGCGCGCCTTTGTCGAGTGGCAGGTGCGGGAGGGGGTGCACTTCGTCGTCCCCTGCGGCTCCACCGGTGAAGCGGCGACGCTCACCACGGCCGAACACGAGCGCGTCATTGCGATCACGGTGGAGCAGGTGGCCGGACGGATCCCGGTCGTGGCCGGCGCGGGGGCAAACGACACGGCCCGCGCGATTGCCCTCACGCGCGCGGCGCAGCGACACGGCGCGACGCATGCGCTGCATGTCTCGCCGATGTACAACAAGCCCCCGCAGCGGGGGATCGAGGCGCACTTCCGGGCGATCACGGACGCGGTCGACCTGCCGGTGATCGTGTATAACGTCCCCGGGCGCACGGGGAGCAACATCGAAACCCGGACCGCACTGCGTCTCGCCGAGCTGCCGCACATCGTCGGCATCAAGGAAGCGTCCGGGAACATCGGGCAGATCGGCGACATCCTGCGGGACCGGCCACCGCATTTCGTGGTGCTGTCCGGTGATGATGCCCTCACGCTGCCCGTCATGGCGTTAGGCGGCGAGGGGGTCATCTCGGTCACGAGTAATGCCACCCCGCGAGCGATGGCCGAGCTGGTGGACGCGTGCGCGTCGGGCGACCTGGCCGCCGCACGAGTAATCCACCGCCGCCTGCTCCCCTGGATGCATGCCGCGTTTGTGGAGTCAAACCCGATCCCGGTAAAGGCCGCCGTGTCGTTCCTCGGCCACATCACGAACCACGTCCGTCTTCCGTTGGTGCCGCTCGCCGCGTCTCATGAGGCGACTGTGCGCGAGGCCCTGCGAGCGGCGGGCGCGCTCGCCTGATGGGGGGTGACCGGGTGGCGGCGCTCGCCGCACAGATCGCCGAGTTGGCAGCCTACCCGCCCGGGGTGGCGCTCCCGCCTGACGCGGAAATCGTCGTCGCCCAGCTGATCGACGGCCTGGAGCATGGGGAGCTGCGGTCGGCCGAGCAGGACCATGCGGGGACCTGGCGCGCGGTGCCGTGGGTGAAGCAGGGGATCCTGCTCGCCTTCCGCGTGGGGCGCATCATCCGCATGGACGACGAAGGGATGTTCCCCTTCTTTGACAAGCACACGATCCCCCTGCGTCGGTTCACCCTGTCGGATGCGGTTCGCGTGGTGCCGGGTGGCTCGTCGGTGCGGGCCGGGGCGTATCTCGCCCCGGGCGTGGTTTGCATGCCGCCGATGTTCGTGAACGTTGGGGCGTGGGTCGGGCCGGGGACGATGATCGACTCGCACGCTCTGGTGGGATCGTGCGCGCAAGTCGGGGCGCGCGTCCACCTGAGTGCTGCCGCGCAGATCGGTGGCGTCCTCGAACCCGTGAATGCGGCCCCGGTGGTGATCGAGGACGAAGTGGTGGTTGGCGGGAACTGCGGGGTCTATGAAGGGACGGTTGTACGGGCACGGGCCGTCCTTGCGGCCGGGGTCGTCCTCACCCGGGGAACGCCGGTCTACGACCTGGTGCAGGAGCGGGTCTACCGCGGGAGTGCGGACGCCCCCCTCGAGATCCCGGCTGGGGCGGTCGTGGTCCCCGGGGCGCGCCGGGTGCGGGGGGCCTGGGGCGAGGCGGAGGGACTGTCCCTGCAAACTCCGGTGATCGTGAAGTACCGGGACGAAAAGACCGATCTTGCGACCGCACTGGAAGGGTGGCTGCGTTAGGGATGCGACACCTTGTGGTGCAAGGCGCGCTGGACCTGCCGGGCGACAAGTCGATTTCGCACCGGGCGTTGATCCTCGCCTCGCTTGGGACGGGTCAATCCGAGATCCACGGGATCCTCGCCTCGGCCGATACGCGCGCGACCGCCGCGTGTCTCGGGCACCTCGGTCGGGCGATGCCCGCGCTGGGGGCAGCCATCGCGATCGAGGGGCGCGGGTTGCGGCTGAAACATCCCCCGGTTGACGTGAGCCTCGACTGCGAGAACTCGGGTACGACGGCCCGCCTCCTCGCCGGGCTCGCGGCCGCTCAGGACAGTGTTGCCCTGTTTGACGGGGACGCCTCGCTCCGGGCGCGGCCCATGCGACGGATTGCCGAACCGCTGGCCGAGATGGGGGCCGGCATTCATTGGCGCGGTACCGTGGGGCAGCTGCCGATGGAGGTGCGGGGCGGGGGACTCCGCTCCGTGAGGTACACCACCGAAGTGCCGAGCGCCCAGGTCAAGAGCGGGGTGCTCCTCGCCGGCCTGTGCGCGGGGGTGCCGGTTGCTGTGCGTGAGCCGCTCCCCACGCGCGACCATACCGAACGGATGCTGCAGTCGCTTGGGGTCGACCTGGTCCAGCGCGACGGCTGGCTCGAACTCTCACCGCCTGTGGCGATTCCCGCTGCGCGGTACGACGTGCCGGCCGATCCATCGTCCGCCGCCTTCTTCGCGGTGCTGGCCACGGCGGCTGCCCGCGGCTCGCTCACACTGCGCGGTGTGCTGCTCAATCCTCGACGCACGGGGTTCCTCCGCGTCCTCGAGCGCATGGGCGGGATCTTTGACGTGCATAACGAGCGCATTGCCGGGGGCGAGGTCGTAGGCGACCTGGTGGTCCATGCATCCCCCCTGCGCGGCACGGTGGTCGAGGCCCATGAAGTGCCCGATCTCGTCGACGAGATCCCGGTCCTCGCCGTGCTGGCCGCCTTCGCCGAGGGCGAGACGAGTGTGCGAGGTGCCGGCGAACTTCGCGTCAAGGAAAGCGACCGCCTCGGCGCGGTGGTCGAGAACCTGCGGCGGTGTGGGGTGGAGGCCGAGGAGTACCCCGACGGCTTCGCCGTCCGGGGCGGCGGGGTCATTCGCCCAGCGCCAATCGCGACGCGCGGGGACCACAGGATCGCCATGGCCTTCGCCATATTGTCGGTCGCGTCCGGTGTCTCGCTCGCGTTGGATGCGCCGTCATGCGTTGACGTGTCCTATCCCGGCTTCTTCACCGACCTTGCCCGCATTGCCCCCAGCCCCTGACCGACCCATCGTCGTTGCCATCGATGGGCCTGCCGCTTCGGGGAAGTCGTCGACCGCGCAATGGGTCGCCAAGGAACTCGGCTTCCGGCATGTCGACTCCGGGGCGCTGTACCGCGCCGCGGCGGCGGTCGCCCTGAGGAGCTGCGGACCTGTGGACGAATGGCAGGCCGAGGCAATCGTGCGGGCGGTGGAGGGGATCGAGCTGGTGCCTCAGGATACCTCGTTTGTCCCCCGAATCGGGGACGAGGACCTCGGCGACGAGATCCGGGGGAGTCCGGTGACTGCCGTCGTGCCCCGGGTGGCCCAAATGGAACCGGTGCGGCACTGGGTCAACACTCGGGTTCGCGAGGTGGGGCGGCTCTATGACGTGGTCGTCGATGGTCGCGACATGGGAACCGCAGTCTTTCCGTCCGCGCAAGTCAAGATCTTTCTGGTCGCCGATCCGTCGGAACGGGCGAGGCGTCGGCTGATCCAGAGGCTGTCGCGGCGGCCTTCGGACGACGAGATTGCGGTCGAGGTCGATCAGCTGGTCGCCCGAGATCGGGCGGATGCACTGCAAACGGTGGAAGCCCGGGACGCGGTACGAATCGATACCACGGCCCTGACCCAGGCCGACCAGGTTGAGCAGATCGTGGCATTGGTACGGGACCGGACGGGTTCCGGAACGCAGTTTGCCGGGGAATGAGTGTGGTCGTCTTGACTGACAGGTATGATCCCGCGCACCGGCAGTGGGTGCGATGGGCCACACGGATGGGGTGAGGCATGGACGTCAACTGGCTGTACAAGCGCGTATACGACGGGGTGAATTACCGGCTCCGGACCTTCGCCGGGGGACGGCTGGCTCATTTGTGCCGGCCACCGTCGATCATCTTCCTCCTGACCGAGCGCTGCAACGCGCATTGCCTCCACTGTGACATCTGGAAGAACCGGGGGAAGGAGGACAGCCCGACGTTCGAACAGTGGGCGCAGGTCCTCACCGACCTGCGGAACTGGCTGGGCCCCGTGCAGGTCTCCTTTTCGGGAGGCGAGGCGCTCCTCAAGCCCTATACCATTGACCTCGTTCGGCATGCCCGCTCCATCGGGCTCTACCTCGAGATCCTGACTCACGGGTATTGGACCGACCAGGGGAAGATCGAGGAGTTGGCCCTTGCTGGTCCATGGCGCGTCACGTTGTCATTCGACGGCATCGGCGAGACCCACTCGCGGGTCCGAGGTCGCGAGAAGTTTTGGGACAAGACCAGCACGTCGATCGAGACGTTCAAGCGTGTGCGCCAGGAGCACGGCCTGGGCTACACGATCCGGCTCAAGAACGTCATCATGTCGCACAACCTCCACGACACCGTGAAGGTGGCGCATTGGGCCAACCAGCCGGGGATGGAGGTCTTCTACCAGCCCATCGAGCAGAATTACAACACGCCGGAAGACGAGCGGTGGTGGGAGCACTCCGAGAACTGGCCGAAGGACACGAGCGTGGCGGTGGCGAACATCCGCGAGCTGATTCGCCTCAAGGGGCAGGGGCTGCCGATTGCGAACAGCATTGCGCAGTTGGAGGCGATGATCCTGTACTTCGAGAACCCCGAGTCGAGCCGCGTTTCGTCGATGAGCCATAGCGCGCACGAAGTGCGACAGAGCTGCAACGCCCTCAGCACCCTGCAGTTCCAGGCGAACGGCGACGTGACGGTCTGCACGGGATTGGGAGTGGTCGGCAGCGTCAAGGAGAAGGGGATCCGGGAGATCTGGGAGGGACGTCCCCGCGTGTGGGAGTCCGGCTGCTGCCTGCAGCGCCGTATGTCCCCCGTCGAGATCGAGACGAAGCGTCCGGTCGTCGTCGCGGCCACCCCGGAGTAGGCGCCAGGACCTTGGCAGGCACGAGAGCGCGGGGCGGGCGGACGGTGGTGACCGTCCTGGGACTCGAAGCCCGACGCATCGGAGGCGTTGAGGCCTTTGCGCGCGAGTTTTCGGCGCAGCTCGGTGAACGCGGAATTCGGAGTGTGCTGTGCTTCCTGGGTGAACCGTCGGCGACCGTCCGCGAATACCTGGCGCTCCCAAACGTCGAGCTGCGGGTCTTCGCGAATGCCATGCGTCCACTCGGTGCCGGAGCGGACCTGCGCAAGTTGCTGGCGGAATTTCGTCCCGAGGTGCTGCTGCTGGAGTTCACCCCGTTCCTGAGTTCGATCCCGTGGGAGGCGACCCTCGCGCGCGTTCCTCGGGTCTACTTCGTGGATCAGGGGTCGCAGCCCGAGGGGTGGGTGGGTACGCCCGCGCCGTGGTGGAAGCGGGTGGTGGCGCGGATCATCACCTGGCCGCTCGACCGCGTCCTGTCGATCTCAGATTTCAACCTTCGATCGATTCGCACCCGTGGCCTCGTTGCTCCGGGGAAGACCGTTCGGCTCTATAACGCGGCTGACACGAGCCGACCCCACAATCGCGAGCTTGGAACGGCCTTCCGGGCGCGACACGGGATTCCAGCGGACGCCATCGTGGTGGCGCAGGCCTCATGGCTAATCCCGGAGAAGGGCATCCCGGACCTGATCGAGGCCGTGCGTCTGGCCCGGGTCTCCGAACCGCGCATCCACCTCGTACTTGCGGGCGACGGCCCCCAGAGGGGCGCCTACGAAGCCCTCGTGGTATCCAGTGGGCTCCGGGAGCATGTAACGTGGACGGGGCTCGTGGAGGACCCGTTCGGGGAGGGGCTCTTCGACGCAGCGGACGTTGTCACCCAGCTCTCTCGGTGGGAGGAGGCGTTTGGTTACGTCATCGCCGAGGCCATGGCCACCGAGCGCCCGGTGATCGGGACGCGGGTCGGGGCGATTCCGGAGCTGGTGGTCCACGAGGAGACCGGGTTCGTGGTGGATCGGGGTGACAGCGCGGCGGCGGCCGCCGCCATGTTGATGCTCGCCCGGGACCCTGCTTTGCGGGCGTCGATGGGGCGGGCTGGGCGGGCTCGCGCGCGGGAGCTGTTCGACCTTCGGACCAACGTCCGCCAGGCTGTCGAGCTCCTCGGGCTGTCCTAGCCTCCGCGCCGTCCGTGCGTTGACCGGAGCAGGAGCCAGCGGCTAGCTTTGCAGGCTCCCCCGGCGCCGTGCCTGGGGAACTCCCCCAAACCTCGCCGCGGCGAGCGAACATCCGCGAGTCAGGAGACATGACCGACACTGCCACCCCAACCGGCATGACGGCCGCCGAAAAGCGCAAAGCCCAGATGGGCGAGCTTCGGCCGCTTGCCAACCGACGCCCCGAACTCTACGACGAGGACGAATACACGTCGGCCGAATACGACCGCATGCTCGAGATGTACAAGGGCACGCTGGCGTCGATCGACGAAGGTGAAATCGTCAAGTCGCGCGTCCTCGAGATTCGCGAGAACCTCGTCGTGCTCGATATCGGCTTCAAGTCCGAAGGCACGATCCCGCTGGAGGAGTTCAAGGACCTTCCCGACCTCAAGGTCGGTGATGAAATCGACGTCCTCCTCGAGCACCTCGAGGACCAGGAAGGGTCGGTCGTCCTCTCCAAGAAGAAAGCCGACTTCATGCGCGTCTGGGAGAAGATCCGGATCGCGTACGAGGAAGACACGCCGGTCACCGGCACCCTGGTCAAGAAGATCAAGGGTGGTGTGGTCGTCGACCTGATGGGCGTCGACGCCTTCCTCCCGGGTTCGCAGATCGCGCTCCGTCGCGTCCCGAACATCGACGAGCTCCTCGGCCAGAAGTACGACTTCAAGATCATCAAGCTCAACAAGCGTCGCCGCAACATCGTTGTGTCGCGTCGTGTGCTGCTCGAGGCCGAGCGGGCCGGCAAGCGCGAGAAGCTGATGAAGGAGCTGCAGAAGGACCAGGTGCGGAAGGGCGTCGTCAAGAACATCACCGACTTCGGGGCGTTTATCGACCTCGGGGGCGTGGACGGCCTGCTCCATATCACCGACATGTCGTGGGGCCGCATCCAACACCCCACCGAGATGGTGCAGATCGGCATGGAGATGGAGGTCAAGGTCCTGGACATCGACTGGGATCGCGAGCGCATCTCGCTCGGCCTCAAGCAGCTGCAGCCGTATCCGTGGAAGGACGTCATCGAGAAGTACCCGGTCGGCACGCGCGTCGCCGGGAAGGTGGTCTCGATCACCAACTACGGCGCCTTCATTGAGCTGGAGCCGGGGATCGAAGGGCTGGTCCACATCAGCGAGATGAGCTGGACGCGCAATGTGCGCCACCCGTCGAAGATCGTCTCGATCGGCGAGAGCATCGAGGCCGTGGTGCTCAAGGTCGACCCGAACGAGGAGAAGATCTCGCTCGGCATGAAGCAGACCGAGCAAGATCCGTGGATGGTGCTGCCGCTCAAGTACCCGGTCGGCGCCCGTCTCAACGGCAAGGTCCGCAACCTTACCTCGTTCGGCGCCTTCGTCGAGATCGACCCGGGGATCGACGGCTTGATCCACATCTCCGACATGAGCTGGACGCGTCGCGTGCAGCACCCGTCGGAAGTCGTGAAGAAGGGTGACGCGGTCGACGTCGTGATCCTCTCGATCGACGCCGACAACAAGCGGATCTCGCTCGGTCTCAAGCAGGCGACCGACGATCCGTGGCTCAGCATCGGCGAGACCTACCCGGTCGGCACCGAGCTGCGCGGCAAGGTGGCCCGCCTGATGGAGAAGGGCGTCGTGGTCGACATCGGCAACGACATCGAAGGGTTTGTCCCGCTGTCGCACCTCCCGTCGGACAAGGTGATCGAGTCACCGGCTGACGTGTGTTACGACGGCATGAACCTGGAGCTGCGCGTGGTGGAAGTGGATCCGATCCATCGCCGCATCGTCCTGACCGTCACGGACATTCCGGCGGAGCAGCCGCCGCGTCCGGAAGGGCCGATCAAGATCCACTCGGAAGACGACATTCCGGAGATCCCCGCGGACCTGATGATCCCGGACGAAGACTAGGACTCCGGGACGTCGAGCTGGAAACGAACGGCGCGTGGGCTTCGGCTCACGCGCCGTTCGGATTATGTCAGGTGTGGTGTCTTGGCAGGGAGTGTCCAAATTCCGCCGGTCCGCGCGTCATTCCGTGTCGCTCGATTGCGGGCGGCCCCTACAAGGAGAAGTCATGCCGAAGTACTTGTGCCTGCAGCGGAGCCTTCCTGGCGGGAAGGCCGAGCGTCCCTCGCCCGCGCAAATGCAGGAGATGTACGCCCAGTTCGGCGCTTGGCAGCAGAAGTTCAAGGCGAACCTGGTGGACATGGGTGGCAGGCTCGGCGAGGGGCGGCTCACCACCGCGGACCCTGCGCCGGACGGGCCGTTCGTCGAGATAAAGGAGCTGGTTGGCGGCTACATGATCGTGTCGGCCGACAGCCTGGATGCGGCGATTGAGGTAGCCCGTGGCTGCCCGGGTCTTGTCGGCCCCGGCTCGGGCGTCGATGTCATCGAGATACGCACGCCGTGAGCGACGCGCGACAGCTGGCCGAGCACTTCTTTCGTCACGAATACGGCCGGCTGGTCGCGATCCTCGCACGCCGGACCGGTGCGCAGCACATCGAAGCCGTCGAGGACGCGGTCCAGGGCGCCCTGATGTCCGGCCTCGAATCGTGGACGGTGGGCGGGGTGCCGGAGGATCCCACGGCGTGGCTCTTTCGTGTCGCGCGCAACCGACTGTGGGATGCACTGCGCAAGGAGACCCGCCACCGCCGGCTCATGGAGGAGAACGCCACCGAGTGGGCAGCGGACATTGAGCAGGAGCCCGAGACCCTGATCGTTGCGGACGTGCACGACGACCTGCTCCGGATGCTGTTCGTGTGTTGCGACGAGGCGATTCCAACCGAGTCGCAGCTTGTCCTGGCCCTGAAAGTTCTCTGTGGCTTTGAGGTGCGGGAGATCGCCCACCGACTGTTTACCAGCGAAGCCAATGTGTACAAGCGGCTGGCCCGAGCACGCGAGCGCTTGCGCGCGACGCCGCCGCGCACCGACGAGCTCACGGGCGAACAGTATGCATCCCGGCTCATCGGAGTGCGGAGGATCCTCTATCTCATGTTCACCGAGGGGTACCTGTCGACGCGCGCGGAAACGGCGATCCGCCGCGAACTCTGCGCCGAAGCGATGCGCCTAACGGGCATCCTGGCAGGTCACCCGATCGGCCGGTCACCAGAAAGCTCGGCGTTGATGGCGCTCATGCACCTGCACGCGGCTCGGCTGAGTGCTCGCCAGGACGACGCTGGCGGGCTGCTCTTGCTCGAAGAGCAGGAGCGCGGCTTGTGGGATCCGACCGAAGTCGCGCTCGGCCTCTCATGGTTGGCCAGGTCTGCGGAGGGCAATGACTTTACGAGGTACCACGCCGAGGCGGCGATCGCTGCGGAACATTGCCTCGCGCCGACGTTCGCTGCGACGCGCTGGGACAAGGTGGTGGAGTGTTACGAACTCCTGGAGCGGGTCGCACCGTCCGCGCTCCATAGGTTGAATCGTGCCGTGGCGGTCGCAGAACTCCACGGACCAGCAGCGGGGCTCGCCGTACTCGATGGTTGTGAGCCACCCACCTGGTTGGCAGGTTCATACATGTGGGCGGCGGTCCTCGCCGATTTGCACGGACGCTGCGGCGACGCCAACGCAGCGAGTCGTTATGGGAGGTTGGCTTGCGAGATGGCCCCCACGACGGCCGTGAGGCAACTTCTGCAGCGTCGGTTGCAGATCGTCCAGGCGGCACAGAGCGCGCAGGCGGTGCGGCGGCCGGATCTGCGTTGAGTTCCTGCACCCAGGCGGTTGGGCGCGTGGCGCCGTTGCGTGGCGCGTGGCATCTTGGGAAAACATTCAGACGCTCGCTGCTGACTACATCGCAGAGCTGGGGCGCCAGCTCGCCACGCTGAGTGCCTTCCTTACGGGGCTCGGGCTACTGACGGGCGCGGTGGCAGTGCTCGCGGGCTTGCTTATCGCGGCCGTGACGATGAGTCTCGGCAGCTAGCATCGAGACCGCGGGCGGATGCCAGGCTCGGCCAGTCCAGGATGTGGCGGCGTGTCGATATTGGAACTGGTGAAGAAGTCGGTCGAAATCGGCTAAGCATCGTTCGCCTCGCGACCTGTGCACATGCAGGGGCCGCACCAATGTCCAGAAACCCGACGCGTTGACGCTACCCGGGGACAGGCCTGCGGGCCTTGCCCGACTGTAACCATCACAACGCGGGGTAGAGTCATGCGTGGAAAGTACCTTTCCGTTCTTCTCGTCCTCTGGGCGTGCGCCGAGGCGCCGGTTGCGCTCCCTCCCACCATCAGGGCGACGGCCCCTGTGCAGGTGCACGTCCCGGCCAACTGCAACTTCTGGCTGGCGCCGGTCGATGGGGACTGGGACGACCCAACGAACTGGAGCCTCGGCGTCGTGCCCTACTACAACAGCTGGGCGTGCATAACGACCCCGGGGTCATACACCGTGACGGTGGATTCCTGGGGCGTCGCCGACTTGTACCTTGGCGACGGCACCTCCGATATCCGTCTCGAAGTTGTCGCCAACGCCCTTCCGACCCGCGGCCTGGATGTCGACCGGCTCTTCGTGTACGCCAACGCGCGGCTCGTGCAAACCAGCGGCGCCCCGATTGAAGGCGAAGAACTGCACCTGTACGGCGCATACGATGCCCGCGGCGACAACATCTGGGGCGACCTTGAGGTGTATGCCGGAGGGATCCTGAATGTACGCGAACCATCCCGGATCACCTCCAGTGACGTGGTGCGGTTCAACGGCTACACGTTTCTCTCCACTGCCGCCGACCTGTCACTCTCGGGTGGAGGATACGTCTACATCACCGGATCGATCAGCGGCGACGCCCGCATGTTCGTCGACGACGCAGCGGAGGTCCTCTTGGCGAACGCGCATTTCGGCACCCTCCTGTCGGCTCCGACGGATCCGATCCTGCGGGTCCGTGGGTCCGACGTGGACGTTTTCTTCAACGCCACCGGCGCCGTTGAGGTGGACCCCGCTGGAGAAACCGTGGAGCTCATCGGGGAGATGGACAGCGCCATGCGTGTGCTCGTCCGGAAGTCCCAGTGGGGGACAAGCACCCTGCGCCTCGGCGACGGGAACCGTCCCCTCGCGAACGAAGGAACGCTGGAACTTCAGGATGGCACGGGCACGTCGCTTTCAGTGGTCGGATCCGTCGTCTCGACGGGCACGATCACGTTGGGCCCGGGGCGCCTGGCGATCGCAGCAGATTCGCTGCGAAACGAGGGCACCATCACGGTCGCTGACTCGACGACGCTGTCTTCAGGTTTCCTTCGCAACCTCGGGACCGTTCAGGTGCTGGGTAGTCCGGCCGATCTCGTCGTGAGTAGCGCGGCCTCGTTCTACGCCGAGCCGACGGGTGCCACAACCGGCACGATCGTCCTGGCGAATGCTGGGCGGCTGCGCGGCCGCGGCAGCATGGAACGTGTGGTCTCACTCGGCGGCGTGGTGAGCCCTGGGACGACGACGACCCATGGGACCCTTACCGTCTCCGATCTCAGTCTCGACGCGGCGTCCCGCGTGGTGATTGACGTAGGAGGTACGGCGAACGGGACGTACGACGCGGTTCACACCACGTCGCGCCTGACGATGGCGGGAACGGTAGACCTCCAGGAGATTGCGCCGTTTACCGGCGGGGTGTGCGGCCAATCATTCGAGCCGCTCACTCGCGCACCGGGCAGCTCGCGGAGCGGCGCCTTTGCGCAATGGACGGGGCTCACTCCCGGGACGCATCGCGCGTGGCGAACTGCGACACTCCAGAACAGTATCGCCGTCTACGGCTACGACCCAACGAGGCGGGTAAGCCTTTCCGCCGGCGCGGTTGGTGCCGTCGAGGGGGGCGCGAGCGGGATGGCGAGTGTGTGCATCGGCTCCAACACGCCGACAGCCACGGTGACTGTGACCCCCGGATCCCGACTCGGCCAGACCACGCCATCACCCATTCCGCTCAGCTTCACGACCACGAACTGGTTTGCGCCGCAAGCGCTGACCGTGACGGCCATCGATGACCTCATCGGCGAGGCTCCCCGCGCCGACTCGATCCGCTTTCGGTTGACGAGCGCTGACCCGGCCTATCACAATCTGGTCCCGCTGAACGAACTGGCCGTCATCGTCGCCGATAACGATCCGGCTGCCGACCTTGCGGTGTCGTTGCTGAGCGCGCCGGACTCGGTCAACGCCAACCAGGTGTTCGAGGCGCGGTACCGTGTGATCAACAATGGCCCGGGCGTGTCGAACGGATCGACGTTCACCATCACGGCGATGGATGGGATGACCTTCCAGTCCAGCACTCCGCAGGTCACCTGTAGGGCAGGTGTCGGGATCCTGACCTGCACCGTGGCGGCGCTCGCTGCGGGGGCGCAGGTCGACTTCACGCTGGTGATGCGGGCCGGGGTGGCCGGGAGTTACATCAATACGGTTCGTATCGTGGGAGTCGACTGGGACGTCGTGGCCGGCAACGACTCATTCCTGTGGAACCTGACGGTGAACTAGCGAGGGGGAGAGGTCGGGTCGGATGGCGGGGGCCGGTCGTGCAGGCCGCGGGAGGGATGAAGGGAACGACGCGTGGGCTTCGGCTCGCGCGTCGTGCGTGTCTCACGGTGTCCCGTGTCGCAGCGACCGGCGGGGCCTGGTGGGGTCACGTTCGTGATGTGCGGCGCTCGCACATGGCGACATGCGTTGTGATCGACGGGCGGCGCGTGAACGGGTCGCCCCTGCGGGGGATCAGGCGACTCACGAAAGTGCAGGCAACGGTCCCCGATCTCAACTCGGCTGGCCCCTCCCATGAGGGAATCCGCAGCCCAAGGGCGCTTTGAGGGATGAGGGGTGACGGCCATCGGGTCGATGGCACCCGCCGCTCCCTCATCGGATGTCCCTCGATCAGGAGACCGGGAGGAACCATGCAGCAGCCTCTGTCCGCAGGGCCTCGCCGCGCCATGTCGGTCGGCGCACGACGGCTTCTCGTCCTGTTGTCGCTCGTGGCCGCCTGCCGCGACGACACCAAGCCCCCCATCACGGCACCCCCGGTGGCAGCAGCGGTCGCGAGCGTCTCCATCAACGCGTCGCGGCAGGTGCTCGCCCCCGGCGACAGCGTGCGGTACACCGCCCGCGCCTTCGACGCTGACGGTCGCGTGCTGCCCACGGCCACCATCGCCTGGACTTCCAGCGACCCCCAGGTGGCCACCATTTCGGCGACCGGCATGGTGGCCGCACTGACCGCCGGATCGGCCACGATCACGGCCACCGCCGAGGGGCAGGGTGCCTCGGTCGAACTCTCCGTAGGCCAGTCGCAGCTCTGCGAATGCCTGCGCATCATCGACTCCGCTGCGGTCACGCTCGCGGACCGCAACGACAGCACGGGGATCTACCGGCTGCGCGTGTTGCGCGGCGCGCCGCCGGCAATCGACTCGGGGAGCATCATCGTCGGTGCCGAAGCGGGGGGCTACCTGCGCCGCGTGCACCGGGTCACGCAGGCCGGCCCGCTCCTCACCCTCGAAACCACGCAGGCCTACCTCGAGGAAGCGGTGCAGGAGGGCGAGTTCGCCACCACCAGTCCCAGCGATGGCGAGGTGGTGTTCGAGGAGCCGGTGGAAGAATCCCAGGGAGGGCAGGGCGCGACGCGTTGGGGCGCCTGGCGCACCACCTACGTGGCCCCGGAGCTGGAGGCGTCAGCGGCCAGCGGCCGCGGCACGCGGCTTAACGGCCTGGGCTTTCGCCTGCAGGTCTCTCCCACTCCCCAAACACCCATTCGCGTCGACTTCACGGTCAAGGAAGGGACCTTCGCCTTTGCGCCGCCGCTGGACATCGGGGCGAAGTTCCGGTTCTTCCAGCTGCAAAGCATGCGGGCCATCTTCCGCAGCCAGGCCGACCTGGTCATCGACAAGTACGAGCTCAAGGTGACCGGCGCCCTCACCACTAGCGCCCTGAAGCTGGCCACAGAGTCCAAGCGCTTCCTCGTGAAGCAGCGTCCGTTCGCGACCTTCATCGGCCCCATGCCGCTGGTCGGCATCCTCACGGCGACCTTCAAGCTGCAGGTCACCCCCATCGTCGGGGCCAGCGCGGTGTTCACCGGAGACTTCAAGACAGGCTATGGCGTGGCGGCGGGCATTCGCTGGTCCCGCGACAACGGCTGGACCCCCGTGTCGAGCTCGACGCGCCCCTATTTCAGCGCCTCGGCACCGCAATTCCAGTCGGTGGAGGGGACCGCCTCTGTCCGCATTGCGGTCGTGCCCGAACTCAGCCTTCAGCTCTACGGGGTCGCCGGCCCGTTTGTGAACCTCGAACCCTACGCCGAGGCCGCCGCCACCGCCGCGCTGGGATTTGCTGAGGGGGAGGTGGGCGGGCTGGATTGGGAAACGCGAGTCTCGTTAGGGCTCAACCTGAACATTGGCGCCAAGCTGTCCGCCTTTGGCCGCAAGGACCTGGCCGAGGCCAAGTTCATCATTCCGCTGGTGCAGCCGTACAAGCTGGTGCGCGACTACAGCGATGGCCCGCTCACCGTGCGGACGCGCATCTCGGGAGACGACGCCCCCTCCTCGGTACGTGTGCGGCTGCGCCCCGCCTTTGTCGACACCAATCCACCGTTCGGCCGCGACCTGGGCAACTCGGTCGGTGAGCGCGTGATCGCCGCCGGTCACAGCACGCAGTTTGACGATGTGCGATCGGGGCGCAAGTATCCGCACACCGTCGCCCCCACCGCGCTCGCGGGCAATTGCAGCGCGGACCGGCCGCGTGACACTGTCGTGGTGGCCTCGAAGGCCTACATCCTCGTGGGCGGGACAGCGGCAGAAGACACCATCGCGATCAACTGCGTTGCCCTTGGTGCGCTCGCCGTCCGGGTGCGCGCCACCGGTGACGACATCGTCACGCGTCCGCGCCTGACCCTTGCCCGCCTCGACACGGCGGGAACCGGCAAGGCGACCACACCACTCTCGCTGACCATGCCGGGGGGACTGGGAGCGCGCGACACCGTGGTCACGGGACTCGTCCCCGCGAATCCCGGTTCTGGCGCGACCGGGATGCACCGCGTCACGCTCGATCCCGGGCGCCGCAACTGTGCGGTGGCCGCGCCGTCCATGCCGCGGGCCACGGTGACGTCGGGTGACACGGCCCTGGCCGAGTTCCGCCTGTCGTGCGTGCGGCGCGGGCATGTCGTCGTGATGACGGCGACCACCGACCCGGACCCGGCACCGGGCCTAACGACGATCGACGTTGGCACCCAGGTCGTCCCACGCGATACGCTCGATGGGACGGGCGAGCCGGCCGTGCGCGTGGCCGCGACCGGAAGCGTCGTCATCGACAGTCTCATTCCCGTGTACAGTGCCAGCGGCGCCAGCGGTCGTCACACCGTGCAGCTGACCGATGTGCCGTCGCGCTGCCGGGAGGCGGGTGGCGTGCAGCGCGCCGTCACGGTCTTTCCCGGTGATACGGCGCGCGCCGTGTACGCACTCACGTGCGTGGAGCGCTTCCACCTGCTGACGCGTTCCACCGGCCCCGGCACCGACGTGGACGGTTACTTGGCGCTGATCCATGCTCCTGACGGCTCGATCGACTCCGTCGCCGTTGGCGTGGCCGGCGCAACCGCCATCCCCGGCCTTGCCGTGGGGACGCATCGTGTGGAACTGGCGGGGGTCGACGGAAGCTGCCTGGCCCCTGCGCCCGTGCTGGCGCAGGTGGGAGCTCGGGACTCCACCTCGGTGACGTTCACCGTCAGCTGCCCTGGTCCGGCCGCACCCTCCGGACTCCGCGCCACCGCCATCGGCGTCTCGTCGGTCGACCTGACGTGGAACGCACCGGCCAGCGGGGCCACGGTGGCCCACTACCGCATCACGCGCTCCACAACCGGCTCGCCTGTCACCACCACGATCCTCGACTCGTTGTCCACGCTGTCGCTCGCGGACAGCGGCCTGGGTGCCTTCACGCGCTTTGTCTATCGCGTGGCCTCCGTGGATCGCAACGGATTGGTGGGGCCGAGCAGTGGCCCACTGTCGGTGCGCACGCGCGACGGCACGCCGCCGTCACCGCCGACCAGCCTCAGCGCTGTGCTGGCCAGCGCCAGCAGTGCCTCCCTCCAGTGGAGCGCCGCGCGTGATCCGGAGAGTGGGGTCGTCCGCTACCGCGTCTTCCGGGATGGCACCCTCATCGACAGCACCAGCAGCACCGCCTACGTGGACCGCGGGCTGGCGCCATTCCGCACCTTCACCTACCGCGTGGAAGCGGTCAACGGCGATGGCCAGCAGTCAGCACGGAGCGTGCCCGCCTCAGTGGCGACGCTTGACGCCACGCCACCCAGCGCCCCGTCCAATCTCACGGCCACGGTTTCCGGGCTGCAGGTCGCGCTGGCCTGGACGCCTGCGGCCGACCCCGAGTCGGGCGTGGGGCGCTACATCATCTACCGCGACGGCGTGCGTATCGGCACGTCGGCGATCACCAGCGCGCGCGATAGCGGGCTCACGGCCGGCGACACCTATACGTATGAAGTAGCGGCCGAGAACGGGGAGGGCCTCCAGGGGGCGCGCAGCACGCCGGCTGTAGTCACCATCCCCACCACCCAGCCAGTGGGGGACCTGCAGGTGCAGGTGCGCGTGCGCGGGGCCAACGTGCCGACCGGGGGCCTCTTCGTGGAGATCTCAGCGGGCGCGGTCACGCAGCGGCAGGCGGTCACGCCGAACGGCCACGTGACCTTCAGCGCCATCGTCGCGCAGCCCTGGTCGGTGTTGCTGCAGGGCATCCCGGGCCATTGCGCACTCCGGGACGGCACCAATCCGCGCACGTTGTCCGTGAGCGCGGGGACCGTGAGGCGCACCACCTTCGATCTCGTCTGCCAATGACACCCTCACCTTCTGCTCCCTGGCGAGGCGCGGCGCTGTTGGCTGCGACCGCCGCACTGTTCGTGGCCGCGTGCAGTGACCGCAGCACGGGGCCCGCCGGCGCGGGAGCCATCGACGCAGCACAGTCTGAAGTGTTGATCGCCGCGCGCACGGTGGCGGCCGGCGACTCCGTCCTTCTCACGTTGCGGGCGAGGGACGCGCGCGGCCGCTCCCGCACCACGGGAGGAGGCCTCGTCGCCTTCAGTGCCACCGGCGGCGGCAGCACGGGGATCATCGGCCAGGTATTCGATCGTGGTGATGGCCGCTACCAGGCGACGTTCCATGGGCGCCGATCCGGCTCGCCGGCCACCATCGGCGCGTCCATCGATGGCGTGCCGGTCACGAGTCCGCTCCCCACGCTTCAGGTGCAACCCGGCCCGTACTCACCCACCGACAGCTACCTCTCCGTGTCGCCGCGCACCGTGGTCGCCGGCGACAGCGCGCGCGTGGTGCTCCATACCGTCGACGCCTTCGGCAATCCCCTGGATTCAGGTGGGCTACGCGTGAGGGTGCGCGTCACGGGTGGCAGCGGCACCGGCGAAGTGGGCACGGTAACGGACAACGGCGATGGCACGTACACCGCGACGTTCACCGGCGGCACCGCAGGTACGCCCATCACCGTCACGGCAACCGTGAACGACACCGAGCTCACGTCGCCTCCTCCCACCGTGACCGTCGCACGCGGCGTGGCGGTGGATCGGTCCATCGTGCACCTCTCCGCCGACACCACCGCGATCGACGCCGGCGTGCGACTCACCCTCGTGGTGCACGACTCCGCCGGTGTGCGCCGCACGTCAGGAGGCGAGACCGTCGAGTTCTTCCTGCCGGACGATGCGCCGGGAACCATCGGCCCCGTCTCGGACCACGACGATGGTAGCTACGACGCCACGCTCACGGTCACACAGCCCGCCACGCTGCAGGTCGGGGTGCGCCTCAACGGTGTGGAGAAGGGCGGCCCCGCACCGTCGCTCACGGTCCTCCCGCCACCGCTGGCGCCGCAGCGGTCGCGCGTGCAGGTGAGCGCGACCGCCTTCATTGCGGGGCAACAGGGCACCTTCACCGTTGAGCTGCGTGACGTGACGGACGCCCTCGTCCGCAGCGCGCACACCGTCGAGTTCACGCTCGACAACACGGGCACGAGCGGGGGCACCGTGTCGAAGGCCACCACCAGCGGAGATGGACGCTACACCGCCACCTTCGTGGCGACGCGGGCCGGCACCCCGGTCACCGTCGGGGCCACGATCGATGGCACGACCCTCGTCCAGATGCTCGACTCCCTTGGCGAGTCACACCTGCCGTCCCTCGTGGTCCGTGCCGGCGCCGCCTCGGCGGATTCCTCGGAGCTTGCCGCCTTGCAGTCGGTCCTGACGCCGGGCGATTCCACCCTGGTGCAGCTGAATGCTCGCGACCCGTACGGCAATCGCGTCGAGACCGGTGGTCGCACCGTGACGTTTCGGCGGTCAGCGGCGGTTGGAGCGAGCGTGGGCCGCTTGGGCCCGGTACGCGATGGCGGCGACGGGTCGTACTCCGCCTGGTACGTGGCCCAATCGGCCGGTGCACCGGACGCCATCAGCGCCACCATTGACGGTCGCGCGGTGCGCACCCCCTCGCCCACCGTGACGGTGATCGCGACCTGTCCCAACAGCGAGGTGTCGTACGCCACGTCGGAACTGGTGATCAACGATCGCTCGCCGTCGCCGCAGCCGCGCACATCGCTCGTGTTGCCATCGGGCATCGCCACCACGCTCACCCTCCAGGTGCGTGACGCCAAGGGGTGCACCATCACACGCCCACTCACGGTCACCTTCGGCGCCGCGAGCACTGACAGCGGCACCGTGTCCACCGGCATCATGGGTCCCGTCGTCGACCTCCGGGATGGCCGGTACGTTGCGACCGTTACCGGCGAGGTTGCGGGCGCCGCGACGACCCTGGTCGCCTCGATCGGCGGCACGAGGCTCAGCTCGGTGCCGGTCACGCTCACCGTTGTCCCCGGCGACTTCTCGGTTCGACGCTCCGACGTGTCCGTCGAGCGCAGCACATTGGCGGTGGGCGACAGCGTCATCGTTCAGGTGCGCGCTCGCGACGAGGCCGGCAATGCGATTGCGGCCGGCGGGCGCCAGGTGACGTTCGCCGTCGGATCCGGCGACGGTGCGGGTGCCTTCCGCCCTGTCACGGACCACGGGGACGGCACTTACCGCGCTTGGTTCGTCGCGACGCGGAGTGGGACCGGCGTTACGATCACGGCGCGCGCGGACGGTACCGCACTCACACGCACGATACAGGTGGCGATCTCCCCATGACCGCACTCTGCGTCTGTCAGGCCGCGCCTCGGATCACCTGGTAAGGCGCAGCATGGCCAGACGGCTCGCCATCGAGGTGCTCACCACGAGTACGGTCGGGTCGCTCGGCGCGGTCACCGGGAGATTGGCCAGCTCGAACGGATCGACCTGGAGGTCATAGAGTTCGCGGAACAAACCGCCGCTCGCACTGCCGCGCTCGATGAGGGCGGTGACCACCCCGCGTGCCTGGAGCTCGGTCGCGAGGGTCTGCGCGTCGGCGAACATCCGCGCTCCGCCGCCGGGCGGGCGTCAGGGAAGCACCGGCCTGGTGTCCTGAAGCGCCGGACGCGTGCTGCATCGCTTCGGCGGCGATTCACGAGCGGTCGCACGGCGCGCATTGCCCAACTCGTCGGCGACCCTGGACACACGCAGCGGAGCGGTATCGAGTGCGGCCGCCCGTCGGGCCCAACATTGGCGAGCGCCCCGCCGGTACACGAGGGAGGAGGCCCTGGGGCAGCTCAAGAGCGACCCGCGGGTGGCACACCCCGCGTGACCGCCAGTGCCTCCTAGATCCGGTTGGTGCCGTCCAGCCCCGCGACCTTGTACGCCTCGGCCAACGTCGGATAGTTGAACACCGCATCGCGGAAATACTCGATCGTCCCACCCAGCGCCATCGCGGTCTGCCCGATATGCACCAGCTCTGTCGCGCTGTCGCCGAACGCATGCACGCCGAGGATCCGCTTCGTCTCGCGATTGAACAAGACCTTCAGCATCCCCGTGTCCACCCCCATCATCTGGGCACGCGCCAACTCGGCAAAACGGGCGAGCCCGATGTCGTACGGCACCTGGTCGCGCGCCAGGGTATCCTCCGTGGCGCCGACCATGGAGATCTCCGGGATCGTGTAGATGCCATAGGGCAGCACCACGTCGGCCGGATTGGGGACCGGGGCACCGAACATGTGGCACGCGGCCGAACGCCCCTGTTCGGCGGAGGTGGCCGCCAGGGCGGGGAAGCCGATCACGTCACCGGCCGCGTAGATGTGCGGGACCGGTGTTTGGTACCACTCGTTCACGCCGATGCGTCCCCGATCATCCGCCTCGAGCCCGGCCGCATCCAGCCCAATGAGGTCCGCGTTGGTCTGTCGGCCAACGCTGTACAGCAGGACGTCGCCGCGGACCACCCGCTGGCTCCGCAGACGGACGCTGATCCGGGCGCGGGCATCGTAGCCCACCTCCTCGACCGCGTCACCGAGCCGGAAGACGGCATTCTGGCCACGCATGTGGTGGCAGAGCAGGTCGACCATCTCGTGGTCGGCGAAATCGAGCAGCCGCTCCCGCGCGTCCACGACCGACACGCGAACGCCAAGCGCTGAGAACATCGACGCGTACTCGAGCCCCACCACGCCGCCGCCGACGACGATCAGCTCGCGCGGCAGGGTGCGGAGGTTCAGGATCTCGTCGGAGTCGATGAACCGCTCACCATCAAACGGGATGCTGCTGCACCGCGCGGGGCGTGTACCGCAGGCGATCAGGACGTTGGATCCGCCGACCACCGTGTGTGAACCGGAGTCGTCGACGACGCCGACGTGGTGGCTGTCGGCGAACGTCGCGGCGCCACACAACATGGTCACGTTGTTCCGCTTCAGCTGTGACCGGATGACCTCCAGCTCGCGCGCCATCACCTGGTGCACGCGCGAGGTGAGGTCCGCCATCGTGATGTCTTCCTTCAGCGAGTAGTCGCGCCCGTAGAAGGCCCGCTGGCGGAAGCCGCTGAGGTAGAGGATCGCCTCGCGGAGAGTCTTGGACGGGATCGTCCCCGTATGCAGGCAAACGCCGCCCACGAGCTCGCGGCGGTCGATGAGTGCGACGCGCTTGCCCAGTTTCGCGGCGGCAATGGCGCCGCGCTGCCCCGCGGGTCCGGAGCCGATGACGATGAGGTCGAATTCGTATCCTGCCATGTCCAGGAAAGCATCGGCACCGGGGACGATCCCTGAATGGGCTCCTCCCCCCCGGGCTCGCTCACTACCTTTCCCGGCCATGACCATGCGAGAGAAACTCGAGCAGCTCGAGGGGCGCCGTGCCCTGGCCGAGCAGGGGGGCGGGGCGGCCCGCATCAAGGCACAACACGACAAGGGCAAGTTGTCCGCCCGGGAGCGGCTGGACCTCCTGCTGGACGAGGGGTCCTTTGTCGAGTACGACCGCTTCGTGACCCACCGGTCGACGGACTTCGGCCTGGACCAGCAGAAGGTCTACGGCGACGGGGTGGTCACCGGTCACGGCCGCATCGATGGGCGGCTGGTTTACGTGTTCTCCCAGGACTTCACGGTCTTCGGCGGCTCCCTGTCGGAGACCTTCGCCGAGAAGATCTGCAAGGTGATGGACCTCGCCGTCCGGAACGGGGCGCCAGTGATCGGGCTCAACGACTCGGGCGGGGCCCGGATCCAGGAAGGGGTGGTCTCGTTAGGCGGGTACGCCGACATCTTCCTGCGCAACACGATGGCCTCCGGGGTCGTCCCCCAGATCTCGGCCATTCTCGGCCCCTGTGCGGGGGGCGCGGTCTACTCGCCCGCGATCACGGACTTTGTGTTCATGGTGCGGGGCTCCTCGTACATGTTCGTCACCGGTCCCAACGTCGTGAAGACGGTGACGCACGAGGATGTCACGATGGAACGACTCGGCGGAGCCGATACGCATGCGGCCACCTCCGGCGTGGCCCACTTCGCGCACGACTCGGAGTTGCAGTCGATCCAGGCGATCCGGGAACTGTTCCACTACATCCCGCAGAACAACCTCGATGCGCCCCCGCGTGGCATGAGCCGCGATCCGCATGACCGGCGCGACGAGGGACTGCTGGACGTCGTCCCGGACAACGCGAACAAGCCGTATGACATGCACGAGGTGATCCGGCGCATCGTCGACGACGGGACCTTCTATGAAGTCCACGCCGAGTTCGCCCAGAACATCCTGTGCGGGTTCGCGCACCTGGGAGGCTTCTCGGTCGGGATCGTGGCGAACCAGCCGGCGGTGCTGGCCGGCGTGCTGGACATCAACGCCTCGGTGAAGGCGGCGCGGTTCGTCCGGTTCTGCGATGCCTTCAACATCCCAATCGTGACCTTCGAGGATGTGCCGGGCTTCCTGCCAGGGGTGGCGCAGGAACATGGCGGAATCATCCGGCATGGCGCCAAGCTGCTGTATGCCTACTGCGAGGCGACGGTGCCGAAGCTGACGGTGATCACGCGCAAGGCGTATGGCGGTGCGTACGACGTCATGAGTTCCAAGCACATTCGCGGGGATTTCAACGTGGCCTGGCCCACGGCGGAGATCGCCGTGATGGGTCCCAAGGGGGCGGTGGAGATCCTCTTCCGCAAGGAGATCGCCGAGGCGGCGGATCCGGCGAAGGCGATGGATGAGCGCGTGGCTGAATACAGTGAGAAGTTCGCCAATCCGTATGTGGCGGCCGCCCGCGGGTTCGTGGACGACATCATCGACCCCCGCGATACCCGCCCGCGATTGATCGACGCGCTACAGACGCTGCAAGGCAAGCGCGACCGCAACCCGCCGAGGAAACATGGCAACCTGCCGCTCTGAGTTGGGGCTGCGGCGGTACGCGCTGCCGGGTGCCTGCCGCCTGCCGTCTCCATGACCATGTTCACCAAGCTCCTTGTCGCGAACCGGGGCGAGATCGCCATCCGGATCATGCGCGCCTGTCGCGAACTCGGCGTGCGTACGGTGGCGGTCTATTCGGACGCCGATGCCCAGGCCCCGCATGTGCGTGCCGCCGATGAAGCGGTGAATATCGGGCCCGCGCCCTCGTCGCAGAGTTACCTGCTGGGCGAGCGTCTCATTGAAGTTGCAAGACGCACGGGGGCGGAAGCCATCCATCCGGGATACGGCTTCCTCTCCGAGCGCGAGTGGTTCTCGCGGGCGGTGCGCGACGCGGGGCTGGTGTTCGTCGGGCCGCCGCCCGAGGCGATCGCGGCGCTGGGGAGCAAGACGGCGGCACGCCAACTGGCGATTGCCGCCGGCGTTCCCGTGGTGCCAGGGACCACGGAGGGGCTGAAGGATGCCGCCGAGGCCGAGGCGATCGCTGAACGCTACGGGTATCCGGTGTTGTTGAAGGCCGCGGCGGGTGGGGGGGGGAAGGGGATGCGTGTCGTCCGGACGGCGGCAGAGATGGCGTCCTCGCTCGATGCGGCGCGGCGCGAGGCGCAGAATGCGTTTGGGGACGACACGGTCTACGTGGAGAAGTACATCGTCGGGCCGCGCCACGTGGAGATCCAGGTGATTGCCGACGCGCATGGCACCGTGCGTTCCCTGGGGGAGCGGGAGTGTTCGGTGCAGCGTCGGCACCAGAAGATGATCGAGGAGGCGCCGTCGGTCGCGGTGTCGCCGGAGCTGCGCAAGCGGATGGGCGACACGGCGGTCGCGGCCGCGCGCGCGGCGGGTTACGTGAACGCCGGCACCTGCGAATTCCTGCTGGACGCGGACGGCAACTACTACTTCCTGGAGATGAACACCCGCCTTCAGGTCGAGCATCCGGTGACGGAGTTTGTCACTGGGGTCGACATCGTGCAGTGGCAGATTAGGGTCGCGGCCGGTGAGCGATTGCCATTCCCGGAGCATCTCACGCCGCGCGGCTGGTCGATGGAGTGCCGGATCACGAGCGAGGATCCGGCGAACGGATTCCTCCCGTCGACAGGGCGGATTGAGTTCCTTCAAGTCCCCACCGGGCCTGGGGTGCGATGGGACGGCGGGATCGAGACCGGATCGACCGTTGGGCTGCATTACGACCCGATGCTCGCCAAGTTGATCGTGTGGGCCGCGACGCGTGAGGAGTGTATCGCGCGCATGCACCGCGCCCTGCGGGAGCTGACGATCGTTGGGGTCGAGACCTCGCGGGAGTTCCACCTCCGTGTGCTTGAGGACGAGGAGTTCCGTCGCGGCGCGATCGAGATCCAGTGGCTCGAGCGGCGCCTGCCGTCGTTGGTCGGGGCCGCGGCGCCGGCGTCGCAGGTGCAGCTGGCCGCGATCGCGGCCGCGCTGCTGGCCGACCGGGACCGCGGGACGCGGCGCGTCGCAACCGCGACGACAACGACCGAGGCCGGGCCCGCGACGCCCACGGCCTGGGAGCTGGCGGCGAGGCGTGATGCACTCAGGGTCTAGGGTAGCCACGCACGCCGAACTCCGCATCGACCGCATCGCCGCTGGTGGTGCCGGGATTGGGCGTGTCGACGGACTGGCGACCTTCGTGCCGCGCACCGCGCCGGGTGACCTGGTCCGGGTGCGGCTGCGCAACCGGCGGCGATATGCGGAAGGCACGCTGGTCGAGGTGCTCACCGCGGGGCCGGACCGCGTCGAGCCGTCGTGTGCGCACTATGTGCGCGATGCCTGTGGTGGATGCCAGATGCAGCACCTCGCCTATGACGCGCAGCTCCTCGCGAAGCAGGACATCGTGCGCCAGGCGCTGTCGCGCATTGGACATCGCATGGTGGAGGTCGAGGCGGTGCGTCCGTCGCCGGAGGTCTGGCGCTACCGGAACAAGTTGACGCTGACCGTTCGCGGACGCGGCGCCGGCCGGCACGGTGGGCTCCGGCGACTTGGCGCCCCGGACGAGGTTTTCGACCTCACGGAGTGCCCGATCTCGGCGAAACCGATCGAGCTTGCCTGGCGAGAGGTGCGCGAGGCGATCGCCCTCCTTCCGGCGGGTGACGACGTGCGGGTCGTCCTGCGGTGGGAGGTGCTGGGAGTGAGCGCCGTCGTGAAGGGTGGCGGCCAGTGGGGGGACCGGGAGGCGTTCCTCGGGCGATGTCCGTCCCTCACGCGCGTTCGCCATGACACGTCGGCGGCGGCTTCGACGGACGAGGACGACGCCGTGGCCTCGCTCGACGCCTTCACCCAGGTCAACGACGCGATGGCCCGCGAGATGGAGGACCATGTCGTCGCGGTGATCAGCGAGACGTCGCCGGCCCGCGTAGTGGATGCCTATGGCGGCCAGGGGCGGATTGCCGGGAGGTTGTCGTCCGCCGGGATCGACGTTTCCCTGATTGAGCTCGACCCGGAGGCGACGCGGATCGCCGCCGCGGAATGCCCCGGTGTCGATGTACGAACCGCGCGGGTGGAAGACACCATCGCGGAGGTCCTGCCTGCCGACCTGGTCCTCGTCAATCCGCCCCGGACGGGGCTGCACGCCAGGGTGTGCGAGGTCCTCGAGGGTGCCCGTCCACGGCCGGGTCGACTGGTTTATGTGAGTTGCGACCCGGCCACCCTGGCCCGCGACCTCGGCCGGCTGCCGTCCTGGCGGGTGGAGCGCGTGTCGCCATTTGACCTCTTTCCGCAGACCGCGCACGTGGAGACGGTCTGCGTCCTCAGCCCGGAGGAAGTGCAATGAAGTACGCCGTCGAAGTGAACGGCCAACGTGTGGACATCGCCCTGGAGGAGGGAGGCGTGAGGGTGCTGGGCGACGAAGGAGCCGCGGCACCGGGCGCGTTCGCGTCGGCGCACCTCGAGCAGGTCGACGGGACCCCGGTCTATATGGTACGGCTGGGGGAGGCTGTGCATCGCGTGGTGGTGTCCCGGGGAGAGACCAAGGGGAGCTATGCCCTGTGGATCGATGGGCACCGCTTCGCCGCTGAAGCCCTGGACGAGCGGACCCGGGCCATCCGGGAGCTGACCGCCGCGGCGGCCGGGGCCCAGGGGCCACGCCCGCTGGTCGCCCCCATGCCGGGGCTGATCGTCCGCCTCCACGTGAAGGTCGGGGACGAGGTCATCCCCGGGCAGCCGCTGGTCTCCATGGAAGCGATGAAGATGGAGAACGAGCTACGGTCGCTGTCCGGCGGACGGGTGACTGCGATCCCAGTGGCCCCCGGCCAGCCGGTGGAGAAGGGGGCGGTCCTGGTGGAGCTGGCCTAGGCCGCCCTGATTTCGGCGGTCCGGCTCCGTTGACACGCCAGAAGGGGCTACCTACTTTCAGGGTCTGCCATAAACCACGTATCCATCGCACTTTGCGCGCCTTTGTCGGCCGCGCGTGGCGTCACCCAGGTTCGTCCTCATGAAGACTTTTAGCGCGACCCCCAAAGACATCCAGCGTCACTGGTTCGTTGTTGACGCGGAAGGGATGGTGCTCGGTCGCCTCGCCTCCGAGATCGCCCGCATCCTGCGTGGCAAGCACAAGCCGATCTACACGCCGCACATGGATACCGGTGACAATGTCATCGTGATCAATGCGTCGAAGGTCAAGGTGACGGGCAAGAAGGGCGAGCAGAAGAGCTACTTCTCGCACACCGGCTACATGGGTCACGAGCGGCACACGCCGTACGCCATGCTGCACGGCAAGCATCCGGAGCGCGTGATCGAGAAGGCGGTCTTCGGCATGCTTCCCAAGTCTGCGCTCGCCCGCCAGGTGCTGCGCCTCAAGCTCCGCGTCTACGCTGGCGCCGAACACCCGCATGCGGCCCAGCAGCCGACTGCGCTTTCCTTTGATCGCAAGAGTGCCTGAGCATGGCTGAAATGCAACTCCGCGCAGTGGGCCGCCGCAAGGAAGCGGTGTGTCGTGTCACCCTAAAGCCCGGCTCGGGTAAGTGGGATGTCAACGGGCGTACGCTCGGCGACTACTTCCCGCGTCCGTCGCTGGTGTCTGCCATTCAGCAGGCGTTCACCGCGACCGACTCGCTCGGGCGCTTTGATGTGCGCGCCAAGCTCGAAGGTGGTGGACAGACCGGTCAGGCCGGCGCCCTCCGCCTCGCGGTGGCGCGCGCCCTGGTTTCGCTGGACGAGACGCATCGCCGCAAGCTGCGTGACCTCGGGCTATTGACCCGCGACGCGCGGGCCGTCGAGCGCAAGAAGCCCGGCCGTCCCAAGGCCCGCAAGCGCTTCCAGTTCTCCAAGCGCTAGTCCAATCGCGCATCCCCTCGCCGGGATGCGCACGAAGCACCTCCCCGGCCGGCCGGTGCCGGGGAGACCACAGTACCACCGGCGGTTCGTTCCCCATCTCGCACGCGCTCCCGAGTCGCCTCGGGTGCCGGCTTCGGCCGGTCGAAGGCGACGCCGACGGACGCGGACGCACAACCCGACAAGGACACTTTCATGAAGCCGACACTCGAGCAGTTGCTGGAAGCGGGCGTTCACTTCGGGCACCAGACCCGTCGTTGGAACCCCAAGATGCGCCGGTTCATCTTCGCCGAGCGCAACGGCATCCACATCATCGACCTGCAGAAGACCCTCAAGCAGATCGACGAAGCCGAGAAGTTCATCCGCGAGATCATCCTCCGCGGCGAGAACGTCCTCTTTGTCTGCACCAAGCGGCAGCTCGGCTCCATCGTGCGCGTTGAGGCCGATCGCTGTGGCGCCCTGTATGTCACGGAGCGCTGGCTCGGTGGCTTGCTCACGAACTTCGGCACCATCAAGAAGCAGACGCGCCGGCTCAAGGAGCTGGAAGCGGGCTCTGAGGCCGGTGGTGAGTTCGAGAACTACACCAAGAAGGAGCAGCTGCTGCTCACGCGCCAGCGCGACAAGCTCCTGAAGAACCTGTCGGGCATCAAGAACATGGGGCGCCTCCCCGGGCTCATGTTCGTGATCGATGCCAAGAAGGAGCGCATCGCGGTCAGCGAGGCCATCAAGCTCGGCATCCCGATCGTCGCGATCTGCGATACCAACTCGGATCCGGACCAGATCACGGTGCCGATCGCCGGCAACGATGACGCCATCCGCTCGGTGGAGCTGATCACGCGCTTCATCGCCGACCTGATCATGGAGGCCCGTCGAGAGGCCCCGGTGCGCCAGGTCGAGGAAGAGGCGGAAGAGACGACGTATTCGTCGGACCGCGGGATGGAGCCGGCCGGTGAAGACGAGCGTCGCCGTCGGCGTCGCCCGCGTCGTCGTCGGGCCAACCCGGGTGCCCTCGCGGCGCGGCTCAAGCCGGGCTCGCCGGAAGGCGGCGAGGCAGGGACAGACGCTGGCGAAGCCAGCGAAGCTGGAGCGGAATAAGCAATCGAGGCGGCGCCTCGGACTCCTCCCGGTTCACTCCGGGATCATGGATCACCATCGCGCCGCCGGCCTCCCACGCCGGCGGCGTTCTCACAAACAGGGCAAGGAGTGGTTTGCACATGGCTGTGACTGCCAAGGACGTAGCTGACCTCCGCGCGCGCACCGGCGCCGGGATGATGGATTGCAAGAAGGCCCTCGATGAGTCGGCGGGCGACATCCAGAAGGCGGTGGAACTCCTCCGCATGAAGGGGATTGCCAAGGCGGAGAAGCGCGCCGGACGCACGGCGTCCGAGGGGCGCATCGTGGTCAAGTCGGCCGAGAACGGCAGCGCGGCTGCGATCATCGAGGTCAACTCAGAGACCGACTTCGTCGCCCGCAATGATGAATTCGGCGCGTTCGCCCAGGGCATCGCGGATCACGTCTTCGCCGATGCGACTCTGGACGCGGTCGTCGCCGTGGCCGCCGAGGGGAGCGTGCCGGCCCAGAAGTACCACGCCGACGCCTCCAAGACTGTCGACGAGGTCGTGAAGGAGGCCTCGGCCAAGACCGGTGAGAACGTCGTGCTGCGTCGCTACGCGCGCCTGGTGTCTGACGGCGTGGTGGGGTCGTACGTGCACTTCAACGGCAAGGTGGCCGTGCTGGTCGACGTGCGGGGATCGTCGGGCGACGCGGCGCGTGAACTCGCCAAGTCGGTCGCTGAACACGTTGCAGCCGGTGTTCCCCGCGTGCCTTACGGCGTGACGCGCGATGACGTCCCGGCGGAGTTCGTGGCCAAGGAACGCGAGATCTTCACCGAGCAGGCCAAGCAGTCGGGCAAGCCGGACAACATCATCGCCAAGATGGTGGACGGGCAGGTGAACAAGCTCTTCGCCGAGGCCGCCCTCATCGAGCAGCCGTGGGTCCGGGACCCCAACATGACCATCAAGCAGCTTGCCGAGCAGAAGTCGAAGGAAGCTGGGGCAACGCTGAGCGTGCGGCGGTTCGTCCGCTACCAGATGGGTGAAGAGTAAGGTCGAGATGTTCGGCCATGGCGTGCGCCGTGGGGCGGGCTGGTCAGCCCGTGCCCACGGCGTGACTCCTGCCACTTGCCTCCGGCCCCGTAACAAAGCCACCTTCGCTTGTCGCCCAACCTGAGCTGCATGCCTGACTCCCGTCCCGCCTACGAACGCATCCTCCTCAAGCTCTCGGGCGAGGCCCTCGCCGGGGATAAGGGATCGGGATACGACTTTGATCGCGTTGGCCAGTTCTGCGATGAGATCAAGGGGGTCGTCGAGATGGGAGTTGGTGTTGGCTTGGTGATCGGCGGCGGCAACATGGTTCGCGGCACCCAGCTCGCTGCCCTCGGGATGGATCGGGTGGCAGCGGACTACATGGGGATGCTGGGCACGGTGATCAATGCCCTTGCCTTGCAGGACGTGCTGGAGAAGCGCGGGCTCGACACGCGGGTGATGACCGCGATCCGGATGGAGGAGCTGGCGGAGCCGTATATCCGTCGGCGGGCGCTGCGCCACTTCGACAAGGGGCGCATCGTGATCTTCGCGGCCGGGACGGGGAACCCGTACTTCTCGACGGATACCGCGGCGGTGCTGCGGGCCATCCAGATCAAGGCCAACGTGATCATCAAGGCGACGTCCGTCGACGGCGTCTATACGGCGGACCCCAAGAAGAACCCCGATGCTCGGCGGTATGAGACCATCTCCTATCGCGACGTCATGCTGGAAGAGTTGGGGGTGATGGACCAGACCGCCGTGACGTTGTCCAAGGAAAACCGGTTACCGCTGATCGTCCTCAACATCCACGAACGCGGAGCTGTCGCGCGCGCGGTGCGCGGCGAACGCGTGGGAACCCTGGTCTCATGAGCACACTCGCAGCGATCCTCAAGGACACGAAGGCCCACATGGACAAGGCCTTCGAGAGCACGAAGCATGAGTTCGCGTCCATTCGCTCGGGGAAGGCGTCGCCGAGCATGCTGGATACCGTGCGGGTGGAGATGTACGGCACCAGCATGATGATGAATCAGGTGGCCACGGTGGCCGCGCCGGAGCCGCGCGTGCTGATCGTGACGCCGTTCGACAAGGGCCAGATCAAGCTGATCGAGAAGGCGATTCGCGAGGCGGAACTCGGGCTGGACCCGGTGACCCAGGGTCACGTGGTGCGGGTGCCGCTCCCCTCGATGAACGAGCAGCGGCGCAAGGACCTGGCCAAGGTGATCCACAAACTCGCCGAAGAAGGCCGAATCTCCGTGCGGCACTGGCGCACCGAGGCGCGGGATAAGTTCAAGAAGATCGACGGCGTGTCCGAGGACGACGTGAAGCACGCGGAGAAGGACCTGCAGAAGCTCCACGACGAGGCCGTGGCAAAGATCGACGCCGCGATGAAGGCGAAGGAAGCCGAGATCATGGAGGTCTGACCATCGGCGAACTCGCGCGCCGCGTCGCTGTTGCGATCGTCGGCATCCCGATCGTAGGTGTGCTGGTCTACCTCGGCGCGCTCCCGCTGGCATTGTTGCTCGCGGTACTCGGTGGCCTCGGGGCGTGGGAGTTGTTCCGCATGGCCCGCCACAGCGGGATCGAGGCGATGGACGTGTTCGGCGTGGCGATCGCCGCCGGGCTCCCGCTGTACACCGCACTCTGGGCGTCTGGCGCGCTCGCCGCTCCCGCCGCACTGGCCGCGGTGGTGCTGGTGACCCTGCTTGGGGCGTCGCTCTGGGCCCGAGGTGTGGAGGGTCGCCCGCTGGCCTCGGTGTCCGTGACCGCCTTCGGGGCCGTGTACACCGGTGGGTTGCTGTGTTTCGCCTGGCTCCTGCGGAATCATCGCTACGCGGCGACGGCGGCCGCGGGGACGGCCCTCGTGATGTACCCTGTGGTCCTCACCTGGGCGTCGGACGTCGGCGCCTACTTTGCGGGGCGGGCGCTGGGGACCACCAAGCTCATGCCGGCCATTTCCCCGGGAAAGACGCGCGCGGGGGCTTGGGGGGCGCTCGTGGTCACGGCACTGGTGAGTGTGGGCTATATCCGGTTTGTGCTCGAGCCCCGGGCTCAGCTCTCGTTGTCGTTAGGTGTGGCGATCGGCTTCGGGCTGCTGGTGAGTGTGGTCGCCCAGATCGGTGACCTCGTCGAGTCCATGCTCAAGCGCGAGGCGAAGGTGAAGGACAGCTCGCACCTGTTGCCCGGGCACGGTGGAGTCCTGGACCGGCTCGATTCGTTGTACTTCGTCCTTCCCGTGGCGTACCTGGTCCTCGAGCAGGCACTGAAACCGGTGACGCGATGACCCGGCGCGGCGTGGCGATCCTCGGGGCGACCGGGTCGATCGGTACGTCCGCGTTGCGGGTGATCGCCCGGCATCCCGACCGTTTTCGTGTGGTGGCGATGACCGCGCACGCGAATCGCGCGGCGCTCGACCTGTTGGTCACGGCGCACCAGCCGTTGTTCGCCGGCTTGAGTGGGGCGGACGGGGGAGGGGATGTCCTGCTCGCCGCCGCCACACGCCCGGACGTGGACATCGTGCTCAACGCCGTCGTTGGGGCGGCCGGGCTCGCGGCCACGCTGGCGGCGCTGGAGGCCGGAAAGCGGGTGGCCCTCGCGAACAAGGAGTCGCTCGTCGTGGGCGGCCAGCTCGTTCTCGATGCCGCGCGACGCGGGGGTGGTGAGCTGGTCCCCGTGGACTCGGAGCACTCGGCCATCCTGCAGGCCCTCGGCGCGGCGCCCACCGCAACCGTGCGTCGCCTGGTGCTCACGGCGTCCGGTGGCCCGTTTCGCTCGAGTAGCGCGACCGAGGTCGTGAACGCGACCGTTGGGCAGACCCTGCGCCATCCCACCTGGTCGATGGGTCGGAAGATCACGGTGGACAGTGCGACGTTGGCCAACAAGGCCCTTGAGGTGATCGAGGCGCACTTTCTCTTTGGACTTCCGTTCGACGCGATTGACGTGGCGGTGCATCCCCAGAGCATCGTGCACTCGTTCGTGGAGTTCGTGGATGGGTCGATGCTCGCGCAATTGGGGGTGCCCTCCATGGAGTTGCCGATCCTGTATGCTTTCACCCATCCCGAGCGATTCACGGATGTGGGGGTCCCGCGACTCGATCCGATCACGATGGGGTCGCTCACCTTCGAGGCGGTGCGGCACGACGTGTTCCCGATGCTTTCCATTGGTGTCGGAGCCGCGCGACGGGGTGGGGCTGGTGCGGCGGTGTTCAACGCGGCAAACGAGGTGGCGGTCAGTCATTTCCTTGACGGACGCCTCACATTTGGTGGAATTCCGGAGGTGGTCGGCGAAACTGTCGATACACTTGGATCGTTGGCTGGAGAGACCCGGCAGGAACTCCTGGACGCGGACGCTCGCGCCCGGGCACACGTGGAGGGATTGGTTCGATGCTGACGTACCTGGCGCCCCTGGTAGTGTTCGGGCTGGTGGTGTTCGTGCACGAGCTGGGGCACTTCGTGGCCGCCAAGCTCGTGGGCGTCTACGCCCCGGTCTTCGCGTTCGGCTGGGGGCCACGGCTGTGGGGCTTCCGGCGGGGGGAGACGGACTATCGCGTCTCGTGGTTTCCGGTCGGTGGTTTCGTGGCGATGGCGTCGCGGGATGCGGAGGCGATGAGCGCGATCGAAGGGGACGCGACGACATCCGACGATGCGAAGCCGGGCGTGCAAGGCCACGAGCGGGGACTCAACCCCATTCCTCACGATCCCGAGGCGCTGCGGCCGTTTGGGCCCAAGCCGGTCCCCGACCATCGATTCATCGAATCGAAGACGCTGCTGCAGAAGGTGTTTGTTCTGTCGGCGGGTGTCATCATGAACGCCATCCTGGCGTTCTGTGTCGCCGCGGCGGGCGTCTGGGCATACGGCAAGACGTTTGGTGGGCAGTTCGCCGTCGCGACCCCTGTCGTCGCCCCGGTGCTGGATTCGGTGGTCGGCGGATCGCCGGCGGACCGGGGTGGGCTGCTGTCCGGCGACTCGGTGGTCTCGGTGAATGGCGCCCCGATCCGAGGATGGGGCGAGGTCGTGCAGGCGGTCGAGGGGTCGCCCGGGCGGGCGCTCACGCTCGGCGTCGTGCGGGGCGGCGCGACCCTGTCGCTCGCCGTGATCCCCGATTCGGTGCGTCCCGACAGCACGTCGCCGCGTGTGATCGGACGAATGGGGGTCCGCTCGCGGCAGCGGCTCATCCCGGATCCGGCGTCCTTCTCCGAGGCGTTGGCCCTCGGCGCCACGGTGACCGGGCGGATGGGAGTCGAGGTCGTGCAGGTCGTGAAGGGGCTGTTCACTGGCGCGGTCTCCGTGAAGCAGCTCGGCGGTCCGATCCGGATTGCGCAGGTGTCGCTCGAGGTGGCGCAGAGCGGGCTCGAGCCGTTGTTGGTGCTGATCGCTTTCCTTTCGATCAACCTCGCCGTGCTGAACCTGCTTCCCATCCCGGTCCTCGACGGCGGGCAGATCCTGATTCGCGTGGCTGAGGCGGTGAAGGGCGGGGCGTTGAGCGCGCGCACGCAGGAGTACCTGATGCGGTTCGGCGTGCTGGCGATGCTCGCGCTGTTTGTGCTCGTGATGTTCAACGATATCGTCGGGCTGGTCCAATGAGTTGGGGACGACGTGCCATCGTAGCTTGCGGGTTGTTTGTCTCGCCGCTGGCGGCGAATGCCCAACGGCCGGCGACACGTTTCGAGATCACCGCGGTCACCGATAGCACCTTGTCGTTCCGGACCGCCACCGCTCGATGGATCAAGACCGGGCGCGCAGGGATCGCAGTGGATCCGCGGCGTCGTGACCAGCTGGTCGCGCGCTTCGAGGTGGTGACCGTCGCGGACGGTGTCGCGACGGCGTTGATTACCGGTCAGACCACGGATGTCTCGATCGATCACGTGGCGACGGTCGTCGAGCCCGAGACGGCCTGGTATCGGCGCAAGAGCTTCTGGGTGGGGCTCCTGCTCGGCGGTGCCCTCGGGGGCGCCGCGGGATCAGCCGCGCGTTAGGGATTCGACGCGCTGCAGTCCAGCGTGGCGGTCCGGTCCAACGCACCAGCGCCAACGGTGACGTTCGTTCGAAACTCCTGGCAGCCAGGAGCGGAGATCACCAGCTCGTAGACGCCGACCGGGAGCAGTTGCCCGTTTGGCATCGGGAGCTCACCGCTCCTCGCGATTCCCTCGCCGGTCACCGCGTAACGTGCCTGCTCGGGTTGGGGGCGATTGCGTAAGGCGATGCGGAGGGTACCGCAGGTGCGGACGGCCAGGTTCACCTGCTCGCGACCGCCAGGCCGAACACGCAGGGTGGTGTTCGCGAATGCCGTTGGGCACCCCTCGGGTGCGGCAATGCTCGCCCGAACCGCCAGCGGGGTACCGGCGCGGAGCGTGTCGGATGACCAGCTGGTCGTCCCGACGTCGATGCCGTTGACCGAGAGCCGCGCGCCGTCGGTGGCTCGGACGTCCAGCCGCCCGACGCCGGTGGCTGGTAACGGTTTTCGGCCGCTGTCTCCCCGTGCGCGGGCGATGGAGTCGATCACCGACCCGATCGTGTCCACTGGCGCGACGCCCCGGAGGGAATCTGCGAGGGTGGAGTCGAAGCGTGCCGTGACGCCGGCGATCACCGGTGGAGTCCCGGCCACGGTGGGCGCCGCGCGCTGTGCGAGGATGATGACGCCGACGACCCCGACCCCCGCGAGGGCGAGGACGGTCGCGCCGACACGTCGTGCGAGGCGGGATCCCTTCCGGCGTCGTCCGGAGCTGAGGGGGCGTTCGGTGACCGTCGGTGTTTCCGTCGGCGATAGGAATGCGCCGGGAGACGCTGGCCGCCCACCCCGTGCCGGACGCGGCAGGGCGAGGAGGGCGGAGAGCTCGTCGGCGAGCTGCTCGCCGGTGGCCGGCCGGTCGTCCGGGTGCTTGGCCAGGCAGCGGAGGATCAGCTTCTGGAAGGCCGGGGAGATGTCCGGGTTGAACTGGCGGGGGGGAGGTGGCTCGGCTTCAACGTGGGCTCGGGCGATCTCGTACCAGTCTTCGCCCTCGAAGGGGAGGCGACCCGCGACGGCGCGGTAGAGCGAGACGCCAAGGGAATACACGTCGGCCCGTCCATCCAGCGGCTTGGCCCGGGCTTGCTCCGGGGCGAAGTACTGGGGCGTCCCCACGACCATGTTCGTGCCGGTCTGCTGGGTGTAGCCGGAGACGGCGCGGGCGATGCCGAAGTCCGCCACCACGGCGTTCCCGTGGACGTCGAAGAGGATGTTGTCGACCTTGATGTCCCGGTGGATCACCCCTTCGCGATGGGCAAAGCCGATGGCCTTGGCGACGTCGATTCCCACGCGAAGGACCACCTCCTCCGGGAGGAAAGCCTGCGCCTCGAGCCGGTTGGCCAGCCCGGAGGGGAGGTAGTCCATGGCGAAGTAGACGGCGTCGCCGTCTTTCCCGACTTCGTAGATCTTGACGATGTTCGGGTGCCTGAGCCGGGCGGCCGTGGAGGCCTCACGGCGGAACCGCTCCTCGAACTGCGGGTCCCCCGCGAATTGGGGCTTGAGGACCTTGAGGGCGACCGGGATGCCGAGGGTGGGGTCGAACCCCCGATAGACCCAGGCGAAGCCGCCGGAGCCGATGAGCTCCTCGACCCGGTACTTGCCGAGGCTCTTGCCTAGATAGCGCTCAGGCACCGGGGGCGGACGGCTTTACAGGTTAGGTGACGGCCAGTAAGTTGTTATGCTTCTAACAACTTAGCGAACTGGCGACCGGATCGCGCGGGGAATATACCACATGAGTTTTGAAAAGGCACCAACCATCACGAAGTACAAGACGCACGAGACGGACACGGGTTCGCCCCAGGTCCAGATCGCAGTCCTGACGGAGCGTATCAACTATCTCCGTAGCCACTTCGACAAGAATCCCAAGGACCATCATGGTCGCCGGGGCTTGCTCAAGATGGTCGGTCGGCGGAAGCGCCTTCTCGAGTACCTCCGCGGCAACAATGTCGAAGGGTACCGTAAGGTCATCGCTGATCTTGGCCTCCGCCACTAGTCGAATCCCGAAGTAAGCAACTCGCGCGGGCGCCCATGGGCCCCGCGCGTTTTGTGTGTGCTGTACCCCATCATCACGTGCGCCCCGGGCCTTGCGAAGGCTCCGCTCGCGGCGCCCACCTACGCCACAAGGCAGATGCAACGAATCGAACGCACCTTCGCAGGTCGCACCCTCTCCATCGAGACCGGCCGGATGGCCAAGCAGGCCGCGGGCTCCGCGGTGGTCCGCTTCGGCGACACGATGGTTCTGGCCGCAGTCACGGTCACGGACAAGATCAGCAACCTCCCGTTTTTTCCGCTGACCGTCGAGTATCGCGAGAAGACCTACGCCGCCGGCAAGATCCCCGGGGGGTTCATCAAGCGTGAGGGGCGTCCCCACGATCACGAGATCATCTCGGCTCGCATCATCGATCGCTCGATTCGTCCGCTGTTCCCGGAAGGCTTCAAGAATGAGGTGCAGGTGTTCGTGTACGTCATCTCCGCGGACCAGGAGAACGACACGGACGTCCTCGGGCTCGTCGCGACCTCCTTTGCGCTCAACGCTTCCAAGATCCCGTTCAAGGCCCCCATCGCTGGCGTCCGCGTCGGCCGGGTACAGGACAAGTGGATCCTCAATCCCACCTTCCAGCAGCTGGAATACAGCGACCTCGAGTTCGTCGTCGCCGGCTCCGCCGATTCCATCGTCATGCTCGAAGGCGGCGCCAATGAAGTGAGCGAAGCCGATGCCCTCGAGGCCCTCACCATCGGGCACGGTGGGATCAAGGAGCTCATCGAGATGCAGGAAGAGCTCCTCAAGAAGGGGCGTGAGCCGAAGATGACGTGGACCGCGAATGTGGTCCCGGACGAGATCGTGAAGGCGGTCACGAAGGAAGCGGACGACAAGATCGTCGCGGCGCTGAACCAGAAGGACAAGCACACGCGCATCCAGGCGGTTGAGGCGGCGAAGGCGGCGGTCAACGAAAAGCTCGTCGCGAGCCATCCCGAATGGGCGCCACACATCTACTCCGTCCTGAGCGACCTGGAGTACAACGCGCTGCGTTCGCAGGTGCTCTCCACGAACCTGCGCGTCGACGGCCGCAAGACCACGGAAGTCCGGCCGATCAGCATCGACACCACCGTGCTGCCACGCGCCCACGGGTCCGCGCTCTTCACGCGCGGCCAGACGCAGGCCCTGGTGGCGGCCACGTTAGGCACGGCGGAGGACGTCCAACGCCTCGACACGATCCACGAGGCCGCCGAGTCCACGCAGACCTTCATGTTGCATTACAACTTCCCGCCGTTCTCCACCGGCGAAGTCCGCCCGGTGCGCGGCACGTCGCGTCGCGAGATCGGCCATGGGAACCTGGCGGAGCGCGCCCTGCAGGCCGTCCTGCCCGACTTCAACGAGTTCCCCTACACGATCCGCATCGTCTCCGACGTCCTCGAGTCGAACGGCTCGTCGTCGATGGCCTCGGTCTGCGGCGGATCGCTGGCGCTCTTTGATGCCGGCGTCCCGACCCGCGCGGCGGTGGCCGGCGTGGCCATGGGCCTGATCAAGGAAGGGAAGAAGTACGCCGTCCTCACCGACATCCTGGGCACGGAAGACCACCTCGGCGACATGGACTTCAAGGTCGCCGGCACCGAGCACGGGATCACGTCGATCCAGATGGACATCAAGATCGAGGGGCTCGACCTCAAGATCATGAAGGAAGCGCTGGCCCAGGCGAAGGAAGGGCGACTGCACATCCTCGGTGAGATGCAGAAGGCGCTCGCTGCGCCACGCGCCGAGATGTCGCTCTACGCGCCGCGCATCGTCACGATGACGATCAACCCCGAGAAGATCGGCGACCTGATCGGCCCGAAGGGCAAGACGATCCGCGGCATCCAGGAAGAGACCGGCGCCCAGCTTACGGTTGACGATTCCGGCCTGGTCACCATCGCCGCCGTGGGTGGCGAGTCGATGGAGCGGGCGCGCCAGATGGTGCAGGCGATCACCGCGGAGCCGATTGTCGGCGAGACCTACGAAGGGGTCGTGAAGAGCACGACGACCTTCGGGGCGTTCATCGAGATCATGCCCGGGACCGAGGGGCTGCTGCACATCTCCGAGATGCGCCACACGCGCGTCGAGAAGACGGAGGACGTGGTCAAGAAGGGCGACCGTGTCAGCGTCAAGCTGATCGATCGTGACGAGCGCGGACGTCTCCGCCTGTCCATGAAGGCCCTGATGCCGAAGCCGGAAGGGATGGTAGATGCGCCGGCCGAGGGCGGCGCGGGTGCGTCGGCTGAGGGTGGCGAAGGCGGCGAGGGTGGTGAAGGTGGTGAGGGCGGCGAACGTCGCGAGCGGCGCGGCGGAAGCGGCGGTGGGCGTGGCGGCCGAGGTGGCGAACGTCGTGGAGGCGGCCGGCGATAGGGTCGTGACCGCGACAGCTGAACTGACCGGGCTCCGGCGCACGATATTCCCGAACGGCCTCACGGTCGTCTCGGAGTACATGCCGCACGTCCGGTCGGTCGCGCTGGGCGCATGGGTGCGCTCGGCGTCGGTCCACGAGGTGCGTGCCGACATGGGCGTCTCGCACATGTTGGAGCACCTCGTGTTCAAGGGGACGGAGCGCCGTGGGCCGCGGGAGATCGCCCTGGCGCTCGAATCGTTAGGTGGATCGCTCGACGCATGGACCTCGCGCGAGCACACCTCGTTCCAGGCGCGGGTCCTGGATGAACACCTGCCGCAGGCCGCCGATGTGCTGGCGGATCTGCTGTTCGCGCCGACGCTGCGAGCCAGGGACCTCGACCTCGAGCGCAAAGTGGTGCTCGAGGAGATCTCGATGGTGGAGGACGCGCCGGACGACATCGTGTTCGAGCTGCACAACGCAATGATGTGGGGCGAGCACCCGCTCGGTTACTCGATCCTCGGGACGCGGGATACCGTCTCGGGGCTTCACGTCGACACGGTGCGTGCCCTGCATGATCGCGCCTACCGACCCGAACACATCGTACTTTCGGCGGCGGGGCATGTGGAGCACGACGCGCTGCTGGATGCCCTGGTGGCCACCGGCTGGGACCGTGTCCCACGCGGCGACGCGCAGCGAGCCGTAATGCCGGCTGCCGCCGGCCCGGCGCGGGGCCAGCGCCAGCACGTGGATCGCGACGTGGCCCAGAGCCATGTCGTGCTCGGTGCGGGAGCGATCTCGTACAGCGACCCGCGGCGTTACGTCTTTGCCCTGCTCGCGTCGGTGCTTGGGGGCGGGATGAGTTCGCGCCTCTTCCAGCGAGTGCGGGAGGAACGCGGACTCGCGTACTCCATCTATGCGTTTCACCAGCACTACCGGGATGCCGGGATGCACGGCGTGTACTTCGCTACCTCACCAGAGCAGGTCGACGAGGCCATCGGCGCCGTTCGCGCGGAGCTGGGTGACCTCGTCGCCCATGGCCTGCCGGCGGCCGAGCTGGCCATCGGCAAGGGCCAGCTCAAGGGCCAGATGACGCTGTCGCTGGAGAGTCCCGGATCCCGGCTGTACCGTGCGGCGGCCACCGAACTGTACGGCGAGCCGTTTCGTTCGCTCGACCAGGTGCTCGCGGAGATCGAGGCGATCACCGAAGCGGATGTGGCGTCATTGGCCGTGGAGATGTTCCGGCCCGACGACCTGTCGATCCTCACCCTGGGGCCCTCCGGGGCCTCCTGACCAACACTTCGAATCCAACCGACCATGCGTATCGGCGTACCCAAGGAAATCAAGACGAACGAGAACCGCATCGCACTCGTCCCCGCTGGCGCTGAAGCGCTGGTCGCGGCCGGGCACGAAGTCGTCATCGAGAAGGGTGGTGGCGAGGGGAGCGGCTTCACTGACCAGGACTACCTGGATGTGGGCGCCAAGATCAACGCCGACGTCGACGCCGTCTGGGCTGGCGCGGACATGATCATCAAGGTCAAGGAGCCGATCGCTCCCGAGTGGAAGCGCATGAAGAAGGGGCAGGTGGTCTTCACCTACTTCCACTTCGCCGCGGACGAACCGCTGACGCGCGCTCACATGGAGGCCGGCGCCACCTGTATCGCCTACGAGACGGTCGAGCTGGCGACCGGCGAGCTCCCGCTGCTGACCCCGATGTCCGAGGTCGCGGGCCGGATGGCGGTGCAGGAGGGGGCCAAGTACCTCGAGAAGCTGTACGGCGGGCGTGGCGTCCTCCTGGGTGGCGTCCCCGGCGTTCCCCCGGCCAAGGTGGTCATCCTCGGCGGCGGGATCGTGGGGATCAATGCGGCGAAGATGGCCGCGGGCCTTGGCGCCAAGGTCGTGATTCTCGACATCTCCCTGGATCGGCTGCGTTACCTCTCGGACGTCATGCCGGCGAATGTCCAGCTGATCTACTCCAACCGGCAGAACATCCTGGAGCAGATCGCGACGGCGGACCTGGTGGTTGGTGGGGTCCTGATCCCGGGGGCGAAGGCACCGAAGCTCGTGCGCCGCGAGGATCTCAAGCGGATGCGTCCGGGCTCGGTGATCGTGGACGTGGCGATCGATCAGGGCGGTTGCGTCGAGACGATCAAGGCGACCACCCACGAGAATCCGACGTACGTCGTGGACGGTGTGATCCACTACGGTGTCGCGAACATGCCGGGTGGGGTCCCACGCACCTCGACGCTGGCCCTCACCAATGCCACCCTGCCGTACGCGATCCAGCTGGCCAACAAGGGGTGGAAGAAGGCGCTGACGGACAGCCCGGCCTTGTTGAAGGGGCTGAACATGATCGACGGGAAGGTGACCTATCCGGGCGTCGCCGAGGCGTTCGGGCTGCCCTGTCACGATCCCGCATCGTTCCTGGGGTAGGCCAAGGTTGTTCCTCATCGGCCGCAAGGCGCCCGGTCCCTCTGGAGAGGCCGGGCGCCTGTTCTTTTTCCGGTCGGGGCATGGTCGTTGACTCCCCTTCGGGTGCCCGGTAACCTTCCAAGCTCTTTCAAAGCCCCATTTTCGCGAGCTTTACCGCATGTCCAACCTGAAGTACCGACTGGGTTTGATCGCGGCCCTCCTGTTGGCGTCCGTGTGGGCGCTATTCCCGAGGACCGTGGTCGAGCGCGTCAACCGGGAGGGCGGAATCGCCCTCGACACCGTGCGCCGTGTCCCGCTGAAGCGGGGCTTGGACTTGCAGGGTGGCATGCACCTCGCGCTCGAGGTGGACGAAAGCAAGCAGGCCGTCGCAGACAAGAGTGACGCGCTGGATCGCGCCCTGAAGGTGGTGCGGTCGCGCATCGACCAGTTTGGGGTGGCGGAGCCGGTGGTGCAGAAGGTGGGCACGGACCGGATCATCGTGGAGCTGCCAGGGATCGACGATCCTGATCGCGCTCGTGCGGTGGTCGAGGCGCAGGCTTTCCTGCAGTTCCAGATCACGGATGAGTCGCAGGCGCTCGAGAAGGCGCTGCCGCGTTTCGACCAGATCGTGCGCTCGCGCGGTGGTGCAGCCGTGGCACCGGGCGCCGCGCCGGCGACAGACGTAGCCGCTGCCCCAAAGGGGCTCGACCTGTTTACCAAGAAGGACTCCGGCGCGGCTGCCGATTCGACCAGGGCTGATACCGCGAGCGTCGCTGGTCAGCTCGGCGGTGCGGGGAGCGTGTCAAAGCTCGTCGCCCCGGGTTCCATTCCGGGCGAGTACCTGGTGGCCAACGCCGACGTGCCGTCGCTCGAGCGGATCCTTGCCATGCCGGAGATTCAGGCGGCGATGCCGCCGGGTCGCGAGCTGTTGTGGGGCGCCGACACGGTGTCTTCGGGCGCCGCGCCGTTCCGAACCATTTACATGGTGGAGTCCCGACCGATCATCACGGGCGAGTACCTGGAAGACGCGAAGCCCAACCAGGACCCGATCCAGGGAACGCTCGTCGAGTTCCGCTTCAACAACGAAGGTGGGCGTCGGTTCCGCAGCGAGACCGGGAAAAACGTCCAGAACTACATGGCGATCGTCCTCGATGACAAGGTCATGGGGCAACCGCCGGTCATCATCCAGGCCATCGGGGCGCGGGGCCAAATCACGATGACCGGTCGCCCGCTGCAGGCCGCTCAGGACCTTGCCCTCGTCCTCCGTGCCGGCTCGTTGCCGGTGCCGCTGAAGGTGGCCGAAGTCCGCCAGATCGGGGCGTCGCTCGGACAGGACTCGATCTCCAAGGGGGTCATGGCGATGATGATCGCGGTATTGCTCGTCATCGTGATCATGATTGGGTACTACCGGTTCTCCGGGACCCTCGCGGTTGGCGCGCTGATCCTGTTCATGGTGTTCACGATGGCCATGCTCTCCAGCTTTGGCGCCGTGCTTACGCTGCCCGGGCTCGCTGGTCTCGTGTTGTCCGTCGGTATCGCGGTGGACGCGAACGTGCTCATTTTCGAGCGCATTCGCGAGGAACTGGATCGCGGCAAGACGGTCCGCACGGCGATTGACGAGGGCTTCAAGCATGCATGGAGCGCGATCGTCGACACGTCCGTGGCGACCATCCTGACCGCGGCCGTGTTGTACCAGTACGGCTCCGGTCCGGTGCGGGGCTTTTCGGTAACCCTTATTGCCGGTATCGCGGCGTCACTCTTCTGCGCCGTGTTTGTCGTCAAGACCTTCTACCTGGTGTGGCTGTCGCGCACGACGTCCGCGCAGACGCTGAGTATCTGATGATTCGCATCTTCCACAACACCAGCTTCGACTTCATCAAGTGGTGGCGCCAGGCGGCGATCGCCACGGTCGCCTTCATCGCCCTCGGGCTCGCCTCGTTTCTGGTCACCGGCGGTGTGAACTACAGCATCGAGTTCACCGGCGGCACCCTGATGCAGGTGCGCTTTGATGCGGACGCCGATGCCGGCGCCCTGCGCGAGGCGCTCGACGCCGGTGGCGTCCGCGGGGCCGAGATCCAGCAGTACGGCGGCGGCAACGAGTACACCATCCGTGCGCAGAACAGTGCACAGGTGGCGGCGCAGGATACGTCCGCCACGGCGATTGCGACCACGATTAAGGGCGCCCTGGATGCGAAGTTCGGCGCTGGCAAGTACAAGGTCGAGCGAACTGAGGCTGTCGGGCCCAAGGTCGGCGCCGAGTTGAGCCGCGGCGCGGCGATCGCCATGCTGCTCGCGTCCCTCGTGACCCTCGCGTACCTCGCCATGCGCTTCGAATGGCGCTTCGGCGTTGCCGCGGTGCTTTCGACGGCGCACGACGTCCTCGTCACGCTGGCCTTCATCAAGCTGACCAACGTCGAGGTGTCACTGGTCATCGTGGGCGCGATCCTCACCCTCCTCGGCTACTCGGGCAACGACACGATCATCATCTTCGATCGCGTCCGTGAGAACCTCAAGAAGGGGCGCAAGGAGCCGCTGTACGACACGCTGAACCGCTCCATCAACGAGACCCTGCCGCGCTCCATCCTGACGCACACGACCACCTTGGCGGCCACACTGGCCCTCCTGTTGTTCGCCGGCGAGGTGCTGCGGCCGTTCGCGCTCGTCATGACGTTTGGTGTCTTCGTGGCCACCTTCTCGTCGATCTACGTGGCCTCCCCACTCCTGCTCTGGATCGAGCGCAAGTTCCCGCGCGATCCGTCCGGGAAGGGAGCGGTCAGCCGCACCGTCGCCATGGCAGAATCCGCGGCGGAGGCGACTGTGAAGGAATCGAAGCCTGGTCGCCGGGTACCAGCCGGGGCGCGCTGAGCCATGCACACCTGAACCGCCGCGAAATCGCGGCGGTTCTGCTTTGTGGCCGCCGCGCCGCGCGGCACTGAGGTCGCCCTTCACGACGCGACGATGACCGTCTTTGTCGATAGCCACTGCCATCTCGCGGACCCGGCGTTCGCCGACGACGCCGATCAGGTAATTGAGCGGGCGCGAACCGGCGGTGCGTTGGCCATGGTCGCGATCGGGGAGTCCCTGGCCGCGGCCGGGCGGGCGGAAGCGATCGCTCGCCGGTACCCCAACCTCGTCTGGTGGACGGCTGGGGTGCATCCCCATGATGCGGCGGAGTTCGATCTGTCCCGCGACGTGGAGTTGATCCGGGAACACATCGCTCGCGGGGCGGTCGCCGTGGGGGAGTGCGGCCTCGACTACCACTACGATCACTCACCGCGCGTCCAACAGCGCCGGGCGTTCGCCGAGCAGCTCGCGATTGCCTCCGATACCGGTCGTCCCGTGGTCGTGCACACGCGCGAGGCGGTCGACGATACGATCGCCATGGTGCGCGAGGCTGGTGCGCAGGGGATCCGGGGAGTCCTGCACTGTTTTACCGGTCCCCAGTCGCTGATGGAGGCCGCCCTGGAGGCCGGATGGCACGTGTCGTTCAGCGGCGTGGTGACCTTCAAGAAGTGGGACGGTGACGCCCTGATCCGCGACTGCCCCGCTGACCGGTTCCTCGTGGAAACGGATGCGCCCTACCTCGCGCCGGTCCCGCATCGTGGCAAGCGCAACGAGCCCGCGTTCGCCAGCCTGACCCTGGCCCATGTGGCAAGCGCACGGGGGCTCGAAGTGTCAGAGGCCGGACGGCTCTGCGTGGCGAACGCGGCAAGGCTATTTGGGCTGGCGGTGACGGCGCCATAACCGTACAATCCGCGCGCGTTCCTGTTGGTCCCTCCAGCCCCTGCCATCCGTGTCGTTTCCCTCGGATATCGAGATTGCGCAGCAAGCGAAGTTGCGCCCCATCACCGACGTCGCCGCCGAGCTTGACCTGACGCCGGACGACCTCGATCTCTACGGCAAGTACAAGGCGAAGATCCCCCTTGAGATCACGCAGCGTCCGCCCCGCGGCCGTCTCGTGCTGGTCACGGCGATCAATCCCACGGCCGCCGGTGAGGGCAAGACGACCACGTCCGTCGGGTTGGCGCAGGCGCTGCGCAAGATTGGCAAGCGCACCGCGCTGTGTATCCGCGAGCCCAGCCTTGGTCCCGTGTTCGGCGTCAAGGGCGGGGCCGCCGGCGGCGGGTACTCGCAGGTCCTGCCGATGGACGACATCAACCTGCACTTCACGGGCGACTTCCACGCGATCTCGTCGGCACACGCGTTGTTGTCCGCGATGATGGATAACCACCTGCAGCAGGGGAACTCCCTGAGCCTGGATCCCCGACGGATCACCTGGCCGCGCACGATCGACATGAACGACCGGGCGCTGCGCAAGGCGGTGATCGGGTTGGGCGGGCCGGCCGAGGGGATCGTGCGCGAGGAGCGCTGGGTGATCATCCCGGCCTCCGAGATCATGGCGATCGTTGCCCTCTCGAATTCATTCGAGGATCTCGAGCAGCGCTTGGCCCGCATCATTGTCGGATCCACCGCCGGCGCCAACCGCCAGCCGGTGCGCGCGGGTGAGCTCAAGGCGTCCGGCGCGATGGCCATGCTGTTGAAGGATGCGATTCGCCCCAACCTCGTCCAGACCCTGGAAGGAGGCCCGGCCTTTGTGCACGCGGGCCCGTTTGGCAACATCGCGCACGGCTGCAACTCGATCCTCGCGACCCGCGCGGGACTCGCACTGGCGGACATCGTGGTGACGGAAGCGGGCTTCGGCTCGGACCTCGGCGCGGAGAAGTTCTTCGACATCAAGTGCCGAGCGGGCGGCCTCAACCCCGAAGTGAGCGTGCTGGTGGCCACGGTGCGCGCCCTGAAGATGAACGGCGGGGCGAACAAGAAGGACCTCGCCCGCGAGGACCTCGGCGCCCTCGAGCGGGGCTTGCCCAACCTGCAGCACCACATCGAGAACGTGAAGCAGTTCGGCACGCCGGTGGTGGTCGCGGTCAACCGGTTCGCATCCGACTCCGATGCCGAGTTGCAGATGGTGGCGGATTGTGCGCGCAAGGCGGGGGTGCGCGTGGCCCTCAACGAGGTCTTCGCCCGCGGTGGCGAGGGCGGTGTTGAGCTGGCGCACGAGGTCATCGCGCTGCTCGAGGCCGGCGGGTCGAAGTACGCGCCGATCTACGACAGCAGCCGCCCGATCCGGGAGAAGGTCGAGACGATTGCCCGCAAGGTGTACGGGGCAGATGGCGCGGACTTCTCGCCGAAGGCCGAACGCTCGATCGACTACCTCGAGTCGATTGGCCTGGGGACAACGCCGATCTGCATGGCGAAGACGCAGTACTCGTTGACGGATGACGCCTCGAAGCTGGGCCGGCCGACGGGCTTCCGCATGACGGTCAACGAGGTCTACCCGGCGGCGGGCGCAGGCTTCGTCGTCGCCCAGTGCGGGGACATCATGACGATGCCCGGGCTGCCCAAGGAGCCGGCCGCCGAGCGGATGGCCGTCAAGCCAGACGGGTCGATTACGGGGTTGTTCTGAGTTAGTGCTGGTATCACGTCTTTCCTGACTTTCACGTGCCCACGTCCATTCATACCGATAACGCCCCTGCGGCGATTGGCCCGTACGCGCAGGCCGTCAGCGCCGGTGGTTTCCTCTTCACCGCCGGCCAGATCGCCCTCGACCCGGCGACGATGGCCGTTGTGCCGGGTGACGTCGTTCCCCAGACGGAGCGCGTCCTCGCGAACCTGGGTGCCGTGCTTGCCCAGGCCGGGTGCGGCTGGGCGGACGTGGTGAAGACCACGGTCTTCCTGCAGGACATGGCGGACTTCCCGCGTTTCAACGAGGTCTACGCGCGCGCGTTAGGCGACGCGCGGCCTGCGCGATCCACCGTGCAGGTCGCCGGGTTGCCGCGCGGGGTGCTGGTGGAAGTGGAGGCGGTCGCCAAGCTGCCGTAGGCGCGCGCTCCGCCGGCGCGCCCTTCCACCGCGGCATGTCATGGGCCCATCTTGTGCCCATGACTAATCAACGCGCCCACCTCTTTCGCCTGACCCAGTTCGCCCGCTGCGCCGGTTGAGCCGCCAAGCTGGGTCCGGGTGACCTGGCCAAGGCGCTCGCGCCGCTTCCGGTGCGCGAACATCCAGACCTGCTCGTCGGACGCGAAACGTTCGATGACGCCGGGGTCTTCCGGCTGTCCCCCGAGCTCGCGCTCGTGCAGACGGTGGACTTCTTTGCGCCGATTGTGGACGATCCCTATGCCTTCGGGCAGGTCGCGGCGGCGAATGCGCTCTCGGACGTCTACGCTATGGGTGGGGAACCGATCACGGCGATGGCCATCGTGGCCTTTCCGACCGGGAAACTGCCGCTCGAGGTCCTCACCGAGATCATGCGCGGTGGCCAGGACGCGGTGACGGAAGCTGGTGCGGTCCTCGTGGGTGGCCACAGCATCACGGACGACGAGGTCAAGTTCGGCCTCTCCGTCACGGGACGCGTGCATCCGGACCGCCTGCTGACGAATGCCGGGGCGAGGCCGGGGGACATCCTCATCCTCACGAAACCGCTCGGGACGGGGATCATCTCCACCGCCGTGAAGCGCGATCTCGCCGTGGCCGGGGCAGAGGCCGCGATGGTCGCCAGCATGCGGAAGCTGAACCGCGATGCCGCGCGCGAGGCCGTGAGCGCCGGAATGCGCTGCGCCACGGACATCACCGGGTTCGGCCTGCTGGGGCACGCGTCGCATATCGCGCGCGCGAGCGGCGTGACGATGCACCTCACCCTCGCGGCCTTGCCGAAGCTGCCGGGGGTGGACGAGGCGCTGGCCCAGGGGATCAACACAGGTGGCGCCGACCGCAACGCCGCGTGGCTCGCCGCCGATGTGCACTGGGGCAACGCGGACGCGGCGACTCGGGCCCTCCTCGTCGATCCACAGACGTCCGGTGGGCTGTTGGTGGCAGCTTCGCCGGAGAGCGCCGACGGCTATGTTTCGCGCGTTCCAGGTGCGGTGGTGGTTGGACGTGTGGCCGCCCGCGGGGAACACCTGATCGTGCTGGAGTAACACGGAGAGCTTCGCCGGGCCCGCGCGGTCCCCGTCGAATGATGTTTGGGGAGCGGATGTGGTCTGGTGGCTGCCGTCGTCTTCAAAACGGCTGTGACCCGACGCTGTCGGGTTGGGTGGGTTCGATTCCCGCACGCTCCCGCCATCCATTTTCGTGTTGACACTGTGAACGATTCACCCCGGGGACAGGTGATGGCGCTGGTTCGTGCGTGCGTGGGACTGGTGCTGGTGGCGGGAAGCCTGGCCGCGCAGCAGCGGGATACCAGTCGTGTCGCGCCACGGGACACGACGCGTCCGGCCGCGGCGCCGGATACGGTGCGGCGGCCCGTGGTACGGGTGGTCGACCCCTTTGCGCCGCCGATCACCCCGCGCCGCGCATTCCTGTACTCGCTCGCGGTGCCCGGACTTGGCCAATCCAAGCTCCAACGGCCAAGTGCAGGGGCGGTTTATGTCGCGGTAGAAGCCCTCTCGGTCGCGATGCTCGCCAAGTCCCGCTACGACCTCAACATCGCCAAGCGGCGGGTGCGTGAGTCCCTCGTGAAGAACTTCGCCTCGGGCACCGACGGCGCGACCTTCAAGGACGGGAAGCCGGTGGTGCAGGACACAGTGGTGAGCCGCTACGCCCAGCCGACCAACGACGAGTTACGCAGTCGCCTCAAGGCGCGCCGCCTGCACTACGAGGACTGGGTGGCCCTGCTCGCGTTCACGCACCTCTTCTCGGGGGCCGACGCCTTCGTCTCCGCGCACCTGTGGGACCTGCCGCGCCAGGTGGAGATGCGCACGCTGCCGTCCGGTGCGACCGGCGTCGGTTTTCGGGTCCCCTTTCAGCCGCGCTGACGCTTCGGCTCCACCACGATCGGGTCGTCCTGGGGATGGCGATAGAGCGCGATCGCTTCTTCGGTGACGCGCAGGTAGGTCGAGTCCCCCAGCCATGTCCCGGCGTTGCCGTACACTCCACCCGAGGGCGCGCGCTGGAGGGTGGGGACGTGCGAGTGGCCGAACACGAGCAGGTCGAGCGATGGCTCGGCGGCGAGGTCATGGAAGGCGACGTCCTGGAGCCCCTGGCCGTTGTCGGCGGCGCTGTAGGTGCGGCTCGTGGCCGACGTGCCTAACGCGAGTCGGCTCGCCCAGTCGGGGTGGAGCAGGTGACGAAAGGCGCTAATCGCCGCCGGGTTCCGCATGATCGGACGCACGGCCCGGTACTTTCGGTCGGCCGCGCCGCGGAGTCCATCGCCGTGGTCCACGCGGGAACGCCATCCCGCGATCTCCCCGCGCCAGGTGGATAGGGTGTAATCCACCCCGGCGTCCTCCCGGAGAAAGTTGCCACCCCAGCAGTCGTGGTTCCCGGCGACCCAGACCACCGGGATCCCGGCGTCGGAAAAGGCGGCCACCTCCGCGAGCACGCGGTACCCATGGCGCGGAATGACCGATCGCCACTCGAACCAGAAGTCGAACAGGTCCCCGTTGATCACCAGGGCGCGTGCATCGCGCCGTGCGGCCCGCAAAAAGGCCACCAGGGCGAGTTCCGCGTCGCGACGCGCTACGCCGAGGTGCGCGTCAGAGATGATGTAGCACGGGGCCGGGAGCACGTCGCCGAGTATACGCGCTCCCGCGCGCCTTTACAAAGGCCGGCGGAGCACGCATCTTCGCGGTCAATGCTACGGCCCTGAGGAGACGGATGGCTCAAAGCGCGCTCGGCCTTATTGAAACCAAGGGACTCGTCGGGGCCATCGAGGCGGCCGACGCGATGGTCAAGGCCGCGAATGTCCGGTTGGTCGGGAAGGAGAAGGTGGGTGGCGGCTACGTGACAGTGATGGTTCGCGGCGACGTCGGGGCGGTGAAGGCCGCCACGGACGCCGGGGCCGCTGCCGCCGAACGTGTTGGTGAGCTGGTCTCGGTGCACGTGATTCCGCGCCCGCATGCGGAGCTCGAGATGCTGCTCCCCCAGGGCACGCCGGGTGACGGCTGACCGAGGGACACAAGAAGCCCTCGGATTGGTAGAAACCCGGGGGCTTGTTGGGGCGCTGGAGGCTGCGGATGCCGGTGCCAAGGCGGCGAACGTCCGCCTGCTCGGCGCGGAGCGCGCCGATGCCGGGCTGGTGACGGTCAAGTTCCTCGGCGAGGTAGCCGCCGTGCGGGCCGCCGTCGACGCGGGGGCCGCTGCCGCCCAGCGCGTGGGGCACCTCGTGTCGTCCCATGTCATTCCGCGACCGCACGACGAGCTTGGCCTGGTCATCGAGGACGATGAGGCCCCGGCCGGGACCGTCTCGCGCGAGCACATCGACTTCTCGCAGCTCGAGCAGATGAAGGTCGTGGAGTTGCGGACCCTGGCGCGGCGCATGGCCGCCTTTCCGCTCAAGGGTCGCGACGTGGCGCGCGCCGGTCGTGATGAACTGCTCGCAGCCTTCCGCGGCCTGAAGGGCTGAGCCAGGCGGCCGGATGGACGCCGACCTGCTGAGCATCCAGGAGGCGCGCGACCTGGTCGGCCGCGCGCTCATCGCCCAACGGGCATTCGCCAACGCGACGCAAGAGGTGGTGGACCGCGTGGTCACCGCCATGGCCCGCGCGGCAAGCCAGGCCGCCGAACCGCTCGCGCGCCTCGCCGTGGACGAAACGGGGATGGGCGTCTACGAGCACAAGGTCGTGAAGAATCGCTTTGCGAGCGATGTCCTCCTCGACTACGTGCTGCCGATGCGCACGGTGGGCGTGTTGCGTGAAGACCCCATCCGTCGCGTCCGCGAACTCGCGGTGCCGATGGGGGTTGTCGGCGCCATCATCCCGACGACGAATCCCACGTCGACGGCGATCTACAAGGCGATCATCGCCGTGAAGTCGCGGAACGCGATCGTCATGTCCCCGCATCCCCGCGCGCCGAAGTGCACCGCCGAGGCGGCGCGCATCCTGGAGGCGGCGGCGGTGAGTGCGGGTGCCCCGCCGGGGCTGGTGAACTGTGTCACGCGCCCCTCGCTGGATGGGACAAACGCCCTGATGCGTCACAAGGACGTGGCGGTCCTGCTGGCGACGGGCGGGGGCGACATGGTCCGCGCGGTCTACACTGCGGGCAAGCCGGCGTATGGCGTCGGGCCCGGGAACGTCCCGTCGATCATCGAACGCACGGCGCGGTTGGAGAAGGCGGTCGCCGACGTGGTCGATGGCAAGACCTTCGATGCCGGTGTGCTGTGTTCGTCCGAGAACTCCGTGATCGTCGACGCGCCGGTCGCGGAGCGAGTGCGTGCGTTGTTCACCCGGGAGCGCGCGCACTTCTGCAGTCCGGAGGAGAAGGCGCGGCTCGAACGCTACATGATCCCTGCGTCGGGGAAGGGGATCAATCCCGATGTCGTCGGCCAGCAACCCCAGCGGATTGCCGAACGCGCCGGGTTCCGCATCGCCAGGGACGCGAAACTGATGATCGTTGAGCTGCGCGAGGTCGGGGCGACCGACCCACTCAGCCGCGAGAAGTTGTGCCCGGTCCTCGGCTTCTACGTCGAGGAGGGGTGGGAGCGCTGCTGTGAGCGCGCCATTGCCCTGCTGCGCTACGGTGGCGTTGGCCACTCGCTGGGGATCCACTCCCAGGACCAACAGGTGATCGACCGGTTCTTCTTCGAGAAGCCGGCCTTCCGCATCGTGGTCAACACCAACACCGCCATCGGTGCGGTGGGCTACACCACCGGTTTTGCCCCGGCCCTCACGCTGGGGCCGGGGTCCTGGGGCGGGAGCATCACGTCGGACAACATTACCCCCATGCATCTCCTCAACATCAAGCGGATTGGCGAGGAGATCCGGCCCTACGTGGATCCCCTCCGGGCGCCGGCAGCTGATGCGTCGCCGGGCCACCGCGGGGCGCCGGCGATCGACGACCGCGCCGTGCGCGAGATCGTCGACGACTTCCTGGCCGGCGTGCGGGCGCGACGCAAATGACCAACGACGAAATGGATCGGCTCGCCGATGCGATCGTCCGGGCGCTGGAGAAGGCGTCACCTGTGGCCGGGTCCTGGGTGCCTGCACCGGTCCGGCCCGAGCCGTCAGGCCCCGTGGGCGAACCCCCGCCTGGGCGGGCGCGGCCCAACGCCTCGGCGATGTGGCCCCGATTCGCCACCCCGAACCGTCCACGCACCGCGATGACATCGCGGCGGCGACGCGGGACATTCGGGCGGCCGCCGCCGGACATGGCACCGTGCCCGCGCGGGCAGGCGCGGCCCGAGCGACGAGAGGGAGCGCACCACGGTCGAACGCCCGCGGCGGCGCGTTCCAGGTGCCGATCGGGATATCAAACCGCCATGTGCATCTCTCCGCGGATGATGCGACCGCCCTCTTCGGCGCGGGGGGACTCACCGCACACCGCGGCCTGACGCAACCCGGGCAGTTCGCCGCGGAACAGCGGGTCACGGTCATCGGTCCCACCGGGCGCATCGAGGGGATCCGTGTGGTGGGGCCGGCGCGTGGGGCGACGCAGCTCGAGATCGCGATGTCGGACGCCGCGGTGCTGGGGGTGACGCCCCCGGTAGCAAACTCGGGAATGCTTACGGCCTCCGCCGGTGGGGTGACCCTCGAGGGCCCGCGCGGCCGGATCACCCTCACACGCGGCGTCATCGTCGCGGCCCGGCACCTCCACCTGTCGCCCGCCGACGCGCGGCGCCGCCACCTCGTAGACGGCGACACCGTCGCGATTCGCTGTGGGGTCGCGGGCCGCGAGACGACCTGGCACGGTGTGCTGGTGCGTTCGGGCGAGGGGCATGCGACCGAATTCCACCTCGACGTGGATGAGGGACGGGCGGCGGGGGTGACGAGCGGGGACATGGCGACGGTGGTGGCACACGTCCCGTCTCGGCATGGCGCGCGGCCCCTCGTCACCGAACACGACGTGATCCGTCTCGCCGCGCGCGGCGAGAGCCTTCCCCCCAACGCCCTGCTCACCCCGAGCGCGCGGGATCGGGCACGGGCGCTCGGCCTCGCCCCCTCCTGATGGCGACCACCCTGGTCCGTGTGCGGTACGGTGAAACCGACCAGATGCGGGTCGTGTATCACGCGGCGTACCTCTCCTACTTCGAGATTGGCCGCACCGAGTTCATTCGCGACCTGGGGCTGCCGTACGCCGAGATGGAGCGGCGTGGGGTCCTTCTCGCGGTGGCGGAGGCGTCGCTGCGCTTTCACGCGGCGGCGAAGTACGACGATCTGCTTCGCGTGGAGACGGTGCTCACCAGGGCCGGATCGCGCGGGGTGTCCTTTCGGTATGTCATCACGCTCGAGCCGGACGCCAAGCGCCTGGTGTCCGGCCACACCGACCTGGTAAGTCTCGATGCCCAGGGCCGCCCAGCCCCCATGCCGATCGACATCCGGACGCTGCTCGCGGGTGCGGTCGCACCGGATGCGTAGCTGGGTCGCGTCGATCGCCCTCGCCGTTGCCGCGTGCGCGCCCCGGGTTGCCCCTGTAACCGCGCCGAGGGTGGCGGAAGGGGTCCCGGTGACCCTCCTTGCCCCTGGGCACCAGAGAGTGGTATTCCGGTGGCATTACGATGATCCGCTGTTTGAGGCTCGAGGCGAAGGCGTCGCCCGGGTCGCGGCCCCCGACTCCGTTCGGCTGGACTTCTTTGCCGACGGAGGGCTGGGCAGCGGCGGGGCAATCCTGATCGGGGATTCCCTCCGAACGGCAGCTGAGGACGGGAGGCGCTATCTTCCCCCCGTACCGTTGCTCTGGGCCGCACTCGGCGTGCTGCGTGTATCCGCCAGGGACACCGTCGTTCATCGCAGTGGCGACACGGTGTGGGTCGAGTTCGATCGGGAGTATCGCGCAGTGGTGGTGGGGCGTCAGGTGGTGGAGCTTGGTCGGATGGACGGCGGTCGTTGGCGCGACCGGGTTTCCATCGATTCCCTGCAGGTTGCCTACCGGCAGTTCCGTACTTCGGTGCGCCGACGCTTGACCCTCACGTCGTTGCGCCGCATCCCCGAAGGTCCCTTCGATGCCTCGATCTGGCTTCCCTAAGGTCCTCGCGATCTGCCTGTCGCTGTCGGGATGCGTGTACTCCCTGTCCAGCGGGTCAGGGTTCCCGTCGAGCGTCAAGACCGTCGCGGTCGCGCCCTTCGACAACGAGACGCCGAGCCCCGAGCTGACCCAGGAGTTGCTGCAGGAGCTCCGCAAGGGCCTCACGTCGCGCCTGGGGCTACGTGACGCCCCGGAGAGCCGCGCGCACGCCCGCGTGCGGGGGACGATCACCAAGTACGAGGTCGACATCCCGGTGGGATTTTCCGCGGACCCGGCGCTTGCGACCTCGGCAAGGCGCAAGCTGCAGTTGGTAATTGATGTCGAGATCGTGGAGGAGGCGACCGGTCGCGTCCTGTACGAGCGTCGTGGCCTGAGCGGCGAAGGGGAGTACAACGAGCGGGACGAGGCGGCGGGTCGAAAGGCCGCGATCCAGCGGGTGATCACTGAAATTGTGGAAGGGGCACAATCCCAATGGTGACGCGACGTGGCGCGACGAAACTGGGCTGCCTGGTCACGACGTTGCTGGTGGTCGCGACGGCGTACTTCGGGTTCGGCGTGGCCGAGGTGTATGTGCGCGCCTACCGATTCGAGGACGCGATGAAGACGCAGGCGCGCTTCGCCCGCCAGCTCCCCGATGACGTGATTCGTCGGCACCTGCGCAGCCTTGCGGACAGCCTCGGGCTGCCGGAAGAAGCCGGAGCCCTCCGGATCCGGCGTACCGCATCGAAGTTCGAGATCTCCGCGGAGTACCACGAGAACCTGGAACTCCCCGGGATGATCCGGACGGTCCGTTTCAACCCGAGCGCGTCGACCCCGTTTTGAGCCGTATCCGTCCTCCAGCAGCCAAGGTGCTCTCCGAGGCGGACGCCGTGGCGTGGCGGCAGTCGGCGGCGGGACCCGTGGTGTTCACAAACGGCGTGTTTGACCTCCTCCATCGGGGGCACCTGGACGTCCTGTATGCGGCACGAGCGGAAGGGGCTTCGCTGGTGGTCGGGGTGAACGCCGATGCGTCGGTGCGGCGACTCAAGGGGCCGAGCCGGCCGGTGCGTGGGGAAGACGAGCGCGCCGTGGTCGTCGCGGCCCTGGAGATGGTGGACGCCGTGGTGATCTTCGGTGAGGACACCCCGGCGCGCCTGATCGAGCTGTTGCGCCCTGACGTGCTGGTGAAGGGCGGAGACTACACGGAAGCGACGGTGGTCGGCGCTCCCGAGACCCGGGCCCGCGGGGGACGGGTGGTCATCGTGCCGCTCACCGCCGGGCATTCCACCACCTCAACCATCGAGATTCTGCGTGCCTCACCCACCCCGTAACACCCGCCACCTCCACGCCCTGCGCCCCGTCACCGTGACGCGCGGGGCGGCGCGATCCGCCGAGGGGTCCTGCTTGATCGAGTTTGGGGATACGCGGATCCTGTGTGCCTGTTCGGTCGAGCAGGGGGTGCCGGGCTGGCGCAAGGGGAGTGGGCAGGGGTGGATCACCGCGGAGTACTCGATGCTCCCGCGGGCCACGCGCACCCGTACGCCGCGCGAGCGTTCCCAGGTGGGGGGGCGGACCCAGGAGATCCAGCGGTTGATCGGCCGGAGCATCCGGGCGATGCTGGACGACTTCGCCTTCGGGGAGTTCACGCTCAAGGTCGACTGCGATGCGCTCGAGGCGGACGGGGGGACGCGGACGGCGGCGATCACCGGGGCCTGCGTCGCCGTGGTTGATGCCTTCGACTGGATGGTGCGCACCGGGCGCCTGGCCGTGACACCGGTGCGTCGTCGCGTGGCGGCCGTGAGCGTCGGTGTGGTGGGAGGGGAGGCGCGACTCGACCTGGACTACGACGAGGATGTGGTCGCCGAGGTGGACATGAATGTCGTGATGACGAGCGAGGGGCGGTTCATTGAGGTGCAGGGGACCGGGGAACATGGCTCGTTTGATCGCGGGCAGCTGGACGCGCTGTTGGGGCTGGCGGAGGCCGGCATCCGCGAGTTGCTGCATCACCAGGAGTCGGCGCTCGCGTGAGGGAGGTGGTGCTGGCGACGCGCAGTGCCGGGAAGCTGCGCGAGCTGGGGCCGATGCTACGGGCGGCGGGGTTCGAGCCGCGGCTGTTAAGCGACGTTGGGGTGGAGCCGACGGCCGCCGAAGACGGCATCGAGGTCTTTGACACTTTCGAGGCGAATGCGCGCGCGAAGGCGTCCTATTTCTGGGCGCGGTGTGGGGGCCGCGCGGTGCTGGCCGAGGACAGTGGGCTCGTGGTGCCATCGTTAGGCGGGGCGCCCGGCGTCTGGTCCAAGCGTTTTAGCGGTGCGGCGGGGCTCGTCGGGGAGGCGCTGGACGGCGCGAACACTACGGAGCTGCTGCGGCGAATGGTGGGGGCGTCAGATCGGGCGGCGCACTACGTGTCCTGTGCTGTCTGGCACGATGAAGTTGGGGTGGTGATGGCGGCGGGGACGTGCCGGGGCCGGATTCTCGAGCGCCCGGTGGGGGACGGCGGGTTCGGATATGACCCGATTTTCTGGTCCGATGACCTCGGGTGCGGATTCGGGGAAGCGGTACTGGAGGCCAAGGCGGGGGTGAGCCATCGGGGGCGAGCGTTTGGGGCGTTGTTGGAGCGGTTGGTGCGAGGTCGTTGACATCGGGAATGACGTCCTTACGTTTCCCTCTCCCTCGCGGGGCGTAGCGTAGCCCGGTATCGCGCCTGCTTTGGGAGCAGGAGGTCGCCGGTTCGAATCCGGCCGCCCCGATTGTGCTGCAGCCGAAATTGTGGGGGAGGGGGGTGGGGGCGTGGAAGCGCCAGTAGCTCAGTTGGATAGAGCAACAGCCTTCTAAGCTGTGGGTCGGGGGTTCGATTCCCTCCTGGCGCATGAGGTGGAGGGCAGGTTGGCTCCCTTAGCTCAACTGGCAGAGCAAGCGACTCTTAATCGCTAGGTTGTAGGTTCGATTCCTACAGGGAGCATGGGCCGGCCGAGGTGGCCGGCTTGTGTTTTTCCGGGGCTGGAGAGTGTGTTGGGAGGGGGGTTGCGGACGGGTTCTGGTCTTGGTATGGTTGGTGCTCCCCGGGCCACTATGTTGTTCTGACGCAGTGGTTTGGGTGGGTTGACAGAAGCGTTACGGTTGGATATGATTTAAGGCTCCCGCAGACGCGGGACCAAAGCTGATTGAAAATCGAGAGTGAGCGTTCATGGATGTGCGAGGCGGACTCGTCGAGCCGGGAGCAGTCAGCGACCGGCGAGAGTTGAAAGTCTGACGTATATCAAGTGATTCGGACAGCTGTGATCTCGGAAGAGGTTGCAGTAGGACGAAAGAGCTAATCAAACTTTTGGAGAGTTTGATCCTGGCTCAGGACGAACGCTGGCGGCGTGCTTAACACATGCAAGTCTAGGGGGCCCGCAAGGGTCACCGGCGAACGGGTGCGTAACACGTGAGCGACCTACCCTGGAATGGGGGATAGCCGGCCCAACGGCCGGGTAATACCGCATACGCTCTTCGAGCTGCATGGCTTGGAGAGGAAACCTTTTGGGTTCCTGGAGGGGCTCGCGGCCTATCAGCTAGTTGGTGAGGTAACGGCTCACCAAGGCTATGACGGGTAGCTGGTCTGAGAGGATGGCCAGCCACATTGGGACTGAGAAACGGCCCAGACTCCTACGGGAGGCAGCAGTGGGGAATATTGCGCAATGGTCGAAAGACTGACGCAGCGACGCCGCGTGGAGGATGACGCCCTTCGGGGTGTAAACTCCTGTTGCTCGGGACGAACCTCCCCATTTTTGGGGACTGACGGTACCGGGTGAGGAAGCACCGGCTAACTCTGTGCCAGCAGCCGCGGTAATACAGAGGGTGCGAGCGTTGTCCGGAATCACTGGGCGTAAAGGGCGCGTAGGCGGCTTGGTAAGCGTGCGGTGAAAGCTCGGGGCTCAACCCCGAGTCTGCCGTGCGAACTGCCGAGCTGGAGCACGGTAGAGGCACATGGAATTCCGGGTGTAGCGGTGGAATGCGTAGAGATCCGGAAGAACACCGGTGGCGAAGGCGGTGTGCTGGGCCGTTGCTGACGCTGAGGCGCGACAGCGTGGGGAGCAAACAGGATTAGATACCCTGGTAGTCCACGCCGTAAACGATGGGCACTAGGCCCTTGGGGGAGCGACCCCCTGAGGACCGGCGCAAACGCATTAAGTGCCCCGCCTGGGGAGTACGGCCGCAAGGCTGAAACTCAAAGGAATTGACGGGGGCCCGCACAAGCGGTGGAGCATGTGGTTTAATTCGACGCAACGCGAAGAACCTTACCTGGGCTTGACATGGCCGGGAATGGCCGGGGAAACCTGGTCAGCTCTTCGGAGCTCGGTCACAGGTGCTGCATGGCTGTCGTCAGCTCGTGTCGTGAGATGTTGGGTTAAGTCCCGCAACGAGCGCAACCCTTGTCACTAGTTACCAGCGGGTAAAGCCGGGAACTCTAGTGAGACTGCCGGTGCCAAACCGGAGGAAGGTGGGGACGACGTCAAGTCATCATGGTCCTTACGTCCAGGGCTACACACGTGCTACAATGGGCCGGACAATGGGTCGCCAAGGCGCAAGCCGGAGCCAATCCCCCAAACCGGTCCTCAGTTCGGATTGTCGTCTGCAACTCGACGGCATGAAGCTGGAATCGCTAGTAATCGTGGATCAGCTACGCCACGGTGAATACGTTCCCGGGCCTTGTACACACCGCCCGTCACGCCATGGAAGCTGTGAGTGCCCGAAGTCGGTGCCGCAACCGCAAGGAGCAAGCCGCCGAAGGCAAGCGCAGTGACTGGGGCGAAGTCGTAACAAGGTAGCCGTAGGGGAACCTGCGGCTGGATCACCTCCTTAACGGAGCAGTTGAGTAAGGATGTCCTTTCGGGGGCATTTGGAAAGACGCTCAGTAGTCGCCCGCCCGCACAGCCGTGTGCGCCTCACTCTCGATTTCTATATTGACCTGTCGCCCGCAAGGCGATGGGTCGGCTGTTTGACAACGGAAGGTGGAGTAGATCGTGGGACGATGCACCGTCAGGTCTTTTCGGTGCATCAAGTGAATCTTGCACTATGAAGCAATTCGTTGAGACGAACTGTTTCATTCGTGAATAGATCGCGCGTAGCTTTGCTTGACGATAAATGGGTCAAGCGAACGAAAGCATGTGGAGGATGCCTGGGTACACAGAGGCGATGAAGGCCGTGGTAAGCTGCGATAAGCTCGGGGGAGCTGCACACAAGCCGTGATCCCGAGATGGCCGAATGGGGAAACCCGGCATGGCGTGAGCCATGTCATCCCGCAAGGGAAGCGAACGCTGGGAACTGAAACATCTAAGTACCGGCAGGAAGAGAAATCAAACGAGATGCCCTGAGTAGCGGCGAGCGAAACGGGTACAGCCCAAACCGACCTCCTTGTGGGGTCGGGGTTGTAGGACCCACAGACGGACTGCATTAATGAGCTGAAGTCTCCTGGAACGGAGCGCCATAGACGGTGACAGCCCGGTAAGCGAAAGGCGTGCAGCCAGTGGAGTTCCTGAGTAACGCCCGACCCGAGAAATCGGGCGTGAAACTGGGGGGACCACCCTCCAAGGCTAAAGACTCCTGTGTAACCGATAGTGGACGAGTACCGTGAGGGACAGGTGAAAAGCACCCCTGGGCGGGGAGTGAAAGAGATCCTGAAACCACATGCTTACAAGCGGTAGGAGGCTGGCCGTGGGGCAACCTGCGGCGCGGCTGACTGCGTGCCTTTTGCATTATGATCCGGCGAGTTACTCCTCAGCGGCAAGGCTAAGCAGATCATCTGCGGAGCCGGAGCGAAAGCGAGTCCTGTAACGAGGGCGTCTAAGTCGCTGGGGGTAGACCCGAAGCCAGGGCGATCTACCCATGAGCAGGGTGAAGCTGGGGTAACACTCAGTGGAGGCCCGAACCGGTGTGGGTTGAAAACCGCTCGGATGACTTGTGGGTAGGGGTGAAAGGCCAATCAAGCCTGGAGATAGCTGGTTCTCCCCGAAATCTATTGAGGTAGCGCCTCAGGAATTTTGGGTCATGGGGGTAGAGCGACTGGATGGGCGCGGGCTGGCGAAGCTGGTACCAACCCCAACCAAACTCCGAATACCATCGACCTGTATCCTGGGAGGCAGTCGCTGAGCGATAATGTCCAGCGGCGAGAGGGAAAGAACCCAGAGCCACAGCTAAGGCCCCGGAGTGACCACTGAGTATAGCGAAGGATGTGTTTCTGCATTGACAACTGGGAGGTTGGCTTAGAAGCAGCCATTCCTTGAAAGAGTGCGTAATAGCTCACCAGTCCAGCGGGAATGCGCCGAGAATGGTCGGGATTAAGTGGTCCGCCGAAGCTTGGCCTCAACACTTAGGTGTTGGGGGTAGGGGAGCGTTCTGGGAGCAGTGAAGGGCCCGGGGAACCGTTGGCCTGGAGCGACCAGAAGTGAGGATGCCGGAATGAGTACGCGCAAATGCGGGTGAAAACCCCGCACACCGTAAGCCCAAGGGTTCCTGCGCCATGGCAATCAGCGCAGGGTGAGGCGGGTCCTAAGGTGAGGCCCCAGAGGCGTAACCGATGGAAAGCCGGTCGAAATTCCGGCCCCGCCCGTAAAGCGATGAACCTTCGAGGGACCGTGGAACAAAGGGATAGCGGCTTTGTGGATGGCCGTCCAACCCGGTAGGCGCAAGCCGAGAGGGGAGTGCGAGTGCTGCGATTACATCAATGCGCAAGTATCCTGGAGTCGACACGCGAGAAAAGCTCGGAGGGGAGCAATACGGGCGTCCGTACCGTAAACCGACACAGGTGGGCGAGGCGAGCAGCCTCAGGTGCACGAGTGAAACCGGGTCAAGGAACTCGGCATAATGATCCCGTAACTTCGGAAGAAGGGATGCCGACGAGGGTAAGGTGTACAGCCAAGCTCTTGTCGGTCGCAGAGAATCGGCCCAAGCGACTGTTTAGCAAAAACACAGGTGCGTGCAAAGCCGCGTAAGGCGCCGTATACGCACTGACGCCTGCCCGGTGCCGGAAGGTTAAGGGGAGATGTTAGCCGCAAGGCGAAGCATTGAGCCGAAGCCCCGGTAAACGGCGGCCGTAACTATAACGGTCCTAAGGTAGCGAAATTCCTTGTCGGGTAAGTTCCGACCTGCACGAATGGCGTAACGACTTGGGCACTGTCTCGACCCGGTGCTCGGCGAAATTGCAGTCTCGGTGAGGATTCCGAGTCCCCGCGACAGGACAAAGAGACCCCATGCACCTTTACTGTAGCTTGCCATTGGACGTTGTTTAGGACTGTGTAGCATAGGTGGGACCCGTTGAGGCCCGGGCGCTAGTTCGGGCGGAGGGAACAGTGAAATACCACCCTGGCTTACACGACGTCCTCACCACTCTCAGCAAACCTGAAGTGGGACCGTGGCAGGTGGGCAGTTTGACTGGGGCGGTCGCCTCCGAAAGAGTAACGGAGGCGCGCGAAGGTTGGCTCAGCGCGGTCGGTACTCGCGCTTCTAGAGTGTAACGGCAAAAGCCAGCCTGACGGTGAGACCGACGGGTCGAACCGCCACGAAAGTGGGCCGTAGTGATCCGGTAGCCCGGTGTGGAACGGCTATCGCGCAACGGATAAAAGGTACGCTGGGGATAACAGGCTTATCGCATCCGAGAGTTCACATCGACGATGCGGTTTGGCACCTCGATGTCGGCTTGTCACATCCTGGGGCTGGAGAAGGTCCCAAGGGTCCGGCTGTTCGCCGGTTAAAGTGGCACATGAGCTGGGTTCAGAACGTCGTGAGACAGTTCGGTCTGTATCCGTCGTGGGCGTTGGAATGTTGAGGAGAGCGGACTTTAGTACGAGAGGACCGAGTCGGACGATCCGCTCGTGTCCCGGTTGTCCCGCCAGGGGCAACGCCGGGTAGCGATGATCGGTGGCAATAACCGCTGAAAGCATCTAAGTGGGAAATGCCCTCCAAGATGAACATTCCCTGGGACCTTGAGTCCCCTTAAGGGCCGGGAGAGACGATCCCGTCGATAGGCCGCACGTGGACACGTGGTAACACGTTCCGAGCGCAGCGGTCCTAATCGCCCGTGAGGCTTGACTCACCCCTTTGCAATATCAGCAGAGCTTCGCACGATCTGACAAGATTCAGTCCACGATCTACTCCATATTCCGCTTGTCGTCCTACAACACGACTCGCTGGCGACTAGAGCGTAGGGGCCACACCCGTTCCCATCCCGAACACGGTAGTTAAGCCCTACAGCGCCGATGGTACTCCGATCGAGAGATCGCGGGAGAGTAGGCCGTCGCCGGCACCCCTTCGCGGGCCATCCCTTACGGGGTGGCCCGCGTTTGTTTTCCATACCACGCACCGGCCAAACCCATCACCACCACCATGACCCGCTGCGGCACCGTCGCCATCGTCGGCCGACCCAACGCCGGTAAATCGACGCTGCTCAACGCGCTCGTCGGGACTCACCTCGCCATCGTCAGCCCGCGACCCCAGTCCACCAGACTCCCCGTCGTCGGCGTCTGCACCCGGGGGGACACCCAAGCCGTCCTCCTCGACACCCCTGGACTCCTCGATCCTGGCTACGCCCTTCATCGAGCCATGCTCGACACCGTGCGTGATGCCCTCGCTCGCGCCGATCTCATCGTCCACCTGGTTGATGGCGTCGACCCGGACCCTGATGCCCTCGAGGCCGCGCTGCGCACGCTCGAGCTGACCGTGCCGCCAGCCCGTATTCTGCCGGTGTGGACCAAGACCGATGTCGCCAACCTACCCTCCGGGCAGGTTGGCATCTCCGCCAGGGACCACGCCGGCCTCGAGCAACTGTGGGAGGACATCCGCAGCCGACTCCCGGAGGCGGAGTTCCGCCATCCAGAGGATGACCTTTCCACCCAGCCCCTCAGGTTCTTCGTGACCGAGGCTATTCGCGAGGTCGCCTTTGCGCAGCTCCGTGAGGAGCTGCCGTATGCGATTCACGCCGAGGTCGAGGAGTTTCGGGAGTCGTCGTCCCCGGTGTACATCCGCGTGACGATGTATGTGGAGCGCGACAGCCAGAAGGGGATCGTCCTCGGAAAGGGCGGGGCCCAACTTCGGTCGCTGGGTACCGCGGCTCGTGCCCTGCTGGAACCCCTGATCGGCGGCCCGGTGTATCTTGACCTCTGGGTCAAGGTCCTCAAGGACTGGCGTCGCGATGTCGCGGTCTTGAGGCGCTTGGGTTTTCACGTTCCAGAGAGCCTCCCATGAGCGCCATTCCACAACAGCTCCTCCAATTGCTCGTCTGCCCGCAGTGTCGAGGGCCCCTGATCGAGAACACGACGAACATGCGGCTCGATTGCGGCGCGTGCGCCCTCGGCTACCCCGTTCGGGACGGCATCCCGATCATGCTGCGTGATGAAGCGGTTCCGCTGCGCAGCTAGATGGCTGCTCGCCGGCCTGACCGGTGGCTTGCCCTCCCTGGCCCACGCTCAAGCGAGTTCCGATGCCGCGTTGTTCCTCCTCCTCCCTGTGGGCGCGCGAGCAGCCGCCCTCGGGACGGCGATGGTTGCGCAGCGTGGAACCGCCGACGGGATGTGGTGGAATCCTGCGGGGCTGGCGTCTGTCACTCAACGAGAGGCCTCGCTCAACCACTCACAGAGCCTGATGGGGACGGGCGACGCTTTGTCCGTCGTCACGCGATCTCGTGTGGGAACTTTCGGAATCGGCGCAAACCTCCTCCAGAACGATGGCGGCGAGCTGACAGGGGAAGACACCCTCTCCTCGGGCAATCTTTTCCGACGCAGCGTGGCACTGGTCGGCTCATACGCCGTCCGACTCGGCGAGGGGATGCAACTTGGCGCATCGTGGAAGTACGTCCAGGTGCGGTTCGACTGCAGCGGGGAATGCCCTCCGAATCCGACGGTCTTGTTTTCCAGCGCAGCCTTTGATGTTGGCGGACAGTTCTCGGCACGAATGGCTGGGGTTCCAGTCGTCGTCGGGCTGGCCCTGAGGAACCTCGGGACGGGAATTCGTGAGGGGGCCGACGGCCTCGACCCTGCACGCTTACACCTTGGCGCCGCGGCGCAGGTGACGATTCCGGAGCGGGTGGCCCGCGATGTGGTCGTGGGTGGAACGCTCGACTTCGCCATGGGACGTGCGGATGCGAGGCCCCTGCCGCGCGTCGGCGCTGAGCTGGCGTGGGCCGACGGTGTGTTCCTTCGCGGTGGTTACATCGTGGAGTCAACCGGATCAGAGGCGGGCGGTGCGTCCCTTGGTGTCGGGTTCAGGGTCAGACAGCGGCTTCAGGTGGACTTCAGCCGTAATTTCTCAGGGCTTTCGGCGGACGTCGGCCAGCCCCCAATCCAGCTGGCGATCCGGGTGGCGTTCTAGTCATCGCTGTGACGTTTTGGTCGACGGGCGCTGTCACGCCGGTCCGAGCAGGTCGTCCACTGTCGAGGTCGCGTTCCATGCGTACCGGGATACGACGGTGTTTCGCTTCAGCTTCCGCCCGGTAAGTACTGGCCTAGCAACAGCTTGCACGGCACGAATAAAGTCATTTCGCACCTGAGTCGTGGATCGACATCCGCCGGCCGTCCTATTCTCTCGCGCCCACATCGAGCCGCCGACAGCGCTGCTCGAATGGCTGGAGGCTGCGCGCATTCCTGTGGTCGCGGCGGGGACTGCCGATGACCTGATGGGAATTGCCCTGCGTGGTCGGCCGAGGTTGGCCGTGTTCGACATGCGGGATTCCGAGCGAGCGTTGTCGGCGCTCCGCCGCTTGAAGTCGGACTCCTACACTGGGGTTGTCCCGGCCGTTGTGCTGACGGGCGTGGATGACTCCGATTTCGAGGCGGCATACCTCGCTGGCGCGGACGAGATCCTGTCGCGTGCTGCGGTCGACCAGGAGTTTCCCCGTCGGCTGGACATGCTGCTCCGCCGGTCGGATCGGGATGTGTTTGTGCATCCGTCGACGCGACTGCCGGGCACGATCGCGATCGAGGCCGAGATGCAGCGGCGGCTCGACGCCGGGGATCGGTTTGCCGCCTGCTACGCCGACCTCGACCATTTCAAGGAGTTCAACGATCGGTACAGCTACTACGACGGGGATCGGGTCATCCGATTCCTCTCGATCCTGCTTCACGACCTGGTGAAGGGGATTTGCGGCGAGCGCGGATTCGTAGGGCATATCGGTGGCGACGACTTTATCTTCCTGATTCCCACCGACCAGGTGGCGGATACGTGCGGAGAGATCGTGACCACGTTCGATACCTTGATCCCGTACCAGTACTCGGAACAGGACCGACATGCGGGTTATTTCTTTGGCAAGGACCGACGGGGCCAGCTGCACCGCGTTCCTCTCATGACGCTGTCGGTGGGTGTCGTGACCACGGAACGCCGCACGATCTCGCGGGCAGCGCAGATGAGTCACCTGGTGACGGAGATGAAGGGATACGCGAAGACCCTCGCTGGATCCGTGTATAGCGTGGATCGGCGCGCAGACGGGGCGGCGAGTGGGAGTACCACGCCGCAGCGCGCGCCGCGGGCCATTAGCATAGTCGACGAATGAACGTGGCGTGCCCGGAGTGCCAGAGCGTGTATCGCGTCGATCCTGCCCGCGTGCTTGGTGGGGCCGTTCGCGCCCGCTGCAGCGTGTGTGGGGGAATCATCGCGGTGTCGGAGCATGCCCGTTGGGGTGAGGACTTTCCTGACGCGCGTCTGGATCCTCCCAAGCGTCGGGAGTCGGCGCCGGAGCGGGCAGCCGAGCCATCACCGACGCCTTCGCACGTTCCTGCTGCGGGGACTGCGCAGAGGGTGCCTCTCTTCGCGTCTCGACGGCCAACCCCTGCGACCGCCCCCGCGGTCTTTCCAGGGGCGGCCCTAAGGCCGCCCACGCCGAAGTTCGTTCCCGCGATACCCGTGGCAACGCCAGTGCCGCCAGTGAGCGCTGGGACCCCGGCGTCGCTGCGAGTTGATGCTCCCGCGGTCAGCTCGGCGACCGCGCCGGAGTCGGAGGCGTCACCCGGCGTGCCGCCGTTTGCGGCCGCGTCAGGCACAGCAACGTCGGGCACGTCGTCGCCTCAAGCTCGGCGCCCGATCAACCCATTCCTGTCGAACGACCCCAACCAGAAAGCTCGGCGCCTGGCTCGGGTGTTGGTCTCCGACATGGTGACGTACCATCCCCAAAAGCGTGAGGATGGCCTGCGACATGGGACGTTGAAGCAGCAGTTTCGGGATGAGATTCGAAAGAGCTACGAGGAGTATGTCGAGCAGGTCGGTCGGGAGTTCGCCGAAGCGACCTCGCACTTTCAGGATGCCCTGAACGAGATCCTCGCGGGCGGCCAGCGGCTCTTCTAGTCGGCGCCGGGGTTCACCCGGTCGTGCGGGGGTGGTAGGTTGCGCCGGTACACACCGAGGCCGAACTGGAGCCGTTCCCGCGGGAGCGGCTTTCGCGTTAGGCCCTCCACCTGCTCCTTCCATGGCCGACGCCGAACGCACCCGCACCCTGGCTGGTTACCTCGACCGGATCGAGGAACTGCGGAGGTATCTTTGACGTCGACACCCGACGCGAGCGCCTGACGGCGCTGGAGGAGCGGATGTCGATGGCGGGGTTCTGGAACGACCAGGAATCCGCGCGCGGCGTGGTGCAGGAAGTGAAGACGCTGAAGGGATGGACCGAGCCGTACGCGAGCTTGCGCGCGCGCGTCGAGAGTGCCCAGGAGTTGGATGAGCTGCTGCGCGCGGAACCTGATACCACGATGGTGGCCGAGCTGGATCGGGAGGTGGCGGCCATCGAGGGCGACCTCCGGGCGTACGAGCTCAAGTCCCTGTTGCAGGGTCCGGATGACTGGCGGGACGCGCAGATCGAGATTGCGGCGGGCGCTGGAGGGACGGAGGCGATGGACTGGGCGGAGATGCTCGAGCGAATGTACATCCGGTGGGCCGAGCGTCACGGGTTCGCTCTGGAGGTGCTCGACCGGTCGGAGGGGGAGGAGGCCGGGATCAAGGGCGCGGTGCTCGAGGTGCGTGGACCGTCGGCGTACGGGTTCCTGCGGCCGGAGACCGGGGTGCATCGCCTCGTGCGCATTTCGCCGTTTGACTCGAATGCCCGCCGGCACACCAGCTTTGCCTCGGTGTTCGTGTATCCGGTGGTCAATGAGGAAATCAACATCGAGATCCGGGATGAGGACATCAAGATGGATGTCTTCCGGGCGAGTGGGGCCGGGGGGCAGCACGTGAACAAGACGAGTTCTGCGGTGCGCTTGACGCACATTCCCTCGGGGATCGTGGTGGCGTGCCAGCAGGAGCGTTCCCAGGGGAAGAACCGGGCCACGGCGATGAAACAGCTGAAGAATCGACTCTACCAGCTCGAGGTGGAGAAGCAGGCGGCGGCCAAGGCGAAGCTCGACGCGACGAAGTCCGACGTGTCATTCGGGAGCCAGATCCGGAGTTATGTGTTCCAGCCCTATACGATGGTCAACGATCTTCGCACGGAGTTGAAGGTGCCTGACGTCCACCGGGTCATGGATGGTGACCTCGATCCGTTCATCGAGGCGTATCTCAAGCAGTTTGGGGCCGGGGCGGCGAGTGGCGCCGGGCAGGGCGCATGAGCGAGGAACTCAACTTCGTCCTCCAGGCGCGGCGGGAGAAACTCGCCCAGCTGCAGGCGTTAGGCGTGGAGCCGTTTGCCTATCGCTGGGAGTCGACGCATACCACGTCGGACGCATTGCGTGCCCTGGCCCCTGAGGCCGCCGAGGGGCCCGGCGTGGTGGTGGCGGGCCGGATCGTCTCGTGGCGCCCGCACGGCAAGACGGTGTTCGCCCACCTCGCCGACGCACAGTCACGGCTTCAGGCGTACTTTCGGCGCGACGAGCTGGGCGACGCGGTGTGGGCGCAGCTCGAACTCTACGACATCGGGGACATTGTCGGGGTGCGCGGGCCGCTCTTCCGCACGCGGACCGGCGAAACGACGGTGAAAGTGGAGTCGGTGACGATGCTCGCGAAGTCCCTGCGACCGCTGCCGTACGGGAAGGACGAGATTGTCGACGGAACCGTGGTGCGGCACTCCGGCTTCGCCGATCCTGAGCAACGATACCGGCAGCGGTATGCCGACCTGGCCGTCCATGCCGATGTGCGGCGCCGCTTTGTGGCGCGCAGCCGCATGGTCAGTGAGCTGCGCCGCTGTATGGACGACCTCGGGTACCTCGAGGTCGAGACGCCAGTCCTGCAGCCGCTGTATGGCGGTGCCTCGGCGCGCCCGTTCACGACGCATCACCACGCGCTGGACATGCCGCTCTATCTGCGGATTGCAGATGAACTCTACCTGAAGCGCTTGGTCGTGGGTGGCCTGGACCGGGTGTATGAAATCGGCCACGACTTCCGGAATGAGGGGATCGACCGGACGCACAATCCCGAGTTCACCATGCTTGAGTTCTACGAGGCCCATGCGGACTACACCGTGATGATGGGTCGGGTGGAGCAACTGCTCGTGCGGGCGTCGGCATCGGTGCGTCGGGTGCTGGGCCCCGAGGCCGCGACGGCCGAGGAGCGGTTGCTCCTCCCGGCCGACAGTGCCGTGGATGTGCCCGCGTTCCAGCCGCCGTTCCCACGCATGGAATGGCTCCCCTCACTGAATCGGGCGCTGGGGGAGGACGTTCAAGCGCTCGACGACGCGGCGCTGCGGAACAGGGCGACACGCATTGGGGTTCACAAGGTGGAGACGCTGAGCCGACCCAAGGTCCTCGACGAGATGTTCCAGTCGCTGGTAGAGTCGCACATTGAGACGCCGACGTTTGTCGTCGACTATCCGGTCGAGCTGTCGCCGCTGGCCAAGCCCAAGCGCGGCGTGCCGGGCTTGACCGAACGCTTTGAGCTGTTCGCCAAGGGGCGGGAGCTGGCCAATGCCTTCAGCGAGTTGAACGACCCGATTGACCAGCGCCAGCGGTTCGAGGCGCAGGCGCGGCTGAAGGCCGCAGGGGACGATGAGGCGTCCGGGGTGGACGAGGACTACCTGCGGGCCATGGAGTACGGGATGCCGCCGATGGGGGGCGTGGGCATCGGCGTGGACCGCCTGTTCATGTACCTCAGTGGGGCGCAGAACATCCGGGACGTCATCTTGTTTCCGACGATGCGACCGGAATGAGCCGACTCGAGTTGGGGATCGCCTGGCGTTACCTGCGCAGCCGGCGCGGCTCGCGACTGCTGTCATTTATTAGCCTGATTGCCATTGGGGGCGTGGTCGTTGGGGTGAGCGCGCTGATCGTAGTGATGGGCGTGATGAATGGCCTGCAGCGCGACTTGCGCGAGAAGATCCTTATCGGGAGCCCGGACATTCGCGTGCTTCCGTATGGCGAAGACCTGCGGATCGACGACTGGAAGGGGGTGCAGCGCCGCGTCCGGGGTGAGCCAGGGGTGGTGGCTTCGGCGCCGTTTGTGCTGACCCAGGGGGTGGTCAATGCGGGCCACGACTATCGGGAGGCGGCGTTCATCGCAGGGATCGAGCCCCTGGCCGATGGTCAGGAAGGGGTCACGACCGTGCGACAGCATGCCACACAGGGTGACTTCTCGTTCCGCGCGTCCGATGGGTCCCTGCGCGGCGTGGTGATGGGGCGGCTGCTGGCCGCCAAGCTCAATGCCTACCCGAAGGACACTATCACCATCGTGACCGGAGGGGACCTCAAGCCGAATGCGGCGACCGGGATGTTCGTCCCCGTCACTGCGCAGTTTGAGGTGACCGGCATCTTCGAGACCGGGATGTACGAATACGACAACACCTACATCTACACGTCACTGGCCGTCGCGCAGGAGCTCGCCGGCCTGGACTCCGCCGTCACGGGGATCGAGGTGCGCACCACGGACCGATGGGTGGCGCACGACGTCGCCCCCCGCATCGCGCAGTCACTCGGGTACCCCTATCGCACGGTCGACTGGCAGGAGCAGAACAGCTCGCTGTTCCAGGCCCTCAAGCTGGAGAAGCTGGGGATGGGGGTGATCCTGCTCCTCATTGTCCTCGTGGCGGCGTTCAACATCGTCTCCAACCTGACGATGGTTGTGACGGACAAGACGCGAGAGATCGGGATCCTGAAGGCGATGGGAATGTCCGCACGGTCCGTACGCCGCATCTTCCTCGCGCAAGGATTGACCATCGGGATGGTGGGTACCGGGCTCGGCCTTGTGCTGGGGCTGGCGGTGTCGGTCGCCTTGGGGCGATACAAGCTGATCCGCCTCGATCCGTCGGTGTATTTCATCGATCACTTGCCCGTCGCCACGGAGTGGGTCGACGTGGTGGTGACGGTGCTGGCGAGCGTGGCCATCGCCGGGCTCGCCACGCTGTATCCGGCGCAGCAGGCGGCCCGCCTGTATCCCATCGAGGCAATCCGCCATGAATAGGGTCGGAGTTGTGGCGGCGGCGTCCGCCCGCCAGTCTTCGTCGTAGCGCGGAGCCAGTCGTGAGCGTCCTGAGAGCCAGCGGAATTGCCAAGACCTTTCGCGGTGGGGATGGAGGAACCCTCTCCATCCTCAACGGCGTGAACCTCGATGTGCGTCGCGGGGAGATGGTCGCGGTCGTTGGGGCGTCCGGGGCGGGGAAGAGCACCCTGCTGCACGTTCTCGGCGCGCTCGATCGCCCGACTCGCGGCGAAGTGTGGATCGATGGCGAAAGCATCGACGGGCGCACCGACGATGAGTTGGCGCTGCTGCGGAACCGAAAGGTCGGGTTTGTCTTCCAGTTCCATCACCTGCTGCGTGAATTTTCGGCCCTCGAGAACGTGATGATGCCACTGCGGATCGGTGGGATGTCCTCCGCCGATGCCCGTGCGCGTGCGGAGCGGTTGCTCGACCGCGTGGGCCTGACCCCACGACGCGATCATCATCCCTCCCAGCTCTCGGGTGGTGAACAGCAGCGCACCGCCGTGGCGCGTGCGCTGGCGACCGATCCCGCCATCCTCCTCGCCGACGAACCTTCAGGAAACCTGGACCACGGGAATGCCGAGCGCCTGCATGATCTGCTGTCATGGCTGGCGCGCGACCTCGAGATCGCCATGGTGGTGGTGACGCACAATGCGTCATTGGCCGCGCGGGCGAGTCGGACCATGGTGTTGGCGGACGGCATGCTGGCCGAGACTGCCGACAAGGGAGTTGTGGCCTGAGATGCTCTGTGATGCCTGCCGGGAAACGGATGCCAGCGTCCACCTGACCAAGGTGGTCGAAGGGGAGGTTACGCTCGTGCACCTGTGCGCCGGCTGCGCCGCGGAGCGCGGCATCGAGCCGACCACGCATGCGACGCCGAAGAATGTGCTGGGCGAGTTCCTCCATGCGGCGCAGCAGCAGGTGGCGAACGAGAAGGGCGGGGGCGACGACGCGACCTGCAGTTTCTGCCGGCTGACGCTGAAGGAGTTTCGCGCCGTTGGTCGGCTCGGATGCGGCAATTGTTACGCGACGTTTGAGCCCAGTCTGCGCCAGCTGCTGCGCCGGGTCCACGGGAACGTGCAGCATGTCGGGCGGAAGTACCTTCCGCCGGCGCCCGAAATCCTCACCCGAGCCACGACGGTCGGGGAGCTGCGAGACCGGCTCCGACGCGCCATTGTGAGCGAGGAGTTCGAGTTGGCCGCGAGCCTGCGTGACCAGCTGAGGGACGTCGAGTGACCATCGATCTTTCGGCGGTATCCGAGGGGGGACTGGGCTGGCTCTCGGGCGGTGGGGAGCACGCGGATGTCGTGCTCTCCACCCGGATCCGGCTCGCCCGCAACCTGGAGGGGATCGCCTTCACCAGCCGCGCGCGGGAGGGCGAGCGCGTCCGGGTGCTCCAGATGCTCCGGGACGCCATGCCACACCTGCCGTCGCTGCAGGGTGGGGTCCTCCTGCGCCTCGAGGACCTGGACCAGAACGACCGACGGTTGCTGCATGAGCGGCACCTCGTCAGCCGAGAGCTCGCGGCCCTCGACGGGAGCGTTTCACGCGGCGGCTCGGCGGTCTTCGTCGGACAGGGCCACGGCATCATGGTCAACGAAGAGGATCACTTCCGGCTGCAGACGGTCCGGGGCGGGCTCGCGACGCGAGCAGCGGTCGACGCCCTCCTTGCGGTGGATCGGGAGATCGGGGCGAGGCTCCCCTATGCCTACCACGAGGAATTCGGGTTCTTGACCGCCTGCCCGACCAACACTGGAACCGGTCTTCGGGCATCGGTACTCATCCATTTGCCGGGTCTGGTGTTGACGAAGGAGATCGGGAAGGTGCTCTCCGGACTGCAGGCGATGGGACTGACGTATCGGGGTTTGTACGGCGAGGGGAGTGAGGTGATCGGCAATTTCTTCCAGATTTCGAACCAGACGACGTTAGGTCGGTCCGAGGACGAGCTGGTCGATCATTTGCATCGGGTGGTGAGCCATGTGATCAAGCGGGAGCATGACGCCCGACGGGTGATGTGGCGGGAGGCGGGCTATATTATCGAGGACAAGTTGTGGCGCGCCTATGGCACGCTGCGCTTTGCACGGAGCCTGACGTTCGAGGAGGCGATGAATTACCTCAGCGGCGTGCGGCTTGCGGTGGGACTGCAGTTGATCACGGGCTTGAGCGTGGAGACCCTGAATCGACTGTTGATTTTCAGCCAGCCGGCGCACTTGGGGTACGCCGAGGGACGGGTGTTGGGGGAGGAAGAGGCCAATGTGGCGCGGGCGCGCTATGTCCGAGAAGCGCTCGGGGCCGAAACTGACCAGGCGAAGCACTGACGGACGGTTATCCGCGAGGTATGCGATGAACGGCTACAACTTCACCGAACGTGTCCGCAAGGTCCTCCAGATGGCTCGGGAGGAGGCGCAACGCCTTCACCACGAGTATGTGGGGACGGAGCACATCCTGCTCGGGTTGATCCGCGAGGGCGAGGGCGTCGCTGCGGCCGTGCTCCAGAGCCTGAGTGTTGATCTGGACGACGTCCAGCAACGCATCGAGGAGACGGTCAAGAAGGGCAAGGCGGGGCAGACGATGGCACCTGACCTGCCGTACACGTCCCGCGCGAAGAAGGTGCTCGAGTTGGCGATGAGCGAGGCGCGCGAGCTCCAGCACTCCTACGTCGGCACCGAGCACCTGTTGCTCGGGCTGCTGCGCGAGGAGAAGGGGATCGCGGCCCAGGTCCTGACGGACGCCGGTGTGAATCTCGATGCGGCCCGCGCGGAGACGCTGCGGCTGCTCGGCACCGATCCGTCGACGAGCACCCCCACCTCGACCCCGACCCCGCCGCCAGCGGCTGCGCCGACGCCAAGCAGCAGCGCCAAAGGTGAGAAGAAGAGCAAGACGCCGGCGCTTGACCATTTCTGCCGCGATCTGACCCAATTGGCCGCAGAGGGGCAGTTGGATCCGACCATCGGTCGAGCCAAGGAAATCCAGCGCGTGATGGAGATCCTCACGCGTCGCAAGAAGAACAACCCGGTCCTCATTGGTGAACCTGGCGTGGGCAAGACCGCCATCGTCGAGGGGTTGGCCCAGTTGATTGCCGCCGGGGACTGTCCCGATGCCCTGCGCGAGCACCGCGTGCTGTCGCTGGACATGGCCGCGGTGATTGCCGGGACCAAGTACCGCGGGCAGTTCGAGGAGCGGCTCAAGGCGGTGATGAACGAGATCGCGCAGAACAAGCTTGTGATCCTGTTTATCGACGAGCTGCACACCCTTGTTGGGGCCGGTGCGGCTGAGGGCGCGATCGATGCCAGCAACATGCTCAAGCCCGCGCTCGCGCGCGGTGAGCTGCAGTGCGTCGGCGCCTCTACGTTGAATGAATATCGCAAGTACATCGAGAAGGACGGGGCCCTGGAGCGACGTTTCCAGACGGTGATCGTGGAGCCGCCCTCGATTGATGAGACGGTCGAGATTTTGAAGGGGCTGCGCTCGAAGTACGAGGACCACCATCGCGTGGTGGTGCCGGACGACACCCTGGTCGCGGCGGCGAAGTTGTCCGAGCGCTACATCACCGACCGGTTCCTGCCCGACAAGGCGATCGACGTGATCGACGAGGCTGGTGCACGCGCCCGGCTCGCGGCCCAGGTGCCACCGTCGGATGTCGCGCAGCTCAAGGAGGCGCTGGACAAGGTCAACGCCGAGAAGGAAGCGGCGGTCCGCGACCAGAACTTCGAGAAGGCCGCGTCATTGCGGGACCGGGAGCGCGAACTGCAGGGCGATATCCGGAAGAAGCAGGAAGAGTGGGAGAAGCGACGCCAGTCCCATCGTCCGGTCCTGGGCGAGGAGGAAGTGGCCTTCATCGTCAGCCGCTGGACCGGGATCCCGGTCACCCGGTTGCAGGAAGCGGAGAGTGCCCGCTTGCTGCGGATGGAGGAGGAGCTGCACGAGTCCGTGATCGCGCAGGAAGATGCGATCAAGGCGATTGCGCGCTCCATTCGCCGCAGTCGGGCCGGCCTCAAGGACCCCAAGCGTCCGATCGGCTCGTTCATCTTCTGCGGACCCACCGGCGTCGGCAAGACGGAGTTGGCGCGGGCGCTGGCCCGTTTCCTCTTTGCCGACGTGTCCGCGTTGATCCGCGTGGACATGTCGGAATACATGGAGAAGTTCTCCGTGTCGCGGCTCATCGGGGCACCCCCGGGATACGTCGGTTATGAGGACTCGGGCACGCTGACGAAGGCCGTGCGTCGCAAGCCGTACAGCGTCGTGCTGCTCGACGAAATCGAGAAGGCGCACCCGGACGTCTTCAACATCCTGCTGCAGGTCCTGGATGAAGGTCACCTGACCGACAACTACGGCCGGGTGATCGACTTCAAGAACACCGTCGTGATCATGACCTCGAACGTGGGGGCCAAGGACATCACGCGGAACAAGTCCGTGGGCTTTAGTGCGCCGGATTTCAAGGCGAACTTCGATCGGATGGCCGACAAGGTGAAGGAGGAGCTGCAACACACCTTCAACCCGGAGTTTCTCAATCGGCTCGACGACACGATCGTGTTCCACCCGCTGACCCAGGAGCACATCGGGCAGATTGTGGGGATCATGCTGAAGGAAGTCCACAAGCGGCTGGCGGAGGGCGAGCTGACCCTCAAGCTGACCCAGGCCGGGCAGGAGTTCCTGGTGAAGCATGGGTACGACGAGCAATACGGGGCCCGGCCGCTCAAGCGGGCGATCCAGCGCTACATCGAGGATCCCCTGTCGGAGAAGATCCTCATGGGCGAGTTCTCGAAGGGGGATGAGATCGAGGTGGACGTGGCCACG